>DATAON010000104.1:0-54247 GCA_036265715.1 Solirubrobacterales bacterium | reverse complement strand
TCCCCGAACGGCGCGATCGCCGCCCGCACCGCCGCCTCCCCTCACGCCTCGCCGGCGCAGAGCAGGACCAGCATCGGCCGCAGCCGCTTGCCGCCGGCGGCCCGCGTCGCCGCCGCGTCCTCGCCGACCGGCGAGTCTCCGAACGGCGCGATCGTCGCCCGCAGCAGGTCCTCGACCTCGCCGAGCCGGGTCGGCAGCCAGCGGCTCGAGGCATCGAGGACCGCCGTCACCGGCGGCGGTACGGCGGAGCGCTCGCTCACCCGCGAACGCCGCTGTGGATCGCGATGATCCCGCCGGCCAGCACCGTGTAGCGGATCCGGCCGAAGCCGGCGCCGTCCATCCTCTCGGCCAGACCGAGGGGGCTGGGGAAGCTGCGCACCGACTCCGGCAGGTAGGAGTAGGCCTCCGGATTGCTGGAGAAGGCGCCGAGCAGCGGCACGATGCGGTCGAACCAGAGCGAGTAGAAGAGCGAGAGCGGCGGCCGGGTCGGCTGCGTGATCTCGAGGATGACGGCGCGACCGCCGGGTTTCAGCACCCGCGCCATCTCGCTCAGGCCGCGGTCGAGGTCAGCGAGGTTGCGGACGCCGAAGCCGACGGTGACGGCGTCGAAGCGGCCGGCGTCGTAAGGCAGCTCCAGCGCGTCGGCCCACTCGAAGCGGAGGCCGGCGGCGGCGCGCTCGGCTGCCTTCTCGCGGGCGAGGTCGAGCATCGGCTCGGAGAAGTCGCAGCCAACGACGTTGCCGCTCGGCGCGACCCGGCTGGCCAGCTCCAGCGCCAGGTCGCCGGTGCCGCAGCAGATGTCGAGCGCCGAGTCGCCGGGCCTGAGCCCGGTCCGCTGCGCCGCCCGCTCGCGCCAGCGGTGGTGCAGCCCCGCCGTCATCACCGAGTTGAGGACGTCGTAGTTGCCCGCGACGCGGTCGAACATGCGGTTGACCTGCCCGGCGAAGTCCGGGGACTGGCGGTTGTCGTTAATCGTGTCCGTCATCGGTCGACTGAGTCAAGCAGGTCGGTGGACGCAGGTTGAGCGGTGCCGCGAGCGTAGCGGAGCTACGTGAGCAAACCGCGATGCCGAGGACGCCGAGATGCGCCGGCTCAGTCGAGCGATGAGAGGAAGTCGGCCATCTCGTCGAGCTTCTTCGGAGGAAGATCGCGGAACGAGGGCATGATGCCGGGGCCGATTTCGACCGAGCGGATGATCGCCGCCCGCGGCACTCGCGAGGCGATGTGGGTCAGATCCGGGCCGGGGCCGTGGTTGCCGTTCTCGCCGATCTTGTGACAGGCGAGGCAGCCGGAGCCGGCGACGACCTCCTTGCCGGCCTCGTACTGCGGCGCGACCGGCATGTCGATCTCGGTCGGCGAGCCGGAGTTGGCACCGAGGAAGGTCAGGTACGCCATTGCGATGATCACGAAGATCCCGGCCGTGGTGGCGATCGGCCGGCGCTCGGGCCGGCGCTCGGGGCCGCGGTCGTAGAACGGCAGCAACAGCAGCAGAACCATGCAGATCGTCGGCACGCCGATCGTCGCGATCGGGACCAGCTCCGGCGGTTTGATCACCTTCAGGAGCTCGAAGAGGAAGAAGAAGTACCACTCGGGGCGGGGCACGTAGGTGGTCGAGGTCGGGTCCGCCTTCGGGCCCTGCTCGGCGCCGAGGATGATCGACATCGTGATGATCACGGCGACGACGATCAGCGCCATCGCCGAGTCCTTCAGCACCGCGTAGGGGAAGAACGGCTTCCCCTTCTTCTTTAGAAGCTCGTACTCCTCGAGGTAGGCCTGCTTGTCCTGCGGCTTCACGCGGAGCCCCCGTTGGGCGAGGCGCCGTTGCCCTCGACGCCGGCGTCGAGCTGGGCGACCGGGGCGGCGACCTTCGGCTTCTCGGCTTTGGTCCACGGCGGCGCCGTGGTGCCAAGCTTGACCACGAGGTACATGTGGGCGCCGATCAGGGCGATGATCGCCCCCGGCACGAGCAGCATGTGGATCGCGTAGAAGCGCGAGAGCGTGGTCGCGCCGATCTCCGGGCCGGCTCTGAGGAAGTCACTCAGGTACGGGCCGACGACCGGGCCGGTGCCGTTGATGTTGATGCCGACGATCGAGGCCCAGAAGGAGCGCTGGTCGAACGGCAGCAGGTAGCCGGTGAAGGCCATCGTCATCGTCAGGATCAGCAGCACCACGCCGATCACCCAGTTCAGCTCCCGCGGGTACTTGTAGGCGCCGAAGAAGAAGGTTCGGGCCATGTGCATGAAGATCAGGATCACCATCACGCTTGAGCCCCACTTGTGCATCCCGTGCACGAGCGCGCCGAGCGGGACGTCGTTGTTGATGTGGGAGATCGAGGCGTAGGCCTGGGTCACCGAGGGCGTGTAGAACATCGCCAGGAAGACGCCGGTGACGGCCTGGACGATGAACGCGAACAGGGTCGCCGAGCCCAGCGTGTAGAACCAGTTGGTCCCTTTCGGCACCTTGCGGTAGAGCATCCCGGTGAGGGTGCCGCTGGCGCCGGTGCGCTGGTCGACCCAGGCGAGAACGTCGGCGGGGGCATCCTTCGCCTGGTCGCCGAGGCGCTGGACGTCGGTCTTGCGCTCAGGCGGCGTCGACTTGAGATCCTGCGGCGCCTGGCCCGCGGCCGTGCCTGCCTGCCCCGGTTTGGCCGGTTTGCGCAGGGGCGCCGGGACGACGGAGTCCGGAATCTTGGGGACGCGAAGTTTTGGCATCAGGGCGGTGGGAAGGTAGAGGGCCGCGGCGGGTAGAGGTATTCCCAGATCCCGCCGGTGAACTCCCCGGGGTCACGGGCCCGGACCGGTTCCATCTGGTTGGTGACGCTGTAGCGCGGCCCGATCTCGACCTGGCCGTCTTTGACCCGCGTCTGGAACTGGTCGAGCGGGCGCACCGGCGGGCCGCCGATTCGCTTGCCCTCGAAGTCGTAGACGCCGCCGTGGCAGGGGCAAATGAAGTTGCCCGCGGCCTCGACGAAGCGGACCGGGCAACCGAGGTGGGCGCAGCGGTTGGAGACGGCGACGAAGCTGTTCGGGTCCTCGTCGTAGAGCTTCGAGCCGCGGCGCACGTAGGCGGTGGTCTTGCCGGCGTCGCCGATCCCCTCGGTCTCGGTGAAGACGACCTGGCGGTAGGTGTCTTCGACGAAGTCGCCGGTCCGGCCAACCGCCTCCCAGCGCTCCTTGCCGCGGTGGAAGATCGGCGCGACCGCGAAGCCGACGGCGGGCAGGATGATCGCGGCTCCGGCAATCCCGCCCAGGCCCTGGGCAGCGATCGTGAAAGCGCGACGGCGAGTCATCGACTCGCCCTCAAAGTAGCCAGGCGGGTCGGGCTTGACCCGCTCCTGCTGGGGGGCCTGGTCGGCCCCGTTCATCTTGTCCGTGCTATCTGGTGCCACAGTCGATTCGGGTTCGGCCGGGGAGTCTATTGCGTTGGCGCAGCGACGGTGTCTCGCCCGCCGATCTCCCGGGCGGCGTCCTGCCAGAGCTGCGGAACCGCCTCGGCGCGGCCTTCGGCGTGAAGCTGCGCGCAGCGGCTGATCAGCTCGGCGAGGACGCCAACCGCGGCGGTGTCTCCGAGGGTGGCGAGGCGGTCGAGGCCGAGCGCGTATAGATAGTCGCCGGCGAGCAGGGCGAGGTCGGGGTCGTGCCCGGCCAGCAGCCGCGGCTCGCCGTAATGGAGCAGGTACCCCTCGCGCACCGCCTCGACCACGAGCGCGTACTCGGCCGGCGCGGCGGCGGCGCGGCGGCCACGAGCGGCAAGCTCGCCAAGCTTCGGCGCCGCCGGCGGGTCAACCACGTGTGGCGAGATCGGCGTGTCCTCCGCGCGCAATTGCGCCGCCAGCGCCCGCAGCGCGTCCTCAGGCATCGCGTGGTTCCTTTCGGAGCTCATAGGTGAAAAAGGAACCACGACTTGGGAGGGGCGCTCATGCGAGGGCCTCGTCGAGGGCCTCGGCCGCGGCTTCGAGGGTGCGGTCGACGGTCGACTCGTCGTGGGCGAGGGAGACGAACCAGGCCTCGAACTGGGCCGGCGGCGGGTAGACGCCGCGGTCGAGCAGGCCGCGGCAGAAGGCCGCGTGGGCCTCGAGGTCGCAGGCGCTGGCGGCGGCGAAGTCGCGGACCGGCTCGGGGCTGAAGAAGAGGGTGGTGAGGCCGGGGGCCGAGGCGACCTGCAGCGGTCGGTCGGCCGCGAGCGCTTCGAAGCCGGCGGCGAGGCGGTCGGTCAGCTGCCCAAGCCGGGCGTAAGCGTCGGCGTCGAGCGCGGCCAGGGTCGCCAGCCCGGCGGCGACCGCCAGCGGGTTGCCCGAGAGCGTGCCCGCCTGGTAGACGTCGCCAGCCGGGGCGATCCGTTCCATGTGCGGGCGCGGGCCGGCGAAGGCGGCGGCGGGCAGGCCGCCGCCGATCACCTTGCCCATCACGGTCAGGTCGGGTTCGACGCCGTAGAGCTCCTGGGCGCCGCCGCGAGCGACGCGGAAGCCGGTGATCACCTCGTCGAAGACGAGCAGCGCCCCCGCCGCGGCGGTCGCCTCGCGGAGGAACTCGAGGTAGCCCTCGGCGGGCGGGACGACGCCCATGTTGGCGGCGATCGGCTCGGCCAGCAGCGCCGCCACGTCGTGCTCGGCCAGCGCCTGGGTCACCGCCTCGCGGTCGTTCCAGGGGACGACGACGGTGCCGGCCGCCTGCGCCGCGGTCACCCCGGGGCTGCCCGGGACCCCCAGCGTCGCCAGGCCGGAGCCGGCGTCGGCGAGCAGCCCGTCGGAGTGGCCGTGGTAGGCGCCGGCGAACTTGATCACGACCT
The DNA here is from genome assembly GCA_036265715.1 of Solirubrobacterales bacterium. Classification (GTDB taxonomy): domain Bacteria; phylum Actinomycetota; class Thermoleophilia; order Solirubrobacterales; family 70-9; genus VAYN01. The sequence continues at coordinate 49,459 of DATAON010000104.1, read as the reverse complement.
CGCGGCCCGTGATCGCCCGCGCCAGCCGCACCGCGCCCATCGCCGCCTCGGTCCCGGAGCTGGTCATCCGCACCATCTCCACCGAGGGGAAGCGGTCGGCGACCTGCTCGGCCAGCTCGACCTCCTGCGCGGTCGCGGCCCCGTAGCTGGTGCCGCGCTTGGCGGCTTCGATCACCGCGGCGACGACGGAGGGCTCGGCGTGGCCGAGGATCAGCGGACCCCAGGAGCCGACCCAGTCGAGGTAGCGGCGACCGTCGACGTCGACCAGCTCGCAGCCCTCGCCGCGCTCGATGAAGATCGGCTCGCGGCCGATCTGGCGCATCGCCCGCACCGGCGAGTTGACGCCGCCGGGCAGAACCCGTTGCGCGCGCCCGTACAGCCCCTCTGTGTTAGGAATGCTCGGCCTCCCAGGCGGCGTAGTCGTCGGTGAAGTAATGCAGGCGGATCTTCTTGTACTCGGTCGAGGAGTAGAGGGTGGCGCGGTCGTCGGGGCCCATCCCACAGTCCTCGGCGATCGCGTCGAGGACCGCGTCGCACTCCTCTTTGGAGCGGCCGTGGGCCATCGTGAAGACGCTGTAGGGCCAATCTTCATAGGTGGGGCGCTGGTAGCAGTGGGAGACGCCGCGGAAGGAGGCCATGCGACCGCCGACCTCCATGATCCTGTCCTCGGGCACCTTCCAGACGCCCATCCCGTTGGCCGAGAAGCCGGCGCGGCGGTGGTAGAGGATCGCCGCCACCCGGCGCAGGATCTTGCGGTCGACCATCCCCCGCAGCCGCTCCAGCAGCTCCTCGGTGGAGATCCCGAGCTGAGCGGCGGCCTCGTCGTAGGGACGCTCGACCGCCTTCATCGGGCCCTGCAGGGCCTTGATCGTGGCGATGTCGTCCTCGTCGTAGGGCTGCGGTTCGAGCTCACGCGGTGGTGCCGCCTCAACCGCGGCGGCCAGCGCCTCGGTGCCCTTCTCCATCTCCAGGTTCATGTTGATCTTGAACAGGGTCAGGGTCGGCAGCTCACGCATCGACTCCGCCCCGGTCGCGTCCATCAGCGCCTCGATCGTGCCGTGCAGGCCGAGCTTGGAGTCGGGCGGCGTCGCGATCGTGAACCAGAGGTTGAAGTCGTGCGTGCGCAGGTAGTTGTGGGAGACGCCGGGGTGGGCGTTGACGATCTGCGCCGCCCGCTGCGGGTTGTCGGAGTCGACTTTGGCGGCGACCAGCATCGACTCGTAGCCGAGCGCGCGGGTGTCGAAGATCGGCGTGATCTCACGGATGATGCGACCGTCGAGCAGGCGCTGGGTGCGGGCCAGCAGGTCGTCGAGATCGAGCTCGGCCTCGGAGGCAACCAAGACGAACGGCTCCGGGTCGAGCGGGAAGCTCGACTGCAGCAGGTTCATCAGCCGCTTGTCGGTCTCGTCGAGCGGGATCGCCGAGCCGTCCTTGCGCGAGCGCGCCTTCGACTGGGGGGTCTTTACCGAAGCCAAGCTGCGGCCTCCTTCGCGTAGTAGGTGACGATCGCGTCGGCGCCGGCGCGGCGGATCGAGGTCAGGGTCTCGACGACCGCGGCGCGCTCGTCGATCCAGCCGTTGGCGGCGGCGGCCTTCAGGGTCGAGTACTCGCCGGAGACGTGGTAGGCGGCAAGCGGGGCGCCGGTCGCGTCCTTGACCCGGCGTACGACGTCGAGGTAGGGCACGGCCGGCTTAACCATCAGCATGTCGGCGCCCTCGTCGAGGTCGAGCTCGGCCTCGCGCACCGCTTCGGCGGCGTTGGCCGGGTCCATCTGGTAGCCGCGACGGTCGCCGAACTCGGGGGTTGAGTCAGCGGCGTCGCGGAAAGGTCCGTAGAAGGCGGAGGCGTACTTGGCGCTGTAGGCGATGATCGGCACACCGGGGTGCCTCTCCTCGTCCATCTGGTAGCGGATCGAGCCGATCCGGCCGTCCATCATGTCGCTGGGAGCGACCGCGTCGGCGCCGGCCTCGGCGTGGGAGATCGCGGTTTTCGCCAGCAGCTCGACCGAGAGGTCGTTCTGCACCTCGCCGTCGGGGCCGACGATCCCGCAGTGGCCGTGCGAGGTGTACTCGCAGAGGCACACGTCGGTGACCACGGTCAGGTCCGGGTGGGCCTCCTTCAGCGCCCGCACCGCCATCTGCACAATCCCCTCGTCGTCGTAGGCGCCGCTGCCGACCTCGTCCTTGGCCGCGGGCACGCCGAAGAGCAGGACGGTTCCGACCCCGGCGGCGGCGATCTCGCCGGCCTCCTCGACCAGATTGGAGATCGAGAAGCGCTCGATGCCCGGCATCGACGGCACCTGCTCGCGGATCCCCTCGCCGGCGACCACGAAGATCGGCTGGATCAGGTGGGCCGGGGAAAGCTCCGTTTCGCGGACCAGGCCGCGCAGGGTACCGGTGCGGCGCATGCGGCGCATGCGGGTCGAGGGGAAAGCCATCGCCTCCGATTCTAGGGACGGGTAGCGTTCGCGCGGATGGTCGGGGGCCACACAGCCGTGCTGGAGGCGGAGGCGCTGGTCAAGCGCTACGGCGAGCGCGAGGCGCTGCGCGGGGTCAGCTTCAGCGCCGGCGCGGGCGAGCGAGTGGCGGTGATCGGCCCCAACGGGGCCGGCAAGACGACCCTGCTCTCGATCCTCGCCGGCATCCTCAAGGCCGACGGCGGCGCGGTCGAGGTCGAGCAGGGCCAGGTCGGCTGGGTGCCCCAGCAGGCGGCCCTCTACCGGCGCCTGACCGTGGAGGAGAACCTGCTGCTGTTCGCGCGGCTGGAGCGCCACGAGGACCCGCGCGCCTCGACCGAGCAGATGCTGGCGCTGACCGGGCTCGGCGAGCGCCGCGGGGAGATCGTCGCCCGCCTCTCCGGCGGCAACCAGCAGCGGATCAACATCGCGATCGGGCTACTGGCGCGGCCGCGGGTGCTGCTGCTCGACGAGCCCAGCGTCGGCCTCGACCCGCGCCAGCGGGCGCGGCTGTGGGAGTTCATCGCCGGCCTCGCCGACGACGGCACCGCGGTGATCTTCTCCACCCACGACATCCAGGAGGCCGAGCGCTACGGCGGCCGCCTGCTCGTCCTCGCCGACGGCGAGTCGCTCTTCGACGGCACTGCCGAGCAGCTGCGCGAGGTGGTCCGGCGCGAGGCTCCCGAGGCCGCCGACCGCGACTTCGAGACCGCCTTCGTCGCCTACCTTCACCACCGGGGGCACTGAGCGATGCGCTGGCTGCTACTCAAGGACCTGCAGATCCTCCGCCGCTCGCCGCTGCAGGCGGTGCTGCTGGTCCTCTACCCGATCCTGATCGCCGTCCTCGTCGGTTTCGCGATCTCCCGCGACCCCGACAAGCCACGGGTCGCCTACCTCAACGAAGTCCCGGCCGACAGCCGCATCAACGTCGGCGGCGAGCAGCTCCCGTCCTCCAACGTCAGCGACCGCATCTGCCGCAAAGTCGAGTGCGTCGAAGTCGCCGACCGCGAGGAGGCCGAGGCGAAGGTCAGCTCCGGCGACGTGCTGGCGGCGCTGATCCTGCCGGCCAACCTCGTCGACAGGATCAACTCGCTCTCGACCCTGACGCCGGGAACGCCGAAGGTGGAAGTCCTGGTCAACGAAGAGGACCCGGTCAAGGCCGGGCTCGTCAACGACCGCATCGACGCGCTGCTGGCGCAGGCGAACCTGGCGATCTCCCGCCGCATCGCCGCCGAAGGCAGCCGCTACCTGGACCTGGTCATCAACGGCGGCGCCCTGGAACTGCTCGGCCAGCGCTTCCCGATCCTCGGCCTGCGCGCCAGCGCCCAGATCCTCGAGGCGCTGGAACCGGCGCTGGACCCGCAGCTGCGCGCCTCGCTGCGGCAGGTCACCGAGTTCGCCGACGAAGCGCGTGACAACCTCGACGTCGCCGGGCCGCTGATCGACCGCCTGGCGCAGCCGATCGCGGTCGAAAAAGTCGCGGTTGGCGGCTCCGCGCCGCCGCTGGAAGTCTTCGCGATAGCGGTCGCCGCGACCCTCACCCTCGCCTTCGTCACCGTCCTCCTGGTCGCTGGCTCGCTCGCGCTCGAGCGCGAGGAGAACGCCTTCCCGCGGCTGACCCGGGGACTGGTTTCACGCGAGGCGTTGCTGGCCGAGAAGGTGCTGCTGGGGATGGCCGTCGGGCTGATCGTGACCCTGCTGCTGTTGGCCGGGATGGCGATCTTCGTGCCGCTGCAGTGGGACCGCTTCGGCCTCTGGCTGCTGGCGATCCTGGGCGGCGGCGCGGCCCTGGCGGCGGCCGGGGCTGCGCTGGGGGCGGCGGCCCGCGAGGTCCGCGCGGTCTCCCTGCTCGCCTTCATGGTGACGCTGCCGGTCGCCTTCCTCTCGCTGGTCCCCTCCGGCTCCGTCGGCGGTGGGGTCTACGACGCAATCCGGATCGTTACCGCCGTCTTCCCCTTCAAGCCGGCACTGCAGGCGATGACCGCGGCGCTCGACTCGGCCGGCTCGGGGATCGGCGGCCCGCTGGTCCACCTGGTGATCCTGATTGCCGCCTACGGCCTGCTCGCCCGCTTCGCCCTGCGCCGCTTCGCTGCGGTCTGATTTGCCCTCGGTCTATTTCGGCCCCCAGCGGGGCCCAAATGCGACGTGCGCTACGCGGCGAGCGGGATCGCGTTGCCGTGGAGGACGGCGGAGCGGGCGTGGGCCATGCCGGGGTCGAGGCTGGACTCGACGAAGCGCTCGAGGTCGAGCTCGGGGGCGAGCAGGTGGCGCACGTGCTCCAGCACTTCGACCTCGCCCATCGAGGCGAGGCGACGACCGGCGGCTGCAACCGCCGCGAGCGCGACCTCGGCGTCGTCGAGGGCAAGGCAGCCGTGGCGGCTGACGTAGGCGTTGACCGCGGTCGGCGCCTCTCCCGCCTCGGTGCGCAGGCTGAGGTCGGCAAGCCGCCGCAACTCGTAGTTCGGCTCGGTCGTCGTGAGCAGTGCCTGCTGGTCGGAGGTTGGGTAGGCGACGAAGACCGGGACGGTGGTGCCCGGGCTGCGCTGGAGGGTCGAGGGGACGGCGCCGTAGGGGGAGATGTGGGCCGAGTAGACGACGTCGAAGTGGTCGAGCTCGGCGCGGACGACCGGCAGCGGCACAGCCGGCAGGTCGGCCAACTTCCGTGCCAGGACCGCCGGCGCGGCGTTGGCGCCGTAGGCGAGCATCGCCGTCCTGCCGACGAGGTCGAGGCTCCCCACGGGCAGATCAAGGGTGCGGGTGCCGAGCTGGACGAAGGAGCGCAGCGGCGCCTCGTAGGGATAGGCGACGGCGCGCGCCAAGATCCCGCCCGGTTGGTCGAGGCCGGCCATGTCCTCGAGTCTCGCGGATAGGCTCGGGCGATGCGCGTCCTCTTCATCGGCGATGTGGTCGGCGGCCCCGGCCGGCGCGGCCTGCGCGAGACGATGCCCAGCCTGCGCGAGCGCTACGCGCCCGACCTGACGATCGTCAACGGCGAGAACTCGGCCGGCGGCGTGGGGATCACCGAGCGCACCGCCAACGACATCTTCGGCGCCGGCGCCGGCGTCATCACCCTCGGCAACCACGCCTACCGCCACCGCGAGGCCTACGAGTTCCTCGACCGCGAGCCGCGGGTGGTGCGGCCCGCCAACTACCCGGCGGGCAACCCCGGCCACGGCCACACGATCGTCGAGGCGGGCGGGATGAGGGTGGCGGTGATCAATCTCAGCGGCGCCGTTGGGCTGCGGGTGGCGCGCTCGCCGTTCGACACGGTCGACGGCATCCTCGAACGGATCGACGGCGATGCCGACGCGGTGGTCGTCGACTTCCACGCCGAGGTGACCAGCGAGAAGGTGGCGATGGGCTGGCACCTCGACGGCCGCGTCGCCGCCGTCCTCGGCACCCACACCCACGTCCCCACCGCCGACGGTCGGGTGCTGCCCGGCGGCACCGCCTACATCTGCGACGTCGGCATGACCGGCGCCCGCACCAGCGTCCTCGGCGTCAAGCCCGAGCAGGCGCTGGCCTCGCTGATGACCCAGATGCCGACCCGCTTCGAGACCGCCGAGGAGGACGTCTGGGTGATGGGCGCCGTGGTCGAGGTCAACCAGCGGGGACTGGCGGACTCCTTCGAGCAGGTGCTGGTTCCGGCCCCGCCCGCTCAGACTTAGCCGGCACCGCCGCCAGCGCCACCAGCAGCAGCGGGTAGAACCAGTCGATGTAGAGATAGAACCAGTGGTGCATGGTGATCTGCAGGGCGATCACCAGGGCGGCGCCGAGCGCGGCCACCTGGACCAGTGACTTGCGCCGCGGGCGGAAGGCGAGGAAAAGCGAGAGGGCGGCGGTGGCGGCGAGGGCGAGGCTGTGCAGCCATTCGATCCCGGACACCTGGCCCCAGATCGAGAAGGGCGAGTTGCGCCCGCCCTGGAACTCGACGGTGCGTTCGTAGAAGACCTCGAGGCCGGGGTCGATCGCCGGCCACAGCATCGCCAGGGCGCTGGCCAGGGCGAAGCCGCCAAGGAAGAGGAGCCCAGAACGACCGATGAGGGGATCCTGCGGGCGAGGTGTTCGTTCTCGGACCCCCTCATCGGTCGCCACTTGGTCCGCTTCAGTCGCCTTATAGGTCAAGAGCATCGGCGCGAGGACGGCTGGCGCCAGCTTGGCGAAGGTCGCCGCCGCCGCGAGGGCGCCGCGGGCGACCGGGCGTGAGAGCGCCAGCAGGATCGCCAGCAGCAGCAGCGCCACCAATGGGTCGTTGGTGTTCGACTCCAGCGCGTAGGCGGTATAGGGGTAGGCGGCCCAGCCGAAGCCGAGGATCGCGCCCAGCCGGCGGCCGGCAGGTCCGGGGCGGATCCGGATCCCGAGCCAGATCAGCAGGCCGAAGACGAGCAGGTCGAAGCTGAAGGAAGCCGCATGGGCGGCCGGCAGGTCGTCCCAGCTGCCGCCCCAGGGGAAGACCAGCTCGAAGGGGACGTAGGCGTAGTAGGTGACCGGCCCGTAGGTGTCGCCCTGGGAGACGTCGTCGGGGAAGTTGCCGTAGATCGGTTCCCCGTGGGTGGTGCGGTCGGCGCCGACGACGCTGGCGTAGCCGATGTCGGCGACCCCGGCGTCGGCCATGTTGAGGCCGGTCCGCACCCCCATCAGGAACAGCGCCGCGACCAGCAGGTAGACGGTCGGCCAAACCGGCCGCAGCCCCTCCCCCCTGCCGCGGAACCCGATCCACAGCGCCCGCCCGAGCAGGTAGAGCAGGACCGGGTAATAGAGCGGGACCGAGACCCCGATCTCCCCCCGGTTGAAGAAGATGTGGGAGACGCCGAAGCCGAGCAGGACGAGCAGGTCGAGGTTGGCGACGCGCCAGATCCGGCGCCAGTCGACCAAGCCGATGAGGAAGATCAGGCAGAGCGGGACGAAGACGTAGGGAGCGTTCAGCTTCTTGCCGAAGGCGCCGGAGTAGCCGCGCGCCATCCGCCAGCTGACCTGCTCCCCGGTCCAGGACTCGGTCACCTCGCCACTCTCGGGGTCGACCATCACCAGCGCCACCTGCTCGGCGTCGGCGAAATAGGAGACTTCCCACTTCTCGCCGTCGTCGTCCATCTTCACGCTGTCGCTGAGCTCGCCGTTCTTGCGCTTCTGGTCGAGCACCTTCGCGTCCCGGTTGGCGGCCTCGGTCGCTTCCGCACCCGACACCTGCACAGCGGCAAGCGAGGCGCTCGGGAACAGCAGCACGAGCGCAACGGCGACGAGTGGAGCGACAAGGGGTCCGAGAACGGACGCCCTCGCCCGCCCGCAGGACCCCTTGTCGCTCACACCCGCGCCTTTGGGATTCCGAAATGCTCCAAGACGGCGGGCGCGACGTCGCGCAGGGTCCACTGGTCTTTCTCATCGGCCGACTCAGGACCGCAGCCGACGAAGAGCAGCGGCCCGAGCGAGTCGCCGGCGTGCAACGCGCCGTGACTGCCGCCGCCGGCGTGGGTGACGCCGCCCCAGTCGAGCGCCTCGAAGCCCTCCTCGAGGGAGACGACGAAGTCGCCGGAGTGCGGCGCCGCCAGCGCCGAGAAGACCCGGGCCAGCGGGTCCGGGTAGGCCTCGCTGGCGAGCCGCCCGTCGACCACGCTCGCCTCCAGGACCCCCGGATCGCCCTCCAGCTCCCAGCTGCCGCCGCGCAGGTCGGCGACGCCCGGGCCGGGCCGGAACCGAACCGACTCACCGCCGCGCTCGACCACCGCCCACTCGCCGCCGGCCGCCGGCATCCCCGGCTCGTCGCGCCGCAGCCGCACGCCGTCGGCGCCCTCCAGCCAGCAGACGAGGTCGACGCCCTCGATCTCCCCCAGCCGTTTGCCGACCGCCGCCGCGTCGGCCCGCTCGCCGTCGCCGGGAAGCAGGTAGACGTGGGCGGCGCGGCCGGTCGGGCTGACCGCCAGCTGGGCCAGCTCGGGGCGATCGTCGGAGGGCTGCAGGACCGACCAGTCGTGCCCGAGCAGCTCGGCCAGCGGCAGCCCGCGGCGGACGTCGGTCTGAGCGTGGTCGGCAACCAAGATCACCGCGTGGCCTTCGAGGAAGCGGTCGAGGCCGCCGCCCGCCTCGACCACCTCGGCGAAGGCCTCGTCGGCGCGGGCTATCGACTCGACGCTGGCCTCGGGGCCGTGGCGGTGCGAGTAATTGTCGTTGTCGGGCAGCGAGAAGAGGATGAAGTCGCAGTGGTCCTCGCGGACCAGCTCGGCGACGCAGCAGGCGGCGTAAGGGTCGCGGTTGCCGGGGATCGAGGTCGACTTGCAGGGGACCTCGCGGCTGGCGTAGAGGTCGCCGTAGAAGAGGTCGGCCGGGCCCCAGGTGTGGTGCTGGAACTTCAGCTTGCTGACGTTGACGGCGCGGCGCAGCAACCCGTCGAGCGAGACCTCGTGGCGGTGGCGCCCGCGGTAGATCAGGAACGGGGTGGCGCCGGTGCGGTGGCCGGCGTCGTCGAGGCGCTCGAACAGGGTCTCGATCTCGGGGCTGAGGTGAGCCAGGTTCATGTTGTAAACGAGGTCGTAGAGGGAGCGGAAGACCCCGAAGGCGCGGGTCGCCTCCAGCGAGGAGCCGTACTCGACGTAGCGCTGCTCGAGCCGGTGGTACCAGTTCATGCCGCTGATCCAGTGGCGGTCGGCGCCGACCCCGGTGACCATCTCCGAGCAGGCGACCGGCGTCACCGAGGGGAAGCTGGAGACGCAGTCGGGGATGAAGACGCCGCGCTCCAGCAGTGCCCCGAAGGTCGGCGCTCGGCCCTCCTCGACCGCCCGCAGCAGCATGTCGGTGCGCAGCGAGTCAACGTAGGTGAGGACCAGCTTCTTGGTGGCCGGCATGGGGCGAATGATGGTCGACCGGGGTGGTCGGCCGCGGCGGGCCGCCTAGCGCAGGACGCGGAGGCCGGCGTGTTTGCGCTTGGAGCGCTGGTGGCGGGAGAAGCCGAGCCAGAGCAGGGCGGCGATCACGAGGATGACCAGGAAGGGGACCAGCAGCGAGATCGCGACCACGATCAGCGCCGCCAGCATGACGATGAAGGCGATCGCTCCGGAGCCGCTGCCCTCACGGCGGCTGGCGCCGGAGACGATGTCGCTGATGATCAGGCAGGCGCCGGCGGCGCCGAGCAGCGCCAGCACCCCGCCGAGCGCGCCCTCGAGCAGGAAGCCGACGACGAGGCCGATCACCGCAGCCAGCAGGGTCATCCGCCCACGGGCGGATCCGTGGGTGCCGGTGGTGCCGGCGAGCATCCCGATCGCGATGCCGATTCCTACCTCGGTGAGAAAGTCCACGTGCGAAAACCTAACCTCCCGAGCGCCCGCGTGTCGATCCGGCACACTTCCGGGATGAGCGAAATCCCGCAACCGCCCCATCGCCGGCGCGCCCACACCAGCACCAGGGACCTCGAGCGCTACGCCGGTCTCTTCGCCGAGCGGACCAAGGTGATGCGCTCCTCGGCGATGCGCGACCTGATGGCGATCACCGCCCGGCCGGAAGTGATCTCGCTCGCCGGCGGCCTCCCGGACACCTCGACCTTCCCGCCCAAGAGCTTCGCCGCGCAGATGACCCGGATCGCCCAGGAGTCCGCCGCGGAGGCCCTCCAGTACGGGCCGACCGAGGGCTTCGAGGAGACCAAAGACTGCATCCTCGAGGTGATGGCCGCGGAGGGGATGCTGCCCGACCCCGACGACGTGATCGTCACCACCGGCGGCCAGCAGGCGATCGACCTGGTCGCGAAGACGCTGGTCGACCCCGGCGACGTCGTCATCTGCGAGGCGCCCACCTACCCGGGCGCGGTGCCGGTCTTCTGCAGCTACCAGGCCGAGGTGATCCAGGTCGAATGCGACAAGGACGGGATGCGGATCGACCTGCTCGAACCGCTGCTCGAGCGCCTGGTCGGCGAAGGGCGGCGCCCGAAGTTCATCTACACGGTGCCGACATTCCAAAACCCCGCCGGGGTGACGATGAGCTTCGAGCGCCGGGCGCGCCTGGTCGAACTGGCGCGCATGCACGAGCTGCTCGTGGTCGAGGACAGCCCCTACGGCCTGCTCCGCTACAGCGGCGAGCCGCTGCCGCCGCTGTACCAGCTCGACGGCGGCGACTTCGTGATCTACCTCGGCACCTTCTCGAAGATCCTCTCCCCCGGGATCCGCCTCGGCTGGGCGGTGGCGCCGCCGCCGGTGATGGAGAAGATCATCCTCGGCAAGCAGGCGGCCGACCTCTGCACCTCGACCCTGACCCAGTACTTCGTCCGCGAGTACTTCGCCGAAGGCCGCTGGCGCCAGTACGTCGAAGACCTGGTCGAGATCTACCGCGGCCGCCGCGACACGATGCTGGCGGCGCTGCAGGAGCACTTCCCGGCCGAGGCGACCTGGACCGAACCCGAGGGCGGGCTCTTCATCTGGGCGACCCTGCCCGACTACATCGACACCGGCGACCTGCTGGCGAAGGCGCTGCGCGCCGACGTCGCCTTCGTCCCCGGGCAGGGCGCCTACGTCGACGGCCGCGGCGGCAGCTCGATGCGGCTCAACTTCTCCGGCGTCAACGACGCTGAAATCCGCGAGGGCATCCGTCGCATCGGCAACACGATCGACGAGCAGGTCGAGCTCTACCGGGCCCTGACCGGCGAACAGCGGCTGCCGGTCCCCCGCCCGGAGACGCCCGCCCAGCGCGGCGAGGAGAATGTCGTCCCCTTCCGCAAGGCCGGCGAGGGCTCGGGGTGAAGGTCGCCGTCCTCAAGGGCGGTCGCTCGCTCGAGCGCGGCGTCTCGCTGCGCTCGGGCGCCCGCGTCGAGGACGCGCTGGAACGGCTCGGCCACGAGGTGCAGCCGATCGACGTCGGCCCCGACCTCGTGAAACGGCTGCTCGCCGACAGGCCGGACGTCGCCTTCGTCGCCATGCACGGCGTCGGCGGTGAGGACGGCACCGCGCAGGAGCTGCTGGAGATCCTCGGCATCCCCTTCACCGGTCCCGGCGCCGCGGCGTGCGCCCGCTGCATGGACAAGTCCCAGGCCAAGCACGCGATCCGCGAGGCCGGCATCCCCACCCCGGACTGGTTCGCCTTCAACCAGGCCGCCTTCCGCGAACTCGGCGCCGCCGACGCCCTCGCGCAGCTGGAGAGTGGCCTCGGCTTCCCGCTGGTGGTGAAGCCGAGTCGCGGCGGCTCCTCGCTCGGGATCAAGTTCGCCGGCGCGGCGGGCGAAGTCCCCCAGGCGCTGGTCTCCGCCTTCAGCTACGACGACCGCGTCATGCTCGAGCGCTTCGTCGACGGGCGCGAGCTGGCCGTGAGCGTGCTCGGCGACGAGGCGCTGCCGGTGGTCGAGGCGCTGCCGGCCGAGGGCGATCGCTACGACTTCGAAGCCCGCTACGAGATCGGCCGCACCCGCTTCGTCTGCCCCGCCGAGCTCAGCGAGGACGAGGAACGGACCGTGGTCGAGGCTGCCCTCGGCACCTACCGAGCGCTCGGCGCCACCGGCTTCGCCCGCGTCGACGTGATCCTCGCCGCCGACGGCCCCTGGGTCCTCGAGGCCAACGCGATCCCCGGCCTCACCGACACCAGTCTCCTCCCCCAAGCCGCCGAGGCCGCCGGCCTCTCCTTCGAGCAACTGGTCGAGCGGATCGTCGACCTCGCCCCCAGGCCGGCCACCGCGTAACGGCATCTGCTTCTACCGGAGAGGTCTGCTCCACCCGGCTTTGCACCGGGCGGCCTGCTCAGCGGGGCCTGTCGGTAGGGGTGAAGCGTCTTGCACTTTTTCGCGACAGCGCTACTCGGACGGCCGCGACGGACCTCGAAAAAGTTAAGCGGAACCCCTACCGACAGGCCCCGCGCTCAACTGTCTCCCGAAGCAAAGTCTTCCGGAGTGACCTCGTCGAGGAACTCTTTGAATTTGTCCACGACCTCCTCGGTGTCCTCAACCTCGTGCTCGAACTCGATCGCCGACTCCTCGATCACCTCCTCGGCCGCGAAGATCGGGGCTGAGACGCGGACCGCGAGGGCCAGCGCGTCGGAGGGGCGCGAGTCGATCTCGACCTCGGAGCCGTTGACGGAGACCGTGATCGAGGCGTAGAAGGTGTTGTCGCGCAGCTCGGTGACGGAGACCCGCTCGCATTTCGCGTCGAGAGTCTCGAGCATGTCGGAGAGGAGGTCGTGGGTCATCGGCCGCGGCGTCGAGGCGCCCTGCAGCTTCATCAGGATCGCGGCCGCCTCGGGGTGGCCGATCCAGATCGGGAGGAAGCGATTGCCGTCGACCGTCTTCAACAAGACGATCGGCTGCTTGCCAACCATGTCGAAGCTAACGCCGTAGATCTGCATCTGCTGCACGAGAAGAACGCTCCCGGCCGTGGGTTGGGGCCCGATTATAGGCCGGCGAAATGGGCGATCCTGGATTCGAACCAGGGACCTCGTCCTTATCAGAGACGCGCTCTAACCAACTGAGCTAATCGCCCGCGGACGGCGATGATAGCGACGGGCCGCGCGCCGGGATCGGTGCTTGACGCTCAGCTGCGGCGGCGCAGTGTCCGTGCCAGCGCGTGCGCTTCGGCAACGTCGTCGAAGCGCAGCTCGACCGCGAACCCGTCTTTGCGTGGTTTGACCTTGACCTCGTGGCCGAGCGCCGACTCGAGCGCGTCCCCTGCGGCTTCCAGCGCCTCGACCTCGTCGGGATCGATCGGGTCCGGGTGCTTCTTCAATCTTGGCTGGCTAGCCAGCCGAACCCTGTTCTCGGTTTCGCGGACCGACCAGCCGCCACGCACGGCGTCGCGCGCGAGGCGACGGCGGACGTCGTTGCCCTGGGCTCCGAGCAGCGCCCTGCCGTGGCCCTCGCTGAGCTCACCCGACTGCAACTGCCCAAGCGTCTCGTCGGGAAGCTCGAGCAGCCGGATCAGGTTGGAGATCGCCGGGCGGCTGCGGCCGACCCGGCGGGCAAGGTCCTCTTTGGTCAGCCCGAGATCCTCGATCAGGGCGGCGCAGGCGCGCGCCTCCTCGACCGGGTTGAGGTCCTCGCGGACCATGTTCTCGATCAGTGCCGCCTGCAGCCGCTCGGCCTCCTCCTGGTCGCGGACGACCGCGGGGACTTTCTCGAGCCCGGCCTGCTGGGCGGCGCGCCAGCGGCGCTCGCCGGCGACCAGCTCGTAGCTACCGTCGTGGAGGGGGCGGACCAGAAGCGGCTGGACGACGCCGCTGGCCTCGATCGAGGCGGCCAGCGCAGCCAGGGCCTCGGGCTCGAAGTTGGTCCGCGGCTGGCCGGGGTTCGGCTTGATCAGCTCGACCGGCAGCTCGCGCAGCTCGCCGGCGGCGCTGCTCTCGACTTCCGGGAGGATCGCCGAGAGGCCGCGGCCGATGCCCCGTTTGGTCCCGCTAGCCACGGCTTGCAAGCTCCTTGGAGAGCGCCTGGTAGGCAATTGCGCCGCGGGATCCTGGGGCATGCTCGGTCACCGGCAGACCATAACTCGGCGACTCGGCGACTCGCACGCTGCGCGGGATCACGGTCTCGAAGACCATCTCGCCGAAGTGGCGGCGCAGCTCGGACTCGACGTCCTGGGCAAGTCTGGTGCGCTCGTCGTACATGGTGATCAGCAAACCCGAAACCTCCAGCTGAGGGTTCAACTGCTGCCGGATCATCCCCAGCGTCTCGAGAAATTGAACCAGCCCCTCCAGCGCCAGATACTCGGCTTGGACAGGAACAATGACGCGGTCAGCGGCGGTGAGCGCGTTGACGCTGACCGGGCCGAGCGCGGGCGGGCAGTCGAGCAGGGTGACGCCGAAGCGCTCGCGGACCGGGCCGAGGCGCTCGCGCAGGCGCGTCTCCGAGCCCTCGATCCGCGGCAGCTCGACCGCGGCGCCGGCGAGGTCGGGGCTGGCGGGGACCAGCCAGAGGTTGTCCGGCCCGGCGGGCCGGGCCGCGGCGGCAACCGAGTCCTCGCCGGTCAGGCAGTCGTAGGAGGAGGGGTGCATCTCCTTTTCGCCGCCGAGGGCGACGGTGGCATTGCACTGGGGGTCGAGGTCGACCAGCAGCGTCTGCTCGCCGCTCGCGGCCGCGCAGGAGGCGAGGTTGACGGCGGTCGTCGTCTTGCCGACACCGCCCTTCTGGTTCGCCACCGCGTAGACCTTGCCCATGTCCGAGCCAGCCTAGTTATCTGCACGCGGCGACGGGAGGTCGGATAGCCTGCGGGCCGTGTCTGAGACCACCGACTGGCCCGACGACCCCGCAGAGCGCGCCCGCGAGCTGGTCGAGGGCGTGCTTGACGAGCTCGACCTCGATGGCGACGTCGAGGTCGAGGAGGACGAGGACCGGATCGCGGTCACGGTCAAGGGCAGTGCCGACTACGGCCTGCTGATCGGCAAAAGGGGCCAGACGATCGATGCTCTGCAGTTGCTCTGCTACCAGGCGGCTTTCCGGGGCCTGCGTGAGCGCAAGCGGGTGATCGTCGACGCCGCCGGTTACCGCGAGCGGCGGCGCGAGACCCTCGAGGGGCGCGCCGATCGCGCCGCCGAGCAGGCGCTGAGCAGCAACCGGGTGGTCGAGATGGATCCGATGAGCGCCCAGGAGCGTCGCGTCGTGCACGAGCGGCTCAAGGGCCGCGCCGGGGTCGAGACCTACAGCGAGGGCGACGAGCCCAACCGCTGCGTGGTCGTCGCCCCGCTCGTCTCCGAGTGAGTGGCGAGCGCGTGGCGCTCGACGACAGCGGCCGCCAGGCTCTGCAGACCGTCCTCGCGCTGCTCGCCGAAGAGCGGGCCTCGGTCAGCTCGGTGGTCGACCAGCGCGCCTGGAAGGTCCATGTCGAGGACAGCCTCACCGGCCTCGAGGTTCCCGCCCTGCGAGACGGGGGCCGGATCGCCGACGTCGGCGCGGGCGCCGGCTTCCCCGGCCTCGTCCTCGCCGTCGCCCTGCCCGACGCCCAGGTCGACCTGATCGAGTCGGTCGGCCGCAAGTGCGACTTCATGAACCGAGCGATCGAGGCCGCCTCCATCCCCAACGCCACCGTCCTCAACACCCGCTCCGAGGAATGGGCCAAAGCCGAGGGCCGCGAGTCCTACGACGTAGTCACCGCCCGAGCCGTAGCCCGCCTCTCAACCCTAGCCGAGCTAGCCAGCCCGCTCCTGAAGCCAAAAGGGACGCTCGTAGCCTGGAAGGGCAAACGCGACGAGGACGAGGAGCAGCAGCTCACCCGCGCCTCCGAGTCCCTAGCCATGACCCCGGGCGAAATCTTGAATGTCGGAGGCCGGGCCGGCTCCAAACACCGCCACCTCCACGTCATAACCAAGTCCGGCCCCACCCCCTCCGACCTCCCGCGCCGTCCCGGCATAGCCAAGAAGCGCCCCCGCGGATAAAGCTCCGAGTCCTGTAGTCCCTCCGCGAGAGGGGCATATCTAAGAAGCGAAGGCAGCTCGCTGTGCTTCAAGGGGGCCGGGTGGGTCCCGAAGCGTCTTGCACTTTTTGGGCGCCACCCAACTCGGACGGCCGAAGGCGACCTGCAAAAAGTTAAGCGAAGGGACCCACCCGGCCCCCTTCACGCTCCGACTCCTACCGCTTCCGCTTCTTCTTCTTCGGCGGTTTAGGCGGCGGCTTCGCCTCAGCAATCGCCGCCGCGCCCGCCGGCGTAGCCGCCACCGGCGCCGGAATCACTTTCTGAATCACGATCGACTGCCCGATCGTCCAGAGGTTGGTCGCGATCCAGTAGACGAGCAGGCCGGCCGGGAAGTTGATCACGAAGGGGACGAAGATCAGCGGCAGCAGGAACATCATCGTGCGCTGGGATTTGTCGGCGGTGACCGACATGATCAGCCCCGAGGTCAGCTGGGTGACGACGTAGATGACCAGGAGCACGATCAGTTCGGCGCCGGTCGCCTTCGCGGTGAGGTCGGCGACGAAGAGGAAGCTTTCGCCGAAGAACCCGGCTGCGTGGCCCTGCTCGACGGCGAACGCGCCGCACGTTTCGGCGGTCTGGCCGCAAATGTCTTCGCGCAGGTCGTGCTGGAGGACGTAGAAGAGGGTGATGAAGACCGGCAGCTGCGCCAGCAGGGGGATGCAAGAGGCAAAGGGGTTGACTTTGTTCTCTTTGTAGAAGCGCATCATTTCCTGCTGCATGCGCTGTTTGTCATTTTTGTATTTGGCCTGCAGCTCTTTGATCTGCGGCTGCAGAGCCTGCATCGCCCGCATCCCCTTGAGCTGTTTGTAGGTCAGCGGAATCAGCAGGGTCCGCATGCAGACGGTCAGCAGGACTATCGAGAAGCCCCAGGAGACGCCGACGGAGTCGTGGAAGAAGACGAGGACTTCGTCGGCGATGTCGACCAGGAACTGTGGCGCCAGCTGGAGTGCGAGGGGCAGTTGCATCAGACCTTCGCCTCACCGTGGTACTCGGCGGGGTGAACGTGGCCAAGACCGCGCAGAGTGAAGCGGTCAGGAACCGGGTCGAAGCCGCCGTGGTTGAAGGGGTTGCAGCGCACCAGGCGGTAGCTGGCGAGGATCAGGCCGCGGATGACGCCGAAGCGCTCGACCGCCTCGACCGCATAGGCGGAGCAGGTCGGCTCGTAGCGGCAGCGACGCGGGCGGGCGGGCGAGATCCAGCGCTGGTAGGCCCGGACAGGAGCCAAAACGACCCGTTTCACGTGGAACGCCCCTTCGGCGAAGCGCCTGCCAGAGCCTCTTCCAGGCTCTGAGTGATGCCGGCGGGGCCTTCGCGGTCGATCAGATCGTTGATCTCCGAACGAGCCACGATGACGAAGTCGTGGCGCTCGGGCAGTCGCTCCGAGAGCGCCCAGAAAGCCTCACGCAGCGCCCGCTTGACGCGGTTGCGCTCGACAGCACCGCCAACCTTGCGGCTAACCGAGACTCCCAGCCTCACGTCGTCGGTCCCTTCGTCACGGCGAGGGAAGGTGTAGAGGACGAGGTAGCGGGTCGCATGGGATGAACCGTCGCGATAGACGCGGTCGAACTCGCCGCTGCGCGACAGGCGCCGTCGCTTCGACGCCATCTACGGGGTGAGGCGCTTGCGCCCTTTGCGCCGGCGACGCGACAGGATCGCGCGTCCGCCACGCGTGCTCATCCGGGCTCGGAAGCCATGGGTTTTTGCGCGCTTGCGCTTCTTCGGCTGATAGGTCCGCTTCATGGGCTCGCGAAGTATACGGACGCCGGCCTGAAATCTTTTCTGCGGGATTTGCGACCCGGCCCGGACCCGGCACGAGGCACGCCGCTATGGTCGCCGACCGAGTGCCTGATGACCCCCTCAACCAAGATCTCGACGCCCTCTGGCGGGCGACTCAGAAGCGACTACGGGCTTCGGTGCCCGAGTCCACTTACCGGATCTGGTTCGAGCCTCTCAGCGTTGCTGGCGCCGCCGGCGACACCCTCTACCTGACCGCCACCGAGGAGCGGGTCCGGGCCTGGGCTGAGCGCCGCTACGCCTCGCTGATCGCGGAAGCGCTGGCCGACTCGGGGGGGCCGCTGCAGCGAGTCAGCTTCTCGACTCCGCGCGGTGGAGCCGAGGACACGTCCGCTGGGGGCGGGGTCCAGCTCAACCCCAACTACACCTTCGATCGTTTCGTGATCGGGCCCGGCAACCGGCTCGCCCACGGCGCCGCGCTGGCCGTCGCCGAGGCCCCCTCCGAGGCCTACAACCCACTCTTCCTGCACGGCCCCCCAGGGCTCGGCAAGACCCACCTGCTGGCGGCGATCGCCAACTACCTCGAGGCCAACGCCCCCGCCCTCAGTGTCCGCTACACGACCGCCGAGTCGTTCACCAACGAGTTCGTCGCAGCGCTGAAGTCGGCCGGCGCCGAGGGCTTCAAGGCGCGCTACCGCGACATCGACGTGCTGCTGATCGACGACGTCCAGTTCCTCGAGGGCAAGCCGGCAACCGAGGAGGAGTTCTTCCACACCTTCAACGCGCTCTATGAGTCCGGCAGCCAGCTGATCCTCTCCGCCGACCGCATCCCCAGCGAACTCTCGACCCTCGCCAGCCGCCTCCGCGACCGCTTCGAGTGGGGCCTGACGGTGCCGATGGACCCGCCCAACCTGACCACCAGGCTGACCGTGCTGCGGCGGCTGGTCGAGGAGGCCGGGGTCGAGATCGCCGACACAGGCGCCCTCGCCGAGCTTGCCCACCGCATCGACGCCAACGTGCGCCAACTCCACGGCGCCCTCACCCGGGTCATCGCCCATGCCTCGCTGATGGCGCGACCGCTCAGCTCCGAGTTGATCGCCGAGGTGATCCCTCAGACCCGCTCGGCAGCGGCAACCTCCGCCGAGGAGATACAACAACGGGTCGCCGAGGGCTTCGGCATCTCCCGCGCCGAGCTCGTCGGCTCCAGCCGCGCCGCCACCCCGCTGCGGGCCCGGCAGGTAGCGATCTACCTGACCCGCGAGATGACCGATCTCTCCTTGCCCCAGATCGGCCGGCTCTACGGCGGTCGCGATCACTCCACCGTGCTCAACTCGCTGCGGCGGGTCGAAGCGGGCATCGACGACGACGCCAGCCTCGCCGCCAGAGTCCAGGAGTTACGCGGAGCAATCCACAACCCCGCCCGCGGTTCCGCCTGATGGCCGGTGTCGGTGCAAGAATCGCCCTTTCCCACAGCCGCTCCCACAGGGTGGAAACCGCGGCGCCGGGCCGATTCGCCTCGATCCTCAGCCTTTTCCACAGGTCCTAATCCAACTCAAGAAGGCATCAATCACTTGAAGCTCACGACCAACCGAGAAGAACTCGTCTCCAAGCTCTCGATCGTTTCCAGAGCGGTTTCGACCCGCGCCGCCACCCAGGCCCTCTCAGGCGTCCTCCTCACCGCGGGCGAGGCCGGCCTGACGCTCGCCGCCACCGATCTCGACCTCGGTCTGCAGACGAACCTCGAGGCCGAGGTGGAGAGCGGCGGCGCGGTGCTGCTTCCCGGTCGGCTCCTCGCCGAAGTCGCGCGCTCGCTGGCCGACTCGAAGGTTGAGATCGAATCGCGCGAGTCCCAGCAGGACGTCGAGATCCGCAGCGGCAGCTCCAGCTTCCACCTGCGCGTCCTGCCTGCCGAGGACTTCCCGAAGCTGCCTAGCCCCGGCGAGGAGACGAGCCTGACGATTCCGGCGCCGGCGCTGGAAGCGAGCATCGACCTGGTCGCCCGAGCGGCGTCGCGGGACGACATGCGGCCGGTCCTCACCGGCGTCTTCGTCACCGCCTCCGGCAAGGAGATGACGATGGTCGCGACCGACTCCTACCGGCTGGCGGTCAAACGGACCGAGCTCGAGCAGGAGCTCGGCGGTGAGATCGAGGCCAACATCCCAGCACGGGCGCTGCGCGAGCTGGGCCGGATCCTCTCCTCGGAGGGAGTGGAGGCGACGCGGATCTGGCTGCAGTCCAACCAGGCGATCTTCGAGGCAGGGTCGATCACCCTCACCACGCGCCTGATCGAGGGCCAGTTCCCCAACTTTCGACAGCTGCTGCCGGAGTCCTATGAGCACGACGTGCGGCTGCCGCGACCGGACTTCCTCGACGTCGCCCGCCGGGTCAGCCAGCTGGCGCAGCGGAACGCGCCGCTGCGGCTCTCGTTCACAAGCGGCGAGCTGACCGTGGCCGCGGAGACGCCCGACGTCGGCGACGCCACCGAGACGATGCCTGCCGCCTTCGAGGGCGAGCCGCTGGAGATCGGCTTCAACCCCGAGTTCCTCAAGGAGGGAATCGAGAGCGTCGAGGGCGACGAGGTGCTGCTGCGGCTGATCTCGCCGCTGCGGCCGGGCTTGCTGCAGCCGGTCGAGGGCGAAGACTTCCGCTACCTGGTGATGCCGATCCGGCTCAACGTCTGAGGCGGTGACGCGCCGGTGCTTGTCACCGCGATCGAAGCGCGGCCGCTGCGCAGCCTCGAGCGGGTAAGGGTCGAGCTCGACCCCGGCATCGTCAGCGTCGTCGGGCCCAACGGAGTCGGCAAGACGAACCTGGTCGAGGCGCTCTACTTTGCCCTCACCGGACGCTCCTTCCGCACCTCCGACCGCCGCGACCTGATCCCCTTCGGCGGCTCGTTCGCCCGCGCCGAGGCGACGATCCGCGACGCGGACGGGCTGGAGCGCCGGCTGCTCGCATCGGTGAGCCGTAGCGAGGGCCGCCGCCACCTGCTCGATGGCAGCCCGGCCGACCCGGCGACCCTGGCGCGCAACCGGCCGCCGGTAGCGGTCTTCGCTCCCGATCGCCTCAGCCTGGTCAAGGGGCCGCCGGCCGAGCGCCGCGCCCATCTCGACGGCTTCGTCGCCGCGCGCTGGCCGGCGCGCTCGGAACTGCGCAAGCATTTCGGCCAGGCGCTGGCGCAGCGCAACGCGCTGCTCGCCCGGCTCGGCGCCGGCTACGGCAACCCGGCCGACCTCGGCATCTGGGACGCCGGCCTGGCAGCGGCAGCAGTGCCGTTGATCGAGGCCCGGGCGGAAGCGGTCGCGGAGCTGTCGACGCCGTTCACGGAAGCGGCAGCCGATCTCGGACTCGAGCAGGCACGGCTGATCTACGCGCCCCGAGCCGAGGGCGGCGTCGCGGAGATCCAGGCAGGGCTGGAGGAGCGGCGCGAGGCGGACATCAAGCTCGGCCGCAGCTCCTGGGGACCGCACCTGGACGAGCTCAAGCTCGAGGCCGGCGAGAGGTCGCTACGGCGCTACGGCTCCCAAGGTCAGCAGCGCGCCGGCCTCCTCGCCCTGCTCTTCGCCGAGCGAGAAGTGCTGCTGGCGGCGCGCCTGGTCACGCCCCTGCTCCTGCTCGACGACGTGATGAGCGAGCTCGACCCCGGCCGCCGCGAGCGCTTGGTCGAGCGCCTCGCCCGCGGCGGGCAGGCGCTGATCACCGCTGCCGACGAAGAGTCGCTGCCCGCCCCCGCCCTGAGCGCGGTCGTGCGGATGCCGCCGCCGCATCTGGCCGACGCCGACGCCGCGGCCGCATGACCCGTCGCCGGGCACCACGGCAGGCGAGTGAGGCGTTTCGCGCCGCCCGCGAGATGGTGGCGCCGAAGACCGGCCTGGCAGCCGTCCAGGGAGCCTGGGCAAGCACCGTCGGACCGCAGCTGGCGGCGGTGGCGACGCCGGTCTCCGAACGCGCCGGGACGCTGACGATCGAGGTCACCGACAGCGTCTGGGCGCAGGAGCTGGACCTGATGCAGAACCAGCTTCTGGAGCGACTCGGAGCCGAGTTGGGGGAGAGCGCCCCCCGAGCGCTCAAGTTTCGCCTCCAAAAAGACACTTCGGCGTAACTCTTTTTCCACGATTTGCAGGGAAAACGGCTCAGCCTGTCCAGTTATCCACAGGCCTCAACTGGTATTCTTATGGCAACTCGCGTATTAGCCCCGGCGAGTCTGGACGAGCAACCAGATGTCGGGGTTTTCTGTGTCAACCGGAAGGGACTCTTTGCCTGAGAACAACGCCAACGTCTCGAAAACGGACGCCTCTTACGGGGCCGCCGACATCACCGTCCTCGAGGGGCTGGAAGCGGTTCGCAAACGTCCCGGCATGTACATCGGCTCGACCGGTCCGCGCGGGCTTCACCACTTGGTCTACGAGGTGGTCGACAACTCAGTCGACGAGGCGCTCGCCGGTCACTGCGACAGCGTCCGCGTCACCCTGCACCCGGACAACTCCTGCACGGTCGAGGACAACGGCCGCGGGATCCCGGTGGGAATCATGGAGAAAGAGGGGCGGCCCGCGGCCGAGGTCGTGCTGACCGTCCTCCACGCCGGCGGCAAGTTCGGGGACGGCGGCGGCTACAAGGTCTCCGGCGGCCTGCACGGCGTCGGCGTCTCCGTCGTCAACGCGCTCTCCGAACGCCTGCACCTGCAGATCAAGACCGACGGCCACGTCTGGTCGCAGGATTACGAGCGCGGCAAACCGCAGAACGACCTCAGCAAAGGCGAGGCGACCAAAGAGCACGGCACCGCGATCACCTTCCTGCCCGACGGCGAAATCTTCGAAGAGGTCGAGTTCGATTACCAGACCCTGGTCGAGCGCCTGCGCGAGACCGCCTTCCTCACCCGCGGCCTGAAGATCGAGCTGATCGACGAGCGCGGTGAGACCAACAGCGTCACCTTCCAGTACGAGGGCGGGATCGAGGACTTCGTCCGCCACCTCAACGCCAACAAGGACGAGGTTCACAAGAAGGTCGTCTACTTCGAGGGCGGCAAAGACGAGGGCCAGGTCGAGATCGCGATGCAGTGGAACACCTCCTACCAGGAGTCGATCTTCAGCTTCGCCAACAACATCAACACCCACGAGGGCGGCTCCCACCTCTCCGGCTTCCGCTCGGCTCTGACCAGGACCCTCAACGCCTACGCCCGCAACAAAGGTCTGCTGAAAGAGAAAAAAGACGACAACCTCGCCGGCGAGGACGTGCGCGAGGGGCTGACCGCGGTGATCTCGGTCAAGCTCCACGACCCCCAGTTCGAGGGCCAGACCAAGACCAAACTCGGCAACCCGCCGATCCGCGGCCTGGTCGAGGAGATCGTCAACCGCAAGCTGGCCGAGTACCTGGAGGAGAACCCCGCCGACGCGCGCCGGGTGATCATGAAGGCGATCGACGCCTCCCGCGCCCGCGCCGCCGCCCGCAAGGCCCGCGACCTCACCCGCAAGTCGGCGCTGGAGAACTCGACGCTGCCGGGCAAGCTCGCCGACTGCACCGTCAAGGACCCGAGCCTGGCCGAGATCTTCGTGGTCGAGGGTGATTCCGCCGGCGGCTCCGCCAAGCAGGCCCGCGACCGCAACACGCAGGCCGTGCTGCCGCTGCGCGGCAAGATCATCAACGTCGAGAAGAGCCGGATCGACAAGGTCCTCGCCAACAACGAGATCCAGGCCCTGATCACGGCGATCGGGACCGGCGTCCACGACGAGTTCAACATCGAGGGCGCCAGGTACCACAAGATCGTGATGGCCACCGACGCCGACGTCGACGGCGCCCACATTCGCACCCTGGTCCTCACCTTCCTCTACCGGCAGATGCCGGAGCTGATCGAGCATGGCTACGTCTACATCGCCAAACCGCCGCTCTACCGCGTGAAACAGGGCAACCAGGAGACCTACCTCGAGCGCGAGTCCGAACTCGAGGAGCTGCTGCTGCGCGACAAACTCGAGGACTTCGCGCTGACCGACGCCAGCGGCACGACCAAGAGCCTGACCCCGAGTCGCTGGCAGGCCTACGTGCGGCGCTCGAAGGAGTACGAGGGCTGGGGCTCTTCGCTGCAGGCCGAGTTTGGCGGCGAGGTGGTCCGCTTCCTCGAGGAATCGAACCTGCTCGACGAAGGCATCGCCACGGTTGGTGCCGCGAAGACGCTGCTGGAAGGCAAAGCGGCGGAGAACGCTCCCTTCGACACCGAGGTGCTGCAGGCCGACGACGAGCTGCTGGTCGTGAAGGCGGTCGAACGCCGCAGCGGCCTGGCGCGGACGCACCGCCTGCCGGCGGCGCTGTTCTCGCACTACGACTACCGCAAGTTCGTCGAGGTCCACGAGGCGCTGCTCAAACAGGTCGGCCGCCCGCCGTTCGAGATCGAGTTCGGTGGCCGCCGCAACGTCGCCCTCTCGTTCCAGGCGCTGCGCGGAGCGGTCCTGGAGCTGGCCCGCCACGGCGTCCAGCTGACCCGCTTCAAGGGACTCGGCGAGATGAACGCCGACCAGCTGCGGGAGACGACGATGGACCCGGCCAGCCGCACCCTCGCCCGGGTGACGCTGGAAGACGCCACCGCCGCCGACCAGATCTTTTCGATGCTGATGGGCGACCAGGTGGCCCCGCGCCGCGAGTTCATCGAGGCGCACGCCAAAGAGGTCAAGTTCCTTGACGTCTAATCGGACGCCCCTTTCCACGGAAGAGGAGATTGCCTGATGGCACTGGACGCCCTGACGGGCCGGATCGAGGAGCGCGAGCTCGAGAAGGAGATGCGCTCGTCGTACCTCGACTACGCGATGAGCGTGATCGTCGGCCGCGCGCTGCCGGACGCTCGCGACGGCCTCAAGCCGGTGCACCGTCGCGTCCTCTACGCGATGCACGACGTCGGCCTGCAGCCGACCCGCCCCTACCGCAAGTGCGCCTTCATCGTCGGCGAGGTCATGGGCAAGTACCACCCCCATGGCGACTCGGCGATCTACGACACCCTGGTGCGGATGGCGCAGGACTTCTCGCTGCGCTACCAGCTGGTCGACGGGCAGGGCAACTTCGGCTCGATCGACGACGACCCCGCCGCCGCGATGCGGTACACCGAGGCGCGTCTGACCCGGCTCGCGACCGAGCTGCTGCGCGACATCGACGCCGACACCGTCGACTTCGGGCCCAACTACGACGAATCGACCCAGGAGCCGCTGGTCCTGCCGGCGCGCTTCCCGAACCTGCTCGTCAACGGCACCTCCGGGATCGCGGTCGGGATGGCGACCAACATCCCCCCGCACAACCTGCGCGAGGTCGCCGGCGCGGTCGCCGCCTACATCGACGATCCCCAGATCGACCTCGAGGGCCTGATGGCGCACGTCAAGGGCCCCGACTTCCCCGGCGGCGGGATCATGAGCCGCGAGGGGATCCGCGACGCCTACGCCTCCGGTCGCGGCAGCATCAAGGTCCGCGCCCGTGCCCACGTCGAGCCGCTGAAGGGGGGCAAGGAGGCGATCATCGTCACCGAGCTCCCGTTCACCGTGAAGAAGCTCGGCGAAGGCGGGTTGGTGACGAAGATCGCCGACCTTGTCCGCGACAAGAAACTGGAGGGGATCTCCGACCTCCGCGACGAGACCGACGGCTCCGGCATGCGCCTGGTGATCGAGCTCAAGCGCGGGGGCCCGCCGGCCAAAGTCGTCCTCAACAACCTCTACAAAAAAACCGCGATGCAGACGACCTTCGGGGCCAACATGGTGGCCCTGGTCGACGGCGTCCCGAAGACGCTGAGCCTGCTGGAGCTGATCCACCACTACGTGGACCACCAGCGCGAGGTCGTCACTCGCCGCACCCAGTTCGAACTGCGCCGGGCCGAGGCCCGCGCCCACATCCTCGAGGGGCTGCTGGTCGCGCTCGACAACCTCGACGCGGTGATCAAACTGATCCGCGCCTCGAGCGACCCCGACGACGCCCGCGACGGGTTGATCGAGAAATTCGAGCTCTCGCGCGAGCAGGCGCAGGCGATTCTCGACATGCGCCTGCAGCGCCTGACCGCGCTCGAGGCCGACAAAGTCCGGGCCGAGCACGCCGACCTGATGGAGCGGATCGGCGAGCTGCGGGCGATCCTCGGCGACGAGGCGAAAGTGATGGCCCTGGTCAAAGACGAGCTGGCCGAAATCGTCGAGTCCTACGGCGACGAGCGCCGCACCGAACTCGCCCATTTCGAGGGCGACGTCGGGATCGAGGACATGATCGCCGACCAGCAGATGGTGATCTCGCTGACCGCCTCCGGCTACGTCAAGCGCCTGCCGCTGGCCACCTATCGCCAGCAGCATCGCGGCGGCGTCGGCGTGATGGGGATGAACCTCAAAGAAGACGACTACATCGCCCATCTCCACATCTGCTCGACCCACGACTACCTGCTCTTCTTCACCAACCGGGGGAAGGTCTACCGGCTCAAGGTCTACGAGCTGCCGGAGGGCCAGCGCACCGCCAAAGGCAGCTCGCTGCGCAACCTCCTGCCGCTGCGCGAAGGCGAGACGGTGATGGCCGTGATCCCCACCCGCGACTTCAAAGAGAACAAGTACCTCGCCTTCGCGACCGCCAAAGGGCTGATCAAGAAAACCGAGTTCCTCGCCTACAACACGCCGATCCGCGCCGACGGGATCATCGCGATCAAGGTTCGCGAAGGCGACGAGCTGGTCCAGGTGCGGCTCACCTCGGGCGAAGACGACATCCTCATGGTCTCTCACTCCGGTCACGCCTCGCGCTTCTCGGAGGAACTGGTGCGGCCGATGGGCCGCGACACCAGCGGCATCAAAGGGATGAACGTCTCCGGCAAAGACAACCGCGTCCTGGCGATGGACATCGCCCGCAACGACACCGAGCTCTTCGTCGTCACCGAGAACGGCTACGGCAAGCGCACTCCGGTCTCCGAATACCCGATCAAGGGTCGCGGCACGAAAGGCGTGCTGACCGCGCGCCTGACCGAGAAGAAGGGCGGCCTCGCCGGCGCCCTGATCGTCGGCGAGCACCAGGAGCTGCTCTTCATCTCCCAGAACGGGATGGTCCAGCGCACCTCGGTCAGCGGCATCTCCGAGATGGGCCGCTCGACCCAGGGCGTGCGGGTGATGAACATCAAGGACGACGACCGCGTCAGCGCCGTCGCCCTCGTCGTCGAGTCGAGCAGCGACGAAGTCCCGCTCACGGATCCGCCGGCGGATGAACCACCTGTGGTGGACGAGACGTCAGTCGATGGGGAGGGCGGGTAGGCCTCGCTTACGCCTAGCACCGGCGGAGCCGGTGCAACCTGGATCGCGCCTGCGGCGCGAGGAATATGCAACGAGTTGTGGAGGCTAGAGCGAGGCCTACCCGCCCTCCCCCGGCGGAGCCGCCCCGGCCCTCGGGATCCTCAAAGCGCCCGAGGCCCCGAGATCCACACCTCGCCGCCGCGAGAACTCAGTGGGGGGCGACGGCGCTGACTGTCGTCGAGCAGGGGCAAGCTGCGGTTTCGTCTCCTGGGATCTGATACTTGCGAAGCCGGCGCAGGAAGCCGTCGTCCGGCTGCGGGTGGTGGGGTATGCCGTGCGGAAGCCTCCACAACTCGTTGCATATATCTGGCCCGAAGGGCCACCAGTTTGCACCGGCTCTGCCGGTGCTAGGCGCCCGCACGGCATACCCCACCACCCCAAGGTGAAGGAGCCCTCTCCCTACGCCGCCTGAGGTAAGTACTGCTGCCAAGCAGCCGGGATCTTCGGGCTCGCCACCTGGATGAAGACCGTCGACTCCGGGGCCTTCGGGGAGTTTTTCGGGTGCATGTGGATCTCGCGGGGGAGGCGGTTGCCCTTGCGGCGGTTGCAGGCGGCGCAGGCGGCGACGATGTTCTCCCAGACCGACTTGCCGCCGCGCGAGCGGGGGATCACGTGGTCGACGGTGAGGCCGGATTTGGTCGAGCCGCAGTACTGGCAGGTCCAGGAGTCGCGGGCGAGGACGGCACGGCGGGTGATCTTGCGGCGATGGGCCTCGCGGGGGATCCGCACGTAGTTGACGAGGCGGATCACGTCGGGGCGCTCGAGCGCCATGTGCTCGGAGTGCAGGGCCCCTTCGCGGCGCTCCAGCAGCTCGGCCTTTTCCTTCAGCAGCAGCACGGCGGCGCGTCTCAGCGTGCAGACGTTGATCGGCTCATACGTCGCATTGAGGACCAAGACGCGTGCCATGGTGCCCAGGATTGTAGGGGTGGCGCGCGGCGGGGCCTATAAATTGACCGCTCGCAGCCCGAGCGGAGGCTTAGACGGCCACTGGGTAGGTGCCGAGAACACGAACCGATTCGGCCTTGCTCCGCAGCTCCGCCACCGCCGCCGCGACCGGCTCGTCGTCGAGCTTGCCGTCGAGGTCGCAGAAGAACATGTAGCGGCCGAGGCCCTGGCGCATCGGCCGCGACTCGATCCGGCTGAGGTTGATCGCCCGCGAGGAGAAGACCGCGAGCGCGTCGACCAGCGCCCCCGGGTGGTCCTCGCCGAGCTCGGAGAAGACCAGCGAGGTCCGCCAGGGGCCGACGCCGGCGGGCTCGGTCCCGGCCGGGGCGATCCAGACGAAGCGGGTGACGTTGTCGCTCTCGTCCTCGACGCCTTCGCGCAGCAGCGCGCAGCCGTAGAGGCCGGCGGCGGCGCGGGCCCCCAGGGCGGCCCACGGCCGCGAGCTCTCGCTCACCATCCGCACCGCCGCCGCGGTGCTGCTGACGCTGCGCAGTTCGATCCCCGGCAGCGCCTCGCGCAGGAAGTGGGCGCACTGGGCCAGCGGCTGCGGGTGCGAGAGAACCGCCTCGACGTCCTCGACGCCGATCCCCTCGCGGGCGATCAGGTGGACGCGGACCCGGTAGTCATGCTCACCGACGATCGTCACCGCCTCGGTCTCGAAGGCGAGCGCGTCGAGCGTCGGCCGCACCGAGCCCTCGATCGAGTTCTCGAACGGGACCAGGGCGCGATCGGCCTCGCCGCGCTCGACGGCGAGGATCGCGTCGGGGATCGTCGTCGTCCGCAGCGGCTCGAACTCGGTCGGCCCGAGCGCCTCCCCGAGCGCGTCCTCGGTGAAGGTTCCCGCCGGCCCGAGGTAGGCGATCCGCATCGCTGGTCCCCGCCCTACAGCCCTATTCGACGACGAGGGTGTAGCTGGCTTCGTTGTTGTCGGTGACTTTCTCGCCCGGCACCGCGTCGACGTTGATCTCCAGCGTCACTTCGCCTTTCGGCGTCGGCGTCAGCGGGATCGCCGCCGTGGCGATTTCGCCAGCTTCGATGCTGGGGATGTCGCCCTGCAAGGTGTTGCCTTCGAAGCTGACCGAGACGGTGACGCCGTTCTCGGCCGATTCGCCCTGGTTCTGGACCTGGACTTCGACTTCGACGCCTTCTTCGCCGCTGACCGCCACCGGCACCCCTTCGGCCAGTTCGGAGCCGTTGACGCTGACCGAGATCAGGCCGAGCCCGTGCACCCCCGGCGTTTCCGCTTCGCCTCCGGCCGAGCCGTCGACACTGCCGAGCGCGGCGGCGACTTCGGCGTCGTCGAGCCACTTGCTGTCCGGCAGGTAGGTGCTTTTGGGCACGTCGTCGCCGCTGATCCCGTTGTCGGCGAGGACGCCGTCGATTTCCGGCCGCACAATCGATTCGTAGAGGACGTCGGCGGCGAGCAGCTTCTGCATCTGGTTGGCGATCCCGGCGGTCGCTTTGGCCGAGCCCTCGTCGCCGAGCGCGGTGCTCATCTTGTCGGCGATTTCGTTCATCGCCCCGGCGCGCAGCTCGTAGACCAGCTCCAGCGTGCTCTGGGCGCCGCTCATGTCGCCGGGGGCGCCGAGGCCGTCGACCCGCGAGGCGTAGCTGTCCATCGCGCTGCGATCGGCGTTGACCTGCTCGACGAAGTCGGTGACGGTGAGGCTGCTCGGGTCTTCGAGCTTGCCGAAGAAGGTTTTGCTCGTCTGCGCGGTCTCGTCGACGATCTGGGTGACGTTGCGGGCGTAGTCGCTCAGCTCGCGGTTGGCGCGCGCGTCGAGGCAGCCCTTGACCCCAAGCACGATCAGGATCAGCACGATCAGCCCGCCGCCCAGGGCGAGCCCTCGCCGCAGCATGATCTGCTGGCGTTCGGGACGTCGTTGGGGCCGCTCGCGTCGCCGCGGCCCGCGTGAAGCTGAATCCTCCAAGAAGCGCTCTCCAGGCTGGTTGGCTGGCCGGAGAGTATGAAGCCTGGCGGGGTCGGGACGCGAAGAGAGGCCGCAAACGGTGACTTTTTCCCAGACTGGGACACCGCGACCAGGCGCAGGAGAGGCCCCCTGGGCGGCGAAATGCAAAGAGCTTTGGTCGGCTCACTGGTGCTCAACCGCTTTCTGATCGAGCGCCGCATCGGCAGCGGCGGCTTCGGCGTCGTCTACGAGGCCTGGGACGGCCGCCTCGAGCGGCCGGTCGCGGTGAAGGCGATCGAGCAGCGCGGCGAGGCGGGCCGGCGGGTGCTGCGCGAGGCCCAGGCGGCCGCCCGCCTCAACCACCCCGGCATCGTCACCCTCTACGAGCTCGGCGAGGAGGACGGCAACGCGCTCCTGGTCACCGAGCTGGTCGAGGGCTCGACCCTGGCCCGGCTGGCGACCAACGGCGAGCTCTCCGACCGCGAGATCGGCGAGATCGGCGCCGACCTCTGCGAGGCGCTCGACCATGCCCACTCGCGCGGCGTCGTCCACCGCGACATCAAGCCCCAGAACGTGCAGGTCACCGACACCGAACCGCGCGCCAAGCTGATGGACTTCGGGATCGCCCGCCTCGCCGGCGACGCGCCGATGACGATGACCGGCGACGTCGTCGGCACCCTCGCCTACATGTCGCCCGAGCAGGCCGAGGGCCGGCCGGCCGGCCCCGAGGCCGACGTCTACTCGCTTGCCCTCACCCTTTACGAGTGCTGGAGCGGCGAGAACCCGCACCGCCGCGCCAACGCGGCCGCCACCGCCCGCGCGATCGGCGCTCGCCACCGCCCGCTGCGGCGCCTGCGCCCCGACCTCCCGCGTGAGCTCAGCGACGAGATCGACGCCTGCCTGGCCCGCCGCCCCAACCACCGTCCCTCGCTGGAGGATCTGGGCACCGCGATCGAGGACTCGCTCGATCACCTCGCCGACCACTCGCCCGAGCACCGTCCCCGCGTCCTTCGCCGCCTCGCCGCGATCGCGGTCGCCGCCACGGCCACCGGCTTCCTGATCGCCGGCCATGGGGTCCTGCTGCCCTAGAGTTTCCGGCCCTGGCTCCCCGGGCAGGGGAGCTGGTTCACCCACCTCGCAAGGAGCACTCCGATCGGCATCTTCCGCAAACTCGAGTCCAGCATCGAAGGCCTCGTAGAGGGCGTCTTCAGCCGTACCTTCAGCTCCGAGGTGCAGCCGGTCGAACTGGCACGCAAACTGGCGAAGGAAATGGACGCCCACAAGACCGCCTCGGTCGAGCGCGTCTACGTCCCCAACGAGTACACCGTTTATCTCTCCAAGCAGGACCGCTCCAAGCTCGAGGGCTACGAGCGATCGCTCGAGCAAGAGCTCTCCGGCTACCTGCTGGAGCACGCGCGCCGGCGCGGCTACGACCTGCTGACCCGGCCCGCGGTCGAGTTCGCCACCGACGAGCGCCTGCGCCTGGGCGAGTTCGGGATCCAGGCGCGGCTGGTGAAGCCACCCGCGCACGAGGGCGAGAAGCCCAAACAGGGCGAAGAGGGGCACACGATGGTCTACTCGGCCGTGCGCGAGCGCGACCGCAGCCGCCCCAAACGCCCGCAGGAGGCGGTCGGGGCGCTGGTCTCGACCCGCGCCGTGGTCTCCCTCGACGACCGCCGGTACGTGCTCGACGGGCCGCGGGCGACGATCGGGCGCTCGAAGTCGGTCGAGTGCGTGCTCTCCGACCCGAACGTCTCGCGCCGCCACGCGGAGCTGCGCCGGGCCGAGTCCGGCGACTGGCAGATCGTCGACCTCGGCTCGACCAACGGCATCAAGGTGAACGGGCGCCGGGTGGCCTCGACCCGGCTCAGCCCCGGCGACCAGGTGACCGTCGGCACGACCAGCTTCCGCTTCGACATCGAGCAGTAGCGGGCACGGCGCCTGAGGCCGTCATTAAGGTGCTGGCGTGGATTACGACCCGATATCGGTAGCGCTCAAATTCGGCTTCATCGCCGTCCTCTATCTGTTCCTGCTGGTGATCGCCCGCAGCGCCTTCAAGGACCTGCGGCGGACGACCTCCCCTGCGCCCGACGCGACCGGGTTCCACGCGGCCCCGGCCTACTCCGAGGTGGTCCGTGGCGACGACGCCTGGCTGGTCGTCGAGCGCGGCGGTGGGCTCGAGGCCGACCAGCGCTTCGACCTGATCGGCGGCCTCTCAATCGGCCGCTCGCGCGAGTCCGACGTGCAGATCGAGGATCGCTACGCCTCCAGCCTCCATGCCCGCGTCTTTTCGCGTGACACGCGTTTCTTCGTCGAGGACATGAACTCGACCAACGGAACCCTTCTAAATGGAGCCACCTTGGTGGGAGAGGCCGAGCTGATCGACGGCGACACGGTGCAGATCGGCGACACGGTGTTCAGGTTCGAGGTGCAATGAGATGACGCTGCGAGTAGACGACGCCGCATACCGGACCGACACCGGCCGCCAGCGCAACGCCAACGAGGACTCGCTCTTCACCCGCAACCCGGTCTTCGTGATCGCCGACGGGATGGGCGGCGCCCAGGCGGGCGAGGTCGCCTCCAAAGCCGCCGCCGAGTCGTTCGACCGCGAGCTGCCGCAGGCGCCGCCCGAACAGATCCTCGAGCAGACGATCAAGGCCGCCAACCGGGCGATCCACGAGCAGGCCCAGCGCGATCCCGACCTGGCCGGGATGGGGACGACGACGACCGCGGCGATCGTCGACCCGGTCGCGGAGACGGTTGTGATCGGCCACGTCGGCGACAGCCGCGCCTACCGCCTGCGCGAGGGCAAGTTCGAGCGCCTCACCCGCGACCACTCGCTGGTCGAGGAGATGCGTCGCAAGGGCCAGCTGACCGAGGCCCAGGCCGAGGACCACCCGCAGCGCTCGATCATCACCCGCGCGCTCGGACCCGAACCCGAAGTCGAGGTCGACCTGCAGACGGTGCCGGCGCTGGCCGGCGACGTCTTCCTGATCTGCTCGGACGGGCTGACGACGATGCTCGACGACGCGAAAATCGCCCACCTGCTGAGCCGGGCGACGACGATGGAGTCGGCGGTGCGGACGCTGGTCGACGAAGCCAACCGGGCCGGTGGTCGCGACAACATCTCGGTCATCACCTTCCGGCTCGAGGACGCGGACGCGCCCGAGACCGTGCCCGGGTCGCCGGCCGAGGGCGCGACCCTGATCGGCGCCAGCGCCGAGGAGGAGGGGCTGACCGCCGCCGAGGTGCGCCGCCGCGCCGCCGCCGATGCGGCCCGCCAGCGCCGCGAGGCGGTGCCGGAGAAGAAGTCCCGTCGCGGCCTCAAGCGCGCCGCCAAGATCATTGCGGCCCTGGTCGTGATCGCGGCGATCGGCTACGGCGCCTGGTACGGCAACCGCCAGGTCTATTTCCTCGGCACCGACGAGGCCGGCCGCGTCGCCCTCTACCGCGGCATGCCCTACGAGCTGCCGTTCGGCTGGAAGCTCTACAGCGAGCGCTACGCCAGCCCGATTCAGACCAACTCGCTGGCGCCGCGCCGCCAGGAATCGGTGACCGGCCATGACCTGCGCTCGCGCGAGGACGCCGTCTCGCTGATCGAAGACATCGAACGGGCCCAGGGGGTTCGTTGACCTCCGCCCGGAACCGGGAGCTGGTCGCCCTGGTTCCCGTCGCGCTCCTCCTCACCGCCGGCTTCGCCGCCGTCTTCGCGCAGGAGGAAACGCGGCTCGGCAGCGCCAGCTACATCTACGGCGCCTACTTCCTGGCGATCTGCCTCGCCACCCACATCTACCTGCGGATCCGACTGCCCAACGCCGATCCGTACCTGTTCCCGCTGGTGGCGCTGCTGACCGCCTTCGGGCTGGTGATGATCTACCGGATCGACGACGGCCTCGCCCGCGACCAGGCCAACTGGTTCGTGATGGGCCTGATCCTGTTCGCGCTGACGATCCAATTCCTGCGCGACTACGAGGTTCTGGAGCGCTACCGGTACACGATCGCCGGCGCCGGCCTGCTGCTGCTGTTGGCGCCGCGGATCCCGGGAATTGGCCAGCAGGTCAATGGCGCCTACCTCGGGGTCAAGATCGGCCCGCTCGCCTTCCAGCCGGCCGAGTTCTCGAAGATCGCGATCGTCATCTTCCTCGCCAGCTACCTGCGTGAGCACCGCGAGGTCCTGATCGTCGGCGCCAAGCGGGTGCTGGGGGTGACGCTGCCGCCGCTCAAGCACTTCGGGCCGATGCTGGTGGTCTGGGGCGCCTCGATGTTCATGCTCGTCTTCATCCGTGACCTCGGCAGCTCGCTGATGTTCTTCGCCGCCTTCCTCGCCCTGCTCTACGTGGCGACCGGCCGCTTCTCGTTCGTGGTGATTGGGATGGCGATGTTCGCCGCCGGCGCCTGGTTCTTCGCCAGCACCGTGCCGCACGTCCACGAGCGGGTGACGATCTGGCTCGACCCCTACCAGGACCCCGGCGGCAGCGGGTACCAGATCCTGCAGTCGATCTTCGCCCAGGCCGACGGCGGCCTCTTCGGCAAAGGCTTCGGGCAGTCGCTGCTGACGATCCCAGGCAGCACCGACGCGCTGTTGCCGGCGGCGCAGACCGACACGATCTACTCGCTGATCGTCAACGAGGTCGGGCTGTTCGGCGCCTGCGGAGTGGTCTTGATCTACCTGTTGATCGCCGCCCGCGGCTTCAAGATCGCCCTGCTCGCCTCTGACGGCTTCTCGAAGCTGCTGGCGACGGGGCTGACCGCGGTCTTCTCGATCCAGGCCTTCGTGATCATCGGCGGCGTCACCCGGGTGATCCCGCTGACCGGCGTCACCCTGCCCTTCATCAGCTACGGCGGTAGCTCGATCGTCGCCAACTTCGTCCTCTTGGCGCTGCTCCTGTTGATCTCCGACCGCGCCCGCCGTGAGGCGGTCGAGCCGGCCGGCCGCGACCTCGCCTTCGGGAGAGCATGAACCGCCAGATCGTCAAATTGTTCGCCTTCATCGTCGTCCTCTTCGGCGTCCTGGTCGGGTTCACGTCCTACTGGTCGGTCTTCGACGCCGAGGCGCTGAAGGAAAAGGACGCGAACAAGCGGCCGTTGTTCGAGCAGCAACAGATCGAGCGCGGCCGCATCCTCACCGCCGACGGCGTCGTCATCGCCAAGTCGGTGCCGGAAGGCAGCGGCGACTCGTTGGCCTACCTGCGCCGCTACCCCGAGGGCGCGCTCTTCGGCCACCCGATCGGCTACAGCTTCATCCGCTACGGAGACTCCGAGTTCGAGGCCTTCCACAACGACACCCTGGTCGGCGAAGAAGGTGAATTCAGCTCGATCCTCGACGAGTTGACCGGGGCCAAGCAGGAGGGCAACGACATCGTCACCAACATCGACTCCGAAGCGCAGCGGGTCGCCCTGGCCGACCTCGAGGCGGCCGGCTTTGGCGCCGTCGTCGCGATCGAACCGAAGAGCGGCCGGGTCGAGGTGATGGCCTCGAACAAGCCGTATGACCCGAACCGGATCCCGGACGAATACGGAGAGCTGAACGCGAACGAGCTGGAAACGCCGCTGCTCAACCGCGCCACCCAGGGCCGCTATCCGCCGGGGTCGACCTTCAAGGTCGTGACCGCCGCGGCGGCGCTGGAAAACGACGTGATCTCCCCGGACACCGCGATCGAAGCTCCGTCGCCGCTGGAAGTCGAAGGCAACCCGCTCAGCAACGACTTCAACACCAGCTACCCGCCGGTGACGCTCGACTACGCGCTGACCAACTCGATCAACACCTGGTTCGCCAAAGTCGGCCAGGACGTCGGCGGCGACGCCCTCTTCGAACAGATGCGCAAGTTCGGCTTCGGCTCGACGCCGCCGATCGACCTTCCCGACGACCAGGTCTACGTCAGCGGCGTCAGCGAAGGCCTGCAGGTGCTCGGCCCCGGCGACCCGGTCGACGTCGGCCGGGTGGCGATCGGCCAGGAGCGGCTGCTGGCGACGCCGCTGCAGATGGCGATGGTCGCCGCGGCGGTGGCCAACAAGGGCAAGCTGATGAAGCCGCAGATCTGGAGCCGGGTCGTCGACCCGGACGGGCGCACCACCGAAAAGCTCGACCCCTCCGAGTACAGCCAGGCGATCAGCGCTGAGACCGCGGAACAGCTGACCACGGCGATGGAAGGCGTGGTCAGGGAAGGGACCGGCACCAACGCGGCGATTTCCGGCGTGGCGGTGGCCGGCAAGACCGGAACCGCGGAAACGCCCTTCAACAAGTCCTGCGGCGGCGGCGAAGACGAAAACCAGGCTTGGTTCATCGGCTTCGCGCCGGCCGACGACCCGCAGGTCGCGATCGCTGCCAGCGTCGAGTGCACGCCCGAATTCGGCGGCGACGTCGCCGCCCCGATCTTCCGCGACGTCGCGGAAGCGCTCTTGGACAACGAATGAGACTGAGCTCGCAATTCAAAGGAGGAGCAGGTGCCTGAGGTCAACGAGGGGACCGTCGTCGACGGTCGCTACCGGGTCGAGAGCCGGCTCGGCAGCGGCGGCATGGCTGACGTCTGGCTGGCCGAGGACACGCACCTGCAGCGGCGGGTGGCGCTGAAGGTCCTGCACCGTCGCTTCGCCCAGGACCGTGAGTTCGTCGAGCGCTTCCGCCGCGAGGCCGAGTCGGCGGCCGGGCTCTCGCATCCCAACATCGTTGCCGTCTACGACCGCGGCGAGTTCGAGGGCAGCTTCTACATCGCCATGCAGTACGTCGAGGGGCCGACGCTGAAGCGGATGATCGACAGCGGCCTCAGCTCCGAGCAGGCGGTGGCGCTGATCCGCCAGGTGCTGGAGGCGGCCCGCTTCGCCCACCGCCACGGGATCGTCCACCGCGACCTGAAGCCGCAGAACGTCATCGTCAATCCCGAGGGGGTGGCGGTGGTCACCGACTTCGGGATCGCCCTCGCCGGCGTCTCCGAGATCACCCAGACCGGCTCGGTGATGGGCACCCCGCAATACCTCTCGCCCGAGCAGGCGCAGGGCTTCGAAGTCACCTCGGTCTCCGACCTCTACTCGGTCGGCGTCCTCCTCTACGAGGCGCTGACCGGGCGGGTCCCGTTCGAGGGCGAAAGCGCCGTCGCGGTGGCGATGAAACAGGTCTCGCAGACGCCGCAGCGGCCGAGCTCGATCAACCCCCGGGTCAGCCCGGCGCTCGACGCCGTGGTGATGCGGGCGCTGGAGAAGGATCCCGGCCAGCGCTTCCAGAGCGCCGACGCCTTCATCGCCGCCCTCGACGCGGCGATGAAGGAGCCGGGCGGCCCCGGCACCGCCGACTTCTCGGCGCTGCCCCCGGCCGTCGTCGTCCCGGTCGAGGAGGAGGGCGAGGACGAGGAGGAGGCAGCCCGCAAGCGCCGCCGCAACTGGATCATCGCCGCGGTGGTCGC
Organism: Solirubrobacterales bacterium; assembly: GCA_036265715.1. Classification (GTDB taxonomy): domain Bacteria; phylum Actinomycetota; class Thermoleophilia; order Solirubrobacterales; family 70-9; genus VAYN01. The sequence goes on along the minus strand of DATAON010000104.1, from coordinate 12,379 downwards.
GGTCCTGATCGGGCTGCTGCTCGGCTTCGGCCTCACCCGCGACAACAGCACCGACGTCCCCAACGTGACCGGCGAAACGCGCAGCGCCGCGACCACCAGACTCGAATTCAACGGCTTCTCGGTCGCCACCGAAGAAGTCGAGCGGCAGGCTCCCAAAGGCACCGTGCTCGAGCAGGACCCGGTCCCGGGCTCGGCCGAAGAAGACTGCTCGTTCCTCGGCTTCTTCTGCTCGAAGCCGACCGTGACGCTGACGATCAGCGCCGGTCCCGGCAACGGCACCGTGCCCGGAGTCTCCGGCCTGCCCGAAGGCGAGGCGATCGAAAAGCTCGAAGACGCCGGCTTCGAAGTCGCCGTGCAACGGGTCAACTCGGCCTCGGTCGAAGAAGGCCTGGTCGTCAACTCCGACCCCTCCGGGAACAGCACCGCGACCAACGGCTCGACCGTGACGATCAACGTCTCGCGCGGGCCGAAGCTGGTCAAGGTCCCGGTCCTGGTCGGCGCCCAGCGCGACGTCGCGGTCGAACGGATTCGCGGCCGCGGCCTCGAGCCCTCGGTCTCCGAAGAAGAAAGCAACGCCCCTGAAGGGCAGGTGATCAGCCAGTCCCCCGACGCCGGCAGCCAGGTGGAGCCGGGCTCGGTCGTCTCGGTAGTCGTCTCCAAGGGCGAAGAGACGGCGAAGGTCCCGAACGTGATCGGCAAGGAACGGCGCGAAGCGGTGGAACTGATCCGCGCCGACGGGCTCGCCCCGTTCGTCGAAGAAGAAGAGACCGAAATCCCCGGCCAGGTCGGCCGCGTGATCGACCAGTTCCCGCCGCCCGGCCAGGAGCTGGCGCCGGGCTCGGAAGTGACCCTGATCGTCGCCAAGCCCGCCAGCGCCGAGCCGGAAGGCGAAGAATGAGGGTCGCGGTCCTCTCCGGCGGCCGCTCCTCCGAGCATGACGTCTCGCTGCGCTCCGGCGCCGCGGTCGCCGCCGGCCTGCGCGAGGCCGGGCACGAGCCGATCGAGGTGACGATCGCCCGCAACGGCACCTGGAGCTATGCCGGCGGCAGCGTCGAGCTGGTCCCGGCCGGCGGCCTGCTCGACGCCGAAGTCGCCTTCCCGGCCCTGCACGGGCCCTTCGGCGAGGACGGCAGCATCCAAGGGCTGCTGGAGTGGCTCGACCTCCCCTACGTCGGCTCCGACGTCCTCTCCTCGGCGATCTGCATGGACAAGCTGACGCTGAAGCGGCTGTTCGCCTCCCACGGCGTGCCGCAGGTCGCCTTCACGGCCGTCGAGGGCAGCGACTGGTGGGGTCGCTGCGAGCAGCTGGGGTTGCCGCTCTGGGTCAAGCCCTCGCGGCTGGGCTCCAGCGTCGGGATCACCCGCGTCGACAAGCTCGACGACCTCGACGAGGCGGTCGAGCTGGCCCTGCGCCACGACCCGCGGGTGATCGTCGAGGCCTCCGCTCCCGGCCGCGAGATCGAGTGCTCGGTGCTGGGCAACGAGGAGCCGACCGCCTCGCTGCCGGGCGAGATCGTCGCCAACGCCGACTGGTACGACTTCGAGGCGAAGTACACCGAGGGCGGGATGGAGCTGCGGGTGCCGGCGGCGCTCGACGAGGAGGTGACCGCGCGGGTCCGCGACCTCGCCACCGAGATCTTCGCCCTCGCCGGCTGCTCGGGCCTGGCCCGCTGCGACTTCTTCGTCGAAGCCGACGGCGAGGTGCTGGTCAACGAGATCAACACGATGCCGGGCTTCACCGAGACCAGCGTCTACGCGAAGCTGCTGGAGGCCAGCGGGATCGGCTATCCGGCGGTTTGCGAGCGGCTCGTCGAGCTCGCGGTCGAGCGCCACCAGCGCGCCCGCTCGCACGAGTTCTAGATCTGATCGAGTCCTGCATTGACCACGCTATAGGGGGAAAATGCAGCTCTCGATCTCCCGGCGATCAACCGGTCGAAGGTCTATTCGATCAGTTTCACGTCGCTGATCTCGAGCTGGTAGCGGCCTTCCTGGTCGCGTGAGGGGGCCGCTTTGTTGAACCAGATCAGGAAGTACTTGGAGGGCACGGTGACGTTCAGGCCGACTTCCTCGACCTCGCTCGCGTCGGCGACCTCGCCCACCGGTTCTCCCCAACCCTCGAGATCCTCCGGAGCTTCGGAGGCGGAGGCGTAGATCTGGGCGTCGTAGCCGGGCGCGCCCTTGATCACGATCTCCTCCGGCTTCGCGGCTGACTCGGTGGCGATGTAGAGGCCGACGCCGGGGTTGGGACCCGACTTGGTGCCGGCGAAGGTCTCGTCGTCGTAGTGCTCGCTGGTCCAGGCCGTCGCCGGGCTGCCGTCGACAGCGAGCGAGATCGCTTCCGGGTCCTCTTCGCCGTCGCCCTGCGGGTCGAAGTCGGTTGCCGATTCGATCGCGATCTTCGCGCCCTTGCCCTTGAGGGCGCCCCCGCCCCCGCCGGGGCTGTCGCCGCTGCTGATCAGCTGCACCGCGGCCAGCGCGCCGGCCCCGACGAGGACAATCAGCGCGATCGCCGCCCACGACCAGCGGGCGCCGCCGCCGAGCTTGCGCTTGGCCGGGGGCACCGCGTCGAGGACGCTGGTCGCCTCGCCGGTGGTCGAGCCCGCCCGCGCCGCCTCGACTTCGAGCGCGGTCGAGAGGTCGTCGATCATCTCGCCGACGTCCTGGTAGCGGCGATCGGGCTCCTTGTCGGTGGCCCGCTCGACCACCAGCGCCGCCGCCGCCGAGACCTCCGGGCGTCGCTGCTGGACGTCGGGCAGGTCCTCGTTGACGTGTTTCATCGCCACCCCGACCTGGCTGTCGGCGTGGAAGGGGACCTGGCCGATCAGCATCTCGTAGAGGACGACGCCGAGCGAGTAGATGTCCGAGCGGGGGTCGGCGCCGTGGCCCATCGCCTGCTCGGGGGCGACGTAGTCGGTGGTGCCGAGCACGCGGCCGGTGGCGGTCATCCCGTCCTGCTCGAGCTGGCGGGAGATCCCGAAGTCGGTCAGCTTCGCCCGGCCCTCGGCGTCGATCAGGACGTTCTGCGGCTTGATGTCGCGGTGAACCATGTTGCGCGCGTGGGCGACGGTGAGGCCGCGGGCGATCTCGATCGCGTAGGCGAGCGCCTCCTGCGGGTCGAGCGCGCCGACCCGGGCGATCCGCTGCTTCAGCGTCTCTCCTTCGACGTACTCGAAGACGATGTACGGATGACCGCCGTCCTCGCCGGCGTCGATCACGGCGACGACGTTGGGGTGCGAGAGCTTGGCCACCGCGCGGGCCTCCTGGCGGAAGCGCTCGAGCTGATCGGGCTGCTCGGACATCTCCCGGTGCATGACCTTGACCGCGACGTCGCGGTCAAGCGTCTGGTCGCGGGCGAGGTAGACCGTCGACATGCCACCGCTGCCAAGTTTGGCCGCCAGCCGGTAGCGGCCGGAGAGCACGGTTCCGATCATCTGTGAGCTTGTCGAGGCGGGGTCCATTCAGCTGTCGGCGCCTACGTTATGAGGAGGCGGCGGCGTTGTGAAGATCGGCGCCCCGATGGGGGAGAAACTGCGGCCGAAATCAGCCTGCGATGCGGCGCGGACCATCGATCGCCCGGCCGATCCGCTGCGCCGTCGGATAGTGGGCGCGCAGCAGCTCCAGCGCCGCCGCTTCCTCACCCGCGGGGACGACGACGCAGAAGCCGCAGCCCATGTTGAAGACCTCGCTCATCTCGGCGTCGGAGACGTCGCCGCGCTCCTGGATTAGGGCGAAGACGTCGGGCACCGGCAGCGGCGCGTCGATCTCGTAGCCGACCTCGGCCGCCAGCCGCAGCAGGTTGCCGGTGCCGCCGGAGGTGATGTGGGCGAGGCCGCGGACCTCGACGTCGGAGCGAAGCAGCTCGACGATCGGCTTCACGTAGATCTCGGTCGGCTCCAGCAGGACGTCGCCGAGGGGTCGGCCGAGGCGGTCGTCGTCGAGCGAGATCCCAGCCAGGGCGGCGCGGGCGAGCGTGTAGCCGTTGGAGTGCAGGCCGGTCGAAGGGAGCCCGATGACGACGTCGCCGGGCGCGACCGCGGAGCCGTCGACGATCGCGTCGAGCGCGATCGTGCCGAAGCAGGCGCCGGAGACGTCGACGCCACGAACGAGATCGCCGAGCTGCGCCAACTCGCCGCCGGGAATCTCGATCCCGGCTCGCTCGGCCCCCCGGGCGAGACCGACGCCGATTTCCTCGCAGACCTCGGGGTCGGCCTTCTCGATCGCGATGTAGTCGAGCATCGCCAGCGGCTCGGCGCCGACGCAGATCACGTCGTTGACGTTCATCGCCACGCAGTCGATCCCGACCGTGTCGAAGCGCCCCAGCTCCTCGGCCAGGACCAGCTTGGTCCCGACCCCGTCGGTCGAGAGCGCGATCCCCAGCCGCTCGTCGATCTTGATCACGCTCGCGTAGTGGCCCGGCAGCGGCACCTGGGCCGAGGGGCGACCAAGGTTGATCGCGCCGAGCGCCCGGACCAGGCCGGCGACGGCCGAGTCGGCAGCGCCCTGGTCGACCCCGGCTTTGGCGTACGCATCGCTCACCCGTCCGATTCTCTCAGGCGCTGCGGCAGGTCGGGCGCCGGCTCGAAAGCGTATTCGCGGCCAAGCCGGCGACGGACCAGGAATCCTCGCTCCGCCAGGCTCGAGAGGTCGGCCCGAGCGGTCTCGTGAGTGACCCGGTTGCTTGTTGCGTGCCCTGAAAAAGAATAGGAGGCGTCCGGGTGGCGGACGGCGTCCGTCAATACCTCCAGTTGTCGGCGATTGACGCCCTCGGCGCCATGAAGCAGCAGCTCGATTTCCTGAACCTCTTGCGTCTTGCGCTTCAGATAGCGACGCATCTCCTCAATCGCGCGCTCGACCACCGTCAGCTGATGGATGAGGAAATAGGTGGTGTCTCCTTCGTCGGTCTCGGTTTCGAGGAAAGCACGTCCGTACCGGGCTGGCGCCTCGCGCAAGATGGTCGAGATCGACAGGTACTCCGCCATCCAATAACCACTTCGTCTCATGGACCAGAAGAAGAGGATTCTGGCGGTTCGTCCATTCCCATCTTCGAACGGATGGTCGTAGGCGAGGCAGAAATGCAAAAGGATGGCCCTAACGACGGGATGAACAAAGAGCCGCTCGTCCTCACCTTCGTTTGCGAATTCGCATAGAGCGCTTAGTCGATCGGGCAGCTCCTCCGCCGGAGGAGGTCGGTGCACCAGTCGACCGTTGTCGCGGTCATAGACCGCAACGCGAACCTCTTCCGGCCGCTGAAGGCGGCCAGCGGCTCCAGGCTCGTCGAGCGTGCCGTCGGTGAGGATGCGGTGAAGCTCGAGGACTGATTCCGGCTTGAGGTCGCCGTCCATCTCCTCGTGCATGTACTGCAGCGCGCGGTAGTTGTTGAGGATCATGCGCTCGCTGCGGTCTTTCGGCTCCCGCCCGCTCCGGAGTAGCTCTTTCGCCTCCCGACGCGAGGTGGTCGCACCCTCCAGCTGACTGGAACGAATCGCCTCCTCCATGAGCGAGTTGACGAGGTAGCGCTGCCTGGCCTGATGGTCCGAGGTCACGACCTCGTCCATCGCCACCTCTCCGGCACAGTGCTGATCGACGTGGTGGAGGCTCCGCAGCAGTCGGTCGGGGAGGCTGTACTTGAAAGCGGCACCATTCTTGTCCCGGAGCGGCAGGACGCGCATGGTGGGAGCTCTCTCGAAAACCTTGATCCGCCACCACCACTCTTCTGAGGTGAGGCCGTTTGAAGGCTCTAGCCGGCGCAGCTTGTCCCAGTGGAGATACCGCTCAGCCGAGCGCGGGTCCTGCGGCGCGTTCAGAGCTTTCAGAAGCCGCTCGCTCTCTGCGGCTCCAAGCCCGAAGATTCCGTTGGTGGGCGGCGGCGCCTCGACGTACATCACTCATCTCCAAATCTGTCCAAATCTGTCCAAGGATTTGGAAGTGTATCCAAATCCTTGGACAGATTTGGATTAACGCCGAAGCTTTACTAGCACCGCTGCCGCCAGAGCAGCTCTATAAGCCGCATACGGCCACAAGGCCCGGTCGCGCTCGACCAGGCCGATCAGGCGCTGGGAGGCGAGGGTCGAGGCGAAGGAGGCGGCGACGCCGACGGCGAGCGAGCGGCGCAGCTCTGGGGCGACGCCGCGGCGGGCGAGGCGGGCGCCCTTGAGCCCGCTGGCGCCGACGATGATCGGCAGCGCGATCGTGCGCGAGAGCAGGTTCGCCTGGTCGCGTGAGAAGCCGCGCCAGCGGGCGGCGGCGAGGGTGATGCCGTTGCGGGAGACCCCGGGCGCCAGCGCCGCCGCCTGGGCGATGCCGAGCGCGAGGCCGTCGGCCGCAGTCGCCTCGCCGCGGCCGCGGCGCTGGGGCCGGCGGTCGCCCGCGACCATCGCCGCGGCACCGGCGAGCAGGCCGTAGGCGGTCGCCCGCGGGCCTCCGAGGCGGCGCTCGATCGGGCGCTCGAAGGCGTAGCCGACGATCGCTGCCGGCAGGAAGGAGAGCGCCAGCAGCAGCGCCCGGCGAGCGTCGAAGCCGCGCAGCTCGGCCGCGATCAGCTGGCGCTGGCCGATCAGCAGCGCCGCCGCGGCGCCGGCGTGCAGCGCCACCTCGAAGCTCTTGCGCAGCTCCGGGTCGATCTCCTCCCAGTCCCAGCCGGCCAGCCAGGGCAGCAGGACGATGTGGGCGGAGCTGGAGACGGGCAGCAGCTCCGCCGGTCCCTGGACGAACCCCAGCGCAACCGCGCGCGGGGTCGAGATCGTCGCCTGCCCGCCTTCGCTCAAGCGCCGCTGGAGCCGGTCGGCTCCGGGGTCGCCGCGCTCTCGTCCGGGCCCGGGCCGCCACCGCGCCGACGCCGGATCAGCAGGTAGGCGATGCCGGCAATCGCCGCCACGACGACGATGTAGTCGAGGTAGTGGAGGTGTTCACGCCATTCCTCCCAGTTGTCGCCGACGGCTTCGCCGATCAGCGCCAGCATCAGCACCCAGGGGATGCAGCCGAGCAGGGTGAGGATCGTGAAGCGCCAGAACGGCATTTTCGCCACCCCCGCCGGCAGCGAGATGAAGGTGCGGATGATCGGCAGCATCCGCGAGAAGAAGACGATGTAGTCGCCGTAGCGCGCAAACAGGTCGTCGGCCCATTTCAGGTGCTTCTGGTTGATGTGGATCAGCTTGTTTTTTTCCAGCAGGTCGATGCGGCCGTAGTAGCCGACCGCGTAGGCGATCCAGGAGCCGACCAGGTTGCCGAGCACGCCCGCGGCGACCACCCCGAACAAGGTGAGGTCACCGGCGGCGACGCTGGAGCCGGCGAACAGCATGATCGCCTCGCTGGGAACCGGCAGGCAGGCGGACTCGAGCGCCATCAGCACGAAAACGGCCGGCAGGCCGGTCGAACTGATGAAGTCGGTCCCCGCGTTGACGATCGGGTCGAGGAAGAAGTCGGTGAAGCTTGCGTAGATGATCGGCGTCAATGAAGCGGGGATTGTATGGATCACCCTTTACAGAGGTTAAACTCGCGACTCCGATGAGCCGGTTGAACCATCCCGTCTATCGCAACCGGGTTCTGCAGGTAGTTGCCGACGCCCTGCTCGTCACCCTGGCCTACTACCTCGCGTTCCAGCTGCGCTTCCTCGACGAGGGAGGCTGGCCCCAGCGCTACCAGGAGCTGTTCGCCCAGACTGTCGGCTTCGTCGTCGCCGGCAAGCTGATCGTCTTCGCCGCCTTCGGGCTCTACCAAAAGTGGTGGCGCTACGTCAGCGGTCGGGACTTCATGCTGATCTTCCGCGCCGTCGCCCTCGCCAGCGCGATCCTCGTCATCGTCTTCGCAGTCGTGCAGCCGTTCTCGCCGACGCTGCCGCGCTCGGTCGAGGTCACCGACTTCGTCCTCACCCTGATCCTGATCGCCGGGGCCAGGCTGGCGGTGCGGCTGATCGTCGAACGGCCGACCCGCGCCGACCGCGTCCCGCGCCGCGAGGTGCTGGTGATCGGCGCCGGCGCCGGCGGCCAGATGGTCGTCCGCGAGTTGCAGCTCAACCCCAACCTCGGCTCGACCGCGATCGGCTTCATCGACGACGACCCGCGCAAGCGCGGGATGCGGATGCTGGGCCTGAAGGTGCTGGGCTCGACCAAGGAGATCGCCCAGATTCTCGACGAGACGAAGCCGGCCGAGGTGGTGATCGCGATCCCCTCGGCGCCGGGGACGCTGCGGGCCAAAGTCGTCGCCGCCTGCCGCGAGCGTGAGATTCGCGTCCGCACGCTGCCGACCGTGTTCGAGCTGCTGCGCGGCGGCGTCCAGCTCAACCGCCAGCTGCGCGAGGTCCGGGTCGAGGACGTGCTTGGCCGCGACCCGATCGTGCGGGAGCTCGACCGCGTCGGCGCTTACCTGCGTGACCGCATCGTCCTCGTCACCGGCGCCGGTGGCTCGATCGGCTCCGAGCTCTGCCGCCAGATCGCCCAGGTCGACCCGAAGCTGCTGGTCCTGCTCGACCACGCCGAGGACAACCTCTTCCAGATCGACCGCGAGATGGTCGAGGAGCGGCACTTCACCAACGTCGAGTCGGTCCTCGCCGACTGCAAGGAGCCGCACCGGATGCTGGAGGTGATGCAGCGCTTCAAGCCCGACGTCGTCTTCCATGCCGCCGCCTACAAGCACGTGCCGCTGATGGAGGCCAACCCGCTGGAGGCGGTCCGCAACAACGCGATCGCGACCCGAATCACCGCCGAGACCGCCGCCGCCTCCAACGTCGAGCGCTTCGTCCTCATCTCCACCGACAAGGCGGTCAACCCGGCAACGGTGATGGGCGCGTCGAAGGCGATGGCCGAGTGGATCGTCGAGTCGGCCGGCAACACCCATCCCGGCACCCGCTTCGCCTCGGTCCGCTTCGGCAACGTGCTCGCCTCCTCCGGCAGCGTCGTCCCGATCTTCCGCCGCCAGATCGAGCGCGGCGGCCCAGTCACCGTCACCCACCCGGAGATGACGCGCTACTTCATGACGATCCCGGAGGCGGTGCAGATGGTGATCCGCGCCGGCGACATCGGCGCCGGCAAGGGCGAGGTGTTCGTCCTCGACATGGGCGAGCCGGTGAAGATCGTAGACCTCGCCCACAACATGATCCGGCTCGCCGGCTACGAGCCCGAAAAGGACATCGCGCTGGAGTTCACGCAGCCGCGCCCCGGCGAGAAGCTGCACGAGGAGCTCTTCAGCGACAACGAGACGCCGCAGCCGACGGCGGCGCGGCGGATCCACCGGGCGGTACGGACCACAGCTCTGGACGCCGAGTGGGTCGACTCGACGCTGGCCACGCTGGAAGGGCTGGTGATGGCCGGCGACGAGGCTAATCTGGCCGAGCGAGTGGTGGAGCTGATCTCCGCACGGGGTGGCGACTCGGCGAGGGTCGCATACGACGAGTAGCCTCTCGCAGCCACTTGGGTCACGCGATCGAACAAATCGGCTCCTACGCCGGGCTGGCAGCATTCCTAGGGCTCGGCGTCTTCGCCCTGCTCTCGTTCACGCAGGCGCGCGACATCCGCCGCCTGCGCGAGTGGGCCGGCTCCGCGCCCGAGCGCGACGCCGACCGCAAGGAGACGACCTCGACGATTGCCGCCCAGCGGGCCGAGGAGCTGCGGGCGCTGGAGGATGCCCGGACCGCCGAGCACGCCGCCGTCAGCCAGCGCGAGCAGCGCCGGACCAGGCGCGAGGAAGGCCTGCCGGAACTGACCCGGCGCGAGCGGGTCGGCGGCTTCTTCTCCCGCCTTGGCGAGCGCCTCGCCGAACCGCGCTGGCTCGTCGTGCTGTTCGTGGTCATGGTGCTGGTCGTGGCCGGCGTCGGCTACGCATTGCTGAGCGGGGGCGACGAAGAATCGAAGGGCAAGGGCGGCAAGGTCGCCGTGGCCAAGGTCAAACCCGGCGAAGTCGAAGTCGCGGTCCTCAACGGCACCTCCACCGCCGGCCTCGCCGCCACCTACGGCGACCAGCTCGAGGGCAAGGGCTACGAACTGGGCCGCGTCACCAATTCCGAAGAACCGGCCGAAACCAGCGTCGTGATGTTCTCCCGCGGTCACAAGCCGGAGGCCGCCAAGGTCGCCAAACAGCTCCAGATCTCCGACCTGCGGTTGATGACCAACAGCATCGAAACCGACTCCGATGGGGCTGACGTCGCGGTGATCATCGGTGAAGACGATGCCGCCGAAGCGGGTTAGCGGCTCCGCCGCGGCCGTCGTCTTCGCGCTGCTGATCCTCGCCACGGTCGCCGCCTTCGCCTGGTCGCAAAAGCAGAAGCGCGACCCGCTGGTGATCGACAGGGCGACCTTCGTCGGCACGCCGATCCTGCACCCGGAAAATCCGGTCCACAACTTCACGCCCAACGGCGACTGTCGCCACGACCGGCTGCGGATTCGCTTCCGCACCACGATCTCCGACGACGGCACCGTGCAGATCGTCCGCCCCGCCGGGCAGGTGGTCCTCACGCTCGACCGCGACGTGTTCCTCAAGCGCTACAAGTTCCACACCTACTTCTGGGACGGTCGCCAGCGCGGCGGGGGAATCGCGCGGCCGGGCCGGTACAAGCTGCGGGTGACGCTGCTAGGGGAGGACCGGGTGCTGGTGCTACCGGGGGCGATCCGGCTGCACCGCGCGAGCCGGGCCCAGGGCGCCTGTGACGCCGGGGTGGGCGGGGTTGGGACTGGCGCGAACGCGGAGCGGCGGCCTTGAGCGACATCCTCGCGGGCGGCGGGATCTTGCTTGCCGCCGCTGCCGCCGCCGCGGCGATCCTGCTCCCAGCCGGCCGCGCCCGCTCGCTGGCGATGCTGGCCGCGATCGTCCTCTTCCCGGTCCTGATCCTCGGCGACCAGTGGCACACCCACCAGATCGTCGACCTTCGCCACGACAACGGCCGCATCGCCGCCCTCGCCCTGGTCGGCATCGCCGCAGTCGCCGCCCTCGCCTTCATCTTCCGCCGCTGGCCGATCCTGCTCCCCCTCGCCATCGTCGCGGCTTTGCCCTTTCGCATCCCGCTGACTGCCGGTGGCGACACGGCGAACCTCCTGGTGCCTCTGTATCTAGTGATCGCGGGCGCGGTGATCGCGACTCTGGCGCGGGACTGGAACGCCCCTCCGGCGGGTGGCATGGGGAGGGAGGCCGAGAACGGAGCCACGCACCGCCCGCAGGCCTCCCTCCCCATGACAGGACCCGCCGGCTGGGTCGGCCGGCTCCTCGCCGCAGTCGTCGTCCTCTACGCACTCCAGACCCTCTACTCGGAGGACTTCTCGAAGGGCCTCCAGAACGTCTGCTTCTTCCTCGTCCCGTTCAGCATCGTCTACGCGCTGATCGCCGACGTCGAGTGGGACCGCCGACTGCTGAAGCTCGTGCTCTGCGTGGTCGCCGCCGAGGCCCTGGCCTTCGTCTTCATCGGCACCGTCGAGTACGCGACCCGCAGCCTCTTCTGGAACGACCAGGTGATCCGCTCCAACGAATTCCACACCTACTTCCGCGTCAACTCGGTCTTCTGGGACCCCAACATCTACGGCCGCGACCTGGCGCTGGTGATGGTGATCGCGACGGCGCCGCTGCTGTGGGTTCGCGACCGTCGCTCCTTCCTCATGCTCACGGCGCTCCTCGTCGTCCTCTGGCTCGGCCTCACCCAGACCTTCTCGGAGTCGAGCTTCATCGCCCTGCTCGCCGGCCTCGCGGTGCTGGCCGCCCTGCGCTGGAGCTGGCGCTGGACGCTGGCCGCCGCCGCCGTCGGCCTGGTCGGCGTCGTCCTCGTCGTCCTCTTCGCCGGCGGCAAGGGCACGATCAACCTCAACGTGCTGACCAGCGGCCGCGCCGACCTCGTCTCCGGTGGGCTCGAGCTCTGGACCGAACGGCCGCTCTGGGGCTACGGCTCGGGGTCCTTCCAGGAGGCCTACGGCGACCACCGCGAGAACAAGGACGCGCCGGTCTCGATCTCCCACACCGAGCCAATCACCGTCCTCGCCGAGCAGGGCCTGATCGGCTTCGCCCTCTACCTGGCCCTGATCGTCGTTGCGCTGTGGACGATGGGGGCCGGGATGTGGTCGCGGGCGCCCGAGCGGGCGCCGCCCTACGCCGGCCGCGGCGCCGTCCTCGCCGCCTTTGTGGCGCTGGCGGTCCACACGATGGCCTACGCCGGCTTCTACGAGGACCCGATCACCTGGGTGCTGCTGGCTCTCGGCGCCTCATTGGCCGCAGCGGCCGCGCGCGAGGCCGCGGTCCGCGACCCGGCATAGGCTCTTCCGATGTCGGATACCTGCGCCGCCTAGCGACGACCGGAGCTGCCTACACGGCGGCCAGCATCTTCTCGAAGCTGATCGCGGTTGCGCTGCTGCCGCTCTACACGCGCTACCTGACGACCGGCGACTACGGCACCGCCGAGGTCCTCTTC
>DATAON010000103.1:0-45183 GCA_036265715.1 Solirubrobacterales bacterium | reverse complement strand
ACCATCACCGGGTCCCAATGGCTGTCGTGGTTGCCTACGACCAGAAGGGGGCCGCTCTCCGGTATCGAGTCGAGGCCCTCGACTCGCAGCCTGCCCCATCGGGCGACGGGCGCGTTCAGGGTCATGACGAGGCCGTAGGTCCGGGTTCGCTCACGCATCGGAGACGTGATTTCTACGCCTTTTCGCCCTATCCAGCTTTGCCGAAGCCCAAGCCCATCGGGCTGGACTCGAACCAGTGACCGACCTCGGCTGTCAATCGGCCCGGCCGCGACGCCGAGAGCTCAGTCGCTCTCGGGCCGAAGGACCTTCGGCCTTCTGAGCAATGTATTGCTGAGCGATCGAGGCGAGCAGGGCGACGAAGACGCCGATCCCGGTCAGGAGGTAGATGATCGTGAAGATCTCGGTGCCCGCGCTGGTTGGGTGGAGGTCTCCGTAGCCCACCGTGGTCAGAGTTACGACGGAGAAGTAGAGAGCCTGGATGATTGTCCAGTCCTCAAAACGCCAATAGACGATCGTCCCCGTGAGAACAAAGCCCCAGCAACAAGGGGCAACGCTTTCGTTTCCGGGTCGTGCCAGACCCCGGCGACGGCTCGGGCAAGCCCCCGAAATGCAAGGGGCGGGAAGCAAGCAGCCGACGTTTCCCTTCCCGTCTCGCGGCATATTCGCGACATACTTTTCCTCGCGCCGGAACCGCTCTAGTAAGCCAAATCTGGCTGATTAGAGCGAAGTGGGTCCGAGCTCGGACCCAAGTCAGGACGCTTCACCGGCCCAGGGAAGCCTGCTCGAGGTAGCCGGTAGGCATCGCCGCCGCGTCATCCCGGTTCGGGGAGCCGGTCCGGGTCGATGACCAGGTCCATCGAGGTGATGCGGCCCTCGCTCACGGTGCAGCCCATCGCGCCGAGCAGACGCCCTCCGCGCCGCACCATGAGCCCTGCGCCGCCGTTGACGAGCGCCGGCTCGGCGAGTGGAGCGAAGGGAGCACCCTGGGCAAGCACTTGCCCGGCTACTGCCTCGGCGCCGACGGCGGCCGGCCGGGCCCGTGGGTCTCCGGGGGCCGCGTGGATGCGGAAGACGACGTGCGGGTCAAGCACCTTGAGCAGCGCCTCGAAATCGCCGGCCTGCGCTGCAGCGAGGAAGGCCGCCACGACCTCGCGCTGGCGGGCGAGGTCGGGGTCGACCGGAGGCGCGGCGCCGCGGACCCGGCGCCGGGCGCGGCTTGCCAGCTGTTTTGCCGCGCCCGGGGATCGGTCGACAATCGTTGCGATCTCATCGAAGGCAACGCCGAACATGTCGTGGAGCACGAACGCAAGTCGCTCAGCCGGTGCGAGCGTGTCGAGTACCACAAGTAACGCCAAGCCGACCGAGTCGGCGAGCTCGGCCTGAGCGGCGGGGTTATCGTCGGGGTCGGCTAGCACTACCGGCTCGACGGTGTCGACAGGATCCTCGCGCCGGGCGCGCCGGGCGCGCAACATGTCGAGGCAGACGCGGCTGACCACAACGTTCAGCCAGGCCCGCAAGTTGGCGACAGCCGCCGTATCTGACCGGCTGAGCCGGATCCACGCTTCCTGCACGGCATCCTCAGCTTCGCTCGTGGAGCCGAGCATCCGATAGGCGATGCCGCGCAGGTGTCCGCGGTGGCTCTCGAACTGCTCGGCGAGCAACTGCTGTTCGGTCACGTCACCTCCTGTTGTCGGGATCCGTCATAGCAGTGACGAATCAAACGCGGCCTACGTGACGGCCCCGACGCCGAGGAGGCGTGATGAGACGAAATCGAAGCTCCGATGCCCGAGGGGGCCTGAGGCTGGCGGCGAGCGCGGGGCCCGCGATCGAGGTGCGCGGGCTCAGCAAGACATATCCGGGTGGTGTGGAGGCGGTCAAGGCGATTGATTTCAACGTCGCGCCCGGCGAGATGTTCGGCCTGCTCGGGCCCAACGGAGCAGGCAAGTCGACAACGGTCGGGATGCTCAACGGCACAGTCGCTCCAACTGGCGGCAGCGCACGTTTGGCCGGCTTCGACGTCGCCACCGAATCGCTCGCGGCAAGGGGGGTGAGCAGCGTGGTGTTCCAGGAGCCGGTCGTCGACAACGGGCTCACCGGGGGCCGCAACCTCCACCTCCACGCCCGGCTCTGGGGCCTCTCGCCGTCGGAGGCGTCCACCCGCGTGCAGAAGACAGCCAAGGCGCTGGGCGTTGCCGAGCTGATCGAGCGGAACGTGGGGACGTACAGCGGCGGGCAGCGGCGAAGGCTCGAGATCGCCCGTGCCCTGGTCTCCGAGCCGAAGGTGCTGTTTCTCGACGAGCCGACGGTTGGGCTCGACCCGCGGATCCGCCACGAGTTGCTCGACGCGATCGCGGGCCTGCGCACTGACAGCGACATGACTACCTTGCTCACCACGCACTACCTGGAGGAGGCCGAGCGGCTCTGCGACCGCGTAGCGATCATCCACCAGGGCCAGATTGTCGCCATGGACACGCCGAAGGCGTTGCTCAGGCACTTCGGCAATGAGATCGTCGAGCTCCGGGTGGAGCGGGATGGGCCGGCCGCCCTGGCCGCGCTCCGCGCTCGCGGTATCGCCGACGACCACGCGTTCGTAATCGGAGCGACCCTGACCATGCCGCTCCACGACCGGAGCCTGGGCGACGCGATCGCTCAGGTGCACGACACCGGGGTGACGGTCACCGCGGTCAGCTCGAGGACGCCGACCCTGGACGACGTCTACCTGCGGCTGACCGGCGACCGGATCGCCGCGGCAGCCTGAACAACGAACAACAAAAGGAGATTCGATGACCACCATCTCAGCCCTTTCGACCCTTTCCGGCCGCCGGTTGGCGCTGACCGCCCGTACCCCGCGCCAGATCCTGGTGCCGCTGCTCACCCCGATCCTGTTCGCTCTGGTGATCGCGCCCGCCCTGCAGAACGCCCTCGGGGGGCTCGGCACGAACATCGACTACACGGCCTTCGTCGCCATCGGGACGGTAGGCCTACTGATCCCGCTGACCGCGATCTTCGCCGGTCTCAGCGTGATTGTGGACCGCGACAGCGGCGCCCAGCGCGAGCTGCTTGCCGCGCCGGTACCGCGCTCGTTCCTGGTGCTCGGCAACCTGGCCGTGGCGCTCGCGGTCTCAGCGCTTCAGATCGCGGTCCTGATCGGGGTGTCGATCGCCCGCGGGGCCGACCTGCACACGAGTGTGAGTGGCGTGCTCTGGTTCATCGCGGCCGCCGGCCTCTTTGCTGTGTTCATGTACGGGGTCGCCGAGACGCTCGCCAGCCGTGTCCCCAGGCAGGAGGAGTACATCGGCGCGACCCCGGCGGTCGCGATCCTGCCGTGGTTCTTCGCCGGGGCGCTCTTCCCGATCGTGGCGCTGCCGGGAGCTCTGACTGCCTTTGCGAAGGTGCTGCCGCTTACCCATGCCCTCGCCGTGATGCGGTACGGGCTGCTCGGGGACCAGGGCGCAGGGCTACACGACATCTGGGGTGCGGGCAACCCGACCGCCGAGGCATTCGCCAGCCTCGCCGTCGTCGCCGTCTTTGCGATCGCCCTGATTGCGATTGCGGTCCGGGTGTTCAGCCGCTCGGCCCTGCGGTAGGGCCGGGCGGTCGAAGCCGAGGGGTGGGATTGAAGCGGTTTTAGTTGGGGCGGGCTGGACTCGAACCAGCGCCCAACGGATTATGAGTCGCGCCAGAACCCCTCTAGAAAGCCAAATCTGGCGTGTCAGAGCGAAGTGGGTCTGAGGAGATTCAGAGAGTTCGGTGGAGTCGGGAACAAATTTCGGGACAAAGTTTCGATCAACAAGTAGGCATCCTAGGCTTGGCGAGAAGGCTTGCTCATTCGACTGGACGGGGAAGCTTGCGCCTTCGATTTGCCCAGGATCGACGACCGATCGGGGTCTCATTGGACTCGCAGCAACCAGCCTGCCGGTGTCCCAATATTCGGGTATCAGGCACCGCGGCTTGGTCGGGATCAAGAAGTACGACGGCGGGAGGCAGCCATCTGTTCGCGTACTCGGAGGCAGCGGCACTATGAGGCGAAAGCGGCCCGGGCGGTCGACCTGAGCTTTTACTCGCCTACCCAGGCCGACGGCGCTCCCGTGGCCCGGTCAGGACTTGAGGAACTCGAGCAGGTCGGCGTTGATCGTCTCGTGCTCGGTGGTTGGCATCCCGTGGGGGAAGTCCTGATAGGTCTTAAGCGTCCCGTTCGGCAGCAGCGCGGCCGATTTCGGGCCGGAGGCCACATAAGGGACGATCTGGTCGGCTTCGCTGTGCATCACCAGCACCGGCACCCGGATCTTCTGGAGGTCCTCGGTGAAGTCGGTCTGCGAGAAGGCGACGACGCCGTCGTACCCGGCCTTGGCCCCGCCCATCATTCCCTGGCGCCACCAGTTCCCGATCACCGCCTCCGAGGACTTCTCGGGGGCTTTGTTGTAGCCGTAGAAGGGCCCTGATGGGAGCGCGCGGTAGAACTCCGAACGGTTCTCGGCGAGTTCAGCCTGGAGTCCGTCGAACACGCTTTTCGGCAGGCCCTCGGGATTGGCCTCGGTCTGGACCATCAGCGGCGGGACCGCACTGATGATCGCGGCCTTCGACACGCGGTCTTCGCCGTGGCGGGCGATGTAGTGGACGACCTCGCCGCCGCCGGTGCTGTGGCCGACGTGGATCGAGTCCTTGAGGTCGAGGTGCTCGACGACCGCCCGCAGGTCGTCGGCGTAGTGATCCATGTCGTGACCGTCGCCGACCTGGGTCGAGCGGCCGTGGCCGCGGCGGTCGGAGGCGACGACCCGGTAGCCCTTGGCGAGAAAGAAAAGCATCTGGTTGTCCCAGTCATCGGCCGAGAGCGGCCAACCGTGGCTGAAGACGATCGGCTGTCCCTCCCCCCAGTCCTTGTAGTAAATCTCGATGCCGTCGTTCGTCGTGACGTAAGGCATTGGTCTGGCTCCTTTATGGGAGAAGGATTCCTCCCGAACCTACCCCGCCGGTGCGGGTTTGTCATCTCGAAGCCGTGAATGCGCTCGGAGTCCTCGAGCGAGCCCATACGAAGGTTGCCCCCCACCTTGTATGGGTGGTAGTCGAAGTGAAACCGCGTCGACCGCACAGGGCAACCCCGTCGACGGCACGCCCCGAGCCTGGATCTCGATGGTGGCGACACGCTTTCCTCGACAAGTAACAGAAAACCCCACTTTGGCGGGGCATTTCTATGGGGCGGGCTGGACTCGAACCAGCGACCGACGGATTATGAGTCCGCTGCTCTGACCAACTGAGCTACCGCCCCGGGTGGTCCCGATTATGGCTTGTGGAAAGGGATTTCCGCTCCGCTTCCAAGTCGCCTACTTCGGCACCTAGGCCGCCTTTATCGGGCTCCCTGCCCATCCCTGCCCAATCACGTGCGGCGTCGAAGGCTTCACGATACGCGCCCTCGAGGCGGTCTCGGCGCTTCACGGCCCGCTGGTAAACGCGGAGGTGAAACCGGGGTCCTCATGCCCGAGCTGTTCAGCGATGTAGACCGGGTGATCGCCGGCGGCAGCGCGGATGCCGGCGTAGGTTCGCCGGAGCGTGTGCGGCGACACCCTCTCGCTGATCGGCTCTATCCCGTTCTCCTCGAGCTTCCTGTTCGCCGCCTTGATCGCCGCTTCCGGATCTCCTGCCCCTGCTCGTCGAAGCGCCTTCACTCGGTCAGGGCATCGACCAGACCCCGGGGGTAGATCTGTGCCGGAGCTTGCTCTCCGGTGCCACGCCCCCGGCCGCTCCAACGGTGCGGGAGCATCTTGTGGCTGCGACCCTACGCTCCGAAACGGTGGTCGTCGTCAAGATGGACCGCCCTAGCGGGTCCCCTAGACATATGCCGCCTTGGCCCCTAACCTCAGTTCATCGGCGAGTACATAGTCACCCTCCAAGGGATTGAGATCAGAGTTGATGTCGTGGAGGCCGACTCGGCGATTGAAGCGGCCCAGCGGATGAGCAGCCAGAACGCAGACCCTCGTCGATCGATCTACACCGTCCAGGCCATGGTGCGGCTGGATGCGCCGGTGCGCGTCACGATCTAGGAGCGCTAGGCCGGCGCGCCTACTCTGACCCCATACAGGCGCCCGGGACCGGCCGCCGAGGAAGCGAGGATGCACCGCCACCAGCAGCGGCCCGAGTGGACCCTCGATCGGGCCGCAGTATGGAGCCCTGGAAGAAGTTGACCCGGCTGAACTGGCCGCTGTCCTCCCCTATGTGAGGCGCCTGCTTGCAGGTTTCTGACAAGTCCGGCCTGACAATTGGTGCACTCGGCCGTTCCAATCCATGGTTCCGAACAGTTGGACGGCGTGCTCGCCGGCATCTGCTGTTGTTGGCGCGCCGTTCTGGAAACGGAGTAGAGATGACACGGACGCGCAAATCCATAGCCGCGTTGCTTTCCGCTGCCGCACTCGTCGTCGCCCTGGCGCCGGCCGCGACAGCAAACCCGTCGCCGCCGACCGAAGGCGGGAACGGGGCCGGCAAGAGCGGCCAGTGCACCGGTCCCAACGCCGACCGTCCTAGCTCCTGTAAGAGCCAAGGCGGCCCAGGCAACCAGCCATAGGCCAAGGCACCGAGCGGGGTCTGCAACTCCTCTCGCTGGGAGATCCCGCTCGGTTGTACCTCAGCGTCTCTCACGCTTGCCGTGGGATCGTGACTGCCTCACCTCGGCGCCAGATACCTCTCAGACCTTGACTTCGGCCGTGTGCCGATCTTCTACGTGATCGTCGGGCTCGGTTGACCCATCATTCGGCGGGCAGGGAGGCGCTTTCTCTGCCCAAACCCAACCTAACCGCGCCTGAGCGAACCGAACGCTCATCGCCGTTCGGCGGGTCGCGTGCCGCGCTGCAAAGCCACGAACGGCGATTTAGCTCCGTGATTATGAGTCCGCTGGTCTGACCAACTGAGCTACCGCCCCTCGGGCGAGCGTAGCCAGTGACAAGGCCGGTGCGATGCGGGCGTTAGGCTCGACCGATGCAGCTGCCGGAGAGTGCGAGGGAGTTGATCGAGGGCGGCGCGCTGGGCCACCTGGTCACCCTCAACGAGGACGGCTCGCCGCAGGTCACCTGCGTCTGGGTTGGGGTCGACGGCGACGATCTCGTCAGCGGGCACCTCAACCCCGACCAGCGCAAGATCCAGAACGTGCGTCGCGACCCGCGCGTCACGCTCTCGTTCGAGGGATCGGAGATACAGCCGCCTGGCCTGAAGCAGTACCTGATCGTCCACGGGCGGGCTTCGGTCGAGGAGGGTGGCGCTCCCGAGTTGCTTCAGGAGCTCGCCCACGCCTACCTCGGTCCCGAGGTGAAGTTCCCGCCGATGGACGACCCGCCGCCGGGGGTGCGGATCCGGACGATGGTCGACCGGATCGGCGGCGTCGGGCCCTGGGCCTAGCGCCGCTCAGGCGCTGAACAGCTGGGCGAGGGAACGGCCGACGTCCGGCGGCTCCTCTTTACCCTCGGCCGCCGCCGCGGCGCCCTCGGAGAGGGCCTTGGCGGCGTCGGCGATCTGGTGGGAGCGGCCGCCGCGGATGACTCCGGTTTTCTTCGCTTCGGCGAGGTCGGATTCCATCAGCCCGGCGAGCTCGGCGAGGCGGCGTAGGCCGACGGCGCCGGCGGTGCCGCGCAGGGCGTGCGCTTCGGCGCGCAGGGTCTCGAAGTCTTCGGTCTCGGTGGCGAGGCCGGCAGCGATCACGTCGCAGCGGCGTTTCGCCTCCTCGGCGAAGGACTTCAGAAGCTCTGGATCCGGGGCGGTCGTCTCGCCGCTCATTCGGCCACCTTTTCGAGTTCACGGGTCATGAGGTCGATCCCGAAGGCGCCCTCGACCTCACCAGCGATCTTCCCGTTTTTGTCGATCACGAACAGCCACGGCTCGCTCGGGAGGTGGTAGGCGCGGACCTGGGGCCGCACGCCCTTGTTCGGATCGTTGTCGTTGTAGATCTCCATGTGGATGAAGTTGACCCGGTCCCCCCACGTCTCCTTGAGCTGCTCGGCGACGTCGACGACCGGACCGCAGACCCGACTCTGGCAGAACTGAGGGGTCGCAAACAAGAGGGCGATCGGTTCCCTGCCCACAACATCCGCGAAGTCGACCTTGTTTTGGGTGTCCGGCGGGATCCTGGTCGTGATCGTCGAGAGGTCGCCGTTGGCGTCGGCGGCGGTCGGCGTGTGGATCACCGGCGCCTGATCGCCGACGCGGGGGATTTCGTTGAATTCGCCGACCACGGCGCTCGGCAGGATCGCGCCGGTGAATTTGCCGTCTTCTTCTTCGATCACCGCCGCGACCCGCCACTCGCCGTCGCTCGGGAAGTCGATCTTGGTGCTGTAGACGGCGGTCGCGGCGCTTTCGTCATTGGCGGTCGTCTGAGCCCGGAACGCGGGCTGGGTTTCGAGCGTTTCGACCGATGCCGGGAACGGGCCGACCGCAGGTGCTTCGAGCGCTTCGTGGCGGGCCCGCGCGATCGCCCCTTTGCGCTGCTTCTTGGTTTCCGCGGCCGGCCCTTCCAGTTTCAGCTTCGGCGGCGGCGCCTTCGAGATGTAGAGGGCGACCTTGGCGTCGGAGATCTGGCTGCGGTCGTTGTGGAAGACGCCGAACGGATAGCGGTTCTCGCCCTTGTAGAAGACCATCGCGGCCGGGGAGACGACGACTTCGGCCGGTCCCGAGGTGTCTTTGACCACTTCGGCGAGGCTCTTGCCTTCGGGGCTCGGGAACATGCTCTTCGGCGGCGCCGGGCGGTTGACCGCGGCGGCATCCTCCGCCGACGAGGAGGAGTCGGATCCGCCGCAGGCGGAGAGCAGCGCGCCGGCCGAAAGCGCGCAGGCGAAAGCGGATGTGACGCGGGCTAGAGGAGCGAACATCGGGAAGCGCATGTTATTAGGGTGCGCGCAACCGGAATCGAGCGCGAGGAGAGGGCGTTGGCGGAGCGAGCGGCAGTGATCACGGGGGCCTCGAGCGGGATCGGGCTGGCGATCGCCCGGGTCCTCGGCGAGGAAGGCTACGCGCTGACGGTGTCTGCGCGCCGCCCTGACAAGCTCGAGGCGGCCGCCGAGGGGCTGCGGGCCGATGGCCTCGAGGTGCAGAGCGTCGCCGCGAACATGACCGACGAGGACGACGTCGTCGGCCTCTTCGCCAAGCACAGCGACGCCCACGGACGCCTCGACGTCCTCGTCAACAACGCCGGGATCGGGATCGGGGCGCCGATGGAAGAGATCCAGACGAAGTACCTCGACATGCAACTCGGGGTCAACCTGCGGGCGCTGATCATCGGCACCCGCGAGGGACTGCCGCTGCTGCGCCAGGCGGGCGCCGAGCACGGCAAGGCGCTGATCGTCAACACCGCCTCGATCGCCGGCAAGGGAGGCCAGGCCTGGCTCTCGATCTACGCGGCGACGAAGGCGGCGGTGATCAACTTCACCCAGTCGACCCATCGTGAGTTCGGCCGCGAGGGGATCCAGTGCACGGCGCTGGCGCCGGGATTCGTCGACACTCCGATGACCGAGTTCGCGAAGGGCCAGGTGCCGGGCGAGGACATGATCCGCCCGCAGGACATCGCCGAGGCGGTCCGCTTCCTGCTGCGAACATCGCCCAACTGCCATGTCCCCGAGATCGTCTTCACCCGACCGAGCGAGGAGCTCGACACCCCCTAGGCGCTACCTGGTCGCCGCCTTCGGCGATCCGGGTCATGTCTTTCCCGCAATCGCCCTCGGGCGGGCGCTGGCCGCGCGCGGCGCCGAGGTCACTGTCGAGACCTGGGAGGAGCGGCGCGACGCGGTCGAGGGCACGGGGCTCGCCTTCACCGCGGCCGAGGAATACCGGATGTTCCCGCCGCCCGACCCCGATTCGGCCGAAGGAAACCATGCCGCGGAGGCTGCCCGGGCGCTGGTCCCGCTGCTCGAGGAGATGCGTCCGGACGTCGTCGTCAGCGACATCCTCACCCTCGCGCCGGCGCTGGCGGCCGAGGTCGTGGGGATCCCACGGGCGACGCTGATCCCCCACCTCTACCCCGCCGTCGAGCCGGGGCTGCCGTTCTTCGCGATCGGGCTGCGGCCGCCGCGTACTGCGGCGGGGAGATGGGCGTGGCGCAAGGGGCATCGGCTGCTCGACATCGGCCTCGCCCACGGGCGTCGCGACCTCAACCGCCAGCGGGAGCGGCTCGGCCTGGAGCCGATCGAGCGCTTCCACGGGGGGATCAGCCGCGAGCTTGCGCTGGTCGGGACCTTCCCGCAGCTCGAGTATCCGCGCCGCTGGCCGCAGGGAGTCGAGCTGACCGGCCCGATGACCTTCGAGATGCCCCACCCGGAGATCGAGCTGCCGCCCGGGGACGCGCCGCTGGTCCTGGTCGCCCCGAGCACCGCGCACGATTCCCGCAATGAACTTGTCCGCACTGCGCTCGCAGCACTCGCCGAGGAGCCGGTCCGGGTCGTCGCGACGACCAACCGCGTCCGGCCGCAGCGCCCGATCGAGGTTCCCCCCAACGCCGTCCTCGTCGACTGGCTCAGCTACAGCCAGCTGATGCCGGCGGCGTCGCTCGTGATCTCGCACGGCGGTCACGGCACCGTCGCCCGCGCGCTGGGGGCGGGAACGCCGCTCCTCATCTGCCCCTTCATCGGCGACATGAGCGAGACCGCGATGCGGGTCGCCTGGGCGAAGGTGGGACTCGCACTGCCCTGGCGCCTGTGCCGGCCTGCGCCGCTGCGCTGGGCGGCACAGCGGATCCTCTCCGACCCCTCGTTCACAGCCCGAGCGGGTGAGCTCGCGGCCTGGAGCCGCGCCCACGACGGAGCCGCGCGCGGCGCCGAGCTCGTCGAGGAGCTGGCCGCCTCGCGCGCGGCGGCATAGCGGCCGCCTAGAAGCTCCGGGGGTGGGACTCGAACCCACAACCCCTCGGTTAACAGCCGAGTGCTCTGCCAATTGAGCTACCCCGGAAAGGCTCGGGAGAATTTACCGATTGCTCTCGACCCGCTCCGCGCGGGCGATTTGCTCGACCAGTGCCGCCCTCTCGAGGCTGAGCTCGGCGCGGCGGGTGAAATCCTCGGCCTCGCCGGCGGCGGCGATCTCGGCCTCGAGCCGGCCCTGCTCGAGCAGCATGTAGTTGAGCTCCATCGCTTCCGACGAGGAGGGCACATCGGTGGCGACGATCACCAGCTCGGTGATCAGCCCGGCGAGCTCGGCGTCGTCGCGGGGCAGGTTCGAGGCCGGGTCCTCGAGATTCTCTGAGAGCCAGGCGGCGGCGCGGGCGCCGAGCTGGGAGAGGTGACCCGCTTCGAGCTTCTCCAGGTATCGGCTTCCCTCCTCCGGCAGCGCGATGCACATCGCCAGCAGCGCCCGCTCCCGCCGCTCGCGTGAGGTCAGCTCTCCGCGGGGGCGCTGCGGTGCCGCGGCCCTCGGATCGGGCGCCGGCGTCCCGCCGCTCAGCGGTTGGGCCGCGGTGATCCGTCCCATCACCAGGGCCGGATCGAGATCGAGGCGCTCGGCGACCAAACGCAGGAGGTCGTTACGGCTCGCGCCCTCCCCCATTGCCGCCAGGATCGGCGCCACCTCCGCCAGCGCGCGGTCGCGCTCGGCCGGCGAGCTCATGTCGGTGCGGTCGAGGACGAGACCGACCTGGAAGGCCGGCAGCTCGATCGCCGAGTCGAGGAGCTCGCGAAAGCGGGCGGCGCCACCATCGGCGGCGACCATCTCGGCCGGGTCCTCGCCGGCCGGCATCGGGGCGACCCGCAGCCTCATCCTCCTGTCGGCCGCGACCTGCTGGGTGCGGAGCATCGCCTCCTGGCCCGCCGAGTCGGCGTCGAGGGCGAGGATCACCTCCTCGACCATCCCCGAGAGCGCCGCGACCTGTTTCGTCGTGATCGCGGTCCCCATCACTCCCACCGCCTCCTCGACCCCGGCCTGGTGCAGCGCGAGTACGTCGGTGTAGCCCTCGACGACGACCGCCCGGCCCGCCTTCGCGATCGCGCCCTTGGCAAGGTCGACCCCGTAGAGCATGTCGCTCTTGTGGAAGAAGTCGGTCTCGGCCGTGTTGACGTACTTGGCGCCCTGGTCGGAGCGCATCGCGCGGCCGCCGAACCCGAGCGTGCGGCCACGACGGTCCCGGATCGGGAACATGATCCGGGCCCGGAAGCGGTCGTACTCGCCTCCTCCCCTTCCCCTCTGCGCGAGCCCGACTGCGCGGAGCTGGTCGACGTCGAAGCCGGCCCGCTGGCCGCGGACGAGGACCGTGTCCCAGGCGCTCGGCGCATACCCGACCCCGAACCGGCGCAGCGTCTCCTCCGCGAGGCCACGCTCCCCGAGGTAGGCGCGCGCCTTCGCTGCCTCATCGGAGTCCCAGAGATAGCTTGCGTAGAACGCGGCGGTGCGATCGAGCAGCTCCCCGAGCCGCCGGCGCTGCTGGCGGCGCGCCTCCGCCTGCGGGTCCTCGCGCTCGCGCTCAAGCTCGACCCCATAGCGGTCGGCGAGAAGCTCGACCGCCTCGGCGAACGCCAGCCCCTCCTTCTCCTGGACGAACTTGATCGTGTCGCCGCCGACCCCGCAGCCGAAGCAGTGGTAGAGCTTCTCCTGCGGGTCGACCGAGAACGAGGGCGTGCGCTCCTCGTGGAACGGGCAGAGGCCGACCCAGCGCACCCCCTGCCGGCGCAGGTCGGTGTGGGCGGAGACGACCTCGACGATGTCGGCGGCCTGCTTGACCCGCTCGAGGCTGTCGGAGGAGATCAGCGCCATCGGTGCCTCTTAGAACCTCGTCGCCTCGGGCACGGTCAGCGCGGTGAAGCGGGCGATGCAGTAGCGGTCGGTCATCCCGGCGATGTAGTCGGCGACCCGCTGACAATCGCTCGCCCCCGGTTCGCCGTCGGGCACCTCGTCCGGATGCTCCATGTAGTGGTCGAAGAGGCCGCGGACCGTGCGATGGGCCCGGTCGTGCTCGCGCAGCGCCGCCTCGCCGAGGTAGACCTCGTCGAACATGAACTTGCGCAGACGCAGCATCGCCCCGCCGACCTCGTCGCTCTGGGCGATGTCGCCGGCGGCCCGCGACTGCTCGACGATGTCGCGGACGAGGGTGTCGATCCGGGCCGAGCCGGTTGGCCCGAGCAGCTCGATCTCGGCCGCCGGCAGGTCCTCCTCGCGCAGGATCCCGGCGCGCAGCGCATCGTCGATGTCGTGGTTGATGTAGGCGACGCGATCAACGAGCTTGACGATCCGCCCCTCCTGCGTCACCGGCCGGTCGGAGCCGGTGTGGTTGAGAATCCCGTCGCGCACCTGCTCGGTCAGGTTGAGGCCGCGGCCGTCACGCTCGAGCACGTCTACGACCCGCAGCGAGTGGACGTTGTGCCGGAAGCCCCCGTCGCAGCGATCGCGCAGCGCCGCGTCGAGCGCGCTCTCGCCGGTGTGGCCGAAGGGCGGATGCCCGAGGTCGTGACCGAGCCCGATCGCCTCGGTCAGGTCCTCGTTGAGGCCGAGCGCGCGGGCGACGGTGCGGGCGATCCCGCAGGCCTCCAGCGTGTGGGTGAGGCGCGTCCGGTAGTGGTCGCCCTCGGGGGCGATGAAGACCTGGGTCTTGTGCTTGAGGCGGCGAAAGGCCTTCGAGTGGACGATCCGGTCGCGGTCGCGCTGGAACGGCGTCCGCAGCGGACTGTCCGGCTCCTCGACGCGTCTTTGCGCCGGGTAGGACGGCGTCCCCGCCTCGCTCAGGAACTCGGCCTCCCAGGCCCTGACCCGATCCTCGAGAGTCGCCGTCGCCTCCATGTACCGATCCTATGACCCTCCTCAAGCCGCGGGGCGGAGCTGCACGTGCGCGTGATGCTCGAGGGTCTCGGTGACCGCCCGCTCGGCCTGGCGCAGCGCCGCCGCCTCGGCCGGCGGCGCCTCGGCGAGGGGCCTGGCGATCGCCTCGACCATGAACCGGTGGCCCTCCTCGGAGAGCGCGAACGACCCCGCCTCGCAACCCGAGCAGACGACCCCGCCGGCGGCGCCCGAGAAGCCGGTCAGGTGTTCGGCCTCGCCGCAGCGGGCGCAGGAGGCGAGCTCGGGGGCGAAGCCCGCCGCCAGCGCCAGCTTCAGCCGGAACGAGAGCGCCGTCTCCAGCCCTGCCGCCCCCTCGGCGGCCGGGTCGTCGAGCATCCCCAGGTAGCGGCAGAGCAAGTTGTAGGCGGGCAGGTTCGGCTCGGTCGAGTCGAGCAGGCGGAGGACGGCGTCGCAGGCCCGGGCGGCGGCGGTCAGGCCGGGCCCCGAGGAGCGCAGCCGCGGATAGCCGTCGACGGTCGAGACGCCGGTCACGGTGAGGAGCTCGCCGCGCCCTTCGTGGAGGAGGAGGTCGAGGCGGAAGAACGGCTCGAGCCTGCCGCCGAAGCGCGAGCGCGGCCGGCGGGCGCCCTTCGCGATCGCGCCGATCCGGCCATAGCGCGCCGAGTAGAGGTGGAGGATGCGGTCGGCCTCGGCGTAGCGGATGCTGCGCAGGACGACCGCCTCCGTCTTCAGCGTCTTTCCGGGCATGACCGATCTACGTTGAACGACGTGCCGGACGCTTCCTGCGGCGCGGACGGCGGCGAAGCCGGACCTGGCAGCCGGGGCAGTAGTAGGTCGAGCGGCCGCCGACGACGATCCGGACGATCGTCCCGTCGCAGCGCGGGCACTCTTCCCCCTCGCGGGTGTGGACGAGGAACTCGTCCTGCATCGACCCGCGCTCGCCGCGGCCGTCACGGAAGTCGTCGATTGAGGCGCCGCCGCCGTCGATCCCGGCCTCGAGCGCGGCGATGATGCCGGCGTGAAGGGCCTCGTGGTGCTCGGGCCGCATCGACCCGGCCGGCGAGAGCGGGTGCAGGCGCGCCCTGAACAGCGCCTCGTCGGCATAGATGTTGCCGACGCCGGCGACCCGCGTCTGGTCGAGGAGGAACGACTTCAGCGGCGCCGTCCTCCCGGCGGCCAGCTCGCCCAGGACCTCGGGGGTGAAGGCCGGGGAAAGGGGCTCGACCCCGAGGCGCTCGAAACGCTCCTCGAGCCCCGAGTCGTCGATCAGGAACGCCTCGCCGAACCGGCGTGGGTCGGTGAACCAGAGCTCGCGGCCGTCGTCGAGGACGAACCGGGCGCGGAGGAAGCGCTCCTCGGCGCTCCGCTCTCCCTCGTACAGCCGCATCCCCTCCGACGGATCGAGCGTGCGGTCGTCCTCGACCAGCACCAGGTTGCCGGTCATCCGCAGGTGCATGACCAGCGTCTTCGCCCCGTCCAGCCCCAGCAGCAGATACTTGCCGCGGCGTCCGAGCCCCTCGATCGTCAGCCCCGACACCGCCTTCTCCAGCCGCCCGGGCGCGACCGGGCGCGACCAGCGCGGGTCGTAGACCTCCAGTCGCTCGATCCGGGCGCCCTCGATCTCGGGCTCGAGCTGGCGGCAGACGGTCTCGACCTCGGGGAGCTCCGGCATCCCCCCTTTCTAGCCGACCGCGCCGCTCAGGCGTTGGCGCGTGGGTGGGTGCGGAAGTAGACGTCCTTCAGCTGCTCGCCGGAGAGGTGGGTGTACATCTGGGTCGTCGCGATGTCGGCGTGACCGAGCATCTCTTGGACGGCGCGGAGGTCGCAGCCGCCGGCGAGCAGGTGGGTGGCGAAGCTGTGGCGCAGGGTGTGCGGGCTCATCCGGCCGCCGAGGCCGGCGGCGCGCGCGTTGCGCTGGACGATCTTGTAGAGGCCCTGGCGGGTCAGGGGGCCGCCACGGAAGTTGAGGAAGAGCTTCGCCTCGTGACGGTCGCCGACAAGCTTCGGCCGGCCGCCGCGCATGTAGCCGCTGATCGCGGCGATCGCCTGGCGTCCGAGCGGGACGATCCGCTCCTTCGAGCCCTTGCCGCGCGCCCGCAGGAAACCCTCGTGGAGATCGACGTCGGCGACGTCGAGGCCGATCGTCTCCGAGGCCCGCAGCCCGCAGGCGTACATCACCTCGAGCAGGGCGCGGTCGCGGAGCGTCGTCGGCTCGTCCCCGCGCGGCGCCGCCAGCAGCTTCTGGACCTCGGCGTAGTTGAGGACGTGCGGCAGCTTCTTCGCCCGTCGCGGTGCGCTCAGCGCCGCGGTCGGGTCGTCGGCGATCAGCTCGTCGCGACGGAGGTGCTTGTAGAAGGAGCGAAGACAGGCCGACTTGCGGTGGATCGTCGACGCCGAGCACGGCGGGCGCCCGTTGCCGGTCGCGAGGTCGGCGAGGAAGTCGGAGATCTCGACCGGCCGGATCTTCAGCGCGTCGATCTCGCGCGCGGTGACGAACTCGCCGAACTGGTGCAGGTCGGTGCGATACGCGTTGAGCGTGTTGCGCGAGAGGCCGCGCTCGAGCTCGAGGTAGGAGAGGAAGTCGAGAACGAGGCTCTCGAAGCGCGGATCGATCGCCGCCCTCTCGGCGGCCGGCTTCTCCTCAAGCGCGTCAAGTGCGGTTGCCATGACGCCTGGTTCTGGCGATCGGCGCTCATCCCTTGCCGCGCAAGGCGCCGCCCGCGGCGAGCGCGGCGGCGAAGAACAGCGGGTCGTCGTCGATACCGCGTCCCATCGTCCTCGCGGGCAGGCCGCTGGCGGCGTAGCCGGCGAGGTCGACGCTCTCCTCGCGCAGGCGATGGCGCCCTCCGCAGGCGTCGCTGAGGACCGCGATCGACTCCGCCTCCCCCGCCGGCACCGGTACCTCGACCGCTCCGAGAAGGAGCTCGATCACGGTCAGCGTGTGGTGGCTGACACCGCGGTGCCGGGCGCGCTCGTCAGTGCTCGAGAGCCGGGGCGAGAGCAGGGTCGGCATTCCCAGCGCGAGCGCCGCGTGGGCCGTGTCGAGCGCGGCGATCCCGCCGTGGCCGAGCCGCGTCTCCGAGCCGATGATCCCGGGCCCGGGTCCGGCGAGGACGGCGTCCCAGCCGAGGCTGTTGGCGGCGGCGTCGAGGGCGCCGGCGACCGAGATCGCCTCCCTGCGGCCGCCGTAGGCCGGCGCCGCGGTGATGTGATCGCAGAGCAGGCCGCGCTCGAGCAGCTCGGCGGCGTCGCGGCTGAAACCTCCGGGCAGGGCGCCGCCGGCGGTCTGCACGTACCCGACCCTGATCCCCGGCGAAGCCTCGGCCGCCGCCCAGGCGGCGGGAGCCAGGTGGCCGTGCAGGGGCAGGACGAGCACCGGAACCGAGCCCTCGGCTGCGGCCGCCTCGAGCGGACGCTCGACAGGCTCGACGGGATGCTGCAGCGAGCTGTAGTTCAGCTTCATCACGTGCGCGCCGCTCTCCCCCCGGCCCTCCAGTCCGCGGGTCAGGTTGACGTGGACGACGTCGAAGCCCCCCGAGCCGAGCCCGAGGTCCAGGGCCGCGACGTTGACGACGACCTCATCGCCCTCGCGCATCTCCCCCAGCAGCTCCTCGTCGGCCCAGGCGGGCCGGCGCTCCCCGTCGACCTCGACCGTGAGCGGCTCCTCTGCGACGACGACGCCGCGTCGCAGCTTGAGGCGGCCGCTCACTCCCCAGCTGCGGCCGGGTTGGCGGCCGCCTCGACGAGGATGCCCTCGCAGACCTCCAGCATCCTGTCGAGGTGGCGAGTGGCGACCGACTCGTCCGGCGTGTGGGGTCCGACGGTCCCGTTGGCGAGGAGGACGCAATCGACCCCGTTCGCGATCAGCGCATTGACGTCGCTGCCGCCGCCGGTCGCGGTGCGGACCGGCTCGAGCCCCGCTCGCCGCATTCCCGCCTCGGCGAGGGCCAGCGACCTCGAGGAGGCCGGCAGGCTGTAGCCGCGGAACAGCTCCTCGACCTTGACGTCGACGTCGCATTCGTGCTCGCCCGCGCCCCAGGTGCAGGCCTCGCTCATCTCTCCGGCGACCTCGGCCGCGCGGTCGGCATCGATGCTCCGAGCCTCGGCGACGATCCGGCAATGGCCGGGGACGACATTGCCGGCCGTGCCGCCCTCGATCGTGCCGACATTCGCCGTCGTCCCCTCGTCGAGCCGCCCCAGCTGCATCCGCGCGACGGCGGCCGAAGCGGCCGCGATCGCGTTGCTGCCGTCCTCGGGGTTGATCCCGGCATGGGCCTCGATGCCGTGGAAGTCGGCGACGATCTGCTGCTGGGTCGGGGTGCTGGTGATCACCTCGCCGACGGCGCTGGCGTGGTCGAGGATGAAGCCGCAATCGGAGCGCAGGGTCGCGGGGTCGACCGCCTTCGCCCCCCGCAGCCCCTCCTCCTCGGCGACCGTCAGCAGCAGCTCGATCCCGACCGGCGGCGGATCGGAGGCGTGACGGGCGGCGAGCTCGACGAAGACGGCGACCGCGGCCTTGTTGTCGGCGCCGAGGATCGTCGCGCCGCGACTGCGGAAGACCCCCTCCTCCTCGACGACCTCGATCCGGCCCGGGTGCGGCACGGTGTCGATGTGGGCGCAGAACATCGCCCAGCCCTCGCCCGTCCCCGGCAGCCGGGCGAGGATGTTGCCCGACCCGGCCTTCGCCGACCCGGCCGCGTCGTCCTCACTGACCTCGAGCCCCATCGTCCGCAGCTCGGCGATCAGCGTGTCGGCGATCTCCCGCTCCTCACCGGTGACGCTGCGGATCTCGCAGAGCCGGGCGAACCTCTCGTGCAGCCTCTCCACGGCGGACAGGCTAATGGGCGACCGAGGAATCCTCCCGCTCGAGGTCGGCCCCTTCGGCCGGCTTCTCGCCGGCGTGCCGGGCCGCTGCCCCGACGAACTCCCGAAACAGCGGCTCGGGCCGGTTCGGGCGGGAGTTGAACTCGGGGTGGAACTGCGAGGCGACGAAGAACGGGTGATCGGGCAGCTCGATCATCTCGACCA
The DNA here is from genome assembly GCA_036265715.1 of Solirubrobacterales bacterium. Lineage (GTDB taxonomy): Bacteria > Actinomycetota > Thermoleophilia > Solirubrobacterales > 70-9 > VAYN01. Next base: position 26,430 of record DATAON010000103.1, on the reverse strand, counting down.
GCCGCTCGTCGGGCGAGGTGCCGCCGCAGACGAGCCCCTCGTCTTCGAGCCGGCGGCGGAGCTGGACGTTCACCTCGTAGCGGTGGCGGTGGCGCTTGTAGATGACCGCCTCGCCGAAGATCTCCCTCGCCCGGGTGCCGTCGTGGAGTTTCACCGGGTCGGCGCCGAGCCGCATCGTCCCGCCCATCTCCGAGACCTCCTTCTGCTCGGGCAGCAGATCGACGACCGGATACGGCGTCTCGGGGTCGAACTCGGCCGAGTTGGCGCCGTCCATCCCCGCATTGGCCCGGGCGAACTCGACGACCGCGATCTGCATCCCGAGGCAGATCCCGAGATAGGGGATCGCCCGTTCGCGCGCGATCCGCGCCGCCGAGACCTTGCCCTCGATCCCGCGCTCGCCGAACCCGCCCGGGATCAGGACACCGTCGGTGCCCTCGAGCTGCTCGGGGTCGAAGTCCTCGGAGTCGACGAGTTCGACGTCGACCTCGACCCCGTGGTGGATCCCGCCGTGCTCGAGCGCCTCGATCACCGACTTGTAGGCGTCTTCGAGGCCGACGTACTTCCCGACCAGGGCGATCTTCACCTTGCCCTCGGCGGCGTCGGCGCGCCGCACCATCGCTTCCCACTCGGCGAGGTCCGGGGCCGGCGCCTCCATCCCGAAGTGGTCGAGGACGAGGTCGTCGACGCCCTCGGCGCGGAAAACCAGCGGCACCTTGTAGATGTTGTCGACGTCGTGGGCCGAGATCACCGCGTCGACCGGGAGGCTCGCGAAGAGCGCGATCTTGTTGCGGATGTCGCGGTCGAGGCGACCCTCCGAGCGGCAGACCAGGGCGTGCGGCTGGATCCCGATCCGGCGCAGCTCGTTGACCGAGTGCTGGGTCGGCTTCGTCTTCAGTTCACCGGCGTGACCGACGTACGGCACCAGCGTCAGGTGGACGAACATGCTTCGTTTCGAGCCGAGATCGGTGTAGAGCTGGCGGATCGACTCGAGGAACGGGAGCGACTCGATGTCGCCGACGGTGCCGCCGATCTCGGTGATCACGAAGTCCACCGCCTGCGACTCGGCGACGATCAGGATCCGGTTCTTGATCTCGTCGGTGATGTGCGGGATCACCTGGACCGTCGCCCCGAGGTAGTCGCCGCGGCGCTCGCGTTTGATCACCGAGTTGTAGACCGCGCCCGCGGTCACGTTCGACGCCCGCGAGGTGTTTTCGTCGGTGAACCGCTCGTAGTGGCCGAGGTCGAGATCGGTCTCGGCGCCGTCCTCGGTGACGAACACCTCGCCGTGCTGGAACGGGCTCATCGTCCCCGGGTCGACGTTGATGTAGGGATCGAACTTCTGAAGCTGGACCCGGTAGCCGCGTGAGACGAGCAGGCGCCCGATCGAGGAGGCGGCGATTCCCTTGCCGAGAGCCGAGACCACTCCGCCGGTTACGAAGATGAATCTCGTATCTCCTTTGCTGCTCATGCTCTGCCCAGCGAGTCTAACCAGCGCAAGGGCGGAAACGACTCGACCGTGGTCGAGATCGACCGCATCTCGCCGTAGATGGTGAGAGCTCCGACGACGGCGAGGGCGATCAGCCGCTCGTCGCCACCGAGAGAGGTCAGAAGCCAGACGCCGCCGATCGCGCCGACGAGGTTGGAGCCGGTGTCGCCGAGCATCGCCCGCTCGCGCAGGGTGAACCAGGCGCCGACCAGGACCGGCCCGGCGAAGATGCCGAGCAGGTCGATCGGCGCCAGCGTCCAGCCGCCGATGCAGAGCGCCCCGCCGAGCAGCGCCAGAGCCTTCTCGGCCCGTCCAGGGCGCATGTCGAGCAGGTTGAAGGCGTTGGTGGCGAGGATCAGGAGGGCGACGTCGGCCAGGTAGCGCCACGATTCCAGCCCGCGGCCGGAGACGACGTAGGCGGCGAGCGCCAGGGCCCCGATCGCCTTGATCGCTCCCGTCGAGAGGCTGCCCTCGCGGAGCGCCCGCGCGTGGCCGCGCCAGCCGCGCGGCGTGTCGGCGGCCTCGCCGCGCCCGAGCGAGTCGTCTAGGAAGCCGAGGAAGGCGACCCCGAGCACGTAGGGCATCCAGTGACGGAGGTCGGGGTCGAGGAAATCGAGGTCACCGCGGTCGTTGAGGAACGCGAGCGGCGCCAGGGCGACCAGCGCCGCGGTGGCGAGGACGGCGCCGAGCGGGAACGCGAGCGCGGCGCCCCGGTAGTTCTCGCGGGTGAGCCCGGCATCACGCAGCCCTCGGATCCCGGCCGGAACGAGGAACAGCGCGACCGCGACCGCGACCGGGAATCCGATCCAGGTCATTTTCTGTGCGGCGCCAGCAGGTCCGGCAGCAGCTGGTCGGCGGAGCCCTTGACGCCGAAGCTTCCCTCGGCCCCGAGCAGGGCCAACACGGCCGCCAGTTTGCCGGCGCTCTGGTCGACGTCATCGACGCTGGCGAGGTCATTCGACTGGAAGAAGGAGATCGATGACGGTTCGGCGTCGGTCGCCTCGACGCCGACGGCCGCGGTCCGGGTCGCGGTGACCCCGCTGATCAGCGCCGATTCGAACCGCGCCGCGGTCGAGCGCTGGACCGGCCCCATGTCCTGCGGCTGGTCGCGGACGACGATCACGCCGTCGAGCGTCTGGAAGTTGCCGCTCGCGCGGGAGAAGAGGTGGCTTCGGACCCGCTCGAGCAGGTTGCCGCCGATGACCAGCTGACGGCCGATCCCGGTCGCGAATTCCGTCTGCTGGTCGGGGTCGCGTTCGAGGTTGGCGAACCGCGTTTTCGCGACGTCAGCGGCGAGTGAGTGCACGTCGATCGGCTCGCGGACGACTCCGACCGCGACCAGCCGGCCGCCGGTCGGGCCGAGGGCATCGTCGATCGCACTCGATATCTCGCCCGGGAGGCCGCCGATCGCGACGATCCCGATCCGGTGTCCGCGCAGATCGTCCCGGACCAGCGCCGGGTAGACCTGATCGGCGAAGGCGTTGGCCTGGCCCAGTTCGGCGCTCAGTTCCTCGGCGTGGCTGCGCGCGTCCTCGAGATTCCCGGTCAGGCTCTGCTCGAGGTCCTTGCGGGTGTTGTTGATCGTGTCGCCGCCTAGGGCGGCGCCGATGACGACGCCGATCGCGAGGGCGAGGAAGACCGCGATCAGCGAGGTCGCGTGGTAGCGCGCGCTGTATCCCATTTGTGGGGGAAGGCTAGATGCCCAGCCAAATCTGGATCTTCAGCCAGATCAGTTCGGCGAGGTCGCTGAGTGCCGGCGAGGCGATCACGACGATCGCCAGCAGGATCGCGAACGAGACGAGGAAGAGCGCCGCGGGGGCGAACCCGGTGCCGGGGTTGTAGAGGCGGCTGACCCCCTTCGCGTCGACCAGCTTCTCACCGATCCGCAGGCGGGTGAGGAAGGTCGAGGACATCCCACCCCGCTTGCGGTCGAGGAACTCGATCAGGTTGAAGTGGGCGCCGACGCTGACGATCAGATCGGCGCCCTTCTCGTAGGCCATCAGCATCGCCACGTCCTCGCTGGTGCCGGCGGCGGGGACGACTTTGTGCGCGAGGCCGGCGTCAATCAGGCGCTGGCCGCCGGGCGCGCGGCCGTCGGGATAGGCGTGGACGATCAGTTCGGCGCCGCAGGCGAGCGCCTGGTCGGAGGCCGAGTCCATGTCGCCGAGGATCACGTCGGGCTTCAGCCCCGCTTCGAGGACGCCGTCGGCGCCGCCGTCGACGGCGACGATCAGCGGCCGCATGTCGCGGATGTAGGCGCGCAGCGCCTTCAGGTCACGGCGGTGGCGGTCGCCGCGGACGACGATCAGCACATGGCGGTCGCGGAATGACTCCTTGGTCGGCGGGAAGTCGATGCTGCCGGTCAGCAGGTCGGTCTCGCCGCGCACGTGGGCGACCGTGTTCTCGGCGAACTCGGCCAGCGCCTCGTCGATCCGCAGCCGCTGCTCCTGCAGTTGCAGCTCCAGCTCCGGCGCGCCGAGGACGCGGCCGCGCAGCACCTCCTGGTTGCCGATCCGCACGGTGCCGCCGTCGATGACGACGCGGTCGCCGTCTTTGAGCAGCTCGAAGAGGCCGGCGTCGGGGGCGTCGACCAGGCGGACTCCCGCGTGGGCAAGCATCAGCGGCCCGGCGTTGGGATAGGCGCCGTCGGAGGAGGGCGAAGCGTTGAGGACGGCGGCGACGCCGGCTTCGATCAGCTCCTCGGCCGCGATCCGGTCGATGTTGACGTGGTCGATGACGGCGACGTCGCCGGGATGCAGGCGCTTGACCAGGTGCTTGGTGCGCGCGCCGAGACGGGCGGTCCCTTCGATCGGTGCATCGGGTCGGGCGCCGTTCCGCCGTCCGAGCAAGGCTGGGAGGCGTCGGCGACTAGTGGTGGCCACAGCGGCAGATTAGGCCAAGGGACCTGCAGTAGACAAGCCTTATGCCGCGGCGAGCAGCTCTCGTGCGTGCTGCGTGGCCGCTTTGTCGTCACCGTCGCCGCCGAGCATGCGGCGGATCTCCTCGACCACCCCCTCGCCGTCGAGGCGCTGGACGCTGGCCACGGCCTGGCCGCCGGCGACGGCCTTCTCGAGTCGGAAGTGGACGTCGGCGAGGGAGGCGACCTGCGGCAGGTGGGTGATGCAGAGGACCTGATGCTCGGCCCCCAGTGCCCGCAGCCGCTCACCGACCACGCGCGCCGTGTTGCCGCCGATCCCGGCGTCGATCTCGTCGAAGACCAGGGTCCCAGCCGAGGCCGCCTTGCCGAGGCCGCTGAGCGCCAACATCACCCGCGAGAGCTCGCCGCCGGAGGCGGCGTCGCGCAGCGGCGCCGCCTCGACCCCGGGGTTGGGAGCGACCCGCAGCTCGACCGTCTCGCGCCCGTTCGGCCCGAAGCCATCGGGATGGGGCTCCAGCACGACCTCCAGCGTCGCCCCGGCCATCGAGAGCTTGTCGAGCTCGGCCGCGACCCGCGCTTCCAGCGGCGCGGCGGCGTCGGCCCGGCCGGAGCTGAGCTGGCCACCCAGCTCCTCGCGCAGCCCCTCGGCCGCGGCCAGCGCCGCCTCGGCCTCGGCCCCGCGGACCTCGGCGCCCTCGAGCCGGGCGATCTCCTCGCGGCAGCGCTCGGCGTGCGCCAGCACCGACTCGACGCTGCCGCCGTGCTTGCGCTCGAGCCGGTCGATCAGCTCCAGCCTCTCCTCAATCTCCTGCAGCGCCCCCGGGTCGGCCTCCAGCCCCTCGGCGTAGTCGCGCAGCTCGGCCCCGGCGTCGCCCAGCTCCAGGGCCAGCGCCGCCACCCGCTCGCTCAGCGCGTCGAGCTTGGGGTCGAGCCCGCCAGCCCCGCTCAGCAGCGATTCGGCCTGCGCCAGCGCCGCGGTGGCGCCACCGCCGTCTTCCTCGGCCCCCGCCAGGGCGCTGTGGGCGCCGCCGGCTGCTTCGCGCAAGCCCTCGGCGTGGCGCAGCCGCTCGCGGTCGGAGGCCATCGCTGCTCGCTCCTCAGGCTCGGGCCCGACCTCCTCGATCTCGGCCAGCTCGTAGCGGTAGAGGTCGAGGTCGCGCTCGCGCGATCCCTCCCGCTCGCGCAACTCGGCCAGCTCGGCGGCGAGCCGGACGCAGTCGCGATGCGCCTCGCGGTAGCGCTGGCGCAGCGCCAGGTGATCGACCCCGGCAAAGCCGTCGAGGATCTCCAGCTGGGCCGAGGCGATCGTCAGCTTGCGGTGCTCGTGCTGGCCGAAGAAGGCGAGCAGACGCCCGCCGAGCAGCTTCAGGTCGGCGGCGGTGGCGGCGCGGCCGGCGACAAAGGCGCTGGTCCGCCCCCCGGCGGAGACGCGCCGCCCCAGCACCACCTCTTCGGCGCCCTCGGGCAGGCGCTCGGCAAGCTCCGCGAACTCCGGCTCCTCCAGCAGCGCCGGCGGCAGATCGAACACGCCCTCGACCCAGGCCTCGGGAGCGCCTGGCCGGACGATGTTGCCTTTCGCCTTGCCACCCATCAGCAGGTCGAGCGAGTGCGCCAACACCGTCTTCCCGGCCCCGGTCTCCCCCGTGATCGCGTTCAGCCCCTCGCCCAGCCGCAGTTCAGCCCTCTCTATTAGGAGCAGGTTCTCGATTCGCAATTCGCGCAGCACGGAATCTGTCTAGCAACGGGTGCGGACCGAACCGCCATCAAGCACCTGTCTGTTTATGCCGATAGCCGGATAATGGGGAAACCTGCCACCAGCCCGGGCTTCGACGCACCACGCCTGCCTCGCCTGGCCGCCAGCGCCGGCGGTGCGAGGCGCCGATTTCGCTCGCTCGGCCCCGGCACCAGACTGGCGATCGCCCTCGTCCTCACCCTGGCGGCGGTCGGCGGCGGCATCTATCTGGTGCTCTCCGACCAGATGCACCAGGACCAGGTCGAAAACTATTCGCGCCTGCACGCGGCGGACGCCGAGGCGATCGAAGCCGTCGCCCGCACCCACTCCCTGTCACAGACCTTCATCGCGACCAACCAACTGCTGGAGGCCGTCGACAGCCGCGACGGCACCGAAGAGACGATCCTGATCGGCCCCAACAGGGTGGTCCGCGCCAGCGGCGCGGGGGCTCCAGTCGGCAGCAGCGACGGAAACCCGAACACGCTCTCGGTTCTGCGCGAAGGATCGAGCTTCGCCGGCAACGAGTCCGACCCCGGCGAGGACAGCTCCTCCTTCGAGTTCCTCGCTCCGGTCGTGATCCAGGGCCAGCGCTACGCGCTGGAGACCGCCTACTCCAGCAACACCTTTAACTCCCAGCTGGGCCACCTGCGGACGATGATGGCGCTGCTGATCCTGCTGGCGATCGCGGCGGCGCTGCCGGCCTTCTACCTCTTCGGGGGCCGCTCGCTGGTTCGCAGCCACCAGCTCGCGCTGCAGCGGGCTACCCGCGACGGTCTCACCGACCTGCCCAACCACCGCGCCTTCCAGGACGACCTCGAGCTCTCAGTCTCGCTCGCCGGGCGCAACGGCGATCCGCTGGCGCTGGCGCTGCTGGACCTCGACCACTTCAAGCAGGTCAACGACCGCCACGGGCACCCCGAGGGCGACGCCCTGCTGCGGCGCGTGGCCGAGATCCTGCGCAACGGCCGCAGCGCCGACCGCCCCTTCCGAATCGGCGGCGACGAGTTCGCCGTGCTGCTGCAGAAGACCGACGAGGAGGGCGCCCGGACCCTGGTGGCCCGCCTCTGCCGCACCCTGCAGGAAGCCGGCGTGCCGGTCAGCATCGGCGTCGCCGCCATGCGCCCGGGCGAGGACGCCAAGGACCTTCGCGCCGAGGCCGACGCGGCGCTCTACGAGGCCAAGCGGCGCGGCGGCGCCAGCTCGACCCTCTACAGCGACATCCACGAAAACGTCGAGATCACCACCGCGGCGAAGCGCGAGGCGGTCATCCGCCTGGTCGAAGACGAAAGCTTGACCACGGTCTTCCAGCCGATCTGGTCGTTCGACTCCGAGCTGCTGATCGGGCTCGAGGCGCTGAGCCGCCCGGACCCCGCTTTCCTGCTCGCCGGCCCGAGCGAGGCCTTCGACATCGCCGAGCAGGTGGGCAGCGTCCACGAGCTCGACGAACTCTGCGTCGCCACCGCCCTGCGCTCGGCCGCAGTGGCCCTTCCCCCTGAAGCGCTGCTCTTCCTCAACCTCGCGCCGAAGACGCTGGAGCTCGACGCCGGCGAAGTCGAGTGGCTGACGCTCAGCGTCGAGGCCGCCGGCTTCGAGCCGGAGCGGATCGTGATCGAGGTGACCGAGCGCATCCACGCCCGCACCGCAGCCGTGGTCGCGAGCCTGATCGCCCTGCGCGAGCGCGGCTTCCTGATCGCCCTCGACGACGTCGGCACCGGCAACGCCGGGCTGGAGATGCTGCGCCACATAGGCGCTGAGTACGTCAAGCTCGACCGCAGCATCGTCGCCGCCGCGCCGACCGAGCCAAACGCCCGCGCGGTGCTGATGGCGATGGCGACCTTCGCCCGTCAGACCGGCGCCTTCGTGATCGCCGAGGGGATCGAAGACGAGGAGACGCTGTCCTTCCTGCGCGGCCTCGAGGGGATCGAGTTCGAGCCGGGGACGATCATCCAGGGCGGCCAGGGCTTCGGGCTCGGGCGCCCGAGCGCGGCGCCGGTCGGGGCTAACCGCCGGTTGGCTGCACGAAGTCCTTCGAGCGCGTGAGGACGAAGCCGAGCGCGGCGCCGACGAGGGAGACGATCGCGGCGATTAGGAGGATCGAGTTGAGGCCGCTGACGAAGGCGACGTCGGCGGCGTGCACCACCTTCGCGTGCAGCGCCGGCGGCAGCGGCAGTTCGGCCGCCGCGCGCGAGCCGCCGGAGGCGACGACTTCGCCGAGCCCCTTCGGCGCGTTCGGGACCAGCTCGTGCAGCTTCGAGTCGACCCGGCCCTGGAAGACGGCGCCGAGGCCGGCGACGCCGGTGGCGATCCCGACCTGGCGGAAGGTGGTGTTGATCCCCGACCCCATTCCCGATCTCTCCACCGGCACCACCGCGATCGCCGCCTGGCCGATGCCCGGGTTGGTGGTGCCGATGCCAATGCCGGCGATGACGAAACCGGCCAGCAGCGTCGTCCAGCTCGACCCGGGTGAGATCCCGTGCATCAGCAGCAGCCCAACCCCGACCAGGGTTAGCCCGACGCCGAGCAGGACCCGGATCGGGACCCGGTGGGAGAGCGCGCCGGAGATCGGGGCGACGATGAAGCCGAGGATCGTCAGCGGCAGGAAGCGCAGGCCGGCCTCCAGCGGCGAGAAGTCGAGCACGCCCTGCATGTAGATCGTCAGGTAGAGGAACATCGCGAACATCCCGGCCGAGAGCGCGAAGGCAACCGCGGAGACGCCGTTGAAGGCGGGGCGGCGGAACAGAGAGAGGTCGAGCATCGGGTGGGCGCTGCGGAGCTGGATCGCGACGAAGATCGCCAGCAGCAGCGCCGAGCCGATCAGGCAGGCGAGAATCAGCGGGCTGCCCCAGCCCTCCGGGTTGCCGCGGATCAGCCCGAAGATCAGCAGGAAGAGAGCGCTGGAGAAGGTGACGAGGCCCGGCAGGTCGACCGGCTCCGGGTCCTGGGCGGAGACGTTGACGATCTTGCGCTCGGTCAGCACCATCGCGCCGATCCCGATCGGGACGTTGATGAAGAAGATCCACTCCCAGCCGAGGCTCTCGGTGACGATGCCGCCGATCAGTGGCCCAACCGCGACGGCGCCGCCGACCACAGCCCCCCAGACGCCGAAGGCGGTGGCGCGGTCTTTGCCGTGGAACTCCTGGCCGATCAGCGCCAGCGAGGTGGCGAACATTCCGGCGGCGCCGATCCCCTGCAGGCCGCGGGCGAGGTTGAGCAGGGTCGGGTCCTCGGCGATGCCGCAGAGGAACGAGGCGAAGGTGAAGACCCCGAACCCGATCGTGAAGACGCGGCGGCGGCCGAGCCGGTCACCGAGCGAGCCGGCGGTCAGCAGGAAGGCGGCGAGCATCAGCGAGTAGGCGTCGACCACCCACTGCAGGCTGGAGAGGCTGGCGTTCAGTTCGCGCTGGATGTCGGGCAGCGCGACGTTGACGACGGTGACGTCCAGCAACAGCATGAACGTGGCGATCGAAACGAGGACGAGAGTCCACCACTTGCGCTCCATGAAACCTCCGCTAGGCCGGGACTGGTTGCCGGCCAGGCTAACGATTCGTAAGTGCCGGCTCGGCGAACCGCTCTAGACAGCCAAGTGTCCGAACTTCTCCCTGATTCTTCCGTAGAAGCTCGTGCCCGGGAGCTGGGCAAGGCGGGTGACCGCGTCGACGAAGCGGATCTCGAGCTTGGCCCCCTCCTCCAGTTCGGTCAGGTGGGAGCCGTCGACCGCGACTTCGACCGGCTCGCGGCTGGGCGCGTTGCCGACGTGGAGGGTGTCGCCGGGGGCGACGACGAGGGCGCGGGCGGTGAGCGAGTGCGGGGCGATGTAGGAGACGACGTATCCCTTCACCCCCCAGGCCAGGATCGGCCCTTGGTTGGCGAGGTTGTAGCCGGTCGAGCCGGCCGGGGTGGCGGCGACGAGGCCGTCGCAGCGGACGTGGCCGACCTCCTGGCCGGAGATCCCGTAGCTGAGCTCGGCGACGCGGTCGTGCGGGCGGCGCGAGAGGGTGACGTCGTTGACGCCGAGCCCGGTGAGGTCGCCGACCCTGACCTCGAGGCCGGGCAGATCGATCGTCTCGATCTCCCCGGTGAGGGCGCGGCGGATGCCAGCGGCGGCGTCGCCGCGCTCGACCGCGGCGAGGAAGCCGACGGTGCCGTAGTTGACGCCGAAGACGGGCACGCCGGTGCCGGCGAAGCGCCGCAGCGCGTGCAGGATCGAGCCGTCGCCGCCGAAGACGAGGCAGAGGTCGGGCTTCAAGTCGGCGGGCGCGACGGCGATCCCATCCCCCCTCTCGTCGTGCTTGGCCAGCTCCTCCTCGCTGGCGTATAGCTCGGCGCCGACTTCGGCCGCGACGGCAACCGCGAGCGGGACCGCGTCGGTGGCGGCCGGCGGGTGCGAGTGGGTGATGATGACGGCGCTGCTCATGACTCTTCCTCGGCGGCGAGGAGCGCCGCCTCGAAGCTTGCGACTTCGGGCCCGTCGCCGCCGCACCAGACGAAGGTCTCGCGGTTGCCCTTCGGGCCGGGCAGGCCGGAGGACGCGAAGCCGCGCACGGTGAGCCCCAGCGCCCGGGCTGCCTCGGCGACCTTGAGGATCGCCTCGTGACGGTCGCCGTCGTCGCGGACGACGCCGCGGCCGACCCGCTCGCGGCCGAGCTCGAACTGCGGCTTCACCATCGCCAGCGCCTCGCCGCCGGGTGCCAGGCAGCGGGCCACCGCGGGCATCACCTTGGTCAGGGAGATGAAGGAGACGTCGACGGTGGCGAAGCTGGGCGCGAACGGCAGGTCGGCGGGCTCCATCGCGCGCGCGTTGAGCCGCTCGATCACCGTCACCCGCGGGTCCTCGCGCAGGCGCAGGTCGATCTGGCCGTAGGCGACGTCAACAGCCGCGACCCGCGGGGCGCCGCGCTGCAGCAGGCAGTCGGTGAAACCGCCGGTGGAGGCGCCGACGTCGAGGCAGTCGCGGCCGGCGACGTCGATTGCAAGCGCGTCGAGCGCGTTCTCCAGCTTGGTGCCGCCCCTGGAGACGAAGCGCGGCCCCGCGTCGACAACCAGGTTCGCCTCCGGCTCGACCAGCTGGCTGGGTCGCAGCGCCACCGGCCCGTCGGCGCCGACCCGGACTTCGCCCGCGCGGACCGCCCCGGCCGCAGCCGTGCGCGAGGGAAAGAGGCCCTGCTCAGCGAGAACCGCGTCTATCCGGGCCTTCTTCACGCCCGCAACGCTAGCGCGGAGGATCTTCACCAGACAATTACTTGCGCTTCACACCGGTCTGCCAATTTTTGTTGCGTGGTCGCTCCTGAAGCGACTTTCGCGGCACTCAGTGCCACAACCGCCTGCCTAGCCCCCCGAGCAGGGGGGTTATGTGATCCCACTCACACACAAATCGCACGTATGTTCGTACGCTGGTCAAGGATTCGGATGGAGAAACCGATGAAGGAGAAGCAACCAAGACTTTTTGGCTGAGCCCCCCGCCGACATATGCCCCAATCGCTTCCCACGATTGGCGCCGTCGGCTCAAAAGGTGCTCAACCTACCTCCCACGGATCCACATATATAGAGATACATATCTCTCCTCCCTGTAGTAACCCCAGAAGCGCCCCGCCTCCCCGGCGGGGCGTTTTCTGTTGTAGAGCCAAATGCGGCACCTTCAACGCTCTTGAGCGAAGACCCGAAAGCAGGCGGTGCGCCAGTGGGTGCGCCAGTGGCGCCACGGTTTTGCACCTCGCCCGCACGGCAGCTCTCCCGAACGGGGTGCCCACCGAGAGTGGCGGTAGAATGCGGCGTATGGCCGCATCGCCATCAAAGACCGTCGAAGTCGACGCCGAGTTGCTGGAGCGTGCCCGCCGGGTCGCCGATCAGCGCGGCGTAGGTGTTCCCCAGCTCGTCCGCCAAGCACTTGAGCACGAGCTTGGTCCGGCGGATGGCGAGCAACCGCCGGTCACCTGCATCGGAATGTTCGAGTCAGGACGCGGCGACCTCAGCGAGTTGGCCAGCCGCGACGTGTACGAGCCGCCGCCATTTCGCTGATCTTCGACACCGGCGTCCTCGTCGGCGCGTTCGATCGAAGCGACGAAGCCCACAGCGTTTGCGCCGCCCTGGTCGAAGGAGCGCAGGAGCGTCGAGTCATCCCCTCCCCCGTCCTTGTCGAGGTGGATCACTTCCTCGGCCGCTTCGCCGGAGAGCAAGCCTTCGTCGCCGTCCTCGATCAGGTGCGCCGAGGAGCTTTCCAGGTCGAGGATTTGACGACCAGCGACTACGAGCGCGCAGTTGATCTGCTTCAGACCTACGCCGACTTGAAGGTCGGCTTTGTCGACTGCGCCGTTCTTGCCGTTACCGAGCGCCTGGGAGAGCCGAAGCTCGCCACGCTCGATCATCGACACTTCGGCACGATGCGGCCTCGGCACGCCGACGCCCTTGAGCTACTGCCCTCGCTCTCCTAGAGCCGCATCCGTCGAAGGCTTGGCTTGCCCCTGAGCCGACTGGGATTCGAACCCAGACGTGCCATTGGCACAGTGACTTGACAAGGCACCGCGTCTACCAGTTCCGCCATCGGCCGACGTAGTCGGCTCAGGGGCTAGGCCAAGTCCACATTGTACCTGCCTGGGTGCGTATCGGTCCACGCCCGGTTTCGAGAGCTACTTCCCTTCTAAGCCGCCAGGTAGGCGTCCATCCGAGCGCGCACGTCGTCATGGCTTCCGGGCAGCAGGTGCCCGTAAACATCAAAGGTGGTCTGGATCTTCGAGTGGCCCATGACCTCCTGGATCGCCTTCGGATTGGCCCCGGTGTCGATCAGCAACGAAGCGAAGGTGTGTCGGCACTCGTGCATCGTCAGCAGGGTCAGCAGCTCGGGCTCGCGCCCCTCCTCCTCTGCGGCCTCACGCTCGGCGGCGTTGTGGCGCATCCACGCGCGCTTTGCGCGGCCGTCGATGGTCGACGCATAGAAGACCTTGCTCGCGGTGTGGCCGAAGACGCGATCCCCCCCACTCCGCCCCGTTCGCTCCAACTGCTCCTCCAGCAACTCACGAAGGATCGCCAGCAACGGAATCGTGCGCTTGCCGGCCTCGGACTTCGGCTCGATCTCGCCCTCGACCTGATCCCAACCTTTGCGGACGTGAATCAGGTTCGACCGTAGATCAAGGTCTTCACAGCGCAGCGCCTGAAGCTCGCCCCGGCGCAATCCGGCGTAGAAGGCAGTGGCCCAAACTGGCCGGTCCTCGGCGGGAAGGACCGCGAGCAGTTGCGCCGCTTCAGCCGGCGCGACGATCCGGCGCGGGCGCTTCGATTTCTTCTCGGGGAGGTCGATGCCTTCGCTTGGGTTGAAGGTGACCTCTTCTCGATGCATCGCGCGGCTGTAGAACGCCTGCACCGGGTTCAGGGCGTTGCTGGCGCTACTCGGTGACATCTTCGCCAGCAGGGCGTCGGCGTACGCCTGCACGTCCGAGCGCCTAGCCTCGGCAGGGCGCAGCGTTCCGAGTTCCGACCCGCGCAAGAACAGGCGGACCGCCCGCTCGTAGGAGCGGATGGTGCTCGGCTTGTAGCGCTCGCGCCGTTTCGGGCGGACCGTCCCGTCTTCCATCCCGGCGACGAACTCGACCAGCGCCTCGTACAGAGTGCGCCGATCCTTCCTCGCCGGCCGGAGTCCTCCCTGGCTGGCGGCGAGCAGCGCTTCACGCCGCCAAGACTTCGCCTCGTCCTTGCTCTTGAAGACCTTGCGAACCTTGCGCTGCTCGCGCTCCAAGTAAACCCATGCCTCGTAGCCAGCGCCGCAACGGCAGCGCTTGCCGCCGTGAGCGGGGCAGTTCCTGGAATGTCGTTTCCTGATGCCTTCCGCCATCAGGACCGCTCCCGCTCCTGGTCATCGACCTCGGAATCGACGTCGAAGCTGCCCCGGACCATGTTGATGGGCTGCCAATGCATCCCGGCCAGCAGCTCGTCGGTCGACACTTCGAGCGCGCCCGCGAGTTTGATCAGCGTGTCGATTCGCGCGAGCCGAAGGCCCCGCTCCAGCATCCCGATCTCCGTCCGGTGCAGATCGCCGCGAAAGCCAAGCTCTTCTTGGCTGAAGCCGGCACGCCTCCGACAGCGAACGAGGTTCTTGGCGAACCGCTCCGCGATTCTGTAGTCCCCTCGCGAATTCACTAGCCGACCTCCAGCCCGTCGAAATAGAGGGCCGGGCGAGTCGGCGAAACCAGGCCGGCGCAGAGCCGAAGGAGCCCCGCGCCGACCAGCTCGCCGACCGCTCGCTCCACGGCATCGTCGGCGGGGAACTGGCCCGTTACGCGACGGTTGATCGCCAGCGAAAGCTCGGCAATCGTGGGGTTGGACGGATGCTCAGACAGGACGAAGCTGAGGACAGCTGCCTCGACCTCTCTGTCGTCCGCCGAAGGGGTCGCGATCCCGCCGCGACCCGTAGGGTCTTGCGTAGCCATAGGGAGTCCACTCTCCTTGTGGTCAGGCTCCCGGTTGGCGTTAGCGCGCCGCCGGGGGCCGCTTTTTGTTGAACCGAAAGTACCACAGGTGTCGGTGTTTCACCGACACCTTTTCGCTATTCGTCGCGGATGATTTCCGCGACTCGGGAGCGATGAAGGCCTGCGGCGTCTCCGATGTCTCTAAGTGAGAGCCCCGCCTTCTGTGCTTCAGCGAAGGCCTTGCGGCGCTCCTTGCGCGCCCTTTTGCGGTCCTGCTCAAACTTCGCCTGCGCGACTTCCACAGCTTTGCGCGCCTTTTTGCTGTCCGCGACCCCCGCCATGCCGAGCAGCCTAGAAGCTGCCGGCGGCCTACGCGAACTGACGCCGAGCAATGCACCGTCGTCGTCATCCGGCATCCCCGAATACATGCTCGGAGTTCTCGGCGGTCCACCGTTCCAGCTCGCGCACCGGCACCAGGCGCTTTCGCCCGCGCCGGATCAGCCGCAGCTCGGGCGCAACGTTGGCGTCGAAGAAGTCGGGGCCGACCCCGATCGCGGCAGCGGCCTCCGCCGGCGTCAGCGCGATCCGGGGAATGGTGGCCGGAAGCTTCTTAGCCACGCTGGCCCTGATTCTGCGGCGCCAAGATGCGGACCACCTCGCCCGGCGTCTTCGCGTTGGGAAGAAGCAGCACAGCCTCTCCGGTTCGCAGGCGCTTGAACTGATCGGGCAAGACGATGAACTCGCGCTCGCGAGTGCGGGTTCCCTCGCGGCCAGCTATCCAGCCCTCGGCGCGACCGCCCGCCTTCTCGGTCACCGACCAGGAAGGCTGCGTGCCCGCCACTTTCGCCAGGCGCTCCGCCGAGTCCGGGTCGGCCTCGCGATGCACGACCAGGTAGGCGACGTTGGTAAGCACCTGCTCGGTGAGGGTGTCTGAGCCCTCCTCGGGGCGGGCGGCCCGCAGGTCGGCGAGGCTCTGGGTGCCGAGGAGGATGCTGAGTTCAGCCGAGCGGGCGCGGCCAAACAGGCGAGAGACCTGATCGGCGGCGAGCGCGGCGAACTCGTCGATCGCGACAATGCCCCCGTAGTCGGCACGCTGCATATCGGCGGCCAGGGTCACTAGGTCGATCACCAGCGCCGCCGCGAGCAACTTGGAAGCTGCCGGGTAGCGGTCGGCGTCGAGATGGAAGTAGACGACGGCGCCATCGCGAAGCGATGCGGCGAGGTCGATCTGCTCGCCCTCGCCGAGTGCGGGGTCGAGGCGCGGGCCGAGCTCCCCCTCGGCGAGCACGGCCAGGCGGTCGCGCCCGCCGCCCAGGTCAGCGCGCCCGCGCGCGGAGAGCCCATCGACGTAGGAGCTGACCCGCTCTGCGTGGTCGCCGCCGACTTCGCAGGCCAACCCGTCGAGTCGATCGGGGTCCATGTGGTGGACGATCTGGGAGAGGGCCGGCGGCCAGCGGTCCGCCGCGCGCATCGTCGTCAGCACATGGAGCAGCAGGCGCTGGGTCGCCAGCTCGTAGTGAGGCTCTGACCACCGCTGACCGGCCAGCAGCTTGTCGGTGATCTCGGTCGGCCCGCCACGGGCGAAGGGGTTGTAGACGGCGGCGCCGGTCGGGGACCATTCGCGAAAGGCGACGCCCCGACGCTCGGCGGCGTCGACCAGCACCCCACGCAGGTAGCGGTCGCCCTTGGGGTCGATCACGATCGCACCGAGCCCCGCCAGCACGTGGGCTTGGAGGATCGCCGCCTGGGTGACCGTCTTGCCGGCGCCGGTCGCGCCGAGCACGAGCGCGTGGACGCCGCGCCCCAACCCCAGGGGAACGTGACGGACGCCGCCGCGCCGTTCAAGGCCGAGAGCGATACGGGCCTCGCGCTCGCCGCCGAGCCGCCGCCGCTCGGCTGGCTTGACCCGCCCCTGCTCGGCGAGGCGCCGCTGCGCCGCCCAGGTGCGGGCGGCGTGCAGCGGGCCTTTCGCAGCGCGGGCGCGGCCCGCCTCCTCGCCGCCCCGCTTCAAGTCCTCCTGATGCCAGTGCAGGCCCGCGCCGCTCGCGACCACGGTGGCGGTGGTGCAGGCAAGGCCGATCTGCCAGTTGACCACCCAGGCGAGATAGGCCACGGGCGCCCCGCAGAGCGCCCAGGTGAAGCGCAGGCCGGCCGCGCGCAGGATCACGATCGCGGCGGCGCCGATCGTCGCGCCGACCCCCAACGGGATCACCAGCTCCCACAGCCCTCCGGCGAGGTCAGGCGGTTCAATGGGCGCGACCCGGCGGCGCTTCATCGCGACCCCAGATCCTCGATGCTGACCCGCGACTCGGCCCGCACCTTCTGGACCGCCCGCTCGACCGCGCGGCGAGTCTGACCCGGCGCGCAGAGGTAGCGGACCTCCGCCACCCAGCTCGCCCGCCGCCAGGCGCGGATCAGGTCCTCGAGTCGCCGTGGCGCCTTCGGGGTCAGCTCCACCTCGACCGCGATCGTGCCGTCGTCCGTAAGGACCGCGAGGTCGGGTCGGTGAAGCCGGGGCTCGCCGCTGGCCAGCTCGCCGACTTTGGCGCTGGCGATCGGGGCGCCCTCCACCTGCTCGGCCGCCCGCAGCTCGCGCTCGGTGAGGACGCGATCTGAGCCGAACTGTTCTTCGAGGGAGAGCGCCACCGATGCGCAGCGCAGCCAGTGGGTGACCGAGCCCGGCGAGATCACGGCGACCGGCAGGCCGAGGCCGGCGTAGCGGAGGCCGTCGCGGGTGGCGCGAAGCAGGCTCGGCTCGTCGCGCAGGAGCGAGAGGCGCTCCAGTAGCCCGCGTTCAACGCAGGCCGCAACCCGCCGATACGCCGCCGTGCGCCCCACCCCCAGCGCCGCCATCACCTGCTCGACGGTTACCGCCCCGTGGCGCCCGACGAATCGCAGCAGCTCGCCGTCCCTCGTCAGTCGTCCCGCCACCGGGATCACGATCGTCGTCTGCGCCGCCGTCTCGCTCATCGCCTACAAGACGCTGGAAGTGTCCGATTCGTCCCACTCATCACCCCCTACACGGATCAACCCGTCCTTCCGCCCCCCTGTCCACCGCCGTGCCGCTTGCCCCTCTCCACCGGGATCTCAGCAGCCGACCCCGGTCAACCACACCCACCTCTCTCTCAATGGTGGTTGGGCGGGGTCGGCTGCTGGGATCCCGCTCACACCGCTCTGACAAGCGGCACGGCGGTGGACTCGCGATCCACGGGTCAGTTCACCCGCCCAGGACACCGGCAGGACCCGCCCCGCCGTCCTACTTGCAGCGATAGCACCGTGGCGCCGGCAGTCAAGGGCGCAAAGCGCCCGACCCCCAAGGGGGTTGACGGCCGGCTCCACGGTGCTTGAATCGCCAGGTCGGCGGGCGAGAACCGCGCGAACTAGTCCGTCATATCGTTGAACGGAAATCCCAAGACGAGCTGACCCTCGCGCGCGATTTTTCGAGGTAGCTCGATTCCGATCAACGAGACGGACTCGACCCTTTGCGGGCTCTCTGAAATCTCAAGCTCGCCAGCGAGCGTAAGTTCGCGATCGACATAGGCTTGAAGCAGCCAGTCCGTCAGGCCGACACCAACATCGTGAATAGGCCCGGGTATTGCCAGGTCCTCCAGCTCGTCCAGGTCACCATCTCCGAACACGTCGTACGAGCGGGTGTCGAGTTCAGCGACGGCCTCCATCTTTACTTCCGCCTTCAGCTTTCCGTCGTCCGACTGGACCACATCGTAGGTGCGAAGTCCGCCGAAGTCCTTGATCCCCTCAACCCGGATACCGGCAAGATCCTCGGACCAGCCCCAGTGACGAAGCTCCTCTCCTTCGAGGGTCTGATCCTGGGCGCCAGTGCAAAGCAGATGCATTACTTCCGCCGCGATCTCGTCCACTCGCAGGAGGTGCGTGACTGCCTTCCGAGCTGGACTCCTCATCTCTTCGACCACCTGACATGCACGACTGAAGTTCTTTGCAAGGCGAAGCTCTCCTGCGACCCCAAAGGTCCTCAGCTCGGCGGCGAGATCAGGGTGGAGCTGCTCGGTCTGGCCGTCGGCGACGAAGGCTGCTTTGTCGTTTGAGACCAGCACGACAGAGTGGTGTTCGCGAAGCAGTTCGAGTGCGGTGTGCCAGAGAAGGCTGTCCCTGTACCCCCGGTCGCCGGTGTCGAATGGGCGGCGATGGTCGAGAGACCGTCTGACCAGCTCGGCATGGGAGACATTCGGGATTGGCGCGATGCGACCACCGCAAGACAGGATCTTCTTCCGGAGTTCCTCCGTGGCAAGCGCAACCCGCTCCTTGCCAAGATCTGGCCCGTCATTGAACGTGGGTGCCTCGATTTCAAGTCGCCGGAGCTTCGCGCCTGCTGCTCGATAGCGGGCGACGTGCTCGGCAATCTCGCGCTGTGCTTGATTTGCAATCTCCCATTGCACGATCTCCGGAAGCACGAACTGAGCCTCGCCACTGGCAGACAGCGCAAGGGCTGCAAGCAAATCCTCGTTGGGCCGGGTTCCAACCAATCGCCCAAAAAGGGCGTTGCTGTCTGGAAGTACGATGAGCATCGGCTTCAAGCATTCTGGGCTCGTCGCCGGACGTGCTGGAAAGTTGGGGCGGCGGGACTAACTCATGCGAGTTGCATGGATGGCAGGGCGGGATATTCGTCCCAGGTCCTGCCTTCAAGCTGGCGACCGCCGGCCTTTGGGGTTCTTCCGCCCCATTGCTTGAAGAAGAAGGAGACGCCCTCAGCGAGACAGCGATTCCGCAGGTCCACGAGCCATGCTTGCTGAACCGGTCGGTGCCCAGGACCCGACTCGCCGCCCGCGATCAACCAATCGATAGCCGTCAGGTCCAGGCCTTCCAGCGGTCCAAGGAGAGGCTCGGCAGAGATGAACCGGACTGCGGGCTCGACCCTTCGCAGACTGTCTGCTCGACCAATGAACCGGCGATTCTCTATTGAGACGCCCATCCAGACGTTGGCTGGCCAGTCAAGATGTGCCCCCAGCTCCTCCAGGCGCTCTGCGCGCTTGGTCAGAATCTGGAACGTGTGCTGAGGGGCGTTGCGCATTGCCTCGAAGACTTCCTCGATGAAAAGATCGGGAACCCGCTCATGAAATAGGTCGCTCATCGAGTTCACGAAGACGAGTTTGGGTTTGCGCCAGCGAGCTGGCTGATCGAGCCGCTCCGGCCAGAGCTTCAGATCGAAGCCCTGCTCGTAGGGATGGCCAGGCGTCCCGCGCCAGCGCTCCGCGAACCTCTTTGCGTAGCAGTGGGCACATCCAGGGCTGACCTCGTCGCAGCCGGTGACCGGGTTCCAGGTCGCTTCGGTCCACTCGATGGTTGAAGTCGCGGCCATGCGGTGACCGTATCGAGGCTGGATCGGCGACTGGGCCAGATGCGGACCGATGAAACGTCCTGCTCGCCATCGGCTACGGCGAGGCGCGTGAGATTCTTTCTCGCAAGGTCCGGCTTCTTTTCAAACCGCGGCCGCCGGAGCATCCGGTCGTCGCGGCGGCCACCGCCTACGGGCCGTCTACGATCTATGCCTTGCGCTGCAATTCGCACATGGAGGGGCTGTGACGGGGGTTCGCCGGTCGGTCGACGACTTCTCTGTGCTCACGGAGCCCGCTGCCGGCTCGCGGATATCCGAGCACTCATGGCGCGTTGCTCGCCGTCTCTCGACCGTCGCAGGGGAGGAGGCGCCGATCATCGAGCGCTATCTCGCCGCCCTGGCGATGGCTCCCGCCGAGCACTTGGAACTCCTGCTGCGTCGCGGAACGAAGATCGTTTTCGCTCCCACGGTTGAACACGCTCTGCTCTCAGCGCCAGCCACGGAAAGGAGAAGCGCGCCTCTGACTGCGCAGGAGCGCCTAAGGCTTCGATCCGAGTATTCCCCGGAGTCGGAAGTTGCGGCGATCTTCGATCCACCCCTCGACCTCCTGATTTTCCCGACCCACTACTGCGCGGACGACCTCGAACGTGTGGTCCTCCACGAGCTAGGCCACGCCTTGACCCTGTACCTAGCCAATCCTCGCCCAGCCCTACTGAGGGGCCTTCCTCGCGAGATCGAGAACCACATCAGCCACCGAGGATACGGCCCAGATGGCGATCCGGAGACCCTGCGCCAGCGGGTTCTAGAGGTGCTGGCGGAGGCCTACGTCTTCACCCTGGTAGGGCGAGCGGATGAGCTGCCCGCAGCCGTGATGTCCGACCTGATGTTCATTCTGACGACGGTGGAGGGCGACAAAGGTATCCGCTTCGAGTTTGACGAAGACACGGGCCGGACCCTGAGTCGCGTCGAGAAGGACAGGCTCGTCTTTCCCGATGATCCTGAGCTGGGCGGGCTTCTCGCGCAGCGTCCCGCTGCGGGGATCGAGCTTGAGGCGAGAGAGTTGGACCAGCCGTCGGCGGCGGTCACCTCTGAAGACGAACTGGCCAGGCGCCGGACTCGCCGCAAAGCGGCCTAGCGCTCAGGGTATTCGCTGCTCCGTCGGGTCTGAGCCCTACGCTAGGACCTCCTTGTCCGAGCAGCTGAACATATTCCGTAGCTTCGGTGAAGCGGGCGCTGGCGGGTGGGGTAAGACACCGACACCGCCACCAACGGATCTTTCGGCGCCCCAGCTTCCGCTCATCACCAATGGTGGACTGATTCCAGAAGAGGACTCCGGGGCGCTCGCGCGGGCGATCACGTCGCATTCATTGACGAAGCAAGACCGAATCATTCGCTATGCGGACACCGTTTCGGTTGCTATGTCCCGACGATGGAAGATCTGGTGGCTCGATCTTTTCGCTGGGCCCGGGGCCGTGTACCACCGGCACCTTTCGGACTTTCGCCCCGGGATTCCAGTCGAGGTGGCCGATCGGCTCCAGCGGCCCTTTGATGGTTACGTTTTCAGCGACCTCAGCTCGGAATGCGTCTCATCGCTGACGCAACGCCTTGCCGCTCGTCCTAACCTCACCATTGCTCAGGGAGATGCCAACGACCCTCTCCACATCGAGGCATTGATTGCTCGTATCCCCCGGGAGGCACTTGTCTTGGCCTATCTCGATCCGCAAGGCCTTGACTTGCACCTAGAGACGATCAGGCTGCTTGCATGGCGCTTTCGCCACCTCGACCTTCTCATCAATCTGCCGGTTCGCGCTATCGACCGGTCCATCAGCGCGAAGGCCATCGAGCCGGTCAAGAGGGTATTGGAGCATCCGAATCCCCAACTTCTCCTGGCAGGACGACGTACTGACGACAACATCCGAGCCTGGTTTCAGCGCAAGCTTTCGGAGATGGGCTACCCGGAGGGCCTCAGCGTTGGCGAGACGATTCGCTCTGAGAATGGGGTCGCACAGTACGACCTACTCCTAGCGTCGCGGTCACCGACGGCGATCAAGCTCTATCGGCGCGCGAACCAAAGTGATTCAGGCGGGCAACGGACCTTCGAGTTCGCCTGCTGATCTCCCTCCGTGCGCCACTCATGCGCCACTCATGTTTTGAGCTAGTCGGAGGCAGTCGGCCTTAGCCGGTTGGCTTTTGCGACTACCACTGAACGGTGGCGTGTCTGCGCAGGCCCACTCCGATGATCAGCATCCGCGCCGAGGCAACCCACAGCAGCTTCCAGCCCCACAACCGCAAACGACGCTCGGTGCGCCAGGGGTGCGCCAGTGGAACACGGAGACGGCCGGTTTCAACCGGAGACAACCGGACGAGCACCGCATAAACAAGCCAAATCTGGCTCTGCAAAGGGCCATCTATGCGACTCTCCTCCCTGTAGTAACCCCAGAAGCGCCCCGCCTCCCCGGCGGGGCGTTTTCTGTTGTGCGGGGCTTTGCAGAGCGGAATGCGGGGCCACGGGGAACCGGCCGGCGAAACCCTGGCGGCGGGAAATGGCGCTCGTGCCACCATCGGTGCCACCACGCGGCACGGATTCCCCCCGGCCGGTCCGGGGCTATTCTGGGCGCCATGAAGCGGCCGCTTCTACTGGGGATCCTGCTGCTCGTCCTGTTTCCGGCTGCGGCCCATGGCGAGCTGCTCGCGGACTCCAAAGCCGAAGGAAAGGCGCCTTGGCCGGCGCTGCACGACGCCGTACTCGACCCCGCGGTGCCACTCCGACTCGTCGTTAACGCCAGTCCTGGCCGAGCGCTTGCCGTGACCTTCAGGCTCGATTGCTACCGCGGCGTCGCAAATCGCCGCAAGGAGTACAAGCTCCCTCGCCAGGCTCCCATCAACCGTCGCATCGGCTTCCCTATCCGAAACCCGGACTACTGCTTCGTCGACACCAAGGCCTCATTCGACGACGCCATCGACGAAGACGGGTGGATTGTCGTGAAGCTCTACGGGCGAGCGGCTTTGACGACGCCGCTTGAATGACGCGCTCAGCGCGAGTGGTCGCGGCCGGCGGCGCGCATGCTGGCACCGTATGCGCGCGCCTGTTTCCAGAAGGAAATGACCGCCGGCTTCTTGGCCGCGGCAACGACGGCGAGACCGCTAACGACGGTCTTATTCGGATCGCTCGTTCGGTGGCTCATACGGACTTCGTATCTCCCTCGTAGTGGATCGGCGCCGTGGTCTCGTCAAGTGGCACCCCGTCCGGCGGCGGATTGGGCCGCACTGGCCCGACGGGATGCCCAAGCGAGACGACGTCGTCGTCGAAGACAGCGTTGATCTCGATGTGGCCGCCCAGGGCGCCGACGTAGTCGACGAGCGTGCTCAGGTAGAGATTGCCGCTGCGCTCGATCCGCGAGACGTTCGCCTGGGTCATCCCCAACAGATCGGCGAGCTGCGCCTGCGTCTGCCCGCGCTGCTTGCGCAGCTCGTTCAGGCGGACGGCCGCGATGATCGCCCGCTTGCGAGCGTCGATCTCCGCCGCAGCGCCGGGTCGCTTCCGAACCTCTTCGCTTAGGTCGCTGAATGCCTTGGTCTTAGCCATGTCCATCGTCCTCAGTCGTGGTCTTGAGGTGTCGGTCAAAGATCCGGTCTGCCACCGGAATCATTCGCTTGTAGAAGCGCTTGGTTTTCCCCGCCTTGTCTCCGCCGATGAGCAGGATCGCTACTCGCCTGGGGTCGAAGGCGAAGAAGATGCGCATCGTCTGCGTGACTCGCAACTCCTTCATGTTGGAGTGCTTCGAGCCCTCCACCGAATCGACCAATGGCCTGCCGGTGCTCGGCCCCAGCTCCTGCAAAGCCTCGACTGAGGCGACTACCTTGCGTTGCTCGGGGTCGGTCAGGGTCTTCCACCAGCTGTCGAACTCAGCGGTTCTCTCGGCGCTCCAACTCATGCCGAGGGGCAAAGTATAAGGCTTACATTGTACAAGTCAAGCATTGTTTCCGACCCCAAGATAGGCGTCCATTCGCTGGCGGACCTCGTCGTGACTCCCGGGGAGAAGGTGCCCGTAGACGTCGAAGGTCGTCTGGATCTTCGAGTGGCCCATGAACTGCTGAATCGCCTTCGGATTCGCACCGGCGTCAATCAGCAGCGAAGCGAAGGTGTGGCGGCACTCGTGCAGCGTGATCGGCCTCAGGAGCTCCGCCTCTCCTCCCTCTCGCTCCGCTGCATCCACCGCTCGCGTGTTCGCCTGCTTCCAAGCCCGCTTCGCCCGGTGGTCGATGGTCGATGCGTAGAACGCTTCCTCAGTCGTGCGTCCGAACACCAGATCTTCCCCGCTTCGGCCGCTTCGCCCCAGACTGCCCTCCAGGTAGCGACGAAGGATCGCCAGCAGGGGAATGGTGCGGCGTCCGGCGAGCGACTTGGGCTCGATCACTCCCTCTACCTGGTCCCAACCGCGCTCGACGGCAATCACGTTCGCCTCGAGGTCGATGTCGCAGACGCGCAGCGCCTGGATCTCGCCGCGCCGCAGTCCGGCGTAGAAGGCGGTTGCCCAGACTGGGCGGTCGCCCTCGGGCAGGGCGGCGAGCAGGGTTTCGGCTTCCTCGGCCGAGGCGATCCGCTTGGGGCGCTTGGAGGCCCCGCTTGGGAGGTCGATGCGCTCGGACGGGTTGTAGGTCAGTTCATCGCGGTCGACGGCCCGCCGGTAGAACGCCTGGAGCGGGTTGAAGATGTTGCTGACGGTGCTCGCCGACAGGCCCGATCCGAGCAGCTCGTCGGCCAGCTCCTGCAGGTCGCGGCGGCGAATCTGGGGCACCTTGAGCCCGCTGACCCGCGAGGGGTCGATGTAGACCCGGACGACCCGCTCGTAGGAGCGGATCGTGTTCGGCTTGTAGCGGGCGCGGCCCTTCGGCCGCACGGTCCCCGCTTCCATGCCGGCGATGAACCGACGCAGAGCCTCGGCGAGCGTGCGCCCGTCCCAGGGGGTTGCCCGCAGCTCTCCTCGATCGCGGGCGCGCAGGGCGTCCGCGCGCCAGCTCTTGGCTTCCGCCTCGCGGCTGAACGTCTTCGTGATCCGCCGTCCTCCGGCCTCCAGGTAGAACGACGCCTCCCAGCCCGCGTTGCAGGTGCACCGCTTGCCGTGCTTCGCCGGGCATCCCTTCGAGTGCCGCCGACGAATGCCCTCAGCCATCGCTGTCTCCGATCCACCGAAGCATCGACGGGTTAAGGCCGGCGTGGAACACAAACGCCCCCTTGCCGCACTCGACGCCGGGAATCCAATCGACGCCATCGAGCAGTCGCCCCTCGGGTACTTCGACAGCGGCAGCGACCTTGAGCAGCGTCTCGATGCTCGGAACCCGGAAGCCGCGCTCCAGGAAACTGACCTCCGTTCGATGCAGCGCGGCCCGGCAAGCCAGCTCCTCCTGGCTCATCCGGGCCAGCCTGCGACCGCGCCGCAGGTTCTCGCCGAAGTGACGGGCGAGGTCGTCGTTGCGCTCTCGGGTCGCCATCAGTGCGCCTTCCCCACCCCGCAGACCTGGCGATGAAGGTCGGCCAATGCGTCGTGCTCAGCCGAGGCCCGCTCGTACTCGTTCGCCTCGTCGACCGACTCGGCCAGTTCGCCAAGCGCCCGGCAGATGTGGGGGGCCGGGACGATCGTGCCGTGGTCGAGCGCCGCCAAGAGCACCCGGTAGGCGTGCTCGTCGGCGCGGGCTGCCTCAGCCCGAGCGGCTACGGGCGCGGTCGAGAAATCGTCGTGCGCCCCGTCCCGGACCATCTCCAGGATCGGCCGCAGGATCTGAATGTTGCGGGGGCTGATCTCCAGGGCGACGGCCTCGCCGTCCCCCTTAGGGTTCTCACTAGCCATGAGGAGCTGTGCCTCCTTGTGGTTAGGCGGCCCGTCAGCGTTAGCGCGCTGCGGGTCGCCGCTATGTATGGACCTCCCTACGGTAGCAGGGGCGGTAGGGACTTCCCTACAAGATCGGCTACTTGCCCTTGATGATTTCCCGCACGGTGGTCCAGTGGAGTCCGACTGCCTCGCCGATCTCTCGCAATGACGAACCAGCGGCTTGGGCTCGCTCGAAGCTCGTGCGCCTGGTCGTGCGTGCTTTGTCGAGGGCCTTGTCGTACTCAGCCTGCGCCTTGCGCGCGGACTGGAGGGCTTTCGTTCGGGCTGCGTCTCCCATTGCCGCCAGCCTAGACGCCCCCGCATCACGCCTGCTCCCCCAGCGCGTGCTCCGCGTTCTCGGCGATCCACCGCTCGAGCTCCGTGACCGGAACCAGGCGCTTTCGCCCTCGCCGGATCAGCCGCAGCTCCGGCGCCACGTTCTCGTCGAAGAAGTCGGGACCCACACCGATCGCCGCCGCTGCCTCCGGCGGCGTCAGGGCGATCCTCGGAATCGACACGGCGAGCTTCCTAGCCACGTCGCCCGCCTTTGCCCGTTTCGCTCCAGTGCCCTCTCACGCCCCCAAGACGGTTCTGCCAGCCGATTCGACCCCCGGCCGGCTCCTCTCCACGCCCTCTGCCACCCGATCCGCCTCAGGCCCCGATCCCTCCGCCCCGCTCTCGCACCCGCAGCCCCTTCGCTTCTCCCTCCTCTCCCCGCCGCGCCAGCTGACCACGCACACACACGATGTGAGTGTGC
>DATAON010000102.1:0-11083 GCA_036265715.1 Solirubrobacterales bacterium | reverse complement strand
TGAGTCGCGTACAGGCAAAGGTGAAATGGTGCGGTAAGAGCGCACCGGCGTCGCGGTGACGCGGCGGCCAGGCAAACCCCGCCCGGTGCAAGGCCAAGCAGGACCGTCGACCCGGCTCGGCGAGGTCCAGGTAGGCCGCATAGATAGATGGCCGCTCAAGACAGGATCCGGCTTACAGGCCCGCTAACGGAAGGCCCCCAGCGATGGGGGCCTTTCCCATTCCAGCCCCAGATTCCTGCTTTTGTTAGTGCCTGCTCACGGAATGCAAGGTTTCCGTCTTAGCTTTTGCTAATGTGCCGCCAACACTTCCGCTGAATCTCCGCCTACATACCGCGGGGAGCGGGGGACCCAATTAGTTGGGGCGAGTCGCCGGCCTGGTCCGGCGTAGCGCAGCTCTTTCAGCGCGAGCCCGACAGCTAACCCCGTAAGCGCTTGGAAAGAGAAATGAAACAAAGCAGATACTCAAGCCTGCGCTGGGCGCTCGTCCTGGCCGCCATCTCCGTCGCCTCGCTCGGCGCCACCGCCGCGCAGGCCGGGACCGGGGGAGCCTCGAGCTTCGCCACCACGCCCAGCGCCGCCAGCACCTCGGTCGGCGCCGACGTCGCCTTCAGCGCTTGGCGCAGTGCCGGCGCCAGCTGGTACGGCCCGGGCCTCTACGGCAACGGCGTCGCCTGCGGCGGCACCCTGCGGCCCTCGACGATCGGGGTAGCCCACAAGACCCTTCCCTGCGGCACCCCTGTCAAGTTCAAACACCGCGGCCACGTGGTCATCGCCCGCGTGATCGACCGCGGGCCCTACATCTCCGGGCGCGCCTGGGACCTGACCGAGGCCGCTGCGGAAGCGCTCGACTTCGAGGACGTCGGGGTCGGGCGGGTCCAGTACGCGGTGGCGACCAGCTACGCCCGCGGCAAGTAAGCGCCGCCCGCCGGGCCTCTTCCCTGCAAATTAGGAAAAACGGCCGCTCCGATGGCTAATCTGCCGTGTTTAGGCAGGGCCAAATAACGAGAGGAGCAGTCAGCATGTCGAGGTCCCACCGAGGTTCATCCACCGGCGCTACGCCGCGGCGCGGCCGCTGGATGGCGGCAGCGGTAGCGGCCTGCTCCCTCGTCCTGCTCGGCGCCTTCGCCAGCACCGGCGCCGCCGAGGTCGAGAAGACCACGGTCACCCTGGGCCTGACCGCGACCACGCCCGACCCCTCCTGCCCGGGCCTGCCCTGCCAGGCGATCGGCAGCGTCACCGGCTTCCAGGTCAACAACGGCCAGACCGTCAACCCCTTCCTCGTGCCCAAGGACGGCACGATCAAGTCGTGGACGCTGACCCTGGCGCAGCCGACCAACAGCCAGCGCTCCTTCTTCAACGGCTTCTTCGGCACCCCGCCGGAGGCCCGCCTGGCGATCCTGCGCCGGGTCCCGGGCACCAACCCGCCCCGCTACAACCTGATCCGCCAGGGCGCGATCAAGGTCCTCAGCCCCTACCTCGGGCAGACGGTCAAGTTCGGCTCCAACCTCAAGGTCGAAGCGGGCGACATCGTCGGCATCACGGTGCCGACCTGGGCGCCGGCCTTCTCGCAGGATCTGCCCGAGAACAACATCTGGCGCGCCAGCCGCGCCCCCGGCACCTGCACCAACTCGACCGACATCCGCCAGGGCGAACCGCAGCTGAAGGTCGGCAAGCGCGCCACCTACGGCTGCAAGTACACGACGGCGCGCCTGCTCTACACGGCGACGCTCGTCCAGGACTAGGAACTAGCGCAGCGCGAAGGGGAGGGGCCCGAAGGCCCCTCCCCGGCGCATCTCAGGAGGGTCCGCGCTTAAGCCGCTGAAGGCAGGACGCGGGGGGTTGCCTGGTCTTTGGGCAGCGCCGCGGCGCTGGCGATCAGGCTCTGGAACTCGTTCAACGCCAGGTGGCCGACCGCCTCGAGGATCTCCTCGTCGGTCCAGCCCGCTTCACGCGCCTCCTCGTGGAGGTGGATCGGGGGTGGCCCGTCGGCGTCCAGCGCCTCCTTGAGGAAGAGCAGCAGCGCTGCCTCCTTCTCGTCGGAGGAGGTGAAGCTGCGGGCGCGGGAGACCTCGTCGAGCCCGAGCCCGGCCCGGCGCGCCGACTTCGCGTGCTGGGCGATGCTGTAGTTGTCTTCACGGTGCTCGGCCACCGCGAGGGCGATCCGCTCGCGGGTCGCCTGCGGCAGAACGCCGCCGCGAAGCTCGGAGCGCATGCGGGTGTAAGCACGCAGAACCGCGGGGGAGCCGGCGAGAACGCCGACGAACTTGGTGACCGCACCGCCGGTCGCCTGGATGGTTTTGATCAGCGGCGCGCTCTCGTCGGGCGCGGTGAGCTCATCGTGGATCTGGAATCTGCTGACTGCGGTTTTTACCGTCACGTTGCTTCTCGCTTCTGCTCTGCTGAAGCTGTTTTTCGCTTTACAGAGCCTTTAAGTGGCCTTTACTTTACTTTGAGCCTCTTACTTACCAGGAGTAAGTTATACCTGCTTTTGACGGCGCGTGCAAGCCGCCCAAGATTGCTTTTCCTTACCCGCAATACGTCTTCATGCACCCGCGCGGTTCATTCGCCTATCGTTGCCACCTTCTCGCGCCCTGGAGCCAAGGAGGCAGTGAATGGCAGAGCAACCCCGCAGCGCCGCTGACGTCATCGAGCTGGTCCGCGAAAACGACGTCCGCTTCATCCGCCTCTGGTTCACCGACGTGCTCGGGCAGCTGAAGAGCTTCTCGGTCAACTCCTCCGAGCTGGAGGACGCCTTCGAAGGCGGCATGGGCTTCGACGGCTCCTCGATCACCGGCTTCAACCCGATCGAGGAGTCGGACATGCTGGCGGTGCCGGACCCGACCACCTTCGCGCTGATCCCCTGGCGCCCCGGCGACGAGGATCTCGTCGCCCGCATGTTCTGCGACATCCGCGTCCCCGGCGGCGGCCCCTACGAGGGAGACCCGCGCTGGATCATGCAGCGGGCGCTGAAACGGGCCGAGGAGATGGGCTTCGAGGCCTACAACATCGGCCCCGAGCTGGAGTACTTCTACTTCCGCTCGGCGAAACCCGAGAGCGGCATCCCCGAGCCGCTCGACGAGGGTGGCTACTTCGACCTGACCACCCTCGACGCCGGCTCGGACCTGCGCCGCGAGACCGTCCTGGCGCTGGAGAAGATGGGCATCCACGTCGAGTACACCCACCACGAGGTCGGCCCCTCCCAGCACGAGGTCGACATGCGCTACAAGAACGCGCTCGAGATGGCCGACGACTGCATGACGTACCGGATCGTGGTCAAGGAGTACGCGATGAAATACGGCTACCACGCGACCTTCATGCCGAAGCCGCTGTTCGGCGAGAACGGGTCGGGGATGCACGTGCACCAGTCGCTCTCCAAAGACGGCAAGAACGCCTTCTACGACGAGGACGATCCCTATTACCTCTCGCCGGTGGCGAAGTCGTTCATCGCCGGCCAGCTCAAGCACGCGCGGGAGATCTCGCCGCTGTTCGCGCAGTGGGTCAACTCGTACAAGCGCCTAGTCCCCGGCTACGAGGCCCCGGTCTACCTGGCCTGGTCGCGGCGCAACCGCTCGGCCCTGATTCGGGTGCCGCTCTACCACCCCGGCAAGGAGGCGGCGACCCGCGCCGAGCTGCGCTGCCCCGACCCCTCCGCCAACCCCTACCTGTGCTTCGCCGGCATGCTGCAGGCGGGGCTCGAGGGCGTCGAGAAGGGCTACGAGCTGCCGGAGCCGATGGAGCAGAACCTCTACCACCTCTCCCAGGAGGAGCTGGCCCACCAGGGCATCGAGCAGCTGCCCTCGACCCTCGGCGAGGCGATCGAGGTCGCCGCCGACTCGGAGCTGGTCCTGCGCACGCTGGGGGAGCACACCTTCCGCCGCTTCGTCGAGATCAAGCGCCAGGAATGGGACGACTACCGGGTCCAGGTCACCCCGTTCGAGATCGAAAACTTCCTGCCGATCCTCTAGGCGCAGGTGGCGACGCTCCACATCCTCCGCGTCTTCGGCGGCGAGGACGGGGGCTGGGGCAACCCGCTCGGCGTCTTCCTCAACGGGGCGGAGGTGCCGGACGCGCGCCGACAGGCGGTCGCCGCCGACCTCGGCTATTCAGAGACGGTCTTCGTCGACGACCGCGCTCGCGGTGAGATGCGGATCTTCACGCCGGGGCTGGAGCTCGAGTTCGCCGGCCACCCGACGGTCGGCACCGCCTGGTTGCTGGCCCACGAGGGCAGCCCGGTGCAGGCGCTGCGACCGCCGGCGGGTGAGGTGCGGGTGCGGCGCGAGGGCGAGCTGACCTACGTTGCCGCCCGGGCCGAGTGGTCGCCGCCCTGGGAGCTGATTCAGCTGGCCTCTCCAGCCGAGGTGGAGGCGCTCGACGGGCCTCCGGGCGGCCGCGAGGACGAAATCTACCTCTGGGCCTGGGCCGACGAGGCGGCCGGCGCGGTGCGCTCGCGCTGCTTCTCGCTCGCCGACGGCGTCGGCGAGGACGAGGCGACCGGGTCGGCGGCGATCATGCTCGCCGAGCGGCTGGGCCGGGCGCTGACGATCGCCCAGGGCGAGGGCTCACAGCTCTTCGCGGCGCCGCTGGGCGAGGGCAGGGCCGAGGTCGGCGGCCGGGTGGTCCTCGACGAGGTCCGCGGCTACTCCCTCTAGGAGGACTGCCCCGCTAAGGGTCGGTCTTCGCGCCGCCGCGCGAGAGCGCCGACGGCCACCAGAACTTGTCGCCGAGCGTCAGCGCGATCGCCGGCACGAGGATGCTGCGGACGAGGAAGGTGTCGAGGAGGACGCCGAAGGCGACGACGAAGCCGAGCTCGGTGAGGAAGGTGAGCGGCAGCACGGCAAGCACCGAGAAGGTGCCGGCGAGGACGATGCCGGCGCTGGTGATGACGCCGCCGGTTACCGCGAGGGCGCGCAGGATGCCCTGTTCGGAGCCGTGCTTTTCGGTCTCCTCGCGGGCGCGAGCGATCAGGAAGATGTTGTAGTCGACGCCGAGGGCGACGAGGAAGACGAAGGCGAACAGCGGTAACGACGGGTCCGAGCCCGGGAAGTCGAAGACGAAGTCGAAGAAGAAGTAGCCGACGCCGAGGGCGGCGAGGAAGCTGAGGATCACGGTGCCGATCAGGACCAGCGGCGCGACCACGGCGCGCAGTAGGCCGATCAGGATCAGGAAGACGACGAGCAGGATCAGCGGTGGGATCACGATCGAGTCCCAGCCGGCGGCGTCGCGGACGTCGAATTCGACCGCGGTGGGACCGCCGACGAGGGCTTCGGGTTCGGCTCCGTGAGCGGCGTCGCGGATCGGTTCGATCAGGTCGAAGGCCTCGGTTGAGTAGGGGTTCGGTTCGAGGGTCGCCTGGACCAGGACGCCGGGCGTGCCGGCGGCGACCGGCGGCGAGACGGCCTCGACGCCACTGACGTCCCCGACAGCCTGCGTCACCGCGGCGACTTTGTCGGGGTTGGCGACGACGATGTCGGTGGGCGCGGTGGTGCCGGAGGGGAAGCTGAGGTTGAGCAGGTCCTGGCCTTCGACCGATTCGACTTCCTCGCGGTAGGTGTCTTCGCTGGTCAGGTCGGTCGAGAAGGTGGCGAAGCCGGCGCAGCAGATCAGCAGCACCCCGATCGAGCCGAACATGACGCGGCGCGGCGAGATCGCGATCCGTTTGCCCAGCCGCGACCAGGCGCCGTGGGTGGCGTCGGTGGCGTGCTCGAGCCGGTGGCGACGCATCTCGTAGGGGGTGAAGACGGCGCGGTCGAGCGGCCCGACGATCAGCGAGGGGAAGCGCTTGACGGTGACGACGCGGAGCAGGAAGTTGAGCACGACCAGGGGCAGCAGGACCAGGACCAGGATGCAGGCGAGGACCACCTGTAGGAGGGCGGCGAATCCCGATCCGTCGACGATCCGGCGGCGAGCGCCCTCGGATACGGCTTCGGCCCGGGGCGCGGTCTCGGGCGTGTGGGGAACGAAGGGCCAGAAGGCGCGGCGGCCGCAGATCGTCAGCAGCGCCGGTAGCAGGGTCAGCATCGAGAGCGCCGCGCAGGCGATGCCGATCGCGGCGATCGGGCCGAGGCCGGAGGTGCCGTTGACCTTGGCGATCAGGAGGCAGAGAAGGGCGGCGATGACGGTCAGCGCCGAGGCGAAGATCGCCGGGCCGGCCGATTCCAGCGCGGTGCGCATCGCCTGGTACTTGTCGGCCGTGTGGTGGAGCTCCTCGCGGTAGCGAGCCACGAGTAAGAGGGCGTAGTCGGTCCCGGCGCCCAGCACCAGCACCGACATGATCGAGCTCGACTGGCCGTTGATCGTCACCCCCAGCTCGGAGACGCCGTACCCGATCGAGCGCGAGAGGATCTCCGCGAAGATCACCGCGATCAGCGGGATGAAGAGGAAGATCGGCGAGCGGTAGATGATGATCAGGAGGAAGATCACGAGGCTGACCGCGGCCAGCAGCAGGGTCCCGTTGATCCCTTCGAAGACTTCGATCGCGTCGGCGGAGAAGCCGGCGCCGCCGGTGATCTTCACCTCGAGGCCGTCGGGCGGGTTTTCGATCTGGTCGCGCCAGAACTTGACCGGGTCGACGATCCGCTCGCCCTCGCCTTCGGCGTTGATGTAGGCGGTGACGATCGCGGCGTTGCCGTCTTCGGAGCAGCGCGGGCCGACGAAGGGGGCGTAGTCGTCAGGCTGGCCGGGAATCGTCGTGGTGGCGCCGCCGCAGCCAGGGGGGAAGCCGGCTTCGGCGCCGGGCCCGCCTTTCGACTTACCGCCGGAAGCGGCGGTTTCGCCGTCGGCGAGGACGCCTTCGAACCTCTTCGAGGTCATCTTGCCGACGTCGGCTTCGATCTGCTCGAAGTCGGCCGGGGTCAGACCGCTGGCGCGGCGGTAGACGATCACCGCGGTCGCGAGTTCGCCGTCCTGCAGTTCCTCGGTGGCGCTCAGCGCCTCGGTCGATTCGGCCGAGCCGGGCAGGTAGGAGGTCGCCTCGTTGTTTTCGGCGTCTTCGAACTTGCCCGGCAGGTTGGCGGCGCTGACGCCGAAGAAGACCAGGATCCAGGCTCCGAAGACGAGCCACTTCGACCTGCGACCGGCGGGGAAGGTGAAGAGCTTGCCGCGCACGGGCGCCATCCTTTCAAACGCCCCCGTCGCCCGCTTCTCCAATCGTGCGGGATGCGGCTAAAGGAGGCTTTCCAGCGCGGTCGCGGTGGTGACCGGGAGCTGGCAGGCGAAGTCCTCGCAGACGTAGGCGGCCGGCGCGCCGTCGACCTGGGTGCGGTCGCGTAGGAGCGGCGGCCGCTCGCTGCCCTCGGGGCCGGCGGCGAGGACGATGTGGGGGCGGAAGGCGGAGCGGACCGTCGCTGCCAGCTCGCTGACGTCGTCGCCGACCAGCGCCACCTCGCGGCTGGGGGCGAGGCGGAGGTCGAGCGCCCGCAGCAGGTGGGCGAAGGTCTCGGGGTGCTCGGTCGCCGGCTTGGCGAACAAATCAAGAACTCTCCGAGCTTCGTCGGCGTAGCGGGAGTCGCCGCTGAGCGCCGCCAGGCGCAGCAGACCGAGCGCGGCGGCGCTGTTGCCGGAGGGGATCGGGTGGTCGCCGATCTCCTTGCGGCGGGCGATCAGCTGCTCGTGGTCGGTGCTGGTCGAGTAGAAGCCGCCGCGCTCGCTGTCGCCGAAACGCGCGATCATCGTCTCGGCGAGCCCCTCGGCCAACTCGAACCAGCGCGGCCCGAAGGTCGACTCGTACAGCGTCAGCAGCGCCTCCAGCAGAAACGCGTGGTCCTCGAGGTAGCCGTTGAGACGGGCGTCGCCGTCCTTGTAGGTGCGCAGCAGGCGGCCGTCGGAGTCGCGCAGGCGCTCGAGCAGGAAGTCGGCGCAGGTGGCCGCGGCCACCACGTAGTCCTCGCGGCCGAGCACGGCGCCGGCCTCTGCCAGGGCGCCGATCGCGAGTGCGTTCCAGGAGGTCAGCCGCTTGTCGTCGAGGCCTGGCCAGACGCGCTGAGCGCGGGCCTCGTAGAGCGCCTGCCGCGCCGCGTCCAGGCCCGGAGGCGCCGGCGCCTCGGCGCCGTGGGCGAGGTGGAGGATGTTTGCCCCCTCGAAGTTGCCTCGCTCGCTGACGCCGTAAAACTCAATCACCGGCTCGGCGGCCGCCTCGCCGAGTATCTCCCTGATCTGGGCCGGGGTCCAGACGTAGAAGCGGCCCTCGACGCCCTCGGAGTCGGCGTCGAGCGCGGAGTAGAAGCCGCCCTCGGGGCCGCGCATCTCGTGCAGCATCCAGTCCAGGGTCTGCTCGCAGACGCGGCGGTAGCGCTCGTGGCCGAGCGTTTGCCAGCCGTGCAGGTAGGCGCGGGCCAGCAGCGCGTTGTCGTAGAGCATCTTCTCGAAGTGGGGGACGAGCCAGACGGCGTCGACCGAGTAGCGGGCGAAGCCGCCGCCGATCTGGTCGTAGACGCCGCCCGCCAGCATCGCGTCGAGCGTCTCCTCGACGACCGCGGTCTCACCCCGGCTCAGCAGCAGCTCCAGGGCCGAGGCGGGCGGGAACTTGGGGGCGCCGCGGAAGCCGCCGTGCTGGCGGTCGGCGCTGGCGAGCAGCTGGGAGACGGCAGCGTCGAGATCGGCCGCGGTGGGCAGGTCGGGGTTGGGCTCGACCTGGCCGATCGCGCCGAGCCGGGCGCGGGTCCCGGGCGCGCGCTCGCGGATCTCGTCGCGTTTGCGGGTGTAGGCGTCGACTATCGCTTCCATCACCATCCGGAAGCTCGGCATGCCGCGGCTCTCGTCGGGCGGGAAGTAGGTGCCGCCGTAGAAGGGGACGCCGTCGGGGTCGAGGAAGACCGTCATCGGCCAGCCGCCGTGCCCGGTCATCGACTGCACCGCCTCCATGTAGATGGCGTCGACGTCGGGGCGCTCCTCGCGGTCGACCTTGACGTTGACGAAGTGGTCGTTCATGTAGGCGGCGGTCTCGGCGTCCTCGAAGGACTCGCGCTCCATCACGTGGCACCAGTGGCAGGCGCTGTAGCCGACCGAGAGCAGGATCGGCCGGTCCTCGGTTCGGGCTCGACCCAGCGCCTCGGCGCCCCAGGGGTACCAGTCGACCGGGTTGTCGCGGTGCTGGAGCAGGTAGGGACTGGTCTCCTGGGCGAGCCGGTTGGGCATCGGTCTCACCCTACCCAGGCACGCGAGAAGCCAATTATTCGCTCCGCCGGGATCGCCGATATTCGAGCCCAGTGGCGGATTTGCGGATGCCGTCAACCACTTTGTGCGGTCGAGTCACTAACTTCAACGTCGGTGATCCCTCCCGCTCACGCCGACAAAAGCGATCCCGCTCTGGTGCGGGCGCTGGAGAAGCTCGAGCCCGAGGACCGCGAGGTCATCCAGGGCGCCCTCGACCGGGCCGAGAAGACCGAGGCCGAGCTGCGTCACCTCGCCGACCATGACCCGCTGACCGGGCTGCAGAACCGCCGCCGCTTCCGCGCCGAACTCGACCAGCACGTCTCCTTCACCGCTCGCTACGGCGGGCAGGGCGCGGTGATGATCATCGACATTGACGGCCTCAAGGAGGTCAACGACCGGCTCGGCCACCAGCCCGGCGACAACCTGATCCGCCGCATCGCCGACATCCTCCGCGAGCGCGTGCGCACCACCGACATCGTCGCCCGGCTCTCCGGCGACGAGTTCGCGGTGCTGATGCCGCAGACCGACACCGCCGGCGCGATGCAGCTCGGCGAGGACCTGCGGGCCGAGGTCGCCGAGGGCTTCCCGGTCGACTCGGAGATCGGCTCGGCGACGATCAGCGTCGGGATCAAGATGTTCGGCGGCAAGCCGGGCGCCAGCGCCGAGGCGGTGCTGGTCGACGCCGACCGGGCGATGTACCGGGCCAAGGGCGCCGGCCGCAACCGCATCGCCCTCTCCGGCAGCGAGGGCGAGGAGGGCACGCCGGCGGCGCGGCGGGCGCAGTCGACCACGGCCAGGATCCGCGACGCGCTCACCCACGACCGCCTCAGCCTGGCGACGCAGCCGATCCGCAGCCTCGCCTCCGGCGGGGTCGAGCGCTACGAGTTGCTTCTGCGGATGACCGGCGAAGGCGGCGAGTTGCTGCCCGCGGCGTCCTTCATCGAGGCGGCCGAGCGCTCGGGGATGATCCAGGAGCTCGACCGCTGGGTCGTCGGGCAGGCGCTGGAGATGCTGGCCGAGCGCGAGAAGGCGGGCGAGCCGGTCTCCCTCCACGTCAACCTTTCCGGCGTCTCGATGACCGACGTCTCGGTGCTCGAGTACATCGAACGCCGGCTCGACGAGGGCGAGGCCGACCCCGGCCGCTGCACCTTCGAGATCACCCAGACGGCGCGGATCGACGACTACGAGACCGCCGCCGGCTTCGCCGACCGGCTCACCGAGTTCGGCTGCGAAGTCGCGATCGACGACTACGGCGCCGGCTTCGGCCCCTTCAACTACCTCAAACAGATGCCCTTCGACGTGATCAAGATCGACGGCGCCTTCGTCCGCGACATGCCCCGCAGCGACGCCGACCAGCTGACCGTCAAAGCGATAGTCCAGATCGCCCGTGGTCTCGGCAAGCGCACGATCGCCGCCTTCGTCCAGGACGACGACACGACCCGGATGCTGCGCGAATACGGCGTCGACATGGCGCAGGGCTTCCACCTCGGCAAGCCGGTGAACGCGGCCGAGGGCTGGAGTAAGAGCTGAGCCTCGGGGCGCTGCATTTCTTGCTGACCTCGGGCCGGCAAGGGAGGGTGGGGGTGTCTCGTGCTCGCTGGATTTTTCGCCCGGGAGAATTGGAAACTCTCAGGGACGGGCAAGCGAAAAATTAACGCCGCTGCGCGCGAGACACCCCCACCCTCCCTTAAAGGTCCGGGATCGTCTCGAAGCTGACGACCAAGGACCGGAATCTCTTCTAAGAGATAGGTCCGAGGGACGGGGTCTTCCGTGAGGTCGCAGCTAACCGCGATATGCGCGGCTTATTGCGACCTCACGAAGCAAGGCTCCAATCCGCGAGTCACCGGTTGTTCTCCCTATGCGCAATTAACCGGCAGCTCGGCAGCAGAGAGACCACCGAACCCTGGGCATCTGAAGATGATTCGAGCGGTTT
>DATAON010000101.1:0-69532 GCA_036265715.1 Solirubrobacterales bacterium | reverse complement strand
CGGCGGCGTCGTCAACGGTCTTTCCGTGCTCGTCGGAGATGACCTCAGCCAGCTGGCGCGAGTTGGCGGCAACGAGGCGTCGAAACTCGAACAGGATCTGGGTGCGCTTGCTCAGCGATGACTGCCCCCATTCCTCAAAGGCTGTGGCAGCTGCCGTGACCGCGGTATTGACGGTGCCTGCGTCGGCAAGGGCCACCTCGGCCTGTTGCTGGCCTGTTGCCGGATTGAAGATGGGGGAGCGGCGGGCGCCGGAGTCGCCCGGAGCGGAGACGCCGTCGATCCAGTGACTGACTTCAGTTGCCATACGGGTACCACCAGTCCTTGGCTTCGATCTCGGTCTCGATGTGCACGTGCTTTGTCTCCTGGAAGGCCTCGAGCCCTTCGCGGCCCAGTTCGCGGCCCAGCCCCGACTGCTTGAAGCCGCCGAAGGGGCCGGCGTCGTTGTCGGTCAAGGGGTCGTTGATCCAGACGGTGCCGGCGCGCAGCTCGCGCATGCAGCGGACGGCGCTCTCGAGGTCGCCGGTGTAGACGTTGGCGCCGAGCCCGAACTCGGTCCCGTTGGCGAGCGCGATCGCTTCGTCGAGCGAGGAAACGGGGACGATCGGGGCGACCGGGCCGAAGGTCTCCTCGGTCAGCAGGGCGCTGTCGGCGCCGGCGCCGGTGACGACGGCGGGGGAGAGGAAGTGGCCTTGGGTCGTGCCGCCGCGGTCGCCGCCGGTGAGGATCTCGGCGCCGGCGGCGCTGGCCGCCTCGAGCTGGGCGAGAACCTTGGCCCGCTGCGGCTCGGAGACCATCGGGCCGACGTCGGTCTCGACCGCGAAGGGGTCGCCGAGGACGAGGCCGCGGGTGTGCTCGACGAAGAGGCCGACGTAGTCGTCGAAGACCTCCTCCATCACGTAGAAGCGCTCGGCCGAGGTGCAGACTTGGCCGGCGTTTAGGAAGGCGGCCCAGGCGCCGCCGCGGGCGGCGACCTCGAGCTGGGGGGCGACGTCGGCGCAGACGATGAAGGCGTCCTTGCCGCCCATCTCCAGGTTCATCCGCGCCATCCGCGGCAGGCAGGCGGCGGCGACCTTCTTGCCGGTCGCGACCGAGCCGGTGAAGGCGATGGCGTCGACGTCGGGGTGGGCGGCGAGCTGGCCGCCGACCTCGCCGGCGCCGGCGACGATGTTGGCGACGCCGGCCGGCAGGTGCTCGAAGACGGGCGCCAGGGCCAGGGTCGAGAGCGGGGTCAGCTCCGAGGGCTTGCAGACGACGCAGTTGCCGGCGGCCAGGGCCGGCGCCACCTTCCAGGCCAGCAGCAGTAGCGGGTAGTTCCAGGGGACGATGCAGCCGACCACGCCGAGCGGGTCCTTGACCACCATCGCCAGCTGGGTCGCCTCGATCGGCGGGATCACGCGGCCGGCGTGGTCGCGGCCGATCTCCGCGTAGTAGTCGAAGGCGGCCGCCGTCCACTCAAGCTCGTCGCGGTTCTCTATCAGGGGCTTGCCGCCCTCGGCGGTCATCGTCCGCGCCAGCTCCTCGCTGCCCGCGCGCAGCCGCCGCGCCACCTCGTGCAGGAGCTCGCAGCGCTCGCCCGCCGGCATCCGCCCCCAGGCCGGCCAGGCCTCGCGGGCGCTGGCGACGGCGGCGTCGAGCTGCTCGGGCGAGGCGGAGGCGACGCTGGCGATCGTCTCCGTCGTGAACGGGTTCTCGACCGCGACCGCGGCGCCGCTTCCGGCCACGCGCTCGCCGCCGATCAGCAGCGTCGTCGTCTGGTCGTTCGCGGCGGCCATCGTGCCGCTCCAGGCTATCCGCAACCGCCGCGGGGGCCAACGTGGCAACGATCGGGTGACGATTTCGTAAATTGTCTGCTTGGCCACGAGCGACTTCGCACAGGTGGGGGCCGAGGGGGAGGGCTTCAAGTTCCAGCACTGGGCAGCGGTGCGCTGGACCGCGCTCGGGCTCTACTTCGTCGCCCTCCTCCTCTGGAGCGCCCATTACGGGATCCCGGTCCAGCGCGAGCTGGTGATCGCCTGGGTCTGCGGGGCGCTGGCCGTGATCTCGATCGGCCGGCCGTCGCGGCAGATCCTGCAGCTGGCGATCGACTGGCTGCCGATCGTCGCCGTGCTCTGGGCCTACGACCTCACCCGCGGGGCCGCCGACTCGTTCGGGATCGGTGTCCACCACACGGAGATGATCGACTTCGACAAAGCGCTGTTCTTCGGCGAGACGCCGACGGAATGGCTGCAAGCGCAGCTCTACGAGGCCAACGTCGTCAACTGGTACGACGTCGCTTTCACCCTTACCTACACCTCTTACTTCATCACCCCGTTCGCGCTTGCCGGCTGGCTCTGGGCGCGCGACCGGCTCGCCTTCCTGCGCTTCAGCAAGCGGCTGGTTACCCTCGCCCTGGCCGGGCTCGCCACCTACATCCTGTTCCCGGCGGCGCCGCCCTGGATGGCGGCGGAAATGGGCCTGCTGGAAGAAGTCCACCGGACCACCGCCAAGGGCTGGGAGGTGCTTGGCGTCGGCACCGCCGGCTGGTTCTCGAAAGGGCAGGGGCTTGGCAACCCGGTCGCCGCCGTGCCCTCGCTGCACTCGGCCTTCTGCGCCCTGGTCGCTTTCTTCCTTTGGAGCCGGGTGCGGCCCTGGGTGCGCCCGCTGCTGCTGCTCTACCCGCTGGCGATGGGCGTGACGCTGATGGCCACCGGTGAGCATTACTTCTTCGACGTCGTCCTCGGCTGGGCCTATGCCGGCGTGGTGATGGTCGGCTGGGCTGCCTGGGAAGCGCGCCGTGCGCGGGGCTCGCTCCCAACCCGTTCCGAGCAGACTTAGACATCGGGGGTACGCAACGGCGTGGGCGCTCGCCGCCGCCGACGGCGATGATCGGCGGCGCCGACTCCCGCGCCCAGGATTAAAGCCAGCGGGGGCGATCGGCCGATCCATACGGCATGGACGGGCACACCGATCGCTTGCGCGCCATCATCAGCACCCAGACCGAGATCGCCGCCAGCGATCTCGGCCTGCTGGCGACGATGGAGCTGATCGCCGAGCGAAGCCAGGAACTGACCCGGGCCAGCGGCGCCGTGATCGAGATCGCCGAGGGCGAGGAGATGGTCTACGAGGTGACCACCGGCGACGCCACGCCTTATCTCGGCATGCGGCTGGAGCAGGGTGAGAGCCTCTCCGGGCTCTGCCTCCGCGAAGGCCGGCTACTGCGCAGCGACGACACTTCCGGGGACGACCGCGTCAACGCCGGGCTGGCCGAGCAGGCGAACGCCGCATCGATCGTCTGCGTGCCGCTCAACCACCGCCGCGTCCCGGTCGGCGTGCTGAAAGTCTATTCCGACCTGGTCGCCAACTTCGACGACGACGACGTCGAGACGCTCGAACTGTTGACCGACGTGATCGCCGCCCACATCTCCAACGCCAGCCGCTTCGAGGTCGAGGCCCACGACAGCCGCCACGACTCCCTCACCGGCCTGGCCAACCGCCGCGCCTACGAGGAGCGGCTCGCGGTCGAGACCTCGCGGGCCACCCGCTACGACCAGCCGCTCTCGATCTGCCTGCTCGACCTCGACGGCTTCAAGGCCGTCAACGAGCGCCTCGGCCACCCCGCCGGCGACGAGGTCCTGCGCGAGGTCGCGCGGCTGATCGACGAATCGCGCGTGGCCGACGACGCCTTCCGCGTCGGCGGCGACGAATTCGCGATCCTGATGCCGCAGACCGACCCCGCCCAGGCCCGCCGCGGCGCCGAGCGCCTCGCCAAAGCGATCCTCGCCGCCAAGCTCGGCGGCGGCACGATCGGCGTCTCCTTCGGCATCGCCCCCGCGGCAGAGGACCCCGAGCGCTCGCACCTGCGCGCGGAGACCGCCCTGCTGCGGGCCAAGGACCGCCTCTACGGGCGGACCGACGACTAGCCGCTAACGCGAGCTAGCCGGCGAGCACTTCCTCGAGCCGGTCGAGCGTTTCGCCGAAGCCCTTCTCCATCCCTGCCTCGATCATCCCGTCGCGTTCCTCCGCGGCGAAGAAGACCGAGTTGATGACCAGTCGCGTGCGGCCGTCGCCGAGGTCCTCGAACTCGGCGAAGTCGACCGAGACGTAGCCCGGCATCCCGTCCCATTCGAAGGTCTGGACGAGCCGCTCGGGGGCGGTCACCTCGCGGTAGGTGCCGCGGAAGACGATCGTGCCCTCCGGGCTTTCGCAGCGGAAGCGCCAGTCGCCGCCGGTGACCGGGCTCATCTCCTCGACCACCGTGGTGTCGACCCGCCGGCCCCACCACTGCGGGATCAGCTCCGGGTCGGTGTAGGCGGCGAAGACCCGCTCGCGGGGCGCGTCGAAGATGCGCTCGGAGTGGATTTCGCGCTCGCCCTGGGCGCTCACGGTCAGCTTGTTCCCCTGCTTGTCCTGCTGGTCGGTGCTCATGGTCTGTCTCCTTGGTCCTGTTCTTGATTGCGTTCGCGGTCTTGGCGTGCGAGCAGCTCGCCGAAGCGGTCGAGGCGCTCGTCCAGCATCCGTCGGTAGGCCTCCGTCCACTCACGGACGTCGTCGAGGCGGCGCGGGCCGATCTCGCAGCGCCGCGTGCGCCCGACCTTCTCCGTCCGCACCAGCTCGGCTTCCTCCAGCACCCGGACGTGCTTCTTCATCCCGGTCAGGGAGATCCCGAACGGCTGCGCCAGCTCGGTGATCGAGGCCGAGCCCTGACTGAGGCGCTCCAGCACCGCGCGGCGAGTCGGGTCCGCCAGCGCGGCAAAGGTCCTGTCGATGGATTGATACTGAACCATATGGTTCACTATAGCGCCCAGAGACCCCAGAATGCAAATCGCGTGGTTCCTTATGCACCCAGCAGGTGAAAAAGGAACCACGCGATTGGGGGTGGGGTAGGGTCGCGACGCAATGGGGGCCTCGCCGATCGACTCGTTCCTGCAGCGCCTGCACGAGCGCTGGGCCGCCGACCGCTCCGGGGCGGTTGCCGACTACATCCCGCCATTGGCCGACGCCGACCCGGACTGGTTCGGGATCGCGATCGCGACCACCGACGGCCACTGCTACGAGGTCGGGGACTCGCGGCGGCCGTTCACGATCCAGTCGATCTCCAAGCCCTTCACCTACGGCCTCGCGCTCGCCG
The DNA here is from genome assembly GCA_036265715.1 of Solirubrobacterales bacterium. Classification (GTDB taxonomy): domain Bacteria; phylum Actinomycetota; class Thermoleophilia; order Solirubrobacterales; family 70-9; genus VAYN01. Next base: position 64,425 of record DATAON010000101.1, on the reverse strand, counting down.
ACCTCGATTTCGCGGCGGTTGACGCCAAGGTTGGGGTTGAGCCGACCGGCGACGCCTTCAACTCGATCAGCCTTGACCCCGAGACGGGGCGGCCGCTGAACCCGATGATCAACGCCGGCGCGATCACCTCCGCCTCGCTGGTCGCCGGCGCCGACGCGGCCGAGCGCGAGCGCCGGATCGTCGCCGCCTACAGCCGCTTCGCCGGCCGCGAGCTGGCGGTCGACACCGCTGTGTATGAGTCCGAGCGCGACACCGGCCACCGCAACCGCGCGATCGGGCACATGCTGCGCGGCTTCGAGATCCTCGAGGCCGACCCCGAGATCGCCCTCGACCTCTACTTCCGCCAGTGCTCGGTGTCTGTCGATTGCCGCGACCTCAGCCTGATGGCGGCAACCCTCGCCAACGGCGGCGTCCACCCGATCAGCGGCGAGCGGGCGCTGGAGCGCGAGCACGTCGACCGGGTGCTGAGCGTGATGACCACCTGCGGCATGTACGACTCGGCGGGGGAGTGGGTGGTCGACGTCGGCATGCCGGCCAAGAGCGGCGTCGCCGGCGGCGTGCTCGCCGTGCTGCCGGGCCAGTTCGGGATCGCCGTCTTCTCGCCGCCTCTGGACCCGCACGGCAACAGCGTGCGCGGGATCGAGGTCTGCCGCCAGGTCTCCGAGGACCTCGACCTGCACGTGCTGCACGTCGCCCGCTCTTCGCGCTCGGCCGTGCGCCGCACCTACACCGTCGCCGAGGTGCCCTCGCGCCGGCGCCGGCCCCAGGGCCAGTGCGACCTGCTCGATTGGGTCGGCAAGCGCGGCCTCGTTCACGTCCTCCACGGCGACCTCGTGTTCGCGGCGATGGAGAGTGTGATCCGCGACATCGTCGAGCAGGTGGAGGAGATCGAGATCGCCGTGATCGACCTCACCGAGGTGACCGAGATGGACATCGCCGCCGCCCGCATGCTGGCGGCGCTGGGGACCTGGCTGGAGGAAGAGGGGACGGCGCTGGCCGTCGTCACCCCGGCCAGGAGCGACCTGCTGGAGCGGATCCCGATCGAGGGCTTCGAGCTCTTCACCGACCTCGACAGCGCCACCGAGTGGTGCGAGGAGCGGCTGCTGGCCGCCCACGGTGGCGTCGCCACCAGCGCCGAGCGGGTGCCGCTGGCCGAGCACCGGCTCGCCCGCGGCCTCGACGCCGAGATGCTCGAGCGCTTCGGGCAGGTCCTGACCTCGCGCCCGTTCACCGCTGGGGAGACGATCTACTCGCCCGGCGATCCGGCCGAGGACATCTACCTGCTGGTCGCCGGCGAAGTCACCGTCGCGGTCGAGGTTCGCGGCGAGTCGCGACGGGTGGCGACCCTGAGCCCGGGCCTGGCCTTCGGCGAGGTGGCGCTGGCCGACGCCGCCGCCCGCCCGGTCGGCGTTCGCGGCGAGAGCGACGGCGAGCTGCTCGTCCTCAGCGTCGCCGAGTTCGAGCGCCTCGGCGAGAGCGACCCCGGCCTGCAGACGGCGCTGATGCGCAACCTGCTGGTCAGCTTCTACGAAACGATCGGGCGGATGACCCGCGAGATCGGCTCGCTCGGCCGCTAGCGCCTACTCGCGCTCGCGCAGCTCGCGCCGCAGCGCCTTGCCGGTCAGCGTCTTCGGGATCTCGGCGACGATCACCACCTGGCGCGGCGCCTTGTAGACGGCGAGCGCCTCGCGGCAGTGCGCGACCAGGTCCTCGGGAGTGGCCGTGGCGCCGCTGCGCAGGGCGACGTAGGCGCGCACCGTTTCGCCGCGGTAGTCGTCGGGCGCGCCGACGACGCTGGCCTCCAGCACGGCCGGGTGGGTGAAGAGGACGTCCTCGACGTCGCGCGGCCAGACCTTGTAGCCGGAGACGACGATCATGTCCTTGATGCGGTCGACGATGTAGAACCAGCCCGCCGCGTCGCGCTTGCCGACGTCGCCGGTGTGCAGCCAGCCGTCGCGGACTGCGTTGGCGCTCTCCTGCGGCTTGCCCCAGTAGCCGCTGGTGACGCCGGGCCCGCGGACGACGATCTCACCGATCTCTCCCGGCCCCAGCTCGGCCCCGTCCTCGATCGCGACGATCTTCGCCTCGGTGTTGGGGATCGGCACCCCGATCGAGAGGGCGCCGCTCTCGGCGTCGACCGGGCTGCGCGCCCCGGCCGGGACCAGGTGGCAGGGCGCCCCCGCCTCGGTCAGCCCGTAGGAGTTGTGGACGTAGGCGCCGGTCGCCCGCTCCCAGCGCGCGACCGTGGCCGGGTTGACCGGGGCGCCGCCGCTGGCGACCTTGGTCAGCGAGGAGAGGTCGCGCTGGCCGAAGCCCGGATCCTCCAGCATCGCGATGAAGGCGGTCAGCGGCCCGATCACGTAGCTGCCGCGCCAGTGCTCGATCAGCGCCAGCAGCTCAGCCGGCTCGAAGCGGAAGCAGAGCAGCAGCGGCGTCAGGCTGGCGCGCGCGGTCGCCAGGTGGCAGACGAGGCCGGTGATGTGGAAGAGCGGCGCCATCCCCACGGTCACGTCGCCCGGCCCCAGCTCATACCAGCGGGTCATCACTTCGCCGTTGTGGACGACGGCGGCGTGGCTGTTGATCGCCCCCTTGGAGGGACCGGTGGTGCCGGAGGTGTAGGTGATGAAGGCGGGGTCGCCGGGGTCGGGGTCGGCCGGCTCGACGCGGGCGCCGGCGTGGCGCTCCCAGAGCTCGGCGATCGCGACCGCGCCCGGGCACTCGACCCGTTCGTGACCGGCCAGGGCGGCTGGGATCGCGTCGAGCAGTTCGAGCTCGGAGACGGTGACGACGTGGCGCAGCGGCGTCGTCTCGCGCACCCCGTCGACCACCGCGTAGAGCGACTCCAGGCAGAGGGCGATCTCGACGCCCGCGTCGCTGAACTGGTGCTCGAGCTCGCGCCGCTTGTTCATCGGGTTGACCGAGGTGACGACGCCGCCGGCCAGCCAGACCGCGTGGATCGCGATCGCCATCTGCGGCACGTTCTGCAGCATCAACGCCACCCGGTCCCCCGGCGCCAGCCCCAGCTCCTCGCGCAGCGCCGCCGCCAGTGCGTGCGCCAGCTCGCCGGCCCGGCGCTCGGAGATCGCGGTCTCGAAGTAGAGGATCGCCGGCTCCTCGGGACGCTCGCGGGCACCGCGCTCGCAGAGCTCGACGCAGTTGCGCAGCCCCGGCTCGAAGCTCAGCGGGACGTGGGCGTCGTAGAGGTCGGCCCAGAGCGGGGCGGGGCCGGCGTCGCGGCCGTCGTCAGTAGTCGAGGTCGACAGGCTCGATGCCCTCGGCGCGGCAGAACTCGTGGTACTTGTGGGTGTGGTTGAGGACGTCGTCGAAGCCGACCACGTTGTCGTCCTCGTCGACGTAGAGCAGCGCCCCCTCGAGCATGAACAGGGTCGTCGTGCCCTCCTCGTTGCTGATCAGGGTGTGGATGTCCCCGGGTGGCTCCCAGACGAACGAGCCCTTGCGGGCGACCCAGTCCTTCTCCTCGTAATACCAGGAGCCCTCGAGCACGAATCCGGTGACGCCGTTGACGTGGTAATGGCGGTTGATCTGCATCCCGCCTTCGACTTTGGTGATGTTGGCCCAGAGCCCGGTCTTGCGGTTCAGTCGCACCGGTTTGACGAAGATGCCCTCGGCGTAGGGGACCCAGGGGATCTCGTCGAGCACGATCACCCGCTCCTCCAGGGTGATCTCCTTCAGCGGGCGCAGGCCGAGCTGGTCGGCGGCGGTCTCTGGAGTGGACATGGGTCGACCGTACGCTCGCCGCCCGCGCCGGGCTCCGGCCCGACGCGCGGGGGCTGGAGGAATCACAATCGTGGGCGTGCACGCAGCCGAGCAACTCGCCGAGTGGTCCGCGGGCCTCAGCTTCGAGCAGATCCCGGCCGAGGTCAGCGACGCCGCCAAGCTGCACATCCTCGACGCGGTCGGCTGCGGCCTCGCCGCCCTCGCTCTCGACCAGCTCGGCGCCGCCCGGGCGGTGGCGCTGGAGATGGGGGGCGAGCCGGAGGCAAGCGCTCTGGGGCTGCCGCGGCGGGTCGGGGCGGGGCCGGCGGCACTCGCCAACGGCTCGATGATGCACGCTCTCGACTTCGACGACACCCACGAAACCGCGATCGTCCACTCCAGCGCCGTCGTCGCCGCGACCGTGCTCGCGGTGGGGGAGGCACGCGGCTGCTCCGGGGCGGAGGCGCTCGCCGCCGCCGTCGCCGGCTATGAGATCGGCTCGCGGATCGGGCTCGCCAACCCGGGGGAGATGCACCGCCGCGGCTTCCACCCGACCTCGGTCTGCGGCGTCTTCGCCGCCGCCGCGGCGAGCGCCCGCCTGCGCGGGCTCTCGGCCGAGCAGACCGCGAACGCGCTCGGGATCGCCGGCAGCCAGGCCTCGGGGCTGATGGAGTTCCTCGCCGACGGCTCGCAGACGAAGCCCCTGCACGCGGGCTGGGCCGCCTTCGCCGGGATCACCGCCGCCGCCCTCGCATCCCACGGCGCCACCGGCCCGGCCAGTGTGCTGGAGGGCCGCTTCGGGCTGCTCGCCTCCCACCTCGGCGAGTTCGACCCCGCCGCGCTCACCGACGGCCTCGGCAGCCGCTGGGAGACGCTGGGGATCGCCTTCAAGCCCTACCCCTCCTGCCACGCCAGCCACGCCGTCCTCGACGCCGTCCGCAACGCTGGGATCACGGCCGAGGACGCGGGGGAGATCGTCGCCCTCGTCCCCGGCGCGGTAGCGGTCGAGCTGGTCCTCGAGCCGGCCGAGCGCAAGCGCCGGCCCGCCACTCCCTACGACGCCAAGTTCAGCCTGCCCTACTGCATCGGGGCGCTGCTGGTGCACGGCGAGCTCGGGATCGAGGCCTTCACGCCGGCGGCGATCGCCGACGAGCGCGCGCTCGCGGTCGCCGACCGCGTCATCTATGAGGTGGTCGATTTCGAGGGCGGCAACGAGCTCTCCGGCGGCGTGCGGGCGAGCGTCGGCGGCCGCCCGGTCGAAGCGGTCGTGCTGCGCCCGCGCGGCGGGCCGGCGAACCCGATCGAGGACGAGGAGCTGCACGCCAAGTTCCGCCGCAACGCCGCGCTCGCGCTCGGCGAGGCCGGGGCGGAGCGGCTGCTGACCGGCCTGGACTCCCTCCAGGATCGCCCCGTGGCCGAGGTTGCGGCGGCGCTGGCGCTGAATACGATCGACGCATGAGCGCGGACCCCGCCACCGCCACCGACCTGGTCCTCGCCGAGCGCCGCGGCGCCGTGCTGGTCCTCACCCTGAACCGGCCCGACCGCCTCAACGCCTGGACCGACGAGCTTGAGGCCCAGTACTTCGCCCAGCTCGACGCCGCCGAAGCCGACCCCGAGGTGCGGGCGGTCGTGCTGACCGGCGCCGGCCGTGGTTTCTGCGCCGGCGCTGACTTTGACCTGCTCGAAGAGGCGACCGGGGAAGAGCGACCCGAGCGGATCGTCAACCGCCCGCGCCCGCGCAACCTGCCGCTGACCCTGCGCAAGCCGCTGATCGCCGCGATCAACGGCCCCGCCGCCGGGCTCGGCCTGGTCGAGGCGCTCTACTGTGACGTCCGCTTCTGCGTCCCCGGCGCCAAGCTCACCACCGCCTTCACCCGCCGCGGCCTGGTCGCCGAGTACGGACTCTCCTGGCTGTTGCCGCGCCTGGTCGGGACCAGCCGCGCCCTCGACCTGCTGATCTCGGCCCGGGTCGTGCTCGGGACCGAGGCGGCGGAGATCGGCCTCGTCGACCACCTGGCCGAGCCGGGTGAACTGCTGGAGCAGGCGGTCGCCTACGCCACCGACCTCGCCACCAACTGCTCGCCGACCTCGATGGCGATCGTCAAGCGCCAGGTCCTCGACGGCCTCGGCCAGAGCTTCGACGAGGCCTACGCCGAGTCCGAGCGGCTGATCGCCGAGTCCTTCGAGCGGCCCGATGCCGCCGAGGGCGTCGCCAGCTACCTCGAGAAGCGCCCGCCCGCCTTCCCGCCGCTGGCGGATTGAAAGGTCCATGGCTCCTTTGCGTCGGATAGCGACGCAAAGGAGGCATGGAGCGAGCCGCCTAAACGACCCAGGTGTCGCCGGAGCGCAGTAGCGCGTCGACGTCGTCGAGCGTCGCCCGCGCGTGTGACGCGACCAGGTCGGCCTGGCGCTCGGCGCCGTAGACCGGGCGCTTGACGTCGCGGAAGACGCCGATCGGGGTCGGCCCGGTGGGGCTGTCGGCAAGGCGGGCGAGTGCGGTCGCGTGGCTGGGGTCCTCGAGGTGGGCGTCGTGGACGACCAGGGCCCCCTCGCCGACGTCGGCCACCTCGACCACTTCGAGGCCGCCGTCGGCGGAGCGGACGACGCCGCGCTCGTTCTCGGCGCCGAAGCGGATCGGCTGGCCGTGCTCAAGGCGGATCTGATTGTGGGCGCCGCCCTTGCCGCGGACGGCGTCGAAGGCGCCGTCGTTGAAGACGTTGCAGTTCTGGTAGATCTCGGTGAAGGAAGAGCCGGGGTGCTCGGCGGCGGCGCGCAGGGTCGCGGCGAGGTGCTTCTTCTCGACGTCGATAGTGCGGGCGACGAAGGAGGCGTCGGCGCCGAGCGCCAGCGCCAGCGGGTTGAACGGGTGGTCTTCGGAGCCGAACGGGGTCGACTTGGTGATCTTGCCGGTCTCCGAGGTGGGCGAGTACTGGCCCTTGGTCAGCCCGTAGATCTGGTTGTTGAACATCAGCAGCTTGATCGGGACGTTGCGGCGGAGGCTGTGGATCAGGTGGTTGCCGCCAATCGAGAGCGAGTCGCCGTCGCCGGAGACGACCCAGACCGAGAGGTCCTCGCGGCTGGTCGCGATCCCGGTCGCCAGCGCCGGCGCGCGGCCGTGGATGCCGTGCATCCCGTAGGTGTCCATGTAATAGGTGAAGCGCCCGGCGCAGCCGATCCCGGAGATGAAGACCGTCTTCTCCGGCGGCACTCCAAGTTCGGGCAGCAGCGCCTGCACCGAGGCGAGGATCGCGTAGTCGCCGCAGCCCGGGCACCAGCGCGTTTCCTGGCCCGACTGGAAGTCGGCCTTGGTCAGGGTCGCGGTGGCGCCGTTGCCGCTGCCGTCGTGCTCGTGCTCACTCATTCGATCTGCTCCAGTGCGGCCCGCTCCAGCTCTTCGGCCAGGATCGGCAGGCCCTCGACTTTGTTGTAGCCGACCGCGTCGACGAGGAACTTGTCGCGCACCAGGCTCAGCAGCTGGCCGCTGTTGAGCTCTGGCACCAGCACCTTCGGGAAGGCGCGGACGATTTCACCGGTGTTCAGCGGCATCGGTTCCAGCGAGCGCAGGTGCGCGGTCGCAACCGGCAGGCCGCGGTTGCGCAGGCGCCGGGCGGCGGCGCCGATCACGCCGAAGGTCGAGCCCCAGCCGAGGATCAGCAGCTCGGCGCCGTCGTCGGCGTCGACCTCCAGCGGCGGCATGTCCTTGGCCACGTTGGCGACCTTGGCGGCGCGCAGCTCGGTCATCAGCGCGTGGTTCTCGGCCTCGTAGCTGACCTTGCCGGAGCCGTGCTCCTTCTCCAGCCCGCCGAGCCGGTGCTGGAGGCCGGGGGTCCCGGGAATCGCCCAAGGGCGCGAGCCGCGCTCGTCGCGCAGGTAGGGCAGGAACTCGTCGCCGGCGTTGGGCTTGGTCGCGAAGTTAGGGTCGATCTCCGGCAGGTCGGCCGCGCTCGGCAGTCGCCAGGGCTCGGAGGAGTTGATCAGGAAGCCGTCGGCGAGGACGATCACCGGGGTCCGGTAGCGGACCGCGATCCGCACCGCCTCGATCGCGGTGTCGAAGCAGTCGGCTGGGGTCGCGGGCGCCAGCACCGGCAGCGGCGACTCGCCGTGGCGGCCGTGGAGCGCCATCATCAGGTCCGACTGTTCGGTTTTGGTCGGCAGCCCGGTCGAGGGGCCGGCGCGCTGGACGTCGATGATCACCAGCGGCAGCTCCAGCATCGCCGCCAGCGCGATCGTCTCCGCCTTCAGGTCCATCCCGGGGCCACTGGTCGCGGTCACCCCGAGTTTGCCGCCGAAGGAGGCGCCGAGCGCCATGTTGGCGGCGGCGATCTCGTCCTCGGCCTGGACCGTGCGGACGCCGAAGCGATCGTGGCGGGCGAGCTGGTGGAGCAGTTCGGAGGCCGGCGTGATCGGATAGCCCGAGTAGTAGAGCTGCAGACCGCTGCGGACGCTGGCCGCGACCAGGCCCATCGCCAGCGCGTTGGCGCCGTTGACGTTGCGGTACTCGCCCTCGCGCAGCGGCGCCGGCGCCACCTCGGTCTGGGTGGCGGAGATCTCGATCGTGTCGGCGAAGTTGTAGCCAGCCTTGAGGGCGGCGATGTTGCCGGCCATGATCGCCGGCTTGCGGGCGAATTTCGCTTCCAGCCAGGAGACCGTGTCCTCCAGCGGGCGCCCGTACATCCACGAGATCAGGCCCAGCGCGAAGAGGTTCTTGGTCCGCTGCGCCTCCGCCGGCTTCAGCCCCTCGATCTCCTCGGTGGCGCGCGTGGTCAGCGTCGTCATCGGCACCTGCAGGACCTGGTAGTCCTCGACCGTGCCGTCCTCGAGCGGGTTGACCTCGCCGTAGCCGGCCTTGCGCAGGTTGTTGGCGGTGAAGGCGTCCTCGTTGACGATCAGGGTGCCGCCGGCCTCGAGCGCGCCGAGGTGGGTTTTCAGCGCCGCCGGGTTCATCGCCACCAGCGTGTTCGGGTGGTCGCCCGGGGTGAGGATGTCGCGCGAGGCGAAGTGGATCTGGAAGGCGGAGACGCCGCCGGGGGTGCCGGCGGGGGCGCGGATCTCGGCGGGGAAGTCCGGCAGGGTCGAGAGGTCGTTGCCGACGTGGGCGGTGGCGGCGGTGAAGCGGTCGCCGACCAGCTGCATGCCGTCGCCGGAATCCCCGGCGAACCGGACGATTACGGTCTCTGGCTTCTTCGAAGTCGTGGTCACAGCGCGTCCGGCGCCTCCCTGGTCACCAAACGCCCGAAACGATAGGGAGGTGCGGTCAAGCCTTCAAGGGTGTTTGACCGATCCGGTTAGAGGCTCGGACAAAGACGAGGAGCAGGTCTGGCGGCCGACAGCGCGAACTCAGCAGTCGTGACTCGCAAGCTCAGCGTCGGCGACACCCTCAACGAGGTCTTCTCGCTCTACGGCTCCAACGCCGGCGCGCTGCTGCCGATCGCCTTCTGGCTCTTCCTGGTGGTCGCGATCGTCGACGGTCTCGCCGGCTCCAAGGTGGCCTTCCTGCCGCTGGTGATCGTCGTCAGCACCGTCGCCGGCACGCTCTACCAGGGCATTGTCGTCAGCCTCGTCCGCGACGTCCAGGACGGTCGCCGCGACACCTCGATGGGCGATCTGGTCAGCCAGGCGATGCCGTTCATCCTGCCGTTGATCGGGGCCGGGATCCTCTCCGGCCTCGGCGTCGGGATCGGCTTCATCCTGCTGGTCGTCCCCGGTCTGATCCTGCTGACGATCTGGGCCGTGATCGCGCCGGTGATCGTGATCGAGGGCAGCGGCGTGATCGACTCCTTCGGGCGCTCGCGTGACCTCGTCCGCGGCAACGGGTGGCCGGTCTTCGGCGTCATCATCGTCGCCTTCCTGATCGCGCTGATCGGCGGCCTGATCTTCGGCGGGATCGCCGCCAGCATCGCTGACGGGCCGCTGCTGCGGATCGTCTTCAGCGCCCTCGCATCGACGATCACGGCGCCGATCGGCGCCCTCGTCGCCGCCGTCCTCTACTACCGCCTGCTGGCGATCAAGGGCGCGCCGACGGTGGACCCGACGGCGCCGATCGCCCCGTCCGAGCCCTACTAGCCAGCTAGACGTCGACCTCGGTGGCGCTGCCGATCGGCAGCCACTCGAAGGCGTCGCCGACCGCGGCCGGCGCGCCCGCCAGCTCGGCCTCGATCGCATCGCGGCCCTCGCGGAAGTGCTTCCAGCCCTCGTAGTGGATCGGGATCGCCTTGCGCGGGCCGATCGCGCCGCAGAGCTCAACCGCCTCGGCCGCGGTCATCGTGTAGCGCAGCGGCCCGGTGATCGGGAAGCGGACGCCGCCGAGGTGCAGCAGGGCGGTGCCGACGTCGAGGCGGTCGGCAACCTGGCGGACGCCGTCGTAGAGGACGGTGTCGCCGGAGATCCAGAGCAGGCCGTGCTGCTGGCCCTCCCAGCCGAGCGCGAACCCGACGACGTCGCCGACGATCGGCTTGGTCAGCGGCGGCCCGTGGCGGCAGGGGGTGGCGGTGATCTCGATCCGCGGCTTGCCCGGGGCCTCCAGCGTCGTCTTTCCCCACGGGGCGAGGCCGCGCACGTTGGCGGCGCCGAGCCGCTTCGCCCCCGGGACGGTGGTGAGGACGGCGCCGGCGCTGGGCAGCAACTCGCGGCCGGCGGCGTCGAGGTTGTCCTCGTGGTGGTCGTGGCTGAGCAGGATCGCGTCGATCTCCCCGAGGTCGGCGGGGCCGATCGCCGGCTCGGTCAGTTTGGTCGAGCCGGTCCCCCAGCCGAAGCGGTAGTCGCCGCCGGCGTGGTCGAAGGTCGGGTCGGTCAGCAGCCGCCAGCCGCCGAACTCGATCAGGAGGGTGGGGCCGCCGATGTGGGTGAGGGTCACGTTCATGGAGTTCCGCCAATACAACACGGCAGAGGGCCAGCGGGCAAGCCCGGCAGCGGGGTTAATGGACGGGAGCGGCCTGGGAGGGCGCCTCGCAACCGCAACCCGGAGGTCACCCCCATGAGCGTTTGGGATGTCGAGGACAACGACGGCATCATCGTCGCCGCCCACAACAACCCGCCGATGAACTACTTCATCGGCGACTCCGCCGCCGGCCTGGCGGAGATGCTGCCGCGCTGGCGCGAGCCCGACGTGCGGGTGGTGGTCATCACCGGCGCCATCCCCGGCAAATACATCACCCACTACAGCGTCGAGGAGCTGGTCGAGCTGGCCGCGGACCGCGAGAGCCTGATCGCCGCCTCCTACGACCTGATCTTCGGCTGGCACCAGCTGCTGCAGTCGCTCTCCTACCTCGACAAGCCGGTGATCGCGGCGATGACCGGCGACACCGGCGGCGGCGGGCTCGAGCTCTCGCTCAACTGCGACATCCGGATCATGCAGCGCGGCGACTACCTGCTCGGCTTCCCCGAGGCCAGCCTCGGCATCCTCACCGGCACCGGATCGCAGCTGCTGGAGCGGGCGATCGGCCGCAGCCGCGCCCTCGACTTCCTCCTCCGCAGCCGCTACGTCAACCCCGAGGGGGCGCTGGAGCTGGGGATCGTCAACGAGCTCGCCGACGACGCCAAAGCGCGGGCGCTGGAGGTCGCCGAACGGCTGAAGACCAACTCCGCTGTCGCCCTCACCGCGGCCAAGCGCTCGGTCGTCCGCGGCGCCAACCTGCCGATGCAGGAGGGCCTGCGGGTCGAGGCCGAGGAGTGGTTGAAAACGATCGTCACCGACGAGGCGATGGAGGCCCTGCGCAGCTACGCCGAGACCCCGTTCGAGGGCCGGCGCGACTGGGTCCGCGACCACGGCGCCTGGCCGGAGCCGGGCGCGGCCACCGGCAGCTAGCCCCTGGAGGACCAGCGAAACGCGCGAGGGTCTCAGCGGAAAGTCGTGGTTCCTTTGTCGCCTGTGAGGTGAAAAAGGAACCACGACTTGCCCGGACCAGTTCTAGGGGTCTTCGGCGGTCGGTCCCCGACCAGCCAGGGGGTCGCTAGTCCTTCTAGAGAACCGGCAGGGCCACCTCGAGGCAGGCGCCGCCGAGCTTGCCGGCGCGGGCCTCGATGTGGCCGCCGTGGGCGGAGACGATCGAGCGGGAGATCGCCAGCCCGAGCCCGAAGCCGGGGACCTGGCGCGATTTCGCGTCCTCGCCGCGGTAGAGGTGCTCAAACAGGTGCGGCGCCTCCTCGGGGTCGATGCTGGGGCCGCTGTCGTCGACGGTCAGCCAGGCCTTGCCCGAGCAAGCGCCCAGCCGCACCTCGATCCGCCCGCCGCGCGGGGTGAACTTGATTGCATTGGCGAGCAGGTTGGCGATCACCTGGGCGATCCGGTCGGGGTCGGCGACCACCGGCAGCGTCCCGCCTTCGACCGCGACCGTCAGCTCCAGCCCGGCGACCTCGGCGTCGGGCCGCATCGCCTCGGTTTCGGCGACGACCAGCTCGGCCAGGTCGAGCGGGGTCCGGCTCAGCTCGAACTCGCCGGCCTCGATGCGGGCGATGTTGAGCAGGTCGTCGACCAGCCGCAGCTGCCGCCTCGCGTTGCGCTCGATCACCTCGAACTGCTCCCGCTGCTGGCCACTGGCCTCGGCCCGCATCAGCGCCGAGTAGCCGAGGATCGAGGTCAGCGGCGTGCGCAGCTCGTGCGAGACCGAGCCGAGGAATTCGCTCTTCGCCCGCTCCAGCTCGGCCGCGGCCTGGCTCGCCCGACGCTCCTCGGTGACGTCGCGCTGGACCGCCACCCAGACCTCGCCGAAGCGGGGGTGGTCGAAGGTGGTGGTCATCGTCCGGCACCAGATCTCGGTCCCGTCTTTGCGCAGCCGCCGGCCTTCGTAGCTGGCTTCGCCGTGCTCGCGCAGCCTTGCCGCAACCGCCGCGCGCTCGGCCAGCTCGTCCTCGCTCAAGTTCGAAGGCCGCATCAGCGCCAGCGCGTCGCCGCCGTCGAGCTCGCCCGGCAGGTAGCCGAGCATCTGCTCGAGGCTGGGGTTGGCGTAGACGACCCGCATGTCGGCGGTGGTGACCAGGGAGACGCCGTCGCTCATGTTGGCGATCACCTCGCCGCGCAGCTCGAAGGCTGACTCGATCGCCACCCGCTCGTCGCCCTCCCGCAGCGCGCAGAGCAGGTTGCCGTCGGCGTCGACCCCAGCCACCGACCACAGGAGCCAGCAGGAGGTGCCGTTGCGGGTCTGGATCCGCGCCCGGAAGCTGGTCGGCCCGCTCACCTTCACCCGCGCCAGCGCTTCCTGGGCCCCGGCGCGGTCGTCGGGGTGCAGCAACTCGCCCAGCGGCCGCGCCCGCAGCTCCTCCTCGCTCCAGCCGAGCACCTCGGTCCAGCGGCCGACCAGCCGGCCGAGCCGGAAGTCGTCGCCGACCGCGGCCATCAGCTCGCGGCCCAACTCGGCGCCGGCGCTGCCGTGGGCGAAGTCGGTCTCCATCTGCTTGCGCAGCGAGATGTCGCTGGCGTGGACGATGTAGTGGCTGGGGATGCCGTCCGGGTCGCGGTCGAGCGTGACCGAGAGCAGCACCCAGACGGCGCTGCCGTCGCGGTGCAGGTAGCGCTTTTCGAGCTGGTAGTCGTCGGCTTCGCCGGCCAGCAGCCGCTCGTCCCCCTCGAAGTTGGCGACGAGGTCGTCGGGGTGGGTCACTTCTGTGAAGGTGAGCTCGAGCAGCTCCTCCTCCTCGTAGCCGAGCATCGCGCAGAAGGCCGGGTTGGCCCGCAGCCAGTGGCCGTCGAGCCCGCACAGCGCCATCCCCACCGCGGTCTTGGCGAAGGCGGTCTCGAAGCGGCGCTCGGCCGCCCGCGTCTGCCGCTCCAGCGCCCGTTTCTCGGTCAGGTCGGTGAACCAGCAGATCCGGTAGAGGAGGTTGTCGTCCTCGTCGGTCGCGGCCATCACCTCGGTGGCGGCGCGGAAGACGCTGCCGTCGAGGCGGACGTGGTCGCCTTCGAGCGCGAGGAAGCCGGTCTCGTTCAGTCTCTCGGCCAGCCGCGGCAGCAGCGCCACCCCTTCCGATGTCAGCGATCCGTCGATCGGTTTGCCGACGAAATCTCCGGGGCGGCCGCCGTGCATCGCCGCGTAGGCCGGGTTGACGGCGACCACGTTGCGGCTCTTGGGGTCGATGATCGCGATCCCGCGGGTCGTCTTCTCGAAGCTGAGCGACCAGAGGTCGCGGAGCTCGTCGGGGGCGACGCCCGGGGCGTAATTGATCGGATTCATCGGCGGTGTTCGGCTCGCGCGGGCCCTGGACACGCGTTCGAACCCGCGCGTTTCCGACCTGCCGATCGAGTATCCATCAGAGCGTGGACGTACCGACGATTCTCGTCATCGAGGACGATTCAGACATCCGCGGGCTGGTCGCCACGCTCGCGCTGCGGGCCGGGATGGACCCGGTCGAGGCGGCCGACGGGCGGGCCGGGGTCCGCCTCTTCTTCGAGCGCCGCCCGCGGCTGGTCGTGCTCGACCTCGGCTTGCCCGAACTCGACGGCTGGCAGGTGCTGGAGCGGATCCGCGAGCTCAGCGCCGTGCCGATCCTGGTCCTGACCGCGACCGACGCCAGCGCCCAGAAGGTCCGCGGTCTCGACCTCGGCGCCGACGACTACGTGACCAAGCCCTTCGACCCCGACGAGCTGATCGCCAGGTGCAGGGCGCTGCTGCGCCGGGCCGAGACCGGCAGCGGCGAACACGAGGTGCTGAGCGACGACGTGATCACCCTTGACGAGCGCCGGCGCCGGGTGCAGGCGGGCGACGCCGAGATCGCGCTGACGCCGACCGAGTTCAAGCTGCTGGCGACGCTGATGCGAAACCGGGACCAGGTCCTGACCCAGGAGCAGCTGTTGGAGTCCGTCTGGGGCAACGCCGGCGGCGACCCGAAGCAGGTGCGCCTCTACGTCAGCTACCTGCGGCGCAAGCTGCGCGAGGCCGGCGGGGTCGAGCCGATCGAGACCGTGCGCGGCTTCGGCTACCGCTTCCAGCCGGCAATTCTGCGCCCATAGCCCCCGTTTGGACTAGTACGGATGGCCAAATAAGCGGTCATCCGCTCATTCATTCATTCTTCAGGCATTACGCATGCGCGCCTCCTGCGGGGCGGTCCGATCGATACGCGCGGCTCCGAAAGCCGCGGGATTCGAGCGAACTCTCCACAGGAGGTAACAGTGAACACTCGTACGAAAGTCCTGTTGACGGTGCTCTGCGTGGGCGCCCTCGGCAGCCTCGCGGCGTTCGGCGTCTTCGGCGCCTTCAGCGCCACCACGACCAGCGCCGGCAACCAGATCACCGCCGGCACCGTCGTCATCGGCGACAACGACTCCGGGGCGGCGCTGTACACGGTGACCGGGGCCAAACCGGGCGACAGCGTCAGCAAATGCATCAAAGTCACCTACACCGGCAGCCTTGACGCCGACGTCCACATCTACACGCCCAGCACGATCGGCACGCTCGGCCCGTACGTCGACCTGACGATCACCCCGGGCACCCAGGCCAGCCCCAGCTTCCCGAACTGCACCGGCTTCGTCGCCGACTCCGGCGGTGCCCTCTACACCGGCACCCTGGCGGCCTTCGGGACCGGCAAAAACAGCTGGGCCACGGGGATCAACGACGACCCCGGCACGGTGGCGACGAAATGGGTCACCAACGACTCCGTCGTCTACCAGATCACCGCGACCCTCTCGGCCAGCGCCCCCGACGTGGCGCAGGGCCTGACCACCGGCGCCCACACGTTCACCTGGGAGGCCCGCAGCCTGTAGCGGAGAGTCGGTGGAGCGACGCTCGTGACCCATTCGGACCTGAGAGACAGATACACCCGCATCGTTGCGGCGGCGATCGGCGCTTGCCTGGTGGTGGCGCTGATCGCCGTCTCTCTTCCGGAGGGGGGAGAGGGTGGAGTGATGCCGGCATCGCTGCGCGTCACGGCGACCCAGGACGGCGCCCTGGCGGTCACCCCGGCGGCGCCGATGGCATTGCTGAACGCGTCGCTGCGACCAGGTGGCAACGCCGACGGGCACCTGGTTCTGCGCAACCAGACGGGTGAGCGGCTCGCGGTCGGGCTGCGCGCCGAGCCCTCGTCGACCGCGCTCGACGGGATCGTCGCGGTGCGGATCCTCGCCGGCGAGAAGCTGCTCGCCGAGACCACGCTGCAGGGACTGCGGCAGGGCAGCGAAGGCACGGTGCGGATCAGGCCGGGAGGGGCGGCGCGGATCGACGTCACCGCCTCGATCGCCGCCGACGTCGAGACCGGATACGAGGCGCGCAACGTCGCGGTTGAACTGGTGCCCGTCTACGCGGGCGGCCGATGACCGTCGCCCCGGAAACCTCGCTGCCGCGCCGGCTCTGGATCTTCGTCCTCTGGCTCGGGCTCGGCTTCCTCTTCGCGGCGCTGCTCGCCGCCGCCGCGCCGCTGGCGATCGGCGACCGCTCGTTCACGATGCGCTCGGGCTCGATGTCGCCGTCGATCGACACCGGCGACGTCGTCGTCACCGAGCCGATCCCGCCCCAGCAGGCGCGGGTTGGCGACATCGTCACCTTCCGCGACCCCGAAGGCAGCGGCAAACTCTTCTCGCACCGGGTGCAGTCGGTGCGCCCGGCCGCCGACGTCGTCGCCTTCGTCACCCGCGGCGACGCCAACACCGGCACCGAGCACTGGACCGTGCCCGCCGACGGCAGCGTCGGCAGGGTCGTCTACACGGTGCCGAAGATCGGCTACGCGTTGGCTTGGACCGGCACCGTCCCGGCCCGGATCGCGCTGATCGTGATCCCGGCGCTGCTGCTCTGCGCCACCGGCATGGCGCGGATCTGGCGCAGCCCGCCGACG
The DNA here is from genome assembly GCA_036265715.1 of Solirubrobacterales bacterium. GTDB lineage: Bacteria > Actinomycetota > Thermoleophilia > Solirubrobacterales > 70-9 > VAYN01. The sequence continues at coordinate 47,952 of DATAON010000101.1, read as the reverse complement.
CCCGAGGTCGGTCGTGACTAGAGGCGGAAGCGCACTCTCGGTCGCCGCCGCGGCGTTCGCCGTCGTCGTCGTCTCGGCCCTCGCGGCCGGGCCGGTCTGGGGCGCCTTCAGCTCCAAAGCCGCGGTCACCGGCTCGAGCACGATCACCGCCGCCACCGACTTCCGCGCCCCGGTCGCCACCGACACCGTGATCGCCAAGACCACCGGCGGCCACGGCGGATTCATCAAGAAAAGCGGCACCTACTACGTCTACGCCAACGTCACCGACGCCGGCAGTCCCGCCTCCGGCGTCTCCACCGTGAAAGCGAACCTCAGCACCATCACCCCCGCCCAGACCGCGGCCAGCCTCAGCGCCGGCACCTTCACCGTCGACGGCGTCGCCTACAACCGCCGTAGCGCCGCCATCACCGCGGCCTCGACGATCGTCCCCGGGGCGCTCCCATACACGCTGACGATGACCGATGTCGCCGGCAACTCGCGGACCGAAGCCGGCTTCAGCGTCGACGTCGACAACACCGTGCCGACCGCCGCCGACATCCAGACCAGCAACGGCGGCGCGATCGCCGGCCGTGCCGACGCCGGCGACAAAATCACCTTCACCTACAGCGAGGAACCGGAGCAGAACTCGATCCTCGCCGGCTGGAGCGGCGCCTCGACCAGCGTCGTCGTCCGCCTCAACCAGGTCGCCGCCGCCGACACGGTGACGATCTACAACGCGACCAACGCGACCCTGCTGCCGCTCGGCACGATCGCTCTCGGCCGCACCGACTACACGACCGCAAACCTCACCTTCGGCGCCACCGGCACCGCCTCGACGATGGTGCTGAGCGGCAACCAGGTCTTCATCACCCTCGGCACCCAGTCGGCGGCGGCGACCACCGCGGCGGCGACCGGGACGATGACCTGGACCCCCTCGGCCACCGTCACCGATCTCGCCGGCAACGCCACCGCCACCACCGCCGACACCGAGTCGGGCGCGGCCGACAAAGACTTTTGATGGTGCGGCCAATGGAGGACGGACGCAAGCGGTTGCTCGGCGCCTGGGCATTGCTCGGGATCGGCGCGGTCGCTCTGGCGCTCGCCTTCTCCGGGCTCGGCCGGGCGGCGACGCCGGCCCTGACCTCGGCGGCCAGCGGCGCCCTGCGGATCGCCGGCTCCGACGGCGACCGGGCGATCCTGCGGGCCGCCAACCTCGCCCCGGGCGACCAGGTCCGCGGCAGGGCCGAGATTCGCAACGCCGGCGAGGACCCCGCCTCGCTCTCGCTCGCGGCGCTGGGCCTGCACGACGTCGCCGGCGCCGGCGGTGGCTTGCTCTCGGCCAGGCTGCGGCTAACCGTCCGCGACGTCACCTCCCGCGCCGACTCCGTCGTCTACTCGGGGCCGTTCGCGGACCTGGGGACGATCAGGGCCGGGGCGCTGGCGCCAGGCGAGCGGCGACGCTACGAGTTCACCGCGACCCTGCCGGGCGGCGGCCAGGCCGCCCTCGACGACTCATTGGCCGGCGCCTCGACCGGGATCGACTATCGCTGGACGCTGACCGGCGGCGCCGGAGGGCGCTGCGCGACCCAGCTCGGTGGCGACACCGGCACCAACAAGGTCGTCGGCACGATCGGCGGCGACCGCATCCGCACCGGCGCCGGCGGCGACTGGATCTACGGCGACGACGGCCGCGACTGCATCGAGTCCGGGCCGGGTCGCGACCGCGTCTTCGCCAGCCCCGGCGACGACGTGATCGACGCCCGCGACGGCACCGCCGACGTCATCGGCTGCAGCGCCGGCGACGACGTCGTCTTCGCCGACCCCGTCGACGTCACCCGCCACTGCGAGATCGTGCGCTAGTGCGCCAGTAGCCCGGCGACCGCCGTCGCGACCTGGCGGCCGCGCTCGGTCAGCTCGTACTCGGTGTGGGGGGGACGGCCGGCGACCATGCGCCGCTCGACGATCCCAGCCGCCTCCAGCTGCTCCAGCCGCTCGGAGAGCGTGGTGGGGGAGACCCCGGGGAGCGACTGGCGGAACTCGTTGAAGCGGGCGGCGCCGGACGAGCAGGCGTAGATCGTCGCCATCGTCCAGCGCCGCTCGAGCAGGCCGGCGGCCGCGCGCAGCTCGGTCGGGACCGGCTGGCAGTTGCGACATCGCGGCGTCATCGCCTACGCCACCGCCGCGACGTCCGCTCCGGCCTCGACCGGCTCCAGGGCAAGCCCCAGCACCTCGTCGATGCTCATCACCGGGTGGAAGGTCATCTGCTCGCGCACCTCCTCGGGGACCTCGTCGAGGTCGCCGCGGTTGCGCCAGGGCAGGATCACCTCGGTCAGCCCGGCGGCGTGGGCGGCCAGGACCTTCTGCTTCAGCCCGCCGATCGGCAGCACCCGGCCCTGCAGGGTGACCTCGCCGGTCATCCCGACCGTGTGCTTGACCGGCCGCCCGCTGAGCAGGCTGACCAGGGCCGTCGTCATCGCCGTGCCGGCGCTGGGGCCGTCCTTGGGGATCGCGCCCGCCGGCACGTGCAGGTGGAACTCGCGCTGGAAGCGGTCCGGGTCGAGGCCGAGCTCCTCGGCGTGGCTGCGCGCGTAGGAGAGGGCGATCCGCGCCGACTCCTTCATCACGTCGCCGAGCTGGCCGGTCAGGACCAGACCCTTGTCGCCCTCCATCGCGGTCGCCTCGATGAAGAGGACGTCGCCGCCGGTGCCGGTCACCGCCAGGCCGGTGGAAACGCCTGGGATCGCCGTGCGCTCTACCGACTCCTGGAAGAAGCGCTGGCGGCCGAGCGCGTCGCGCAGGGCCTCGGTGTCGAGCACGACGGTGCCCTTGGCCTCGCCGGAGGCGATCTTCGTCGCCGCCCCGCGCAGGACCTTGCCGATCTCGCGCTCGAGCTGGCGCACGCCGGCCTCCCGCGTGTACTCGGAGATCAGCGAGCGCAGGATCTCGTCGCCGACCTCGACCTCCTCGGCCTTCAAGCCGTTGCGCTTGAGCTGCCGCGGCAGCAGGTAGCCCTTGGCGATCGCCAGCTTCTCCTCGGTCGTGTAGCCGTCGAAGGCGATGATCTCCATCCGGTCCAGCAACGGCGCCGGGATCGGGTCGACCAGGTTGGCGGTGGCGATGAAGACGACCTCGGAGAGGTCGATCTCGACGTCCAGGTAGTGGTCCCGGAAGGTGTCGTTCTGGGCTGGGTCCAGCACCTCCAGTAGGGCCGCGCTGGGGTCGCCGCGCCAGTCGGCGCCGACCTTGTCGACCTCGTCGAAGAGGATCACCGGGTTCATCGTCTTGGCGTCGCGCAGGGCGCGGACGATCCGTCCCGGCAGGGCGCCGATGTAGGTGCGGCGGTGGCCGCGGATCTCGGCCTCGTCGTGCAGGCCGCCGAGGCTGATGCGGACGAACTCGCGCCCGAGGCTGCGGGCGATCGACTCGCCGATCGAGGTCTTGCCGGTGCCCGGGGGCCCGACCAGGGTGAGGATCGTGCCGTTGGCGCGGCCGTCGTCCTCGACCCCGCGCTCCTGGCGCAGCTTGCGCACGGCGACGAACTCGGTGATCCGCCGCTTGACGTCGTCGAGGCCGGCGTGGTCGGCGTCCAGCACCTCGCGGGTGTGGACCGGGTCCAGCCGCTCCTCGGAGCGTTTGCTCCACGGCACCGCGATCAGCCAGTCGAGGTAGCTGCGGATCATCGAGGACTCGGGCGAGGACTCGCCCTGGCGCTCGAGCCGGCGCAGCTCCTTCTCGGCCTGCTCGGCGATCGCCTCCGGCATCTCCGCCTCGGCGATCTTGGTCTCGTACTCGGCGATCAGGTCGGTCTCGTCCTCGCCCAGCTCCTTGCGGATCGACTCCATCTGTTTGCGCAGGAAGTACTCGCGCTGCTGTTTCTGGGCGCCGGACTCGACGTCGTCGCGGATCTTGCTGCGGACCTGCAGCTCGGCCAGGCGCTCGCGCTGCAGCTCGACCGCGATCTCCAGCCGCTGGGTCACGTCGACGGCCTCGAGCAGGCGCGTCTTGCCCTCGTAGTTGATGTCGGGGGAGAGGCCGGAGGTGTCGGCCAGGGCGCCGGGCTCGTCGACCGAGCGCAGGAAGGCGGCGATGCGGCCGTCGTCCCCGCGCAGCTCGAGGATCTCCTCGACGATCGCCCGGTACTCGCGGGCCAGCTCCACCGTGTGCTCGTCGTCGGGATGGCCGTCGCGGATCTCCTGCACCTCGACGCGCAGCACGTCGGGGTCGTTCTCGTCGGCCTGGGCGGCGCCGGCGAGGCCACGGTGCAGACCGACCACGGTGGCGACGGGGCCGCCGCGGCGCGAGCGCCCGTGCTCGATCACCTCGGCGACGACGCCGATGCGGCCGAACTCGCCGTCGTGGCGGGGGATAAGGAAGACGCGCTCCTCCTCGCCGACGTCGATCGGCAGGGTCGCGGTCACGGTTGGGAAGACGATTGCCTCGTCAAGCGGAATCAGGCGAAAGGTCATGAGACAGTCCACTTTCTGTAGTTAGTCCTCTTAGAGGATAGCGCGACGCCTCCGCGGGCTCAACCGCGGCAGCCGGTACGGTTCGCGGCATGGACGACCAACGTGCACGCGAGCTTCTGGCCACCGAGAGAAAGCAGATCGAAGAGGCGATCGCCTCGACCCAGCGCGGAGGTCCCGAAGAGGGGGATGCCCAGCGCGAGCCGGGCGACTTCAACTCGGAGGGCCTCTACCAGGACGAGTTCGACGCCGGTCAGGTCGCCGACCTCAAAGAGCGCCTGGCCGCGGTCGAGCGGGCCGAGCAGAGGCTCGCCGACGGCAAGTACGGGCTCTCGATCCGCAGCGGGGACCCGATCCCCGACGAGCGGCTGGAGGCGTTCCCGACCGCCGAGCTGACGGTCGAGGAGGCCGAGAACGGCCCTCGCGGCTAGGAGTTCCGGCATGGGCAAGGTCAAAGCGCAGCTGTCGGTCTCGCTCGACGGCTACATGGCCGGTCCCAATCAGAGCGAGGAGAACCCGCTGGGAGAAGGGGGGATGGCGCTGCACGAGTGGGTCGTCAAGCTCGCCTCCTGGCAGCAGGCACATGGCCGCGAAGAGGGAGAAGGGGACGAGAACCCCAGCAACGCGGTGATCGAGGCGGCCAAGGCCGACGTCGGCGCGGTGGTGATGGGGCGCAACATGTTCGGCCCCGTGCGCGGGCCCTGGGGCGAGGAGGACTGGCGCGGCTGGTGGGGTGAGGAACCTCCCTTCCATGTCCCCACCTTCGTCCTCACCCACCACGAGCGCGAGCCGCTGGAGATGGAGGGCGGCACCACCTTCCACTTCGTCACCGAGGGGATCGAGAGCGCGATCCTGCAGGCGAAGGAGGTCGCCGGCGACAAGGACGTCTCGGTCGGCGGTGGCGCTTCGGCGATCCAGCAGTGCATCGCCGCCGGCCTGCTCGACGAGCTGCTGATCAACCAGGTGCCGATCCTGCTCGGCGGCGGCACGCGGCTGCTGGACGGCCTCGAGCCGGGCGCCGGGATCGAGCTGACCGAGGTGGTCGAGGGCCCGGACGCCCTGCACCTCCGCTACGCGCTGAGCTACTGAGCGGCCGGCGCCGCTCAGGCGACCGGGATCTCTTCCTTGCGCTCGAGGTCCTCGAGCAGCTGCCCGAGCAGGTCCTCGACGCCGGGGTGGGACAGCTTGCGTGCGACGTGCCCGTTCTCCTTGGCCCAGGAGGCGTAGGCGTCTGAGCGCCACGAGGGGCTGGCGGCGGGTTGCCCGTCTCCGTTGGTCGGGAGCGGCGGCCTCGCCGCGTGGAGGAGGTCGCGGACCATCGCTTCCGCTTCGTCGTCCTCGCGCAGCAGCCGCTCGATCCTGACCTCGGCGACGAAGGTGGAGACCCCGCCGCCGCCCGGGATCGACGAGAGCGACTCGAGGAACTCCGCGGAGGAGATCCGGGGGCCGTGTCGTTTCGACCAGCGCCGCATCCAGTGCCAGTCGCGCAGCTCGATCCAGGTGGCCCTTACCAGCAGGACCACGAAGAACAGCGCCCCCACGGCGGTCATCGGGATGAAGATGAGGCTCTGGGTGGAGTCGGGCAGCCTGCTGAGGCCATAGAAGAACAGGCCCAGGATCACCACCATCGCGACCACCATTGCCAGGCCCGTGGCGAGGCTGGAGAGGCCGAGCTTGCGCACGCTCGCGACCAGCCAGGGCACGAACCGCAGCGGCGCCAGGATCCAGGCGATCAGGCTCCGCGGCGGCCGTCGGACGGTGAGCGCCGTCGCGGCGACGCTCCAGCTCAGCGCGAACGCCCAGGCCAGGCCCCCGGCGATCGCCATCTCGTCGCCGAAGGCGACCGCGAGCGCCAGCGGGAACGGCACCGCGAGCGCCCGGACCTCGATCGCGATGATCCCGATCATGCTCGAAGCCAGCGCGATAACGCCGACCGAGCGCGTGCGTAAGGAGGCCCTGCGCGCGATCACGGCGGCGGTGACGTAGTAGCTGGCGTGCAGGGCGAAGCCGCCGACCAGGAGCCCGAGGCACTGGTCCGGCCCCGGTTCGAGGATCGCGATCAGGGCGAGGACGCCGAGCGCGCAGACGATCGCGTCGACCAACGGAGCCAGGCGCAGCACCCTGGCGCTGGCGAGGAACGCGCTCGCGGGCCGCAGGCGCATCACCTGCGCCTTGGTGGTCCGCCATTCGCTCTGCAGCTGGCCTCTGGCCGCGAGGCCGACCAGGGCGCGGCGGATCTCGATCGCGATCTCGTCGGGGATCACCGGCAGCCGCGCGGCCTGGCGGTAGGCGACCTCGCGCAGCCAGTCGCTGCCACCCTTGAAGCCGGAAAGCAACAGCGATGCCATTTTCTCCGCCGGCAGGGTGCCCGCGACCTCGAGCGCCCACTTGCGGTCGGCGATCGTGCCCCGCTTCGACGCGCTCAGCAGGAGGCTCGAGATGCTCTCGCGAAGCTCGACGGGAAGGCTGTCGGTGTTGCCGGCGTAGGCGCTCTGCAGCAGTCCGAGAACGTGCAGGACGCCTGGCTGCCAGGCGAAATCCCCGTCCTGCTCGTTCCCGTCGGCGGTGGCGGACGCGCCGAGCAGCCGCTGCGCGTAGGCGATCAGCGGTCCGCTGCTTTCGGGCTGTGCCTGGCAGAGCGTCACCGCGGTCTCGCGCCAGCCGGCGTCGGTCAGCAGCATCTCCGGCGGGACGCGTGCCGGTTCGCGCAGCACCACGCGGGTCGCGAAGTACTCCTGGAAGCGCCGGTGCGCGAAGGTGAACGTCGGGTCGATGCCGGACGTGTTGCTCTCCTCCGTGCGCGCCAGCTTCGTCCACTGCAGGGCGTCCATGACCGCGTCGAGTTCGCCGACGCCGGCGAAGCCGGCTTTCTCGTAGGCGGACCGCAGCTCGCTGCGGCGCGGGCTCAGGCCGAGCCCCTCGGTCGCGGTCATCGTGAAGGCGATCTCCTCCGAGCGCTGGCGCAGGTCGGCCGGCTCGATCCCGTAGTCGTGGCGCAGCTTGTCCAGGTGCGAGTCGATCCGCCTTGAGACGAACGCCTCGAAGACGTCGTACCAACCCGTCGGCAGCGTCTGGGTCTTGCGCACGTACTCGACCAGCAGCCCGAGGAAGAGCGGGTTCTGGGAGAGGGCGAGCAGCTCCGGGTTGGCGGCGGGGAGGCTGTCGAGGAGCTCGGTTTCGGGGGCCTCCAGGTCTGCCTTGTCGATCAGCTTCCGCCGCCGCTTTTCCGAGAGCGGCACGATCGTGAAGGTGGGGAGTCCGTAGCTGGGCGGGGCCCGGAAGTGGCGGGAGGCGATCACCCCGCGGCACTCGCTGATCCCGTGCACGAAGTTCGAGATGGCGTCGGAGTAGGCCTGCACGGCCGAGTCGACGTCGGTGGAGCTGAGCAGCTCGGGGATCTCGTCGAAGGAGTCGAAGAGGAAGAACCAACTGCCGTCCACCTTGCCGCTCTCGAACTCCGCCTCGAGGAAGCGGTCGACGTCCGCGGTTGCGCCGTCGCGCAGGCTGTCGAGCACGAAGTCCTCGATCAGCTGGGCGTCGATGGCGCGCCCGCGGGCATGCAGGCCCTTCAGGTTCACGTAGAGCGGGATCACCGCGTCCAGGCGCTTTGACTTCCTCGCCGCCGAGGCCATCTGCACCGCCACGTAGCGCAGCGCCACGCTCTTGCCCGAGCCGGGGTCTCCCTGCAGCAGGACCAACTGCTCGTCGCTCTTGCGCAGCGCCTTCGAGAGGGAGCGCTCCCGGCGCAGCCCGCGGCGTGCTCGGGAGAGGCTGTGGGAGCGCGAGAGGCCGGCAGTCTCGATCTCCGCCTCGAGCTCGGCGAAGCGCTCATCCGACCATTCCTCCTTGTTGTCGAGATCGCGTACCTTGCGTTCGACGAAGCCGGCGAAGGCCGACCTTTTACGCAGCCGGCGCTGCCCGTCCCCCTGTCGCGCCTTCAGGCGTGCGCGCGCCGTTCCGGTGAGCTTGACGAGCGCGGTCACCCCGCCGTAGATGACCCCGATCAGCCCCAGGGCGGCGACCACGAAGCTGGCGATCTCGGAGTGGATCCCGATGCCGTCGAGCAGGTCCTTCACGGATACACCGGCGAGCAGGAGATTCATGTGGGTTCTGTGCTCGCCGGCTGCTCGGGAATGTGAGTGTGTGCTCCACTCGGGTCAACCCGAGCAAGGAAAAGGGATCATAGGCACAATTCTTCATTGATCAATGTAATGGTGTGTTTTTCTGCGGGCGCTCAGTGGGGTCCCTTGTTGCCGCCGGAGTCGCGGCGCTCCTCGATCGCGTCTTCGCGGTTCTTCGCCGCCTCCTCGCGGGCATCGATCCTGGCGTCGATCCGGTCCTCCTGCGCCTCCAGGGCCGCGCTCGAGGTCGGCCCGAAGTGGGCGGTGACGACGGCGATCGCCACCGCCGCGGTCGCCAGGGCGACCAGCAGCGCGCCGACGATCTGCGCGGTTTGGGAGGGAGCCCGGCGCATCAGCCGACCCCGAGGAAGTCGCCGGCGGAGGTAAGCCAGGTCGCGGCGAGCAGGCCGAACAACACGATCCCGATCCACGGCAGCAGGGGCGAGTGCGAGCCGCCGATCCGCACCGCCGCCACCTTCAGCGCCAGCGCTCCCAGCAGCAGGCAGCCGAAGACCGCGTGCGCCCCGCCCCCCTCGAACCCGTAGTAGGAGAGGCAGGCGATCGCGACGAGGACGGCGAGGACGAGCAGCGTGTCACCGCTGACCCGGTGCACCCAGGTCGCCGGCCCGGCTTCGAGGAAGCGCAGCCGCAGCTTGCCGTAGGAGACCGCGGCCAGCGCCAGCTGGTAGACGCCGAGGGCGAGCGTGACCGAGGCCAAGACAACCTTGACCTCGGTCACGTTCCCGCGCGTCAGGTCTTCGATCAGGCCCTCCATTGGGGGACCTTCATACCCGACTGCGGGCTCAGCCCAACAGCTTGGCCTTCTGCGCGGCGAACTCCTCCTCGGTGAGGATGCCCTGCTCTTTCAGCTCACCCAGCTCCTTCAGCTGGTCGATCATCGAGCCGCCGGCCGGGGCGGCGGGAGCGGCCTGTGGCGGCGGCGCCTGCTGAGCCTCCTGCTGCTGGTACTGCTGCTCTTCCTGCTGGGCCCATTTCTGTTCCTGGCGATGGTGGACGCGACCGCCGACGGCGGATGCGGTGCCGGCGATGACGGCGGTGCGAGCCACGCCTCTGAGTAGTCCTGGCATCGGTCTCTCCTTCTCTACGCGGTGGCCTCGGCCGCGTCGAGCGCGGCGAGGAAGTCTTGGGCGGGGATGCGGCCGCTGGCGACGAGCTCGCCGCCGGAGCGGCGCACGGCGCTGGCGAACGGCGCCGCCCAGGTGTTCTCGTAGACGAGCAGCGCCGCCGAGGTGCCGGGCTGGAGCACGTCGCCGGCCTGGCTGACGTCGTCCTCGTGAATCAGGCCCGAGGAGGCGCCCTCGAAGACCGCGATCTCGGCCACGTCGCCGAGGTCGGCGATCTCGATCACGGCGACCGAGCCGTCCTCGCCCTTGGCGATGAAGGTGAGGTCGAGGATGCGGATCAGCCCGCGATCGACGAGGTCGACCAGGTGCGGCAGCGCCTCGCCGGTCGGCTGGCGTCCCTGCCACTCGACCAGCACGTAGTCGACCGGCCCCATCTCAATATCTGCGCCGTGCAAAGCCGGCTCCTTTCGATCGTGAACCCGTTGAACGCTTCAAAAAAGAATCTCTCCCCAACATCCTCAACACTAGCGCCGCCCCGCTGTCGGAAGGTCATGCGATTGGGGTGATTTGCCGCCGGGGAGGCGTCGGATACGCTCGCTGCCCACCCGCCCGAGAGACGACTGGAGCCCGATGACCGACCAGCAAAGCTTGGAAAGAGACCTCAAGCTCTACGGCAACCGCTTCCTCACCGAAGACGCTCCCGACGGCCCCTTCCCGGCGGGCGGCATGTCGGCGCTCGACGCGATGCGGCTGGTCGACGAGGAACTGGTCCTGGAGGGGGACCCGTGGCGCAACCTGGCGACCTTCGTCACCACCTGGATGGAGCCGGAGGCGCAGCGGATCATCGCCGAGAACCTCTACCGCAACTTCATCGACCACGCCGAGTACCCGATCTCGGCCGAGATCGAGCAGCGCTGCATCCGCATGCTGGCCAGCCTCTACAACGCGCCCGGCGAGACCACCGGCTGCCGCACCCAGGGCTCCTCGGAGGCGATCATGCTCGGGGCTCTCTCGCTGAAGTGGAAATGGAAGGAACGGCGCGAAGCCGAAGGCAAGCCGGTCGACAAGCCGAACTTGGTCTACGGCCGCGACGTGCACGTGGTCTGGGACAAGTTCTGCCGCTACTTCGACGTCGAACCGCGCACGGTGCCGCTGCGCGAAGGCAAGTACGTGATCGGGCCGGAGGACGTCGAGCCCCACATCGACGAGAACACGATCGGCGTCGCCGCCGTCCTCGGCACCACCTTCACCGGCCACATGGACGACATCACCGGGATCAACAAGCTCCTGGTCGACCTCAAGGGCGAGAAGGGGCTCGACGTGCCGATCCACGTCGACGGCGCCAGCGGCGGCTTCGTCTGGCCCTTCCTCTACCCCGACTCCGAGTGGGACTTCCGGCTCGAGCAGGTGCGCTCGATCAACGTCTCCGGTCACAAGTTCGGGCTCGTCTACCCGGGCATCGGTTGGCTCGTCTTCCGCGAGAAAGCGGACCTGGCCGAGGACCTCGTCTTCTACGAGAACTACCTCGGCAAGACCGACGCCACCTTCACCCTCAACTTCTCCACCGGCGCCTCGATGGTGCTGGCCCAGTACTACAACTTCGTCCGCCTCGGGCGCCAGGGCTACACGTACATCATGAAAGCGATGGAGTCGAACGCGAAGGCGCTGGCGAGCAAGCTGGAGGAGAACGGCAACTTCGAGCTGATCGGCGCCGACCAGGAGCAGCTGCCGCTGGTCGCCTTCCGGCTCAACGACAAGGCGCGCGAGTACGACGAGTTCGACGTCTCCTGGCAGCTCTCGGCCGAGCGCGGCTGGATGCTGCCCGCCTACACGATGCCGCCCAACGCCGAAGACGTGAAGGTGCTGCGGGCGCTGGTCAAGCAGACGCTGAGCCGCGAGCAGGTCGACCGCCTCGCCGACGACATCAAGACCGCCTGTCACACGCTCGACGAGAAGGGCGGGGCCCATCCCTCGGAGCGCAAGAAAATGAAGGCCAGCCCCGGTTACTGAGGCTCGGCCGGGGGCGCGTCCACGGGGCGGGCGCGCCCGGGCCACCAGGTGCGCTCGCCGAGCCGGTAGGCGATCGCCGGGATCAGCAGCGCCCGCACCACGAAGGTGTCGAGGAGGACGCCGATCGCCACCGTGGCGCCGATCTGGACCAGCTCCTCCAGCGGCAGCAGGGTCAGGGTCGCGAAGGTGCCGGCGAGGATCAGGCCGGCACCGGTGACGACGCCGCCGGTGTGGACCAGCGCCGCCAGCGTCCCCTCGCGGGTGCCGAGCGCGGCCGACTCCTCACGCGCCCGCGCCATCAGGAAGATGTTGTAGTCGACGCCGAGCGCGACCAGGAAGAGGAAGGCCAGCAGGACCAGGTTGAAGGCGACCCCTTCGCTGCTCAGCTGCGAGAAGGCGAAGGTGCAGAGGCCGAGCGTCGCCGCGAAGGAGAGGACCACGGTGGCGATCAGGAAGGCCGGAGCGACCAGCGCTCGCAGCACCGCCGCCAGGATCAACCCGACCACGAGCAGGACCAGCGGCACGATCAGCTTGGTGTCGCGGTTGTTGGTCTGCTCGATGTCGTAGTTCTCGGCCGGGATGCCGCCGAGCAGGCCGGCCGGCGCGATCTCGTGCAGGCGTTCGCGGATCGCCTCGACCGCGTCGGCGGCCTCGCTCGAGTAGGGGTCGTCGCGCAGCACGATCACGACCAGCGACTCGCCGGCGCCGCTGACCGAGGCCGGGACCGGGATCACCAGCTGCACGTCCTCCTGCAGCCGTTCCATCCCCCTGGCGACCGGCTCGACCTCCCTTTCGCCGACCACCGCGGTCAGCGGTGAGCTAAGCCCCGGTGGGAAGTGCTCGTTGAGGACGTCGGTGCCTTCGCTGGAGTTGGTCGGCTTCGTCTCGCCCTGTCCGAACCCGATCGTCCCGTGGTCGCTGAAGTTTCCGAGCGCCAGCACCACCAGCCCCGCGGTGACGAGGCCGATGATCGCCCGCGAGCGCCGCCGCACCAGCCCCGCCACCCGCCCCCAGACATCGCGTGGTTCCTTTTTCACCTCAGAGGTAATTAAGGAACCACGCGATTCGGAGGAGGCCGACGGCTCGGGGCGTCGCGGCCAGAAGGCGCGCTCGCCGAGCAAGGCAAGCAGGGCCGGCAGCAGGGTGAAGGAGGCGAGCAGCATCGTCGCGATCCCGATCGCCAGGATCGGGCCGAGCCAGTGGGTCGACTGCAGGTCGGCGACGAGCAGGACCAGCATCGCGGCGATCACGGTCCCGGCCGAGGCGGCGAGCGCCGGCGCGCTCTCGGCCAGGGCGGTGGGGAGGGCCTCGGCGGCCGACCGGTCGGCGTCGATCTCCTCGCGGTAGCGGTGGACCAGCAGCAGCGAGTAATCGGTGCCGGCGCCGAAGATCAGCACCAGCAGCAGCATCGTCCCCTCGCTGTTGACGGTGATCGCGCCGGCGTCGATCAGCAGGTAGGAGATCCCGATCGCGACCAGGTAGGCGGCGCCGACCGTGAGCAGGGGCATCAGCGCCAGCAGTGGCGCCCGGTAGACGAGCAGCAGCAGGATCAGGACCAGGCTCAGGGTCGCGATCAGCAGCGTCTCACCGGCTTCGTCGGCGACCTGCTCGAGGTCGGCGGCGATCCCGGCCGGCCCGGTCACATACGAGCTGACGCCCTGCGGCTGGTGGGCCGCAAGGTAGTGGCGGATCTCCTTCACCCCTTCGACGATCGCGCCGCGGTCGCCGGCGTTCAGCGCCAGCACCACCAGCGCCGCTTCGCCGTCGCGCGAGAGCGGCCCGACCCCCTTGGCGATCTTTGCCACTTCGCCCAGCGACTCGGTGGCGTCGGCCGAGAAGGGGTCGATGATCGGCGTCGCGCCGGTGATCTTCAATCGGTTGAGGCCGTCGCCAACACGGCCGATCGCGCTCAGGTCGGCTTCGGTGAGTCCGCCGTCGCGATCGAAGACGATCACCACCGGGACCTCTTCGCCGAAGCCGCTGCCGCCCCCGCCGCCGTGGCCGCCGCGTCCCTCCAGGGCGTCGATCGCCCGGGTGGATTCGGCGTTGGAGGGGAGGAAGCTGCTCTGGCCGGCGGCAGTCACCTCGCCGATCCGCGAGTGGGCGAAGAGGCCGGCGACGCCGATCGCCACCCAGACCGCGATCGCCACCCAGCGCCCGCGCGGGCCCGTGACCGCGTCGGCGAGGCGCCTCACTGCGCTGCGGTCGGTCGGGGGCACCGGCGGAAGGCTAGCCCCGGAGGGGGCGTCACCCGCTGGTTGGGTTAGATGATCCAGACCGGGTACGGGGGCCGTAGCCTTTGGTTATGAAACTTCGCGCGCTCGCCATCCCGATCCTGGTCGCCCTCTCGCTCGGCCTCGCCGCCTGCGGCGGCTCCGACGACTCGACCGGCTCCGGCTCGACCGAGGTCGAGACGCTGGAATCCGAGCCGACTCCGGGCGGTGAGGCGGCCCGCTCCGAAAAAGTCAAGATCGTCGAATTTGCCTATGGACCCGATCCCGTCGTGGTCAAGGTCGGCGGCAAGGTGACCTGGCAGAACGAGGACACGGCGCCACACACCGCAACTGCCGACGACGGCAGCTTCGACACCGACACCCTGGAGAAAGGCAAGCTCAAGTCCGCGACCTTCAAGGAGGCGGGCACGTTCCCCTATTTCTGCGAAATCCACCCGACGATGCACGGCACCGTCGAGGTGGTCGAGTAGGGCCGGGGAGCGCGAATGCCCTGGTGGATCGCCCGCAAGGCGGCACCCGCTGTCTGGAAGCGGATTCCCTGGAAAATGGTCTGGACCGTCAGCCTCTGGCTGGCCGAGAAAGGCCGCGAGCGGTTGCGACAGAACCTGACCCAGAGCGAGCAAACCGAATTCTGGAGCCTGACCAAGAAGTCGAAAGGGCGGCCCTCGAACCTCAGCCAGCGAGATCGCACCCGCTTCAAGAACATCGTCGGAAAGGCGATCCGGGGCGCCTAGGCGGGCTCCTCAGGCAATATGTTCCCGGCATGAACGACGAATGGCGGTTGCAGATCGATATCGAGGACGACGCCCACGCGACGGCGCTGGGCGAGCATCTCGGCGCGCGCGAGCTTCAGCACGACCTCAGTGATGCCTTCGAAGACCGGGTGATCGTCTCTCGCGACGGCACCCGTCTCTTCCTCTACGCCGGCTCCCGCGAGCAGGTCGAGGCGGTCGGCGCGCTGGTCGACAAAGCCGCCGCGGAGAACGGCTGGACGATCTCCTCGCGGCTGCGGCGCTGGCACGCCGAGGCCGAGGACTGGGAGAACCCGGACGAGCCGCTGCCAAGCAGCGAGTCGACCCTGGAGGATGAGCACGAGGCGCGGATCGCCTCTGAGCGCGGCCGCGCCGAACGGACCGGCGAGCCCGAATGGGAGGTCCGGATCGACCTGCCCTCCCACCGCGACGCGGTGACCTTCGCCAAGCAGCTGGAGGCCGAGGGGATCCCGGCGGTGCGCCGCTGGAAGTACCTGGTCGTCGGCGCCACCGACGAGGACAGCGCCCGCGAGCTGGCGGTGCGGCTGGCCGGCGAGGCGCCCGAGGGCAGCGAGGTCCAGACCGAGGGCTCGGGCCAGGCCGCCTACGCCGAGCGGCCGCCGAACCCGTTCGCGATCTTCGGGGGACTCGGCGGGTAAGGAGGTGCCCGGCGACGGCGACCGCGAGGGCGTCGAGCGCCAGGACCTGGCGGAGCTGCTGGCACGCCGGGCGCTGACCGAGGACGCGGCCCGGCCCGAGGCGGTCGAGCGTCGCCACGCGGCGGGGATGCGGACCGCCCGCGAGAACCTCGACGACCTCGTCGACCGCGGCTCCTTCGTCGAGTACGGCCGCTTCGCGATCGCCGCCCAGCGCGGCCGCCGCGAGGTCCAGGACCTGATCGAGCGCACCCCCG
This sequence comes from Solirubrobacterales bacterium, assembly GCA_036265715.1. Taxonomy (GTDB): domain Bacteria; phylum Actinomycetota; class Thermoleophilia; order Solirubrobacterales; family 70-9; genus VAYN01. Next base: position 32,395 of record DATAON010000101.1, on the reverse strand, counting down.
CCGACGGGCTCGTCGGCGGCACCGCCCGCATCAATGGCGAGCTGTTCGGGGCCGAGCGCGCCGCCTGCGCCGTGCTCTCCTATGACTACACGGTCCTGGCCGGCACCCAGGGGGCGCTCGGGCACAAGAAGAAGGACCGCCTCTTCGAGTTGATCGAGCGCCTGCGCCTGCCCACCGTCTTCTTCGCCGAGGGCGGCGGCGGTCGGCCCGGCGACACCGACTACCCGGTCGTCTCCTGGCTGGAGACGCGCGCCTTCGCGCTCTGGGCCGGGCTCTCCGGGCTGGTGCCGCGGGTCTCCGTGGTGGCGGGGCGCTGCTTCGCCGGCAACGCCGTGATCGCCGGCTGCTCGGACCTGATCGTCGCCACCGAGGGCTCCTCGCTGGGCATGGGTGGGCCCGCGATGATCGCCGGCGGCGGCCTCGGCGAGGTCCACCCCGACGAGGTCGGGCCGGTCGAGGTCCAGGCCGCCAACGGGGTGGTCGACGTCGTCGCCGCTGACGAGGCGGAGGCGACCGCGGTCGCGAAGCGGCTGATCGGCTACTTCCAGGGCGCGACCGCGCCCGGCTCCGCGCCCGACCAGACGCGCCTGCGCGAGCTGGTCCCCGAGCGCGCCCGCCGCGCCTACGCGGTGGCCGGTGATCGAGACGCTGGCCGATGAGGGCTCGGTCACCTTCCTGCGCGAGCGCTTCGCGCCGGAGCTGGTGACGGCGCTGGCGCGGATCGAGGGGCGGCCGCTCGGGGTGATTGCCAACGACAGCCGCCACACGGCCGGCGCGATCACCTCCGACGCCTCCGACAAGGCGGCACGCTTGCTCCAGCTCTGCGACGGCTTCGGGCTGCCGGTGATCTCGCTGGTCGACACCCCCGGCTTCATGGTCGGCCCCGACGCCGAGGCGACCGGGCTGGTCCGCCACGCCTCGCGCCTGCTGGTCGCCGGCGGCGCCCTGCGGGTGCCGCTGATCGCGGTGATCCTGCGCCGCGGCTACGGCCTCGGCGCCCAGGCGATGACCGGCGGCAGCCTGCACGAGCCGCTCCTGACCGTCGCCTGGCCCTCGGCCCACCTCGGCCCGATGGGGCTGGAAGGGGCGGTGCGGCTGGCCCTGCGCAAGGAGCTGGAGGCGATCGCCGACGAGGCCGAGCGCGAGCAGCGGGTGCGCGACCTCACCGTCGCCGCCGAAGAGAACGCGAAGGCGCTCAACTCCGCCGCCCTGTTCGAGATCGACGACGTGATCGACCCGGCGGAGACGCGCGGGCTGATCGCCTCGACCCTGAACGCCGCCGCCGCCGCGCCCGAGCCCGCTCGCGGCTCCCGCTTCGTCGACACCTGGTAGCGCGCGAGTTCATTGATTCGCAAGGAGTCCGTGGGAGACTCGCGGGCGTGAGCTCGCCCCTGGGACCGCTGCCCGCTCGGTTCGCTGTCACCGTCGACTCCCTGCACCGGGTCGCCGAGCAGCTCGTCGCGCCGGCGCGCAAGCCCGACAACGAGATCGCGCTGACGGTGACGCCGGGCGGCTTCGGGACGCCGCGCTTCGAGCACGAGGGGGCTGAGCATCAGGTCCGGGTCGAGGCCGACGAGCTGGTCCACGACGTCGGCGGCGAGCAGCGGCGGGCGCCGCTGGAGTCGCTGGCCGGGGCGGGGGAGATCGTCGCCGAGCTGCTGCCGCCCGACGCCGCGCTAGACCCCGAGCCGCTCGCGGTCGAGCGCGACTCGGCCGCGGCGCTGGCCGCCTGGCACCGCTTCGGGCAGGGGGCGCTGGAGCATCTGCGGGCCGGGGCAGCGGTCGCCGAAGCCGCCTCCGAGCCGATCCTTTGGCCCGAGCATTTCGACGTCGCGATCGAACTCGGCGACGAAGCGGTCGGCGCTCGCGCCACCTACGGCTTCTCGCCCGGAGACGCCGACCACCCAGAGCCCTACGCCTACGTCGCGCCCTGGGCCACGCAGCCTGCGGGCGAGACCTGGAACGCGACCGGGTTCGGCGGCGCCGAGCTCGGCTACGCCGAGCTGTTGGCCGCCCCCGATCCGGGCGCCGCTGTGAACGAGTTCTTCGAAACCAGACGCGCGGCCCTGGCCGCGGGAGGAGAGGCGACGTGAGCGACTACTCGGACCTGAAGGCGATCTTCGTCAACTGCACGCTGAAGCGCAGCCCCGAGGTCTCCAACACCGAGGGCCTGATGAAGATCTCGATGGAGATCATGCGCGCCAACGGCGTCGAGGTCGACTCGATCCGCGCGATCGACCACCAGATCGCCACCGGCGTCTGGCCCGACATGACCGAGCACGGCTGGGAGGCCGACGAGTGGCCGGCGATCTTCGAGCGGGTGATGGCGGCCGACATCCTCGTGCTGGGGATGCCGATCTGGCTCGGCGAGAAGTCCTCCGTCGCGACCCAGGTGATCGAGCGCCTCTACGGCAACTCGCACCTGCTCAACGACGCCGGCCAGTACGCCTACTACGGCCGCGTCGGCGGCTGCCTGGTGACCGGCAACGAGGACGGGGTCAAGCACTGCGCGATGAACGTCCTCTACTCGCTCCAGCACCTCGGCTACACGATCCCGCCCCAGGCCGACTCCGGCTGGATCGGCGAGGCCGGCCCCGGCCCGTCCTACCTCGACGAGGGCTCCGGCGGCCCCGAGAACGACTTCACCAACCGCAACACCACCTTCGCCGCCTGGAACATGATGCACCTGGCGCGGATGTTGAAGGACGCCGGCGGCATCCCCGCGCACGGCAACCAGCGGGCCGAGTGGGACGCCGGCTGTCGCTTCGACTTCCCGAACCCGGAGCACCGCTAGCGCCGCTCTCACCAGACGGCGTCGTGCTGCTCCATCACGCCGAGGCCGGAGGCGAGCGCGGTCCCGCCCAGCGAGCCGGAGAAGCTGCCGAAGCGGTGGCGGTAGCGGGAGCGGACGAGGAGGAAGTTCTCGTTGCGGGCGCGCTCGGACTCCGAGGCGAAGGAGAGGCGGGCGCCGTCGGCGAACTCGACCGCCTCCATGCCGTCGAAGTGGACCGGGGCCGGCTCGCTCGGCTCGCCGCCGAGCCAGATCGCCCGCTCGCTGCGCGCCGGTGGGTCGTTGATGCCCTCGACCAGGTTCCAGGCGACGGCGCGACCGTCGGCGCCCACGCCGACCCCGGCCGACCAGAACCAGCTGGTGTGGCGCCGGTGGTAGCCGGCCGACTCGTCGTCGACTCCAAGGCCGGCAACCTCCCAGCGCTTGCCCGGCGCCTCGATCGTGCCGGCGATCGGCACCCCGGCGCGCTTGCGGGTCCAGCCCCAGCCGCTGCCGCTGGGGCAGATCGTCTCGATCGGGGTCGCCTCGCCGAGGCGCAGGCTGGCGCGCAGGCCGCGCGCCTCGATCTCCAGGCTCGGCCCGTCCATCCGCACCTCGCGGCTACCGGGACGGACCGAGGTGTGGGCCAGCTGCTCGCCCGAGGCCCGGTCCCAGAGAACCCAGAAGCACTGCGACAGCGGCCCGACCTGCGCCCGCGCCGCGCACAGCATCACCGCCTCGTCGTAGAAACCGATGTAGCGCCAGCGCTTGCGGGTCTGGCCGGCCGAGCGCAGCGGCATCGGGCCTGGAGGGAGGGGCAGGTCGGGGCGATCCTCGCCCGGTCCTCGCCATGGAATCCCCGCCACCGCCATCGGACCACGGTACTCGCGCATAGGCTGCGGGGCGTGGACCAGGCAATCCAGATCGTCGGCGCGCTGCTGATCCTCACCGCCTTCGCCGCGGTCCAGTTCGACCGCATGCGCCCCGACTCTCGCCTCTACCTGACGCTGAATCTGGCGGGCTCGATCGTCCTCGCCTATCTCGCCCTGCACGATTCCCAGTGGGGCTTTCTCCTGCTCGAGGGCGTCTGGGCGATCGTCTCCATCTGGGGCTTGGCCGTCGGGCTGCGGTCGCCAGAGGGCCGATCCCGGTAGGGGTGAAGCGTCTTGCGCTTTTTCCGTGCCGCGAACTCGGACGGCCGCATCCGATCTCGAAAAAGTTAAGCGGAACCCCTACCGGGATCGGCCCCGAGCAACCGCTCCGCGAGGCGGTTCATGCCGCGCTCGCGCGCGGCGGCCGCGGCCCCGGCCCAGTCGGTGGGCGCGTCGGCGGGAGGGTCGACGCCGGCGTCGCGCAGGGTGGCGATGTCCTTGAAGGCGAGCAGGTCGTCGCGGGCTTCGATCAGGGCGGCGCGCAGTTTTGGGCGCCGCTCGCGGATCGCTGCCTCCAACACGCCCTCCAGCGAGCCGTGCTTGCGCAGCAGCTCGGCTGCGGTCTTCTCGCCGACCCCCTTGGCGCCGGGCAACCCGTCGGAGGGGTCGCCGCGCAGGGCGATGAAGTCGGGGACCAGCTCGGGCCCGATCCCGTAGCGCTCGCGGACCTCGTCGGGGCCGACCTCTTCGGCCCCTTTGCCGCCGGTCCGCACGTAGAGGACCGTCACCCCGTCGCCGGCGCACTGGTACATGTCGCGGTCGCCGGTCAGCAGCATCGCCCGGCCACCGGCCTCGGCCTCGCGCTGCGCGTAGGTGCCGAGCAGGTCGTCGGCCTCGAGGTCGTCGCTGGTCGCGACCGTCCAGTTGAAGGCCTCGAAGAACCCGCGCGCCTTCTCGAACTGGGGCGCCAGCTCGTCCGGCATTTCCTCCTCGCGTTTGGCGTGGTAGGCGGGGTAAAGCTCGGTCCGGTAAGAGGCGGCGTCGGGGCCGAAGCAGAGCACGACCGCCCGCGGCTTGTGCGTTTCGACCTCGCGCAGGATCAGGTTGGCGGTCCCCAGCAGCGCGTTGACCGGCTCCCCGTCCGTGCCGACGATCTTCTTCGGCAGCGCGTAGAAGGCCCGGAACAGCATTGAGGGGGCGTCGACGACGAGGAGCGGTTGAGTCACTGCCCATCACCATACGCAGAGACTGGGGATGGCGTGAATCGGGTTGTGTACGCAGTCTTCCTCACTAGGTACTGTCATCGAAATGAAACGTCAATCCAAGTCAGTAGAGGACCGAGTTCGCCGTCCGAACTGGGTTGAGAAGGCGGGGATCGGCATTGCTGTTGTTTCGGTCGTGGTTGCCGTCATTGCCTTGGGCAACGGCTCGGACGAGTCCGGGACTTCAGATGCCGCCCCCTCGAAGCTAACCGTCGTCGATCTGATGGTGCGCGATGCTGAGAGGAGCCCACAGCCTCGTCCCCACCTCGAGATCACTCTCCACAACACCGGAGGCAAGCGCGCTGTTATCGATGGCGCAAGAGTCACGGTCCAGCGCATCTTCGAGTTGCGTAGATGCGCATCTCAGGACGATCTTCCCTTGACCAATACCTACGGAATGTCGCTCCCGGCCGAGGCACGAGCTGGACAGGCCTTCGAGACCCCGCTTCACCAGCAGGTGGGGCCCGATGAAGCCGATCGCTTTGCGATCGGCTTCCACACGAGGCCACCCGCTGATAGCCCCTCGTCGATCTTTCTGTTCCAGATCGATATTGCCTTGCGCAATGACGGACCCAGGCCGGTGCTACCGATTGGCACCGCTGTGGTGGCGCTCCCCGAGCTTCCGTTGGTCGGCGAGTATTTCTGGGACAGAAGCACTGCGGAAGTGATCCGTGGATTCGCAGTCACGGAGCCCGACTACGTTCGCTATCTCCAGCGTTTTGCAATGCCGTGCTGGCGATCGAATACGAAGGCTTTGCGGCAGGCCTCAAGTGGCTCGGCTCGACACTCAGCGCTCCTCGAGCAAATCTCTGCCGATCTTGTGACTCCAAATAACTCGTCGCTTGAATAATTGTTGACTGCACTTCGATCATCTCCGAGCAGGTTTAGACTGGCGCCGATGCCGTGGAGAACTTCCGTGTTCGCGTTGTTCGCCCCGCTGGCCCTGATGCTGGCCGGCGCAGGCTCCGCCGTCGCCGCGCCGGCGGTCAGCGGCGAATTCAGCGTCCCCGGCCTCGGCTCCAACAACAAGCTGATCGCCGGTCCCGACGGGAACATGTGGGTGACCACCGGTGGCGGCGGCAAAGACGTGGCCAAGATCACCCCCGCCGGTCAGGTCGAAGAATTCGCGATCGAAGCGGTGACGCCGAGCGGAATCGCCGTCGGGCCCGAAGGACGACTCTGGGTGGCGCGCAACGGTGGCCTCGTCAGCTTCGAGCCGGGGAACCCGACCGGGACCAAACAGGTCTTCAACATCGCCACGATCGGCAACCAGCCCTCGGTTGCGCTTGGTCCCGACGGGAACCTCTGGGTGGTCGGCGAAGGCAAAGAAAATGTCGTCCGCGTGCCGCCGGGCAACCCCGCGGGCGCCACCGCCTTCCCGATCGCGGGCCTGCAGACGCCGAAGGACATCGACGCCGCCGGCTCGCTGCTGGTGATCGCCGCCTTCGAACACATCTTCGCCGTCAGCACTGCCGGCGCCATCGCCGGCGACCACAAAGTCGGCGGGCAGGCCCAGGGCGTCGGCGGCAATCCGAACGGGCAGTACGCGTTCACCCAGCCGGTCACCACTCCGAAGGAAATTGGGCTGCTCTCGCCGACCGCGGCGCCGATCGTGCGCTCGGCCGAAGGCACCGACCCGTTCGGGATTGCGCTCGGCGCCGACGGCGCCTACTGGTCGCCTGAGTTCATCTCCGACGGCCTCACCCGGATCACCGCCGACGGCACCGTCAGCGGCCTCACCGGCTTCGCCAAGAACTCTGCCCCGCGCCAGATCGCCGCCGGCCCCGGCAACACCCTCTGGGTGACGCTGGAGATGACGAAAAAAGTCGGCCGCGTCTCCGGCCTCGAACCGCCGCTGCCGCCACCCCCGCCGCCGCCACCCGAGCCGACCACCAAGATCGACAAAGGCCCCAAAGGCCAGGTGCCGACGACGAAGAAACGGGCCAGGGTCACCTTCAAGTTCAGCTCCCCCGACGCCGGTGCGAGCTTCCAGTGCCGGGTCAAGCGCCTGGCCAAGAAGCCGGCGAAAAAGGCCAGCGCCAGTGCCGGCCAGAAAAAAGCCCCGAAAGCGGTCGCCTTCAAGACCTGCAAGTCGCCGCAGACGCTGACCTTGAAGCCGGGCCGCTACCGCTTCGAAGTCCGCGCCGTGTTTAACGGCATCGTCGACGCGACCCCCGCCAAGCGCAGCTTCCGGGTCGTCCGCGTCTTCCCGATCGACTAGCGCCGCTTCCCGAGCGGCACTCGCGGGCCGGCGCCGCCGGCTCACTAGGGTTGCCGGCCGTGAGCGATAACGCCCTGCAGATCACCGGCCTGGAGAAGCGCTACCCGACCGGGGTGGAGGCGCTGCGTGGGGTCTCGCTGGAGATCAAGCAGGGGGAGATGTTCGGGCTGCTCGGCCCCAACGGCGCCGGCAAGTCGACCCTGATCCACTGCACCACCGGCCTCGCGCAGCCGACCGGCGGCTCGATCGAGATCTTCGGCAACGACGCGATCGACGACTACGCCAAGGCCCGGCAGGCGGTCGGGCTGGCGCCGCAGGAGCCGAACATCGACTGGTTCCTCACCGTCGCCGAGACGCTCGACTACCACGCTGGCTATTTCGGGATGCCCAAGCGCGAGCGCCGCGAGCGCACCGAGGAGCTGCTGGAGACCTTCTCGCTGACCGAGAAGCGCGACGAGCGCACCCGCACCCTCTCCGGCGGGATGAAACGGCGGCTGATCCTGGCCCGCGCGGTGATGCACAAGCCGCGCCTGCTGATCCTCGACGAGCCGACCGCCGGCGTCGACGTCGAGCTGCGGCTGGAGCTCTGGCACTACGTCCAGAAAATCAACCAGGAGGGGACGACGATCCTGCTCACCACCCACTACCTGGAGGAGGCCGAGCAGCTCTGCGACCGGATCGCCTTCATCGCCGACGGCCAGATCGTCGCCGAGGGCACCAGCGACGAGCTCGCCACCCGCTTCGGCGTCCCCAACCTCGAGGACGCCTACCTGGCCCTGGTCGGGCGCAAAGAGCTCTCGCGCTCGCACGCCGAGGTAGTCCCCGACGAGGTCGGCTCGTGAGCGCCGCCCAGATCCGCTTCGCGACGCTCTGGCGGCGCGAGGTCAACCGCTTCATGAAGATCAAGAAACAGACGCTGGGCGCGCCGCTGCTGGAAACCTTCCTCTACATCTCCGTCTTCGGCGCCGCGCTCGGGACCCGGATCAAGCAGCTGCACGGGATCGACTACGTCGTCTTCGTAGTCCCCGGCCTGATCATGATGTCCTGGTCGACCAACGCCTTCACCAATAACTCCTCGTCGATCCTCCAGCAGAAGTTCCAGGGCGCGATCCAGGACCAGCTCTCCTCGCCCGCCTCGCCGCTGGAGCTGCTGCTCGCCTTCTCGCTCGGCGGCTTCCTGCGCGGCCTGATCGTCGCCGGCATCACCTTCGTCGTCTCGGTCGTGCTGATCGACCTCCCGGTCGAACACGTCCTCGTCCTCGTCCCGGCCCTGTTCCTGGTCGGCTTCTTCTTCTCCCAGCTCGGGGTGCTGATCGGCGTCCGCGCCGAGCAGTTCGACGACGTCGCCTTCGCCCAGACCTTCATCCTCACGCCGCTGATCTTCCTCGGCGGCGTCTTCTACTCGGCGACGCTGCTGCCGCAGCCGTGGGAGACCCTGACCCACTTCAACCCGATCTACTACATGATCAACCTGGTCCGTTACGGGTTCGTCGGCTACACCGAAGTCAGCATCCCGCTCTCGCTGCTGGCGCTGGCGGCGGCGACCGGGGCGCTCTTCCTCGCCAACCTGCGCCTCTTCTCCCGCGGCTACAAGCTGCGCGCGTAGTCCTCCGGAGTTTGGTGCCCCTGTGGGGGCACCAAATCAGGAAACGTTGTCGTCGATCCAGGCCAGGTAGCCGGGGGAGCCGGCGACGATCGGGGTCGCGATGATCTCCGGCTCCTCGTAGGAGTGCAGCATCCGGATCGTCTCCGCGACCTCGTCGAAGCGCTCGGCCGTGGTCTTGATCACGCACTGCCACTCGCGCGCCGCTTCGACCTCGCCCTGCCAGCGGTAGGTGCTGGCGATCGGGCCGACGACCTGCACGCAGGCGGCCAGTCGCAGCTCGACCAGCCCCGCCGCGATCGCCGCCGCCTCGGCCTCCGAGCCGGCCGTGGTGAGGATCTGAAGGCGCTCGCTCACTTGGTCAGGACCGCCGGGTCCTCGGGCACGACCAGGATCGCGCCCTCGCCGGTCACGTAGGCCTCCTCGCCGTGCTGGACGACGTCCATGCCCACCGCCTCCTCTTTGCCGCTGGCGCGCAGCGGCATCACCGCGTTGATCGCCTTCAGCAGCACGAAGGTGGCGACGAAGGCGTAGACCGGGGCGGCGATCGCGGCCAGGGCCTGGTCGCCGAGCTGGGCCGCGTTGCCGTAGAAGAGCCCGTCGGAGACGCCGTTCCAGGCGACCTCGGCGAAGAAGCCGATGAAGAGGATCCCGAACAGGCCCGCGGTGCCGTGGGCGGCAAGCACGTCGAGCGTCTCGTCGACGCTGGTGCGGGTGCGCCAGACGATGATCGCGTAGCTCGGCAGCGCCGCCAGCGCCCCAAGCAGCATCGCCCAGCCGGGGCTGATGAAGCCGCCGGCGGGGGTGATCGCGACGCAGCCGACGACGATCGCGGTGGCGGCGCCGATCGCCGTCACCTTGCGCCCGCGCAGGAGGTCGAGGGCGAACCAGACGACCAGCGTGCAGGCCGGGCAGAGCAGCGTGTTGGTGAAGGCGAGCACGCTCGGGTCGCCGGTCGAGAAGCCGCTGCCGCCGTTGAACCCGAACCAGCCGAACCACAGCAGGCCGGCGCCGAGCAGCACGTAAACGGCGTTGTGGGGGAGCAGCGCCTGGCGCCCGTAGTCTTTGCGGGCGCCGACCACCAGCGCCGCCGCCAGGGCGGAGAAGCCGGAGCCCATCTCGACCGGGATGCCGCCGGCGAAGTCGAGCGTGCCGCCGGCCTGCAGCCAACCGCCGCCGAAGGCCCAGTGGGCGAGGACGGAGTAGACCAGCAGCGACCAGAGCGCCGCGAAGACGAGGAACGGGCCGAAGCGCATGCGCTCGACCACCGCGCCCGAGACCAGCGCCACGGTGATGATGCAGAAGGTCGCCTGGAAGGCGAAGAAGACCAGCTCCGGGATCGTCGTCCCTTCGCGCGGGACGAAGTCGACGCCGTTGAGGAACGCGTGGCCGAGCCCGCCGACGATGGATCCGTCGCCGTCGAAGGCGAGCGAGTAGCCGACCGCCGCCCAGGTGACCGTCGCCACGGCGATCGCGGCGACGCACATCATGAAGGTGTTGAGGGTGTTCTTCGAGCGCACCAGGCCGGCGTAGAAGAGACCCAGCGCCGGCGTCATCATCAGCACCAGCGCCGTCGCCACCAGCATCCAGGCGGTGTCGCCCGTGTCGACGCCGCTCATGATTTCGCCACCGGGGTCACGGCCTCGACGTCTTCGTCGCCGGTGCGGATCCGGACCGCCTGCTCGAGCGGCAGCACGAAGATCTTGCCGTCGCCGACTTCGCCGGTGCGGGCGCCCTCGCAGAGGGCCTGCACCGTTGTCTCCACGAACGAGTCGGAGACCGCTACCTCGAAGCGGACCTTCTCGGAGAGGCCCATCTTCACGGTGGTGCCGCGGTAGGTCTCGACCCGGTCGAGTTCGCCGCCGTGGCCCTGCACGCGACTGATCGAAAAACCGCGCACCTCGGCACGGTAGAGCGCTTCGAGGACCTCGTTGGCCTGCTCAGGCCGGACGATCCCGATCACGAGTTTCATGTTTCTCCCCTATCTCCCTTTGCCGCACCTCGACATGGCGCGGCCGCGAGACTAAAGAAGGGATCGGACCCCGCAGCCCCGCGGGCGCCGGATCGCGCCCGGCAAGGCGGGTTGCGCGGCGCCGTCAACGCTCAGGGCGAGGCTCGTGCCTCTCTACAATCGCGGGCCGATGGCCACGCGCATCCGCAGGCGGCGACGCAAGCCGCCCAATCACGTCTGGCACAAGATCGCGATCCCGGTCGGCGTGCTCGTCGCCGTGATCCTGGTCGCCGGCGGCATCGCCGCCGCCTGGGCCTTCAGCGTCTACAACTCGGCGCCGCCGCTCTCCAGCCTGAAGCCGGTGAAGAAGGGGACCTCGTCCTCGATCTACGCCGCCGACGGCAGCCTGATCGGGTTCATCCGCTCCAACAACGTGCGCCAGCCGGTCACCTGGGAGGAGCTGCCGGACACGTTGAAGGAGGCGACGATTGCGATCGAGGACAAGAACTTCTACGAGCACGGCGCGCTCGACTACGAAGGCATCGCCCGCGCCGTCTGGGAGGACCTCAAGGCCGGCGGCAAGCCGGTCCAGGGCGCCTCGACGATCACCCAGCAGCTGGTCCGCAACCTCTACATCGAGCAGCCGGAAGAGACGATCGAACGAAAGCTGACCGAAGCGCACCTCGCGGTCGAACTTGAGGACGAGCGCAGCAAGCAGTGGATTCTCAAGAACTACCTGAACACGGCGCCGTACGGGACGGTCGAAGGGCAGACCGCGGTCGGGGCCGAGGCGGCGGCGCAGACCTACTTCAGCAAACCGGCCGAGGACCTCGGCCTGGAGGAAGCGGCGATGATCGCCGGCCTGCCGCAGGCACCCTCCGAATACAACCCCTTCCTCGACCCGACCGCCGCCACCCAGCGCCGCAACGACGTGCTGGAGCAGATGTACGACCAGGGGTACATCGACGCGAGCGAATGGCAGGACGCCCGCGAAAGCGGTCTCGGCCTGCGGCCCGGCGACAAGTACCGGGTGATCCACGACCCCTTCCTCTTCGACCTCGTGCAGCAGCAGCTGATCGCCCGCTACGGGATCAACACGGTCCGCAACGGCGGCCTCAAGGCCTACACGACGATCGACCCCGACCTGCAGGCGAAGGCCGAAGAAGCGGTTGCGGGCTGCTACGTCTGCTACCCCGAAGGAGGCCCCGCGGCCGGCCTTGCCTCGGTCGATCCCGAGACCGGCGCGATCGTCGCTCTCGCCTCGACCGAAGGCTACGCCTCCGAATCCCAGTTCAACTTCGCCTGGCAGGCCGAACGCCAGCCCGGCTCCTCGTTCAAGACCTTCGTGCTGACGACGGCGATCAAACAGGGCATCGACCCCGACACCACCTACTACGACGGCAGCTCGCCGATGACCCTCGACCTGCCCGGCGGCGGCGCCCCTTGGGTCGTCAACAACTCCGAGCCCAGCGAGGGCGGCACGATGAACCTCGACCAGGCCACGGTGCACTCGGTCAACGTCGTCTTCGCCCAGCTCGACCTCGACGTCGGCCCCGAAGAAGTGACCAAGACCGCGCGCGAAATGGGCATCGAAGCCGAACTGCTGTCGGTGCCCGCCGAGGGGATCGGCGGCCTCACCTACGGGGTCACTCCGCTGGAAATGGCCGACGCCTACGCGACCCTCGCCAACGGCGGCATCCACCACGACCCGACCGCGATCAGCAAAGTCGAATTTCCCGACGGCCACGTCGACGAGGTCGACGCCGACGGCGGCAAGCGCGTCCTCACCGAGGGCCAGGCCTACGAAGTGACCCGCATCCTCGAGGGCGTGATCACCGAAGGCACCGGCGCCGGCTACACCTCGATCGGGTGCGGCGCCGAAGCCGGCAAGACCGGCACCTCGGAGGAGCTCTCCGACGCCTGGTTCGTCGGCTACACGCCGATGTACTCGACCGCGGTCTGGGTCGGCCACCCGACCACCCGCGAAGCCACCGGCTACGGCGGCCCGACCGCCGGCCCGATCTGGCAGAGCTACATGTCGGCCGCCCAAGGCGGCGAATGCCCGCAGTTCGAAGTGCCGGAAACGCTGCCGGATCTCTCCGCCTTCGACAGCTCCCACACCCGCTCGGCCTCCGAAGCCTACGACCCCTCCGGGGAAGAACTGGAACCCGAAGAAGAGGACAAGGGCAAGAAGAAGGGGGAAAAGGAAGAAGAGGAAGGCGAAGAATCGGAATCGGAATCGGAAGCCGAACCCGATCCCGAACCAACTCCGACGCCGACTCCGACCCCCAGCCCCAACGTCCCGCCCCCCTCGGTCGGCGGCGGCATCAGCCCGGGCTGAGCCTTTGAGCGCCCGGAGCGAAGCCGCTCGCTGACGCTAAAGGCCGAGGGGCATTCCGACGGCGAGGATCGCTGCGAGGATGCAGAGGGAGAGGAAGAGCCCGGTCGCGACGCGGACCCACCGCGGGTCGGGCTGCTCCCCATCTATTCCTTCTTCTTCGTCCAAGGATTCTGGGTAGCGAGCTTCGGCGCGCGCGAGCTTTGCCGGGCTGTAGAGATGGCGGGCCCACCAGGACTCAGGTCGGGCCAGCCTGAAGCCCGTGATCCACCAAGCGATCCCAAGCGTGAACCAGCCGGCATCGAAGAGGGGCCACTGACCCTTAAGCACCGTGACCGTCGCGGGCCCGATGATCAATACGACCCAGAGACCGACGAAGTACGCGATTGCGACCCCGGACGAAACCGCGAGCAGCTCCACGGCGACTCAGGCCCCGATGATCTCGATCCGGTAGCCGTCGGGGTCGCGGACGAAGCAGATGCGGTGGCCCTCGGTGCGGCCGCCGGGGCGGTAGGGGGGCTTCTCGGGCTCGATGCCCTCGGAGGCGAGCTGCTCGAGGGTGCCGTCGAGGTCGTCGACCATGATCGCGATGTGGTTGTAGCCGGTGCCGTGGTCGTAGGAGTCGACGCCGTGGTTGTAGGTCAGCTCCAGCCGCGGTTCGTCGCCGGGGAGACCCATGAAGACGTTGATCGCCTCGTCGCCGATCGGCATCCGCCGCACCTCTTCGAATCCGAGCTTCTCGTAGAAGGCAACCGAGCGGTCGATGTCCCCGATTCGGTAACAGGTGTGGAGATAGGTGGCCACTGCGACTAAGGCTACAAGCCCCTGAAATTGGGCGACGAACACTTGGGGGAACTTGATCTGTCGCTTGGAAAGCAATAGTTTGCCAGCGCTCGCGAACCTGAGCTTAGGCTCCACCGACTCACAGAAAGGCCCTCTCTTGTCCAAGCTCCTTCCGACTCGTCCGCAGTTTCGGGCTCTGATTCTGGCCCTCCCGGCCGCCGCCCTTGCGCTCGTCTTCGCCGCCCCCGCCGGCGCGGCAACGATCGCGCCGACCGGCGTCACCGCCGAGATCGACATGAAGTTCGAAAAAGGCAAGATCTTCTTCGAAGGGCCGAAGACGATCACCCAGGGCGACACCCTGAAGATCGTCAACGACACCAACCCGAAACAGATCGGTCCGCACACCTTCTCGCTGGTCACCAAAGGCTCGCTGCCGAAGACCAAAGACGCGCGGAAGAACTGCTTCACGCCGAAACACATCTGCCTCTCGATCGCCGAATGGCACAAGTTCAACCCGAAAACGGAGAAAATCGGGCTTGACCCGGTCAAGGCCGGCCCGGCGGGCTGGAGCACGATGGGCTCGAACAGCAAGACGGGCGACTCCTGGTTCACCGAAAAGAAGGCTGAGTCCTTCGAACAGCAGGTGACCGCGGCCCCCGGGACGCTCTACTACCTCTGCGCCGTCCACTCGTTCATGCAGGGACAGGTCAAGGTGGTCGCGCCGACGACGACCCTGCCGGCGCCGACGCCGTAGCGAGACGACCACGCGTTTCTCAGATTCGCCACGCCTGGGGCGCCGAGCTTTCCTCGGCGCCCTGGGTGGCGGCGCATTGGCCCTGCTGCTGCCGCTGAGCGGTCGCAGTGGCGGCTTCCTGCCCGAGCTCGCCGCCGGGCCCGAGGCGGCTGTGGCGGCGGTTCCCTTCCGCCAGCGGCTGCCGATCCCGCGGGTCCTCGACGGCGACCGCATCGAGATCCCGATCCGCGAAGCCGAGGTGCAGGTGCTGCCGGGCCGCAAGACCCGCATGTGGACCTACGGCGACAGCTTCCCGGGGCCGACGATCCGCCGCCGCGCCGGGCAGCGCACCGAGGTCACCTTCAGGCACGAGCTGCCGGCCAGCGCCGGCGAGCTCTCGGTTCACCTGCACGGCGGCCACAACCGCACCCAGTTCGACGGCCAGCCCGGCGGCCTGACCAAGCGCCAGCCGATCTCGCTCTTCTGCCGGATCCCACGCGACCTCTCGGCTCGCGACTCCGGCAACGAGTTCCTGCTCGAGCCGGGTCGCAGCAAAACCTACGTATACGACCTGGTCGAGGACGGGCGCCCCGAACGGGCCTCGTTCCAGTGGTACCACGACCACCGCCTCGATCGCACCGCGCCGCATGTCTGGAAGGGGCTGGCGGGGATGTGGATCGTCGACGACGGGTTCGACGCGGCGCTGCCGCTGCCGCGCGGCGATCGCGACATCCCGCTGATGATCGCCGATCGCAGCTTCGACCGCGAGAACCAGCTGACCGACCCCTTCGGCGCCGAGCGCCCTCCCGCCGACGGACTCGCCGGCGAGACGATCCTCGTCAACGGCGCCTACATGCCCCACCACTGGGTCAGCGCCCGCCGGCAGCGGCTGCGGATCCTCAACGTCTCCCAGTTCCGCAGCTACAACCTGCGCCTCTCCAACGGCGCCACGATGATCCAGATCGCGACCGAAAGCGGGCTGATGCCGAAGCCGATTCGCCGCCGCGAGATCATGATCGGGCCGGCCGAGCGGGTCGAGGTGATCGTCGACTTCTCCAGCTTCCGCGGCGAGACGGTCGAGCTGCGCAGCAGCGCCCACCATCCCGGTCGCAACCCCGACGGGGCCCACACCTACAACGGCGCTCTGATGCAGTTCTGGGTCGGCCAGGAGCGGGTCGAGGATCGGACCCGGGTCCCGCGCCGGCTGCGGCCGCTGCCGGAGTGGGCCTCGCACGTGGCCCGCCACGCCGACCGCAAGCCCGACAAGCTCTGGAAGATCGCTATCGACGGCTACTTCAAGCCGACCTGGGTGCTCAACGGCAGGACCTTCAACCCGGCCCGCACGGAGGCCTCGCCGAAGCTCGGCACGACCGAGATCTGGGAGATCCACAACAACACCAAGGTCGCCCACGTGATGCACATCCACCACACCGACTGGTACCTGCTCTCCCGCGACGGCAAGCCACCGCCGCCCTGGGAAGACTGCCTCAAGGAGACCTTCTTCGTCTATCCCGGCGAACGAATTCGCGTCGCCGGCCGCTTCTCGGATTACACCGGAAAGTTCGTCCTTCACTGCCACATGCTCGACCACGAGGACCATGGCCTGATGGGCCAGTTCCGGGTCGTCGAATAGTCGTCCCCCAGGCTTAAAGCGCACGTCTTCGACGGTCGATGCAGGCCGGGTGAAGGAGCTCTTCGGAGATGAGCGGGCACTGAAGGCGCCCGGCCGGTCGGAGGCCCGCGCGGTCGGTGCCTTGATGGTCGCTGGCAGCGGCCTGGTCGCCCTCTCGCTAGCCCTGCCGCACCCCAGCGGCGTTGACGCCCTCGGCATGATCGCGATCGCCCTGGTGATGGCTGCCGTGGGTGCCCTTTCCTGGCTGCTCGCCCCGCGGGTTCCGCTGCCGGTCACGCATGCGCTGCTGGCCGCCACCACGGTGATGACCGGGCTGTTGATCTACGCCTCGGCCGTCGCCGCCGGCACCTTCGGCTCGATCTGGGTCTGGACGACCCTGATCGCGGCCTACTTCTTCCCGCGTCGGGTCGCCGCCGCCCACGTCGGCTGGATCCTCGTCGTCTACGCGGTGGCGCTTGTCTTCGTCCCGAGCACGGCCGGTTACTCCCCGGTCACCCGCTGGCTCTTCACCGCTGTCTCGCTGAACGTGGTGATGCTTTTCACCAGCTTCATCGTCGCCCGCCGCGCCCGCGCCGACCGCCGCGCCCGGCGCTTCTTCGACCTCTCGCAGGACATGCTCTGCATGCTCGACGTCGAGGGCCGGATCGTCGAGGCCAACGAGGCCTGGGAGCAGCACCTCGGCTACAGGCCGGAGGAACTGCAGGGACGCCGCCTGCTCGACCTCACCCACCCCGACGACCACCAGCACGCGGTCGCCGAGGCAATCGCCGTCTTCAAGGGCGAGCCCTCGGTCGGCCTGGAGGCCCGGGTCTGGTCCAAAGACGGCCGCCTGCACTGGCTGCGCTCCAGCTCGGCCCTGGCCAATGACGAAGACATGCTCTACGCCCGTGCCACCGACATCACCGAGCTGAAGCGGGTCGAGGCGGAACGCGAGACGCTGCTGGAGCGGGTCGAGAGCCTCGCCCGCAGCGATGCGCTCACCGGCCTCCCGAACCGCCGCGCCCTCGACGAACAGCTGCCGCGGGAGATGGCGCGAGCGGTGCGGGCCGAGTCCGATCTCTGCCTGGCGATCGTCGACATCGACCACTTCAAGGCCTTCAACGACAGCCGCGGCCACCTCGCCGGCGACGAGCTGCTGCGCGAGTGCGCGATCGCCTGGGACGGCGCCCTGCGCGGCGCCGACCTCCTGGTCCGCTTCGGTGGCGAGGAGTTCCTCGTCGTCATCCCCGACACGCCGGTCGAGCAGGCCGAGGAGATCGTCGAGCGGCTGCGCGCGGCGACGCCGGGCGAGCAGACCTGCTCGGCCGGGATCGCGGTCTGGGACCGGGTCGAGAGCATCGACGAGCTCGTCGCCCGGGCCGACTCGGCGCTCTACGTGGCGAAGGCGGGCGGGCGCGACTGCCTGGTCCAGGCTCCGCCGGTCAGGTCATGATGCGCGCGTGGGCGAAGACCTCGCACAGCGCTTCCGCGGCGCCCGCCGCGACCCCGAGCTGACCGTCCTCGAGGGCTTTCACGCGCTCAAGCACGCGCTGCGCTTCGGCGCCGAGCTGGAGGTCGCGGTCTCCGAGGACCCGGCTGGGCTCGAGTCGCTGGCGGCGGAGCTGGCCCCGGACCTGGCCGAGGAGCTGGCGGCGCGGGTGCAGACGGTCGCGCCCGGGACCCTGGCGGCGCTGGTCCCGCAGGCGCCGCGGACCGGCGTCGTCGCCCTCGCCCGTCGACCGGCGGTCGACGTCGCCGCGGTCCTCGCCGACCCGCGCCCGGCGCCGGTGATCCTGCTCGAGCAGCCGCGCAACATGGGCAACATGGGCGCCTGCGTGCGGGTCGCCGCCGCCGCCGACGCGGCCGCGGTCCTGACCCTGGGGGAGAACGACCCCTGGGGGCCGGACGCGATCCGGGGTGGGGCGGGGCTGCAGTTCGCCCTGCCGGTGGCGGGCCTCGAGACGCTGCCCGAGCTGGGCGGCCGACCGCTGCTGGCGATCGATCCGGAGGGGGAGGCGCTCGACCCGGCCGGTCTGCCGGCGCGGGCGGTGCTGGCTTTCGGGACCGAGCGCCACGGCCTCAGCGAGGGGCTGCTGGCGCGCGCCGACGGGCGTCTGGCGATCCCGATGCGGGCCGGCGTCTCCAGCCTCAACCTGGCGACCTCGGTCGCGGCCGTGCTGTTCGCCTGGCGCCTCGACGGCGAATCACCCGAATTAGGCGATGCAGAGCGCCGCCCGGCCGGATAGCTTTCCCTCACGAATCCCGGCCATGTGCCGCCACTGCAGCATCTGAACGAAAGGAAGCACCTTGCCGTTTGCCGACATCAGCTTTGGGGAACTTCTCCTCATCGCGCTGGAGATCTTCTTCTTCGTGATCTGGATCTGGATTCTGATCACGATCCTGTCTGATCTCTTCCGCGACCACGAGATCTCCGGCTGGGCGAAGGCAGCATGGGTTCTGTTCTTGGTCTTCATCCCGTTCCTGACCGCCCTGATCTACCTGATCGTGCGCGGCAGCGGAATGCGGGACCGGACGATCAAAGCCCAGGCTGACGCCAAAAAGCATTTCGACGAATACGTCAGGACGCAGGCCCACACCTCGCCCGCGGATGAACTCCACAAGCTCAACGAGCTGAAGGAAAAAGGCGCGCTCAGCGCCGAGGAGTTCGACGCGGCCAAGGCCAAGCTGCTCTCTTAGGACCGTCGATGGGCGCCTTCTGATTCCTTCAGAAGGCGCCCATTTGCAAGGGAAGTTGCAGGTTATTAGCAACTCCTAACAATCTTCAGGCGACTTCGCTAGCCTGCCCGACCCTGCTGACTTTGAGCTCACATCCGGGCGCTAAGCGCCGGGCGCTGCTCTTTGCCGCGCTCTTCCTGACCGCGATCTGCGCGCTGGCCGTCTCGCTCGAGGCGAGCGCGCCGGCGAAGACGCCGCAGGAAAAGTACGACGCCACCCAGGACCAGCTGGAAGGGGTGCGCGCCGACCAGAGCTCGCTGGCGGAAACGATCGCCGCCCAGAACAAGGCGATCGACTCGATGATCGGCGAAGTCTCGGCGCTGCGCCAAGAACTGGCCGCGGTCGAATCCGAGCTCGCCGCCAAGCAGTCCCAGCTCGACCGCGCCACCAAGGCGCTCGAAGACGAACAGGACCACCTCGACGAAGTCCGCGTGAAGCTGCGCCGCTCGCTTGCGGTCCTCACCGAACGCCTCGTCGCGATCTACGAGGCTGGGTCGCCGAGCGTCATCAACGCGATCCTCGAATCCGAAAACTGGTCGGAGATGTCGGCGCAGACCGAGTATCTGAACCGGATCCAGAACTACGACGACGCGGTGGTGGGACGGGTGAAGACGCTGCGCGACGAAGTCACCGACGCGGTCACGCGCCTCGCCGACAACCGCACGCAGGTCGAAGAAGCGCGCGACTCGATCGCCGCGATCGAGCAGGAAGTCGCCGCCCGCAGCGCCGAAGCGGAGGCGCGCTACGGCGAACTGCAGGCCGCCCAGGCCGAACGCCGCGCCTCGATGAACGAACTGGAGTCCGAAGAAGAAGCGCTGAACGACAACCTCGCCGACATCTCCCAGCAGATCGCCGAGGAAGGCGCGCCGCTGCCGGCCGGCGCCAGCGTCCCAGCGCCGCTGAACCCGGGCGAAAGCGCCGGCTTCATCAGCGAAAGCGAAGCCAGCGCCCCGGCTAACGCGCCCGACGCGGTCAAGAGCGCGATCGCGGCCGCCAACTCGATCGCCTCCACGCCCTACATCTGGGGCGGCGGCCACGGCTCCTTCGAATCCTCCGGCTACGACTGCTCCGGCGCGGTCAGCTTCGCCCTGCACGGCGGCGGCTTCCTCGAAAGCCCGCTCGACTCGACCGGCCTCGAGAGCTGGGGCGAACCGGGCGCGGGCAAGTGGATCACCGTCTACGCCAACGCTGGTCACACCTGGATGATCATCGCCGGCCTCGCCTTCGACACCGTCGGCGGCCCCGGCCCGCGCTGGCACTCCTCGCCGACGAGCAGCACCGAAGGCTTCATAGTCCGGCACCCGCCCGGCTACTAGCGCACCACGCTGCGCGGGCGCGATCTCGGCCTATCGACTTTGTTCGATACGTCTGAACAAAGTCGATAGGCCCCCGCTCCCCCCCCACAAGGGGGATTTGGCGCTGCCGCTCCGGCGGTCCCGTCCGGGGCTGAGGTAGGTTTCGGTCAATGGGATTGGAGCAGGAGATCGAGGCGATGCTGGAGGTCGAGAAGTTCGATCCGCCGGCACAGTTCGTCGAGCAGGCGCTGTGGAGCGACCCCGCGATCTACGAGGAGGCCGCCAGGGACCCTGAGGCCTGGTGGAGCGCCCAGGCCAAGGAGCTCCTCGACTGGCACACCGAGCCCACCGAGGGCCTCGACGACTCCAACCCACCCTTCTACAAGTGGTTCGAGGACGGGCGGCTGAACGCCTCGGCCAACTGCCTCGACCGGCATGTCGAGGCCGGGATCGGCGATCGCGTCGCCTACCACTGGCGCGGCGAGGAGGGGGAGACCCGCGACATCACCTACGCGGAGCTGCACGCGCAGGTCCAGCGCTTCGCCAACGCGCTCAAGGGCCAGGGCGTGGAAAAGGGCGACGTGGTCGGGATCTACCTGCCGATGATCCCCGAGGTCGTCGTCGCGATGCTCGCGTGCGCGCGCATCGGCGCCCCCCACAACGTCGTCTTCGGCGGCTTCAGCGCCGAGTCGGTCGCCGAGCGGATGGACTTCTCCGAAGCAAAGTGCCTCGTCACCGTCGACGGCGCCCGCCGCAAGGGCAAGACCGCCCCGATCAAGCCGACCGTCGACGAGCACATGGCGAGCCACCACGCCCTGGAGACGATCGTCGTCGTCCGCCACACCGGGATCGAGTGCCCGATGACCGCCGGCCGCGACGTCTTCTACGACGAGATCTGCGCTGCCGCCGAGCCCGAGTGCGCGGCCGAGCCGATGGAGGCCGAGCACCCGCTGTTCATCCTCTACACCTCCGGCTCAACCGCGAAGCCGAAGGGGATCCTGCACACGACGGGCGGCTACCTGACCGGCGTCGCCGCCACCCACCGCTACGTCTTCGACCTCAAGCCCGAGTCCGACGTCTACTGGTGCGCCGCCGACGTCGGCTGGATCACCGGCCACTCCTACATCGTCTACGGCCCGCTCGCCAACGGCGCGACCTCGGTGATGTGGGAGGGGGCGCCCGACTATCCCCACCAGGGGGTCTGGTGGGAGACCGTGCAGGAGACGAAGGCGACGATCCTCTACGCGGCGCCGACCGCGATCCGCACCTTCATCAAGTGGGGGGCGGAGATCCCCGCGAAGTTCGACCTCTCGAGCCTGCGCCTGCTCGGCTCGGTCGGCGAGCCGATCAACCCGAAGGCGTGGCTCTGGTACCACCAGGTGATCGGCGGCGAGCGCTGTCCGATCGTCGACACCTGGTGGCAGACGGAGACCGGCGCGATCATGATCACGCCGCTGCCGGGGATCACCGCGACCAAGCCGGGCTCGGCGACGACGCCGTTCCCCGGGGTCGAGGCGCAGGTGGTCGGTGAGTCTGACGGCGAGCCGATCGACGAAGGCCAGGGCCTGCTGGTCCTGGAGCGCCCCTGGCCCTCGATGCTGCGCGGCCTCTACAAGGAGGACGACCGCTTCGTCGAGACCTACTTCGCTCGCTTCGGCAAGGAGCGCTACCTGGTCGGCGACGCCGCTCGCCGCGACTCCGACGGCTACCTCTGGGTGATCGGCCGCATCGACGACGTCGTCAACGTCTCCGGCCACCGCCTCTCGACCGCCGAGGTCGAGTCGGCGATCGTCGCCCACCCCGACGTCGCTGAGGCGGCCGTGATCGGCCAGGCCGACGAGGACACCGGCCAGGCGATCTGCGCCTTCGTCACCGTCCGCGGCGGCACCGAGCCCGACGACGAGCTGGTCGAGGGCATCCGCGGCGAAGTCGCCGAGCGGATCGGCAAGTTCGCCCGCCCGAAGCGGATCATCTGGGCCGACGAACTGCCAAAGACCCGCTCCGGCAAGATCATGCGCCGGCTCCTGCGCGACATCGCCGAGGGCCGCGCTCTGGGCGACGTCACCACCCTGCGCGACCCCGAAGTGATGAAGGAGCTGGAGGCGAAGATCGCCTCCGAGCAGCCCGAGGACTAGCCGCCGCCGGGCTCCGCCGGGGCTTTCGCGGGCGCGGCGCGCTGGGCGACCATCTGCTCGACCGCTACCTCGAGCGCCTGCAGCTGCTCCTGAACGCTTTTCAGCTCCCGCAGCGCCACCTGCTCGGCCGAGAGCTCCTCTTCGGCCAGCTCCCGCTCGATTTCGGAGATTTCCGGCGCCAGGAAGCGCTGGGCGAAGGAGCCGGTGAGCAGGGCGACAAAGCCGATCCCGACCAGGAGGACGACGACGGAGACGATCTGGCCGCCGGTGGTGGTCGCCTCGATGCCCGAGCCGAGCGTGGTCATCGTCGTGATCGCCCAGTAGAGGTCCTCCCAGAAGGTGAGCTGCTGGTGGTGCCCCTCGAAGGCGCCGAACAGGGCGGCGCCGCCGACCGCAGAGAGCAGCGCCAGCAGGGCCGCGTAGCGCACCCCCTCCAGCGAGAAGGCCTCGCGCGAGAGCTGGGCCAGGCGCAGCAGCCGCAGGAGCCGCAGCAGGCGCAGGACCCGCAGGCTCTGCAGGCCGGCCGGCAGCACCGGCGGGGTGAGGAAGACGATCACGGCGTCGAGCGGGTGGCGGCGCAGCCAGGCCCAGCGGTCGGGGACGACCGCGAGCATGACCACGAACTCGAACAGGAAGGCGAGCCAGGTGACCCAGTTGAGGACATGGGCGACTGCCTCCAGGGTGCCGCCCGGCTCCGACTCGGTGATCGCAACCGTCGGCAGGGTCAGCGCCGCCGCGATCAGCATCGGCGTGTTCAGACGCGCGGCGACGCGGGTGCTGCGGGCGTCCATTCCCGGCGGATAGTGGACCGGCGTCGGTGCGGTGGCGGGGCTCACCGCAACTGCTTCGACGCCGAGGCGCGGACCCCTATTGTTGGGCCGATGGCGGGCACCGCGGTCATCACTGGCGCTTCGAGCGGAATCGGCGCCGCGACGGCGAGGGCGCTTGCCGCCAGCGGCTACCGCACGGTCCTCGGCGCTCGCCGCCTCGACCGCCTCGAAGCGCTGGCGGCGGAGATCGGCGGCGAGGCGGTCGCGCTCGACGTCACCGACCCCGAGTCGGTCGCCGCTTTCGCCGCCGCGATCCCCGAGTGCGACGTGCTGGTCAACAACGCTGGCGGCGCGCTGCGGCTGGAGCACCTGAGCGAGGCTGACGAGGAGCGCTGGCGCTGGATGTTCGACGCCAACGTGCTGGGGACGCTGCGGATGACTCGCGCCCTGCTGCCGCGCCTGATCGCCTCCGGCGCCGGCCACGTGGTCGCAGTCACCAGCATCGCCGCCTTCGAGGTCTACCGCGGCGGCGCCGGCTACTCGGCCGCCAAGCACGCGCAGCGGGCGGCGTTGCGGACGCTGCGCCTGGAGCTCCTCGGCGAGCCGGTCAGCGTCACCGAGATCGCGCCGGGGATGGTCGAGACCGAGTTCTCCCTGGTCCGCTTCGAGGGCGACGAGGCAGCGGCGGCGAAGGTCTACGACGGGATGACGCCGCTGCGGGCCGAGGACATCGCCGAGTGCATCCGCTGGGCGGTCGAGCTGCCCGCGCACGTGAACATCGACGAGATCGTCGTGCGCCCGCGCGACCAGGCCTCGGCGACCGAAGTGCACCGCCGCAGCGACGCCTGAGGCGCGGCGCTCGCGAGTTGCCGGTTCCTCTCGTTATGCGTCAGTAACCGGCAACTCGGCGTCGTCGCCGCCGAGGGCGACATGGGCGCGGCTGTCGCTGCTGCGGATCATCACCAGGGTCGCAATCAGGCCGAGGATCGCGAAGCCGGCGCCGACCGTGAATGCGTCCTGGAAGCCTTCGGTTAGCACGGCGGGGTCGAGCGAGTTGCCGGTGACCGAGCTGGAGACGGCGGCGAGGATCGCCAGCCCGAGGGCGCCGCCGACCTGCTGGGAGGTGTTGATCAGACCGCTGGCAAGGCCCTGCTCGCGGTCTTCGATCCCCGAGACGGCGGCGATCGTCACCGGCACGAAGGAGAAGCCAAGCCCGACCGCCGCGAGCAATGAGGGTCCGAGAATGTCGCCAAGGAAGCTGCCGTCGACGGAGATCTGGGAGAACCAGATCAGGCCGGCGGCGATCAGCGCCATGCCGGTCGCGAGGATCGGCTTGAACCCGACCTTGGTCACCAGCTGCGAGGCGATCCCGGCCGAGAGGATGATCGAGACCGCCAGCGGCAGGTAGGAGAGCCCGGCCTTGATCGCGCTGTAGCCAAGCACCTGCTGCATGTAGAGGCTGATGAAGAAGAACATCGAGAAGAGGGAGGCGCCGACCAGCAGCCCGACCACGTTGGCGCCGCTGATCGTTCGCACGCGGAAGATCGAGAACGGGACCAGGGGCGCCCGCGAGCGGCTCTCGATGACGACGAAGGCGGCCAGCAGCAGGGCCGAGCCGACCAGGGTGAGGATCGTCTGGGTCGAGCCCCAGCCGACCTCGTTGGCATCGACCAGCGCGAAGACGAGGCTGGAGAGGCCGGCGGTGACCGTCACTGCGCCGGCGACGTCGAAGTGGCGGACCTCGCCCTCGTCGCGGGTTTCGGCGAGCAGGGTCGGCGCGATCGCGGCGGCGGCGATCCCGATCGGGACGTTGACCCACAGCACCCACTCCCAGCCGAGGTATTCGGTCAGGACGCCGCCGAGCAGGACGCCGGCGGCGCCGCCGGAGCCGGCGACCGCGCCCCAAACGCCCAGCGCTTTGTTGCGCTCGGCGCCGTCTTTGAAGGTGGTGGCGACGATCGAGAGCGCGGCGGGGGAGAGGAGGGCGCCGCCGAGGCCCTGGACCGCGCGAGCGGCGATCAGCTGCCCGGAGCTGGTGGCGAGGCCGCCGGCCAGTGAGGCGAGCGCGAAGACGACGAGCCCGATCATGAAGATGCGGCGGCGCCCGAGCAGGTCGGCGAGGCGGCCGCCGAGCAGGAGGAAGCCGCCAAAGGTCAGCACGTAGGCGTTGACAACCCAGGGCAGGCTGCTCTCCGTGAAGTCGAGCGCCTCGCCGATCGTCGGCAGCGCCACGTTGACTATCGAGGCGTCGAGCACGACCACGAACTGGGCCGAGCAGAGCAGGATCAGGCCAAGCCAGCGTTTGTCGCGCGCTTCGGCAACATCGGTCACTCGGCGCAGGATTTCACACCGCCAACCTTGGCTTCTAAGATCGGACACATGTGCAGAAACATCAGAACCCTCCACAATTTCGATCCACCCGCAACCGAGGACGAGGTCCAGGCCTCCGCGCTGCAGTACGTGCGCAAGATCAGCGGCTCGACGAAGCCGTCGAAGGCCAACCAGGAGGCCTTTGACGAGGCCGTCGAGGAGATCGCCGCGACGACGCGGGCGCTGCTCGAGCGCCTGGTCAGCGCGGCGCCGCCGAAGGACCGCGAGGTCGAGGCGGCAAAGGCGCGGGCTCGCGCCGAGAAGCGCTACGCCGCTTAGCCAGCAGCGGGTTCCCTTCGCGCTTGCGACATTGACCCATCTCTGGTCGGGTCAATGTCGCGAACGCGTTCGCTTGCATCGAGCGAAATGGTTCGCTAAACTAATTACCAGAGCTAATCAATGGCGACGAAACCCGACACCTCCCTCACCGACACCGCGGCGAAGCTGCGGATGGCGATCGTGCGGACCTCCCGGCGCCTGCGCCAGGAGGCGGCCGCGGAGGCGAATGGGCTGACGCCGACCTCGACCGCGACCCTGGCCTCGATCGGCCGCTTCGGCCCACTGACGCCGAGCGAGCTGGCCGACATCGAGCGGGTCAAGCGACCGACGATGACGCGCACGCTGGGATGCCTGGAGCGGGAGGGGCTGATCGAGCGCACGCCCGACCCGGCCGATCGCCGCAGCGCCCTGATCGCGCTCAGCGCCGCCGGCCGCGAGCGCCTGCGGCGGCTGCGCGGGCGCAAGAACGCCTACCTGGCGCGCCACATGCGTGACCTCACGCCCGCCGAAGTGGAGACGCTGGAGCGGGCGGCGGAGATCCTCGACCGGATGCGAGAGGGGGAGCCGCGGTCCGGGCGCGGGGCCGGTTCATGAGGCACCACCTGCGCCGATCCTTCAACTCGCTCGAGGTCCCCAACTACCGCCGCTACTTCGCCGGCCAGCTGATCTCCCTCTCCGGCACCTGGATGCAGACCGTCGCCGCGGTCTGGCTGATCCTCACGCTGACCGACAGCGGCATCGCCGTCGGCCTCACCACCGCCCTGCAGTTCCTGCCGATGCTCCTGTTCGGGGCCTGGGGCGGGCTGCTCGCCGACCGCATGTCAAAGCGCCGCCTGCTGCTGACCACGCAGGCGCTGATGATGATCCCCGCCCTGGGCCTGCTGATCGTCACCGCCACCGGCGTGGTGACCCCGTGGATGGTCTACCTCGGCGTCTTCGCCTTCGGCCTGCTCAACGCCGTCGACAACCCGACCCGGCAGAGCTTCGTGATCGAGGTGGTCGGCCCCGACCGGGTCGTCAACGCGGTCAGCCTCAACAGCGTGATCGTCCAGGCGGCGCGGATCGTCGGCCCGGCGATCGCCGGGATCCTGATCGCCACCGTCGGCGTCGTCCCCTGTTTCGCGCTCAACGCGCTCACCTTCGTGGCGATGATCCTCGCCCTGCTCGGTATGGACTCCAGGCGCCTGGAGGAGCCGCCGGTGGCGCCGCGCGAGCGCGGCGCGATCCGCGCCGCCCTGCGCTACGTGATCGCCACCCCCGAGCTGGCGCTGCCGCTGGCGCTGATGGGACTGGTCGGGACGCTCGGCTTCAACTTCCAGGTGGTGCTGCCGCTGCTGGCCAAGTTCAGCTTCGGCGGCGGCGCGATGGTCTACGGGGCGCTGGTCTCGGCGATGGCGGTCGGCTCGATCGCCGGCGCCCTGATCAACGGCGCCCACGGCCGCACCGGCCCGCGCCTGATCGCCGGCGGCGCCCTCGCCTTCGGCGTCTCCGCCCTGGGGGCGGCGGTGATGCCCTCGCTGGCCTTCGAGATCCCGCTGCTGGTCGTGCTCGGCGGCGCCGCGGTGACCTTCGCGGCGACGATCAACTCCTCGCTGCAGCTGGCGGTGGCGCCGGAGATGCGAGGCCGGGTGATGGCCCTCTACTCGGTCGTCTTCCTCGGCTCGACCCCGATCGGCGCCCCCCTCGTCGGCTGGCTCTCCCAAACCTACGACCCCCGCGTCGCCCTTCTCCTAGCCGGCATCTCCGGCCTCGCCGCAGCTTGGGCCGCCCACGTCTCCTTCGCCCACCTGCGTAGCCGCCAAGCCGTACCTGCCTGAGCGCTCTCGTGGGAGGGATGGGTACCCCTCCGACGGAGGCTCAAGGGGAGCTCGTTGGCGCCTCCGGAGTTCGCCCAGCTGCGCGACGGTCTCCGGCGGAGGGGTACCCATCCCTCGGACGTAGACGTCAGCTGCGCGACGGCCTCCGGGGGAGGGGCACACAACCCCTCCCCCGGAGCCCCACCAATTCACTAGCCGGTGTACCCCGCCGCTTCGAGGTATTCCGCCGCCACTTTGGCCGCCGGTTCCTTTTCGAGTTCGACCCGGGCGCCGAGCTCCTGGATCACTTCCAGATCCATGCCTTCCTGCACCTGGGTGATCGTCTTTTCGTAGTCCGGTCCGGCTTCTTCGACGACCTTCGGGGTCGTCACCCAGATCACGTTGCCGGCCGGGAAGACCTTCTTGTCGTCTTCGAGGATCACGTACTTGTCGCTCTCGGCCGAGAGCTGTGGATCCGTGGTGAAGAGGATCGAGAGGTTGTTCTGCCCCTTGTCCAGCACCGTGTAGCGGAGGCCGATGTCGACGGGCGTGAACTTCTTGAACTTCAGCCCGTACAGTTTTTCCAGCCCGGCCAGGCAGTCGATCCGCTGGCGGCACTCGGGCGAGCCGTAGAGCGTCAGTTTTTCAGAGACGCCTTCGAGGTCGGAGACCGTTTCCAGCCCGTACTTTTCGGCGGTGGCGACCGTGGTGCCGACAGCGTTGGCGCTGGCGAACGGGGTCGGCGGGAACGCCGTCAGGCTCTCTTTTTCGAATTCAGCCTTCGCCTCTTCGTAGGCTTCGGTCGCGTCGGCGGGCACTTCTTCGGGTTCCTTGCCGAAGAACGAGGTCAGCGCCGTGCTGACGTACTCCGGGTAGCCGGAGATCGTCCCCGCTTTGACGTTTTTCAGCGCCACGGTTTCGGAGCCGAGGTTGAGGTCTTTCTTGACCTTGTAGCCGGCCGCTTCCAGCGCCTGCGCGTAGATCTCACCGAGGATGATCTGTTCGGTGAAGTTCTTCGAGCCGACGGTCAGGGTGACTTTGGCGTTTTCGGGGTTGTCGACGATCGCGCCGCCGCCTTCTTCGCCGCCTTCGGTCGATTCCGTTTCGGTGGCGGAGCCGCTGCTGCTGTCGTCGCTGCTGCCGCACGCGGTGACGCCTACGGTCAGGGCCAGCGCTGCCATCAGGGCGAGCACCGCTCGCCATCGGGTCGGGTTCATGTTCACTTCGTGCCTCCTTGGTGGGTTTTGAACTGGTTCACGCCGGCCTCGGCTTCAGCCCGGGTGAGGTGAGCAGGCGCTGGATCCCTGCGAGCGCCAGCTCGAGGGCAAGGGCCAGGAGCGCCACGAGGATCGCCCCCGCCAGCACTCCGTTCTCGCCGTAGACATTTTCGTTGATGATGAAGTCGCCGAGCGTCTCGTAGCCCGCCAGGGGCGCGATCGTGGCGGTGGCGACGATCGCGACCGCGGCGCCGCGGATCCCGCCCATCAGGGTCGGGATCGCCAGCGGGATCTCGACCTTGCGGAGGATCTCGAACTCGGTCATCCCCATCCCGCGCGCCGCGTCGACCGCTGCCCGGTCGACTTGGTGGATGCCGACGAAGGTGTTGGTGAGGATCGGCGGGATGCCGAGCACCGCGAGCGCGATCGCGACGTTGAGCAGGCCGACCCCGATCGCCGCCGCCATGAAGGCAATTAGGGCAAGCTCGGGGATGCCGCGGCCGGCGTTGCCGAAGGCGATCGCCACCGTTTCGAACTTGTGCTTGTGGCCGAGGTAGAGGGCGATCGGGAAGGCGATCAGCATTGCGATAGCCAGCGAGATCACGGTCACTTGCAGCTGGTTGATCATCAGTTCGATCACCTTGTCGATACCGCCGACTTTGTTGCCGCCGGTGACGTTCGAGTACTGCGGCTCGAAGATGAATTCGATCGCGCCCTGGACCGAGCCGAAAGGCAGCTGCGACATCAGCGCGTTCATTGCGTCCCCACCCGACGCCAGGGAGTGACCAACCGCTGCACCCACAGCAGCAGGATGCCGAAGGCGGCCGCCAGCAGAACGGCGAGCCCTCCCGCGATGATGATGTTGGTCTTGAAGTCGATCCCGAGTTCTCCGCCGAAGATCGGTTCGCCGAGTCCGCCGCCGCGGGCGAAGGTCGCCAGGGTCGCCAGCGCCACGGTGCTGACGGTGGCGATCTGCAGCCCGGCGAAGATCTCCGGCCGGGCCAGCGGAATCTCGACCTTCCAAAGAATCTGACGCCGGGTCATTCCGATCCCGCGGGCTGCCTCGACCGCGGCGGGGGAGACGTTGTCGAGGCCGATCACCGTGTTCCTGTAGATGATCTGCAGCGTGTAGGCGCTGAGGGCGATGACCGCGGTGTCGCGGCCGCGGCCAGTGATCGGCAGCAGCAGGAAGAAGAAGGCGATGCTGGGGATCGTGTAGAGGACGCCCGTGCCGAGCAGGAAGGGCGGTCGCAGCCAGCGGTGGCGGTGGGCGAGCAGAGCGAGAGCGAAGGCAAGCACGAAGCCGATCGCGACTGCGATCAGGACAAGTTCGACGTGCTGGCGCAGCGGCGTCTCGTAGCGGTCGAAGTTGTCGCGGGCCCAGTCCCAACAGAACAGTGCCTCGGTCGACTGACAAGGGAGTTCGCCGGAGTTGCGTTCTCTGACGAAGCCCTCACCGACTTTGCCGACCTCGGCGACCACGGTCGGGTCAAGCATCGGGAGCCTCGTCGCTGAGCGGCCGCTCAGCCGCCGGGTGCTCATCGACCACGGCCGCCGGCGAGACCAGGAACTCGGAGATGATCTCGACCGAGAGGACGCCGACGACGGCGCCGCTGGCGTCGGTCACGGCGGCGTACTGGGCGCCGCCCTGGAGCATGTCGGCGAGCGCGTCGCGCATCACGTCGTCGCGGTCGAGCAGCGGGCCCAGCGGCGAGTCGGGGCGCTCGGGGACCGTGTCGCCGGCGAGGTCGCGGCCGGAGAGCCAGCCCAGCGGCCGCCGCTGGGCGTCGACCAGCAGCGGGTAGGGGACTTCGACGTCGGGCGCGTCGAGCTTGGCTCGCACCTCGGAGGTCGGCTGGCCGGCGGTCGCCCAGGGCGCCTCCCAGAGGTCGATGTCGCTGACCCGCATCAGCGCCAGCCGCTTCAGCGCCCGGTCGGCGCCGACGAAGTCCTCGACGAACTCGTTGGCGGGGGCCATCAGCAGCTCAGCCGGGGTCGCGTACTGCTCGACCCGCCCGCCCTCGCGCATGACCGCGATCCGGTCGCCCATCTTGATCGCCTCGTCGATGTCGTGGGTGACGAAGAGGACCGTCTTCTTGACCTGGGCCTGGAGGCGCAGGAACTCGTTCTGCAGGCGCTCGCGGTTGATCGGGTCGATCGCGCCGAAGGGCTCGTCCATCAGCATCACCAGCGGGTCGGCGGCGAGCGCGCGGGCGACGCCGACGCGCTGCTGCTGGCCGCCGGAGAGCTGGGCGGGGTAGCGGTCGCCGAGGTCGGGGTCGAGCCCGACCAGCGCCAGCAGCTCGGCCGAGCGCTCGCGAATCCACTCCTTCTTGCGGCCGAGCAGCTGCGGCACCGTGCCGATGTTCTCGCTGATCGTGCGGTGCGGGAAGAGGCCGATCTGCTGGATCACGTAGCCGATCTCCCGCCGCAGCTGGGCGGCGTCCTTGCTGCGCACCGACTCGCCGCCGACGAGGATGTCGCCGGCGCTCATCTCGACCGTGCGGTTGACCATCCGCATCGCCGTCGTCTTGCCGCAGCCGGAGGGGCCGACGAGGACGCAGATCTCGCCGGCGGGAACCTCGAGCGTGAGGTTGTCGACCGCCGCGACCGCGGAGTCGCCGTACCGTTTGGTCGCGCCCTGGTAGGTGACCGAGGAGGCGCCGGAAAGCGGATCTATGTCGGTAGCTGCCTCGGCAGGGGGCACTGGAGCCGAGCCTATACCCCGCTCCGGCCCGGCTTACGCAGGATTGCCTACGCGGCGGTTCCCAGACCCAGCCGCCGCGCGCGCTCGCCCGCGCGGACGACGATTTCGGCCAGTTCCGGCAGCTCGCCTCCACGCATCAGCGCCCGGCCGTCGACGACGACGGTGTCGACCACCGCGCCGGACGCGGCGTAGACGAGGTCAGCCTCGAGGTCGCCGATCGCGAGCTCGGGCGCGCCCGGGGTCAGCAGCAGGAAGTCGGCGGCGGCCCCGGGCGTGAGCGGCTCGCCGGCGCCGAGCAGCGGCGCCCGGGCGCCAATGGCGAGCGCCCAGGCCTCGGCCGCCTCGATCGCGGTCGGGTCGGCGGCGGCGTGCTTCTGGATCAGCGCGAAGATCTTCAGGTCGGCGAGCAGGTCGAGCGAGTCGTTGGAGCCGGCGCCGTCGCTGCCGAGCCCGACGGCGACCCCGGCCGCCCGCGCCGCCGCGTGCGGGAAGACGCCGCCGACCGCCAGCTTCATGTTGGCGACCGGGTTGGTGACGACGGTGGCTCCGCGCTCGGCGATCAGCGCCAGCTCCTCGGGGTCGAGCCAGACGCCGTGGGCGAGCACCGTGCGCTCGTTCAACGCCCCGAGCCGGTCGAGGTAGAAGGCAGGCCGCTCGCCGTGGGTGGCGATGCACTCTTCGACCTCGTGCTGGGTCTCGGAGAGGTGGGTGTGGATCGGCACCTCGCGCTCGGCCCCGAGCTCGGCGATCCAGCGCAGCGACTTCTCGCTGACCATGTAGATCGAGTGCGGGGCGAGGGCGGGGGAGATCGCCGGGCCGAGCCCGGCGAGGTGGTCGAGGCTGGCCAGCGCCGAGCGCCGCATCCCCTCGGCGTCGCGGCCGACGTCGAACAGCGGCGCCCCGATCGTCGCCTTGATGCCGGCGTCGGCGACCGCGCGCGCGGTC
>DATAON010000100.1:0-11259 GCA_036265715.1 Solirubrobacterales bacterium | reverse complement strand
CATGTGCTTCGAGTTCATCACGTCGTAGGCGCCGCCGTAGGCCTTGCGGGTGACCACGGTGAGCTTCGGCACGGTCGCCTCGGTGAAGGCGTAGAGCAGCTTGGCGCCGTGGCGGATGATCCCGTTCCACTCCTGGTCGGTGCCGGGCAGGAAGCCGGGCACGTCGGTGAAGGTCAGGATCGGCACGTTGTAGCAATCGCAGGTGCGGACGAAGCGGGCAGCCTTCTCGGAAGCCTCGATGTCAAGCACGCCGGCGAGGAAGGCGGGCTGGTTGCCGACGATCCCGACCGGATAGCCGTCGAGCCGCGAGAAGCCGCAGACGATGTTTTTCGCGAAGTGCTCGTGGACCTCGAAGAACTCCTCGTCGTCGACGATGCGGGCGATCACCTTGCGCATGTCGTAGGGCTTCGAAGGGTCGTCGGGGACGAGCGTGTCGAGCTCCTCGTCTTCGCGATCGGGATCGTCGCTGGGCTCGAACCGCGGCGGCGCCTCGAGGTTGTTCGAGGGCAGGAAGCTGAGCAAGTAGCGGGCGTCCTCGAGGCAGCTCTCCTCGTCCTCGGAGGCGAAGTGGGCGACGCCCGACTTCGAGTTATGGCTCATCGCCCCGCCGAGCTCCTCGAACTCGACTTCCTCGCCGGTCACGGTCTTGATCACCTCCGGCCCGGTGATGAACATGTGCGAGGTCTCTTTGACCATGAAGATGAAGTCGGTCATCGCTGGCGAGTAGACGGCGCCGCCGGCGCAGGGGCCCATGATCAGGCTGATCTGCGGGATCACGCCGGAGCATTGGACGTTGCGGACGAAGACGTCGCCGTAAGCGCCGAGACTGACCACGCCCTCCTGGATGCGGGCGCCGCCGGAGTCGTTGATCCCGATCACCGGCGCCCCGACCTGGGCGGCGAGATCCATGACCTTGCACATCTTCTCCGCCATCACCTCGCCGAGCGAGCCGCCGAAGACCGTGAAGTCCTGAGAGAAGACGAAGACCGTGCGGCCTTCGATCGTGCCGTGGCCGGTGACGACGGCGTCGCCCCAGGGCCGTTTCTTCTGCATCTCGAAGTCGTAGGTGCGATGGCGCACGAAGGTGTCAAGCTCCTCGAAGGAGCCGGGGTCGAGCAGCTTCTCGACCCGCTCGCGAGCGGTCATCTTGCCCTTGGCGTGCTGCTTCTCCACCGCCTCCTCGGAGGCGGAGTTGATCGCCGACTCGCGCAGCTCGCGCAGGTAGGCGAGCTTCTCGTCGTGGGTGATCGGGTTCTTCTCTCGCATCGTCAGGGACTCCGGGGTCGGGGGCGGCGCGGGATTCTATTTACGCCGGGCGGGCGGTGCCCCCAGACGTGCGGAGGGCCCGCTCGCGCGGGCCCTCCCAGGCACATCTGTGTGTCGCTGGCGCGGCGCTTAAAGTTCGGCGCAGACCGCGTAGGAGAGGATCGTCCAGCTCAGCGGCTCGGCCACGAGCTCCCGGCCCGAGGCGCTCCAGCCGGTGCGGACTCCAGCGGCGTTGAATTCAGGCGCCGATTCGGTCGGGACCACGTTGGCGTTGGCCCCGGTGATGCGGACACCGCCGCCGATCGCTTCCTTGCCGGCCGGGCAGTTGGCGAGAACCGTTTTGTTGGTTTCCGACTGCGGCCCGCTGGTCGCGGTCACGTAGGTCGTGTTCTTCAGCAGCTGCTTCCACAGGGTGGCGGACAGCTTCGCCGAGCTGATCGCTTCGTTGCGGAGCTTGCCGGTGGTCACGGCTTCGGCAGCGAGTTTGTTTTCGGTGACCGCTTTCTTGCCCAGCTTGGCGGCGCTGACGGCTTCGTTGCCGAGCTTGGCGTTGGTCACGGCCTTGCTGGCGATCTTCGAGTTCAGAACCGAGTTGGCGGCGAGGTCGCCGGAGACAATCCCGAGGTTCTTGATTTTGCCGGAGGTGACCGCCTGGGTCTTGATCTTCGAGTTGGTGACCGCCTGGTTGGCGATGTTCACGGCCTTGACCTGCCCGGGGCCGATCTTGGTCGCCGCGACCGCGGTGGCGCTGAGGGCGACGAAGATGGCGACCAGGGACAGGACATTGGCCACCGAGAGGTGGCGCTTCAACTTGTTCACTTTCGGGACTCGCTTTCTGGGCCGGCGTCAGCCGCCCAATTAGGTGGGAGATGCACGTTCAAAGAGGGGTTCAGCTGAAGGGTCGGCGCTGCGGTTCGGCCAGGCGGTCGAGGACCGCTTCCAGGTCTGCCTCGCCGAGGCCGCTGTGCTCGGCGGCCCGGATCTCGACGCGGGTGCCGAAGCCCTTCTCGGCCATCGTCACCTCGAGCCCCTCGACGGCCTCGATCAGGTCGGCGAGCTCGGGTTCGGACTTCATCAGCGTCCTCGAAACCTCAATCATGCTGGCCGCTTCCACCAGCAGCCACCCGTTCCTGCCCGGCCCCACGGCTGGGAAAGTCCGTTCAGTGGTGCCTTTGCGTCGCTATGCGATGAAAAGGCACCGCGGAGTGCTCAGAAGAAGGCGCCGCCCTTGTATTCGCCGAAGATCTCGCGCATCGCGCCGCAGACCTCGCCGATCGAGGCGTCGGCGGCGAGGGCGGCGCGGATCGGGTGCAGGAGGTTGCCGTCGCCGCGGGCGACGTCGCGCAGCGCCTCCAGCTTCTCCTCCACCCCGGCCTGGTCGCGCGACTCCTTGAAGGCCTTGAGCCGGGCCAGCTGGCGCTGCTCGGCCTCGGGGTCGACGCGGAGGATGTCGACGTCGTCGACCTGGTCGGTGACGAACTTGTTGACGCCGACGATCGTGTCCTGGCCGGAGCGGTAGCGCTCGTGGTAGCTCAGCGCCGACTCCTCGATCTCCCGCTGCATGAACTCCAGCGCCTCGACCGAGCCGCCCAGCTCTTCGACCTTCTCCATCAGCTCCCAGGAGCGCAGCTCGATCTCGTCGGTCAGCGACTCGACGAAGTAGGAGCCGGCGAAGGGGTCGACGGTGTCGGCGACGCCGGACTCGTAGGCGAGGACCTGCTGGGTGCGCAGCGCGATCCGGGCCGAGCGCTCGGTCGGCAGCGCCAGTGCCTCGTCGAAGCCGTTGGTGTGCAGAGACTGGGTGCCGCCGGCGACGGCAGCGAAGCCCTGCAGGGCGACGCGGATGATGTTGACCTCCGGCTGCTGGGCCTGCAGAGTGACGCCGCCGGTCTGGGTGTGGAAGCGGATCTGCATCGATTTCGGGTTCTCGGCGCCGAACCGCTCGGCGACGATTTTCGCCCACATCCGCCGCACCGCCCGGAACTTGGCGATCTCCTGGAAGACGTTGTTGTGGCAGTTGAAGAAGAAGGCGAGGCGAGGCGCGAAATCGTCGATCTTCAGCCCCCGCTCCAGCGCCGCCTCGACGTAGGCGATCGCGTTGGAGAGCGTGAAGGCGACCTCCTGCACAGCCGAGCAGCCCTTCTCGCGGATGTGGTACCCGGAGATCGAGATCGTGTTCCATTTCGGCACGTGGGTCTGGCAGTACTCGAACAGGTCCGTGGTCAGCCGCATCGTCGGCTCGGGCGGGTAGATGTAGTTGCCCCGCGCCATGTACTCCTTCAGCACGTCGTTCTGGACGGTGCCGCGCAGCTTCTCGGAGGGCACGCCCTGTTCCTCGCCGACCAGCTCGTAGAGCAGCAGCAGGATCGGCGCCGGGGCGTTGATCGTCATCGAGGTGGAGACGCCGTCGAGCGGGATCTGGTCGAAGCAGATCCGCATGTCCTCGATCGTGTCGATCGGCACCCCGGTGCGCCCGACCTCGCCGTTGCAGAGCGGGTCGTCGGAGTCGCGGCCGAGCTGGGTCGGCAGGTCGAAGGCCATCGAGAGCCCGGTCGAGCCATGCTCGATCAGGTAGCGGTAGCGCTCATTGGTGTCCTCGGGGGAGGCGAAGCCAGCGTATTGGCGCATCGTCCAGAGCCGGTCGCGGTACATCCCCTCGTGAATCCCGCGCGTGAACGGCGGCTGCCCCGGCTCGCCGAGGCGCTCCTCCAGATTCGGAGCCACGTCCTCGGGCCCGTAGAGCCCGTCGATCTCGATGCCCGAGTCGGTGAAGACGCGATCGTCGTCGGGGCCCACCAGCGGGGCGATCGTGCGGTGCGTCTCCTCCACCGGGGGACGGTTCGTGGATGCCATCGCCAGGGAGGATATTGGGGCGCGGTGTGAATGGCCTCGCGGGCAAGCCTTCGCCCACTGGAGGTACGCAACAAAGCCCCTAAAAGAGGGTTGTTAAGGTCATTGACCGGGAATAGTCTGGTCTCAACCAACTTTGCCGTGCGTCGCCAGCTCGGGAACGCAGGGGGCGGCAATCAGACGGAGGAATATCTATATGAACGATGCATCCCAGCCACGCAAGGCTAGGGGGAAGATGCTGCCCGCCGGGATCCTGGCGACGGCGCTGTTCGCGCTGCTGGCCTTCGCTCCCTTTGCTTCCGCGGCTTCCGACCCGGTTGGCGGCGGTACCACCACCGTCACCCTCAATGGAGGTTGGACGAACTACCTGAAGACCTTCGGCATCAAGGTGCAGAAGGAAGGGTCGGCAAAGCTCAAGGGCCAGAAGGCGACCTTCAAGAACACCGGTGGCTCGGTCGACCCGACCACGGGACTGGGTGAAGTCACCCTTGGGGGTGGACTCAAGTTCAAGGCCGGCAAGAAGAGCGCACCGGTTAAGGGTCTGGTTCTCAACACGAAGAAGAAGGCCCTGTTCGCCAAGGTCGGCGGCAAGAAAGTCAAGTTCGCCACCGTCGCCGGCTGGTCGCAGACCCGCAAAGGCTTCGGCGTCAACCTGACCGTCAAGAAGCTGAAGCTGACCAACGCGGCAGCCACCAACCTGAACAAGAAGCTCGGCTACGCCCAGGGCAAGCCGAAGCCGTTCCTCAAGAACAAGCTGATCGGCAAGGGCGCGAGTGAAGTGCAGCCCGGCACCGTCACGGTTCTGCCCGTGGGGAACATGACGTTCAGCGGCAGCCCTGTCCTGCTCGAAAAACTGAGCAACGTCAAAGTGGCGCTGCAGCCGCTGGGCCTGACCCAGCAGACCGGATCGGTCTTCACCGGTCCGATCCTCGGTGGCACCGTCTCTCCCACGGGGACCGCTGGCACCGTCCAGAGCGGCATCGGCATCAACATGATCCAGAAACTGCCGACCGGGCCCAGCACGGAGATCGCAACCACGATCACGCTCGGCGGCATGTACGTCGACCTGGCGGCTAAAACCGCGACGGTCGAAGTCATCGCCACCTCCAACGCGGAATCGGAAGGCAAAAAACCGCTCGACCTCGGCAACCTCGGGCGCAGCTCGATCGCCGACATCGTCCTGACCGGCGTCACCGCCGATCCGACGACCCGCACCGTCGCCATCAACGCCGCCGGAGTCCTGCAGCCGATCTCGGCCGAAGTCCTCCAGGGCTTCGTCTCGGTCTACAAGGGCTACGCGGAACAGGTCACGTACCTGAAAGTGAAAGCGGAAGCAGAAGGGGGCGGCAAAACCCCCGAAGAAGCGGACGCCGACGGCAAAGCCGCCGCCAAAGTTGCTGGCGAAGAGGCAGCCAAAAACAAAATCAGTGCCGGCGAAGCACTCGGCACCTTCTCGTTCACGGCTCAGAGTCAGTAACTGACGCCGCACGAAGCGCTGGAAAGGGCGGCCTCCGGGCCGCCCTTTTCTTTGCTCGCTTGGACGCGAGCGCTCGCTAGTCGGTGGCGCCGACCAGGCGCTCGACGCCGGTCTGCTCGATCGTCTTGCGCAGACCGTCGACCAGGGCCACCGAGGGCTCCCAGCTGAGCAGGTCGCGGGCGCGGCCGATGTCGGGGCGGCGCTGCTGCGGGTCGTCGGTCGGCAGCGCCTCGTAGACGATCTCCGAACGCGACTCGGTCACCTCGATCACGGCCTTGGCGAGCTCCAGCAGCGTGAACTCGTCTGGGTTGCCGATGTTGACCGGGGTGTGGACGTCGGACTCGGCCAGGGCGACGATGCCCCGGATCAGGTCGTCGACGTAACAGAAGCTGCGGGTCTGGCTGCCGTCCCCGAACACGGTCAGCGGCCGGTCCTGCAGCGCCTGGCGCAGGAAAGTCGGGATCGCGCGGCCGTCGTGCGGCCGCATGCGGGGACCGTAGGTGTTGAAGATGCGGACGATCGCGGTGTCGACGCCCTGCTGGCGGTGGTAGGCCATCGTCAGCGCCTCGGCGTAGCGCTTGGCCTCGTCGTACACACCGCGCGGGCCGATCGGGTTCACGTGACCCCAGTAGCTCTCCGGCTGCGGGTGCACCTGCGGGTCGCCGTACACCTCCGACGTGGAGGCGAGCAGGAAGCGGGCGCGATGCTCCTTGGCGAGGCCGAGCGCGTGGTGGGTGCCGTAGGAGCCGACCTTCAGCGTCTGCAGCGGCAGCCGCAGGTAGTCAATCGGCGACGCCGGCGAGGCGAAGTGGTAGACGACGTCGACCGGCTCGTCGACGAAGAACGGCTCGATGATGTCCGTGTGGATGTGGCGGAACTCGGGCCGGCGGATGTGCGCGATGTTCGCGAGCGACCCGGTCTCGAAGTTGTCGACGCAGATCACGCGATGGCCGCGTGCCAGCAGCTCATCGCACAGGTGCGATCCGAGGAACCCCGCACCGCCGGTCACTAGGCACGTCGCCATCAGCCATCCCTCCGTTGCGACTTCATTAAGTCCGCCCACCGGCCGATCACATCGATTGATGAGGTTCGAACCCTCCCCAATCCGATGCTGATCGGCCCGATGACAGGCAACAGGTGGTGTGGCTGCGAGGCGGTCATCGATCGCCGCGATCGTAGGTGCGTGCGCGCGGTTGCTGAAGGGCATCCTCGCCATCCGGCCAGGTGCGACTACCCGCCCGTGATGGCCCGCTCCAGGAATTTCACCGCCGAACCCTCCCCACGCGGTAGGCTCCTACCTGCCGCGCCAACGGAAATCTCTCTGTCCTGGCGCGGAGGTCGGCAAGGACATCACCCGCAATGAGGCACGGACGACTCGATCCATGGCGCGCGTCGATGGACGTGCAGCACGCTCTCCAGGCGCGCCTGGACGAGGTCGCCGATCCGGAGACCGACCCCGAGGCGCGGCACCTGATGGCGGAGGTCGCGCTGGCGAAGGCCACGAGCTTCATCGCGCTGCTGACGGCCGACGGGCGCATCCTCGACGTCACCGACGCGCCGCTGACCGCCGCCGGGCTCGACCGCCACGAGGTGGTGGGCGAGCTGCTGTGGCAGACGCCTTGGTGCCGGCACTCCGAGGACGTGCAGGCCGACCTGCGGCGGGCGGTCGAGCTGGCCGCCGTCGGCCGTCTCGCGCGCTTCGACGTCGAGCTGATGATGGGCAGCGGCGGCACCGTGTCGGAGACGGTCGACCTCGTGCTGCGCCCGCTGCGCGGCGGCGACGGTCGGGTCTCGCTGATCCTCGCCGAGGGGCGCCAGGTCTCCGACCGCAAGCGCGCGGAGGAGCGGATCGCGCGCCAGAACGCCGAGCTTTCCGTCCTCACCGACCGTCTGGCCCGCATTCACCACTTCCGCGAGCGCCTGCTCGCCGAGCTCTCGCATGACCTGCGGGCGCCGTTGCAGATCGTCCTCACGCGCGCCGAGCGCCTGCGCAGGCACCGCCGGGGGCGGGCCATCGAGACCGAGACACAGGGCATCCGCCTCGCCGCGCTGGACGCGCTGGAGCAGGTCGACGCCATGCTCGAGCAGGTCCGCCGCGACCACGGCGAGGCGCGGCTCTCGGTCGTCGACGACGACCTCGCCGCGGTCGTGCGGTCGGTCGCCGAGCAGTTCGAGGCGCTCGCCACCGAGCGCCGCATCGAGCTGGTGGTCG
Organism: Solirubrobacterales bacterium; assembly: GCA_036265715.1. Lineage (GTDB taxonomy): Bacteria > Actinomycetota > Thermoleophilia > Solirubrobacterales > 70-9 > VAYN01. Next base: position 3,454 of record DATAON010000100.1, on the reverse strand, counting down.
AGGCGCCCGACGAGCTCGGCTCGCGCTTCGACCCCGAGCGCGTCAGCCGCGTCGTCTCGAATCTGCTCGCCAACGCGCTGCGCTTCGCCGCCGCCGGCGGCATCGCCCGCGTCACGCTGACCGAGGACGGCGACACCGCGGTCCTCGAGGTCGCCGACAGCGGCTCCGGAGTGCCGCCGGAGCAGCGCGCGATCCTCTTCGAGCGCTTCCGGACCGCCGACAACGGCGGCGGCCGCGCCGGCACCGGTCTCGGCTTGGCGATCGTCAAGGAGTTCGTGCAGCTGCACGGCGGCACCGTCGAGGTCGGCGAGGCGCCGGAAGGCGGCGCGCTGTTCTGCGTGCGCCTGCCGCGCGACCCGGCGGCGGCCGAGCCCGCGCCGATGCGGCTCTCCCAGCAGCTCGCCGCCGCCCGCCGCACCCGTTACGTCAAGGAGCACCTCGCCGCCGAGCTGTCCGGCACCGCGCCGCCGCCGCTGGACGAGCTCGGCCTGCCGTCGGTGCTGCTCGTGGATCGCGACAGCGACCGCGCCGCCTCGCTGGCCGACGCGCTGGAGAGCCGCGCCGGCGTCTTCACCGCCACCGAGGCCGCCGAGGCGCTGCGCCTGGCCACCGATCTGCAGCCCGACATGATCGTGATCGGCGACGTCGACGGCGACGGCAGCGCCACCGCGCTGCTGGACCGGATGGCGCGCGAGTGGCGCCTGGGCGGCGTGCTGCGCGTGGCGCTCGTCGAGCGCGGCGGCGACCCCGCCGTGCGCACGGCGCTGCTCGAGTCCGGTGCGCAGGACTTCATCGCCGAGCCGGCCGGCCGCGACGAGCTGCGCGCCCGGTTCCACCTGCTGCTCGAGCACGCCGCCCTGCGGCGCCGCGCGGAGGCCGCCGAGGCGGAGCTCCGGCGGCTGCGCGGGTCTACTCCACGGTGACGGTCTTCGCCAGGTTCCGCGGCTGGTCGACGTTCAGGCCGCGCAGCCGCGCGATCCGGTAGGCGAGCAGCTGCAGCGGGATGACCGCCAGTAGTGGCTGGAGCATCCAGTCGGCGTCCGGCACCCGCAGCACCGCGTCGGCGTGCGGGGCGACCGTATCGCCGCCGACGGCGATCACCATCGCGCCGCGCGCCCGCACCTCCTGCATGTTGGAGATGACCTTGTCGACGACCGGCGAGTCGGTCGCGACGACGACGACCGGCGTGCCCTCGTCGAGCAGCGCGATCGGGCCGTGCTTCATCTCGCCGGCGGCGTAGGCGTCGGTCGCGGTGTAGGAGATCTCCTTGAGCTTGAGCGCACCCTCCAGGCACACCGGCAGCCCGATGTGACGCCCGAGGTAGAGGAAGAACTCGGAGTCCTTAACGCGGTCGGCGACGCGGTCGACGGCCTCCGAGCCGGCGTCGAGCAGCTCCGCGATCGCGTGCGGCAGCCGCTTGACCTGGGCCACCAGCTCGCGCCGGCGCTCCTCGCTCAGCGTGCCGCGCAGCTCGGCCGTGCGCAGCGCCAGCAGGTACATGGCGGCGACCTGGGCGGTGAACGTCTTGGTGGCGGCGACCGAGATCTCCAGCCCGGAGCGCGTGAACAGGACCCCGTCGGCGTCGCGCGTGGCCTGCGAGCCCATGATGTTGGTCACGGCGATCACGCTCGCGCCGCGCTGGCGGGCGAGCCGCATGGCCGCCAGCGTGTCGGCGGTCTCACCGGACTGGGTGATGCCGATGACGAGGTCGCCGGGGCCGACGATCGGGTTGCGGTAGCGGTACTCGGACGCGATGTCCATCTCGACCGGCACGCGCGCCCACTCCTCGATCGCGTAGCGGCCGATCAGGCCCGCGTGGTAGGAGGTGCCGCACGCGACAACGACGATCCGGCGGCAGTCGCGCAGCAGCGCGTCGTCGAGCTCGGGCAGGTCGACGCCGTCGGCGCGCGCGGTGCGGTCGGCGATCGTCTCGGCCACGGCATCCGCCTGCTCGTGGATCTCCTTGAGCATGAACGTCTCGTAGCCGCCCTTCTCGGCCTCTTCAGCGTCCCAGTCGATCGTCTCGATCTTACGATCCACGCGCACGCCGTCGGCGGTGAAGAACTCCACGTCGTTCGGCCGGATCACGACGATCTCGTCGTTCTCGATGAACTGGACGCGACGGGTGTGGGCGAGGAACGCGGGGATGCCGGAGGCGAGGAACTGCTCGCCGTCGCCGCGGCCGACGATCAGCGGGCACTCCTTGCGGGCACCGACGACGACGCCGGGCTCGTCGGCGGCCACGGCCACGAGCGCGTAGTGGCCGCGCAGGCGGTTGTAGGCGATCCGGACGGCCTCGGGCAGGTCGTCGGTCTTCGCGAGCTCGCGCGCGATCAGGTGTGCCATGACCTCGACGTCGGTCTCGGACGTGAACTCGACGCCGTCCTCCAGGAGCTCCTGCTTGAGCTCCATGAAGTTCTCGACGATGCCGTTGACCACGATGTGGACGCGGTTGTCGGCGTCGAAGTGCGGGTGGGCGTTCTCCTCGCTGACGCGGCCGTGCGTCGCCCAGCGAGTGTGGCCGATGCCGGTGGTCGCGGGCGGGGCGGCGACGGCGACGCCTCCGCCGCCGAAGTCGGCCTCGGCCTCGTCGACCGCCGCGCGCAGCGCGCTCAGGTTGCCGACGGCGCGGACCGAGTCGAGCTGGCCCTCTGTCTGGATCGAGATGCCCGCCGAGTCATATCCGCGGTACTCGAGCTTCTGAAGGCCGGCGAGGAGGATCTCCTGCACCGGGCGCTGTCCGACGTAGCCGACGATGCCGCACATGGGCCCGGCCCCCTTTCTTCTCTCGGTCCAATCCTGGACGGGCCGCCATTCTAGACCCGAAACCTTTGTCCTCCGTGAGGACTGGACGTCCGCTCAGGTCAGCTCGGCCTCGACCAGCGCGACGAGCCGAGAGCAAACGCTTTCCGCCTCCTCGGGCGTCGGGGCCTCGACCATCACGCGCACGAGCGGCTCGGTGCCGCTCGGCCGCAGCAGAATGCGGCCGCGGCCCTCCAGCGCCGCGCCCTCGCGCTCGACGGCCTCGTGCACGGCGGCCGCGCCCTCGAGCGCGCCCCGGTCGCGCACGCGGACGTTGACCAGCGTCTGGGGCAGCTTCTCCATCGCGTGGCGGTCGTGCAGGTCGCCGTCGCCGATCGCCTCCAGTGCCAGCAGCGCCGACGCGATGCCGTCGCCGGAGGGCACGAAGCCCATGTCGATGATGTGGCCGGACTGCTCTCCGCCCAGCGCCCAGCCGCGCTCGCGCAGCGCCTCGAGCACGTAGCGGTCGCCGACCGGCGTGGTGGCGACCTCGACGCCCGCCTTGCGCATGGCGGTGTGGAAGCCGTAGTTGGTCATCACCGTCACGGCGACGCCGCCGCCCGGCAGGCGCCCGCCGGTGCGCAGGTGCAGGGCCGCGAGCGCGATCAGCTCGTCGCCGTCGACGACGGCGCCCGTGCGGTCGACGGCCAGC
>DATAON010000099.1:0-11704 GCA_036265715.1 Solirubrobacterales bacterium | reverse complement strand
GACCCGCGTCGAGATTGGCGTCGATGTCCTCCACGAAGGCCCTGACCGCGCCCACCACCAGCCGCGCTTCCAGGTCCCGCTCCATGTCGGAGACGGGCGGGCGGTCGAAGGAGACGCCGCGGTAGCGCGCCGGGATCGCCGAGGCGACGCCGCGGACACTCCCCCGCTTGAGCCGCTGCTCGCGGCACTCGCAGGGGCGCGCGACGTCTTCCGGCCCGAGGATCCAGCCGGAGCCGTCGCAGACGCCGAGCGGGCAGGGGCCCTGGCCGCGGAACGGCTCGGAGCGGGCGATCGCCGGCATCAGAAGTCAGGCCCCGCTGCCGCCGCGTCTTCCAGCGGCGGCCCTTCGCCGGCGGGCTGCTCGATCGGCGCGTCCTGGCCGGAGTAGTCGGCGAATTTGGGGAAGCGGTCGAGGAAGACCAGCGAGCGGGTCCCGATCGGGCCGTTCCTGTGCTTGGCGATGATCAGGTCGGCCAAGCCGTCGGGCTCCTCGTCGGGGTCGCGGTAGTAGTCGGCGCGGAAGAGGAAGGCGACGACGTCGGCGTCCTGCTCGATCTGGCCGGACTCGCGCAGGTCGGAGAGCTGCGGTTTCGGCGGCGTCCGCTGCTCGGGCGCGCGCGAGAGCTGGGAGATCGCCACCACCGGCACCTCCAGCTCGCGGGCGAGGATCTTCAGCCCACGGCTGATCTGGCCGACCTGCTCGACGCGGTTGGCGCGGTGGTCGTCGGAGCGCATCAGCTGCATGTAGTCGAGGATGATCAGCCCGAGCCCGCCGCGCTCCTGTTCCTGGGCGTGCAGGCGCCGCGCCTTCGCGCGCAGGTCGAGGATCCCGAGGTCGGAGGAGTCGTCGAACCACAGCGGCGCTTCCTCGAGTTCGTTGCAGGCGCGCACCACCTTGGGCCAGTCACGGGGAGAGACCTGGCCCTTGCGCAGCTTGTCGCCGGAGATCCGCGCCCGGCAGGCGATGAAGCGCTGGGCAAGCTCGACCTCGGACATCTCGAGCGAGAAGAAGGCGACGGCCTTGTTGCGCTTGACCGCGACGTTTTCGGCGATGTTGGCGACCAGGGCGCTCTTGCCCATCGCCGGCCGCGCCGCGACGATGATCAGGTTGCCGGGCTGGAAGCCGCCGGTGATCGCGTCGATGTCGCGGAACCCGGACGGGGTCCCGGTCATTTCGATCTCGCCGGTCGAGAGCTTCTCGAGCCGGTCGATCTCGTCGTGGAGGATCTCCGAGAGCAGGCGGAAGTCGCTCGCCTGCTCTTTGTGGGCGACCTCGAACAGCAGCTTCTCGGCCCGCTCGGAGAGCTCGCGCGGCTCGCCGTCGCGGTTGTTGACCCAGCCCTGGATCTCCTGCCCGGCCCCGAGCAGGCGCCGCAGCAACGAGTTCTGCTGGACGATCTCGGCGTAGTGCTTGGCGTTGCCGGCCGCCGGCACCTTCGCCGCCAGCTCGGAGACGTAGTGCTTGCCGCCGGCGGTGTCGATCATGTTGCGCTGGGTCAACGCCTCGCTGACGCTGAGCTCGTCGACCGGCTTCGAGGCCGCGTAGAGGTCGTGCACCGCCTCGAAGATCGCCCGGTGGCGGTCGAGGTAGAAGTCGCCGGCGTTGAGCTTGACCTCGTCGATGACCCGCGTCAGCGCTGGCTCGGCGACCAGCATCGACCCCAGGACCGACTCCTCCGCCTCGATGTTCTGCGGCGGCACGTGGCTGGTGGAGGGCTGGGGCATCTACTCAGTGTCCGGGGAGGTCCGGCGTCAAACGCCAGGCTCGCAACGAAACCACATGCGTCGCCCGGGCGAGAGTCCCTAAGGCCGTTTTTGCGGAGCCCGGCCCCGGAGCCGACAAATGGGAACCGGCACTTTTGGGACTTACGCCGGGATGTCGCTGAGGACTGCCGACTTGACCCGGAGGGTGCCGCTGAGGTGCTCATCACGCTCGTTTCCATCCCGAAGGTAGAGCTCGATGCCCTCCTTCAACGAGGAAAAAAGCTCGTCCAGCGTGTCTCCCGCGGCGAAGCAGCCGGGGAGGGCTGGGACGTCGGCCCAATAGCCGCCGTCCTCGATGTTGATGTTCACACTGAGATCCATCCTCCGAATCATCTTAGACCTGCCTGCCTACGGATGGCGGCGGTGAGTCCACGCGAGTAGTCCCGTCCCTTGTGCTGGGGCAGGGTGATCGGCCGCCTGCCGGTCTTGACCATCTTCACCTGGTGCTTCCCTCCGATCGCTCGCGACCAGCCGTGGGCTTCGAGTAGCCGGATCGCGGACTTCTGGTTGAGGACTCGACCCACCGGGCGAGCCTGGAGGGGATCGCGTGACCCGTGGTGCGCACAACGTCAAATCTTGGCTACGCCATTGCGCCAGTTCCGAACGAGAGTTGGTCGTGGGTGGAAGGCGGGATCAGGCCCTCTTCCTCCTGGCGGCGCTCGCCGCGGCGCAGCATCCGCAGGGTGAGGATGGCGATGCTGAGGATCGCGGTGGCGCCGAGGCTGAGTTGGACGCTGAGCAGGCCCTCGCGGGTCCAGTAGACGTCGCGGAGGTCGAGCAGGAGGGCGGCCTCGTCGAAGGTGAGGCCGATGCCGGCGCCCATCGGGATCGCAAGGCGTTGCTCGAGCTCGTCGTTCTCGGTCAGCAGGGCGATCGTGCCGGAGGTGAAGGCGAGCAGGATGCCGGGGACGAAGTGGTGGATGTGGTGGCCGCGGACGTGGACGTTGCGGAACGGGCCCCAGCGGTCACGGATCGCCCAGGTCGAGAGGCGGACGGTGGCGAAGGAGCCGAGGAAGCCGGCGAGGAGGTTGAAGAGGACGGTCTCGCTGCGTGGCGCCGCCGTGTAACCGCGGACCGCGACCGCGACGGTGTCTTTGGCCGCTTCGGCGGGGGCGAGGCCGAGCAGGTGCTCTTCGTCCTCCTGGGCGCGGCGGGCGAGCAGGCGGCCGAACTGGTCGACGATCACCGCCCCGGCGCCGGCCATCGCCAGCGCCGCCAGCCCCACCGTGGCCCGCTCCGACCGCGCCCACCCCAAGCGCGTGCGCGCCTTGGCCCTACGCCGCACCCTCGTTGACACCCCAAGTGAAGCCACTATCTGAGCCTACCCGGCAGCCCAGCTTTTCTCCGGGGGTGGCCCGGGGGGAGGTGCCGAGAACGAAAACCTCGCCCGCAGGCGCCTCCCCCCGGGACAGGACCCGCGGAGAAAAGCCGTGTGCCGGAGGCCTACTTCTCTTCGGAGATGATCGTCTTCACCGCGGCGACGGTGCCGTCGGCGAGCTCGATCTCGACCATGAAGGTGCCGAGTTCGCGCAGCGGCTGCTCGAGCCGGACGCGTTTTTTCTCGATCCGCAGGTCGCGCGCGTCGCGCAGCGCCTCGGTGATCTCCTTGGCGCCGACCGAGCCGAACAGCTTGCCGTCCTCGCCAGCGCGCTGGTGGATCGTCAGCACGGTTTTGCCGAGCAGGCCGGCGGCCTCTGCTTCGCGCTCGCTACGGGCTGCCTCGGCGCGTTCAGAGGCCTCGAGGCGGCGCTGGGCCTCCTCCAGGGCTCCGGCAGTCGCCGGCTGGGCCAGCTTGCGCGGGATCAGGTAGTTGCGGAGGTAGCCGGGGGCGACGTCGATCGCCTGGCCGCGCTCGCCGAGTGACTCGACGTCTGCAAGCAGGATCGCCTGTGCCATCAACGCTCTCCGACGTAGGGAAGCAGGGCGATCTCACGCGCCCGCTTCACCGCCACCGAGAGCTGTCGCTGGTGGCGGCGTGAAAGTCCGGTGACGCGGCGGCCGCGGGTCTTCCCCTTGTCGGAGAGGAAGCGGCGCAGAAGGGTCAGGTCCTTGTAGTCGACGACCTCGGAGTTGACCCTGGTGTACTTGCGTGGGCGGGCGCGATCGGCGCCACGGCGGCCACGGCGATTACTGCTGTCTGAGTTCTCTCTAGCTCTTGCCATCGGCGCAGGATGCTACAGATGCCGCAATGATGAGGTCCGGAGGGCGCTAGACAAGGACGCAGGGAGGCCGAATAGCAGCGCTATTTGGCCGACCGAGGACGCCGTATAGCGCCCTCCGGGGCCATCAGAAGGGAATGTCGTCTTCGGAGCCGCCACCGCCGGCCGGGGCGGTTTCGAAGTCCGAGTTGTCGGCGGGGACGTCGCTGCTCGGGCTGCTGAAGCCGTTGCCATTGCCGCCGCCGCCCTGGCCACCGCCACCACCGCCGGAGCCGTCGCGGGAGCCGAGGAACTGGACGGTGTTGGCGATGATCTGGACCGCCTGCCGTTTGCCGCCGTCTTTGGCCTCCCACTCGCGCCAGTCGAGCCGGCCTTCGATCGCCACGGGGCGACCCTTGGAGAGGTAGTTGGCGCAGTTCTCGCCCTGCGCCCCCCAGACGGTGACGTCGAAGTAGTTGGGCTTGTCGACCCACTGGCCGGACTGGCCGTCTTTGCGACGGCTGTTGACCGCGACCCGGAGCTCGCAGACGGAGGTCCCACCACCCGTGCTTCGCAGCTCAGGGTCCCGGGTCAGGTTCCCGGTGATCACCACGACGTTGACGTTCGAAGCTGCCAATGCACTCACTCCTCTGAAGTTGCTTGCTGAACTCCAGTCTAAGAGGGCGGCCGGCGCGACTCTCCCCCGCGGATAGAGGCTTCCCGCAAAGAGCGGGGGCGGGTGCTACTCGTCGTCGTCGGAGTCGCCGAAGGAGTCGCCGCGATCCTCGCGGGCTCCGTGGGCGCTGCGCTCACGCGGGCCGGGAGCGGCGCTGGTGGCGGGGGGGACGATGACCGGGGCGTCGGGATCGACTTTGAAGATGCGGAAGCGGAGGACGCCGTCGGCGATCTTCAGGTTGTGGTCGAGCGAGTCGAGCAGCTCGACGCCGGCCTCGAAGCGGAACCAGCGGTAATCCGCCTCGGTCCGCTTGTTGATTTCGTAGGCCATCTTGCGCAGGCCCCAGTTGTTTTCCGTCTTCAGCGTGCCGGAGCCCTCGATCTGGCCGCGGGCGTCACCAGCCAGCCCGTCGCGGGCGGGGGCGTCCAACTGGGGGTCCAGCATCAGGACCAGCTCGTATTCACGTGGGGCTGCCAAAACGGCGAGGGACTATAGAGGTTCGCTCAGTGTGGGGCGAACTCCATCGATCCGTCTTCGGGAGCGGGCTGCGGCGTCGGCGGCGCCGGGACGGGTTCCGCGGGTGCCGCCGGGACGACGGGCTCGGGCGCCGGCAAGGGCGGAGGTGGCGCCGGGGAGGACTCAGGTCTGCGCCGCCGCGGGGTCGTCCCGATCGCCGCGGTTGCGGCGTCCACGCTCCGGGATGGCTCTGGCTCCGGCTGCGCCCGCGGGCGCAGCTTGCGCTCCGAGCTTGGTCGTGGCTCGCGCTCGACCGCCAACGGAGCCGGCTCGACCGCGACTCCCGCCAGACCCACGTCGGGCGCCAGCGGTGGTGCCTGCGGCGCGGCAAGCGCGCCGGGCAGGACCTTCAGCGCGATCGCCGCGGCCGCCAACAGCCCCACGACCTTGCCGACGCCGCGCCACCGAACCCTGATCCCCATCCCGACCCAAGCCTGGAGCCGGGTTGATTCGCCCCCCGGGCCTAGCTGGCGGCGCGCCCGCGGGCGGCCTTGATGTCCTGCAACTGGTCGTCGACCCAGTCGCCCGGGTTGCGGGAGAAGATGATCTCCTTCAGCCCCTCCGACCATTCGCGCCGCTGCTCGGCCGGCATCGTCAGCGCCCGGTAGATCGCGTCGGCCTGCTGCTGGATGTCGAACGGGTTGACCGAGATCACGTAGTCCCATAGCTCCTGGTGGGAGCCGGTGTTCTCGGAGAGCATGAGGACGCCGTTGCGGGTGTTGACCGCCGGGGCCTCCTTGGCGACCAGGTTCATGCCGTCGAAGATCGAGTTGACCATCAGCAGGTCGAAGTGCTTGTAGCGGGCGACCGCCTCGGGGAAGTTCTCGTAGATCTTCAGGTCGATCGGCATCCAGTCGGTGGTGCCGTGGCGGTGGTTGACGACCGCGACCAGGGCCTCGATCCGCTCCAGGTACTCGGCGTACTCGGGCACGTCCTGGCGCGAGGGCTGCAGGTGGGCGATGAAGGTGACCTCTTCGCGGAACTCCGGGTGCTGGGTGAGGAAGGTGTCGAAGGCGGTGAAGCCGCGGAGGACGTTCTTCGAGAGGTCGGCGCGGTCGACGCGGATGATCAAGTGCTTGCGGCGACGCTCCAGCACCTCGCGCTCGGCCTCGGCCACCTCCGGCGACTCGGCCGCCCGGCTGAGGCGCTCGGCGTCGATCCCCAGCGGGTAGGCGCGGGCGAGGGTGCATCCGCCGGCGTGGCGGACCTCGCCGTTGGCGTAGTCGACCTCGGCCTCCAGCAGTTCGTCGCAGCAGCGCAGGAAGTTGATGCAGTAGGCGAGGGTGTGGAAGCCGATGATGTCGTTGGCCAGCAACCCGTCGAAGACGGCGTTGCGGATCCGCGTCGGCAGCACCCGCCAGCTGTCGGGCTGGGACCAGGGGATGTGGACGAAGTGGTGCAGGAAGACGTCGGGACGCCGTTCGCGGATCATGCGCGGCGCCGTGTAGAGGTGGTAGTCATGCAGCATCACCAGCGGCTGCTCCTGGCCCTCGATCTGCGCGACCACCGCTTCGGCGATGTCGCGGTTGACCGCCTGGTAGCCGTAGTCCCAGGCGTCGAGCTCCTCCTGGCGGATGTCGGGAGCGTTGGAGAGGTCCCAGAGGTAGTGCTGGATGAACCAGAGGATCGGGTTGGCGATCACGTTGTAGAAGCGGTCGTAGGCCTGCGGGTCGCTGCCGACCAGGCAGACGCGGTAATCGATCCCGTCGAGCGAGAGCTCGACCGCGCCGCCCCGCTCTTCGGAGACGGCGACGTCCTCGTCGGTCATCGCCGAGGCGATCCAGAGGGCGTCGCGGTGCTTGACCAGGCCGGAGAGGGCGGTGACGAGGCCGCCGCCGCCGCGGCGCACGGTGCGCTGGCCGCTCTCGTCGAGCTCGAACTGGGCCGGTCCCCGGTTCGAGACGATGATCAGCGGCGAGGAGGTGTCCACGCCGCGAAGGTTACGCGCTGGGCCCAGGCGCCCGTGCGGACAACCGGGCGCGGGCGGGGGTTTCGCCAATCCCTCCTAGGTGTCGAGGTCGGTCAGCAGACCGAGCCAGTCGCGCAGCAGGCGCGGCGAGAGGAACTCCTTGCGCGCGTGCTCCTTGCCGGCCCGTCCCAGGCGCTTGCCCAGCTCCGGGTCGCCGAGGATCTCCAGGCAGCGCTGCGCGCACTGCTGCGGCGAGTCGACCAGGTAGCCGGTCTCGCCGTCCGTGATCTGCAGCGGGATGCCGCCGACGTTGCCGGCAACCGTTGGCCGCCCCTTCCAGAGCGCCTCGGTGACGGTCAGGCCGAAGCCCTCGCGAATCGACTTCTGCAGGCAGACGTCGGACTGCGACTGGAAGGCGTTGACCTCGATCGCGCCGACGTTGTTGAGGTTGCTGAGGATCTTGATGTCGGGATCCGCGTCGGCGTATTCGAAGGTCTTCTGGAAGTACTCGCGGCCCTCGGGGTCGTCGGAGGCCATCGAGCCGACCATCGCCAGCTGCACCTCGGGGACCTGCTGGCGGACTTCCCGGTAGGCGTCGATGACGCCGATCGGGTCCTTCCAGGGGTCGAAGCGCGAGACCTGGGTGATCAGCGGCCGCTCGACGTCGATCCCGAACTGTTTGCAGACGAAGGCCGCGTCCTCGGGCGAGAAGGCCATGTTCTTCGGCGACAGCGGGTCGATCGCCGGCGGGATGATGTTGACGCCGTCGCGGGCGGCGCCCATCGCCGACGGCACGTAGGTGGGGAGATGCCAGACCGAGGCGTCGTATTCTTCGATCATCGGCAGCAGCCGCTCGATCGGCGCCGGGTTCGGCGTCGAGAGGTCGATGTGGCAGCGCCAGATCCAGCGCTTGCCCTTCTCCTTGGCGCCCTTGTGCAGGCCGATCGGCTGCGGGTCGTGGACGATCACCGCGTCCCATTCGCCCTGCAGGCCCTCGGCGTTGATCTGGTTGATCTCGTCGAAGACCTTCCACTGCTCGTCGCTGAGCGTCGCCGGGTCGCCCTGCAGCGAGTTGTGCAGGAGCTTGGTCGCGTTGAAGAACTCCTCCTTGCCGAAGATCACGTGCCAGTGGGCGTCGAGGCCGACGTCCCGCATCAGCGGCACGATCGTGTAGAGGATCTCCGAGACGCCGCCGCCGAAAGCGGTGGCGCTGACGTGGAGGACGCGCTTGCCCTTGAGCGGCTCGGCCAGCTCGCGAATGCGCTCGGTCGTCTCCTTGCCGACTATGTGGGTGTAGTCGGTGAGGGACTTCTGGCCGAGGGCGACTTCCTGAAGCAAGGCCGGAGTTCTACAGGTCCCGGCGGCGCTGTGTCGGTCAGCCGCCCGGAACCGAGTCCGGGCGCTTGCCCAAAGTGACCTCGACCTCGTCCCGCTGACCGTCGCGCAGGACGGTCAAAGTCACCTTGTCACCGGGCTGGTAGGTGGAGACCAGGCGCGCCAGGTCGGCCGGCCCGATCACCTTGTGGCCCTCGACTTCGAGGATCACGTCGCCACCGGTGCTGTATTCGCCGGCCTGAAATTTGAGCTCCTGGTCGCCACCGCGCAGGCCTGCTTTCTCGGCTGGGCCGCCGGCGACGACGGTTGCCAGCAGGCCGCCGAACTTCGTGTCGAGGCCGAGCTTGGCCGCCAGCTGCGGGTAGAGCGACTGGCTGGAGACACCGATGTAGGCGTATTCGGCGCTGCCGTCGGCGTCGAGCTGGGCGACCGAGCGCTTGATCGAGGAGATCGGCACCGCGAAGCCGACGCCGTCGTTGGCCCCCGAGCTGGTCTCGATCTGCTGGTTGATCCCGACCACGCGGGCGCCGGCGTCGAGCAGCGGGCCGCCGGAGTTGCCGGGGTTGATCGAGGCGTCGGTCTGAATCGCGCCCTCGATCTGGAACTGGGTCAGCGAGCGCACCGAGCGGTCGGTGGCTGAGATCACGCCGACCGAGAGCGATTGCTGCTCGCCGAACGGGCTGCCGATTGCCGCCACCGGCTGGCCGACTTCGAGGTCCTCGTCGTCGCCGAGCTCGAGCGGGTGCAGGGGGACGCCGTCGGCTTCGACTTCGAGCAGGGCGACGTCGGCGAAGGGGTCGAAGCCGACGATCTCGGCGGCGACCACGTTGCGGTCGGGGAACTCGACGAAGACTTCCTCGGCGGGGCGGCGGCTGCCGCTGCCTTCTTCGGTGACGACGTGGGCGTTGGTGACGATCTGGCCCTGGTCGTTGAGGACGAAGCCGGAGCCCTCGGCGGCGCCACCGGCGCCCGGGAAGATCGAGCGGATCGTGACCACGCCGGGCGCAGCGCGGCGGTAGACCTCGGCCGCGTTGAAGCCGCTGGCAGCGGTCTCGACGATCACCTGGGGCGCCGCAGCCTGCTCTTGCGAATAGCCGGCGCTGGTCTCCGAGCTCTCGTCGCCGGAGCCGCAGCCGGCCAGCAGGGCCAGGCAGAGCAGCAGCGCGGCCAGCGCTGCCCGCCGCCTCACCGCGCCGCCCTGGCGGCGGCCCGTGGCACCGTCGCCGTGGCGCCCTGGCGGGCGGGGGGGAGGTCGAGAGTGAAGGCGGTGAAGCGACGGCTGGAGCTGATCGTGATCCGGCCGCGCATCCGCTGCGCGAGCTCACTCGCGATCGCCAGGCCGAGGCCGGAGCCGCCGGCGGAGTCGGCCGTGTAGAAGCGCTCGAAGATCCGGTTCTGCACGCGCTGGGGGATGCCTTCCCCTTCGTCGGAGACGGTCAGCTCGGCGCGGCGGTTGGCGGAGTAAGTGGTCACGGTCACGTTGGTGCCCTCGGGAGTGTGGGTGAGGGCGTTGTCCAGGAGGATACGGATGATCTGCCGCACCCGATCAGGGTCGCCCCTGGCGATCACCGATTGGTCGGGGGTGCGCAGCTCCAGGCGTGATCCGCGCAGTTCGGCGCGCGCGGAGAACTCCTTGGTCACCTCGCGGGCGAGCCCGCCGAGGTCGACCGAGCGCGCCTGCATCACCATCGCCCCGGCGTCGAGCTGGGAGAGGTCGAGGAGGTCGGCGGTGAGCTTGGTCAGCCGCTCGATCTGCTGGCGCATCGTGCGCACGAACTCGGCCCGCTCCTCCGGGCTCGGGTTGTCCTCGTCGAGCAGCTCGACGAAGCCGCCGAGGCTGAAGATCGGCGTGCGCAGCTCGTGCGAGGCGTTGGCGATGAACTGCTTGCGGGCGCTGTCGAGCTCGGCCAGGCGCCGCTGCATCTCGTTGAAGGTCCGGGCAAGCGGTGCCAGCTGGCCGACCGAGGCGACCGGGATCGTCGTTTCGAAGTTGCCCTCGGCGACTTTGTTCGCCGCCTCCTGCAGGCGCCGCACGTTGCCGACCGCCCGCTGCGCGTAGTAGATCCCCAGCAAAGCCGCGAGCGCCGTGGCGATTAGGCCGCCGATGACGATCTGCAGCTTCACCGAGCCGAGGCCGCTGGCGCCGCCGGCGATCGTCACCGTGTAGAGGTAGATGACGGCGACGGTGCCGAGGCAGATGCCGACCGCCGTGACCGTGATCCGGCTGCCGAGGGTGGTCAGCCGCAGTCTGCCCATGGCTACTCCTTGAAGCGGTAGCCGACCCCGCGCACCGTGAACAGGAACTCCGGTTGCTTGGGGTCCTGCTCGAGCTTCTCCCGCAGGTGGCGGATGTGGACGTCGACCGTGCGGGGGTCGCGGTACTCGGAGTCGCCCCAGACGTGCTCGAGCAGGGTCTCGCGGGTGAGCACGCGGCCCGGCGAGCGGGCGAGGGCACCGAGGATCTCGAACTCGACGTAGGTGAGACGGACCTCCTCGCCTCGCAGCGTGACGACGCGCCGGCCGAAGTCGATCTTCAGGTCGCCACGCTCGATCGACTCCTCCTCGGGGGCGCTGCCGATCATCCGCGAGCGCCGCAGCGCCGCCTTCACGCGGCTGCGGAACTCGCGCATCGAGAAAGGCTTGGTGATGTAGTCGTCGGCCCCTACCTCGAGGCCCGCGACCTTGTCCGTCTCGCTCCCCTTCGCGGTCAGCATGATGATCGGGACCTGGCTGCGGGAGCGAAGCTGTCGGCAGACCTCGACCCCGTCGAGCTTCGGCAGCATCAGGTCGAGGATGACGAGGTCGAAGCGCGCCTCGTCGAACCGCTCGAGCGCCTCGCTGCCGTCGTGGGCCCCCGTGACGTGGTAGCCGTCCTTGCGCAGCGGATAGCTGAGCAGGGTCTGGATCGAGTGCTCGTCATCGACGAGGAGTATGCGTGCGGAGCCGTTGGGCATGGGGAAAGGATAAATCTCCGCAGTTTGGGAACGCCCGGAATTCGTTTTCGCCCAATACGAAGGATTCCTTGGACAAATGTAGTACTACCTAGAACTAAGGTCAGCGATTTTGGAGCCGATAGAAAACCCATGCTGTCCAAGAGCATCAAACGCCTCGTCGAGAACGGCGAATACCAGCTCAGGCCGGAGCTCGTCGCCGAGGCGATGCTGCACCGCCCCGGTGTCCGCGAGCTGCTCTCCGAGGACGTCGTTCCGATCAGCCGAGCTGATCGAAGCCGGCGGGCTCAATTGAGCGGCCCCCGGGCAGCCTGATCTCGACTCCCTCGCCGGCGGCAACCTCGCCGATCCGCGTCACCTCGACGCCCGCCGAGGCAGCCAACGCGTTCAGGTCGAGCTCCGCGGAGGGGATCGC
>DATAON010000098.1:0-15502 GCA_036265715.1 Solirubrobacterales bacterium | reverse complement strand
CGTCGATCCGCATCCGCTCAGGGTAGCCGGAGCGGAAAGGCGAGGAAGCCCACCTAGGTCTTGATCCGCGCCTCGAACTGCGCCTGGATGTCCTCCAGCCGCTTGCCCTTCGTCTCCGGCACCAGCTTCCAGCAGAAGACCAGGGTGACGATCCCGATCCCGCCGTAGAACCAGAAGGCGCCGGAGCGTCCCAGCGCTTCGATCAGCAGCAGGAAGGTGAGGGAGACGATGAAGTTGAAGGTCCAGTTCGCCATCGTCCCGATCCCGGCCGCCTTGCTGCGGACGCTGAGCGGGTAGATCTCGGCGTTGAGCAGCCAGAAGATCGGCCCGAGGCTGATCGCGAAGGAGGCCACGTAAGTCATCAGGCTGCCGATCGCCAGCACCGAGTCGAAGGTGCTGGCGCCGCCGCCGCCCTCGAAGGCGAGGCCGAGCAGGAACAGCGAGATCACCATCCCGGAGACGCCGATCATCAGCAGCGTGCGACGGCCGGCGCGGTCGAGCAGGCGCAGCGCCAGGACGGTGAAGGCGACGTTGATCACCCCGACCCCGACCGCGGCCAGGATCGAGCCGGCGGACGAGTTGACGCCGGTGAATTCGACGATCGTCGGCGCGTAGTAGATGACCGTGTTGATGCCGGTCACCTGCTGCAGGATCGCCAGGCCGACGCCGACCACCAGCGCCGCTTTGACCACCGGCTGCAACAGCTCGCTCCAGGCGCCGGGCTTCTCGTCCAGGCTCTCTTTGATTTCCTCGAGCTCACGGTCGATCGTGTCGGGGTCGTCGACGCGGATCTTCGCCAGCGTCGCCCGGGCCGCGAAGTCGTTGCCGCTCATCACCAGCCAGCGCGGGCTCTGCGGCATCCGGATCATCCCGAAGGCGAGCGCCAGCGCCGGCACGCAGCCGAGGCCGAGCATCCAGCGCCAGCCTTCGCTGTGGTCGAAGGCGAGCCCGACCAGGTAGGCGACGAGGATCCCGATCGTCACCGCTAACTGGAAGAAGGTGACGAGACGGCCGCGACTCTCCGGCGGCGCCACCTCGGAGATGTAGACGGGGGCGGCGGCCGAGGCGAGGCCGATCGCGACGCCGATCACGATCCGGGCGGCGACCAGGACCTCGACCCCGGGGGCGGCGGCGCTGGCGAGGGCGCCAACGATGAAGACGGCGGCGGCGACCAGGATCATCAAGCGGCGGCCGTAGGTGTCGGCGGCGGGACCGGCGATCGCGGCGCCGCCGACGGCGCCGATCGGGACCGCGGCGACGACCAGGCCCTGGGCGAAGCTGCCGAGCGCGAAGTCGACCTTGATGAACAGCAGGGCGCCAGCGATGACGCCGGTGTCGTAGCCGAACAACAGGCCGCCGAGACCGGCGATCGCTGCGGTCAGCACGACATTGCGGTGCGCCCTGCGAGCGGACGCAGCGGATCCCTGGTTCATTCCGGCGAGAACGTACACCGGCGAGCGGCGGGGCGCCACCCCAGCGTCCGACTCGCCGCCTAGCTTGCCCGGTGCCGAGAGCGTCCTGCCCGCTCCGGCCCGCGACCGGGGCGCACCGCGCCGGGAGTTGGGTGTCACCAGCGAACCCCGTGCGCATCGCCGGTGACTAGCCCGCCCGCTCCCACCTCCCTCTCCGCATTTTCCTGTGGGAGGATGGCGCGATGAGTGTGGGCGACCACGCAGTTGGACTTTGGGAGCGGGGCGAGAATCTTTGACTAGTGATGTCGTTCGCTATGAGCGCCGGGGGGCGGCGGCGGTCCTGACGATCGACCGGCCGCAGCGTCGCAACGCCGTCGACGCGGCCGCCGCGCGCGGGCTGCGCCAGGGCTTCGACCGCTTCGAGGCCGACGAGGGAGCGCGGGTGCTGGTCCTCACCGGCGCCGGTGAGGAGGCCTTCTGCGCCGGCGCCGACCTGAAGGCGCTCGACCTCGACGTCGACGACCCGGCCGGGCCGATGGGCTTCAGCCGCCTCGCCGCCTCGAAGCCGACGATCGCCGCGATCGACGGCTGGTGCCTGGCCGGGGGGCTCGAGCTCGCCCTCTGGTGCGACCTGCGGCTGGCCACCCCAGGCTCCACCTTCGGCTACTTCGAGCGCCGCTGGGGCGTGCCGCTGATCGACGGCGGCACCCAGCGTCTGCCCCGGGTGATCGGCCTCGGCCGCGCCCTCGACCTGATCCTTAGCGGCCGACCGGTCGACGCCGAGGAGGCGCACCGGATCGGGCTCGTGAACGAGGTGGTCCCCGCTGGCGAGCACCTCGAGCGAGCCCTGGCGCTCGCCGAGCGGATCGCCTCCTTCCCGCAGGAGACGATGCTGGCCGACCGCCGCGCCGCGATCGAGGGCTTCGGGATGCCGCTCACCGACGGCCTCGCGCTCGAGCACCGACTCGGTCGGGAGACGCTCGAAGTGGCGGTCCGCGGCGCCGCCCGCTTCGCCTCGGGCGAGGGTCGCCACGGTGACGGGGTCTGAACCAAACTCAGTTCAGTTCTGAATCCGGCGCATCTGCACTTCCGCCGCCTCGACCCCGAGGTAGGGCATCGTCACCGCGAACACGAGGTCGGGCAGGACGGCCTCCAGCTCCTCGCAGCGGCCGGCCCGGATCTCGTCGAAGACGATCGTCGTCACCGCCCCGATCGCGAAGCGGGCGGTCTGCTCGGGCAACCGCTCCGCCTGGGCGGAGGCGGTGCGGCCCTGCTCGAGGAAGGGGATGAAGCGATCGAGCGCTTCGCGGTAGCGAACGCGGGCATCGCCACCGATCGCGGTGACCTCGATGATCGCCATCCGGGCGAGGTCCGCCTCGGCCGCCATCAGCTCGACCAGGGCTCGCAGCGCGGCGATCACCCGGTCGGCCCAGGGCGCTCCTGCAGCGCTCTGGAATGCGGTTGAGACGTGGGCGACGAGGACATCGAAGACGGCGTCGTAGGCGACGAGGAAGCATCCTTCCTTGTCGGCGAAGTGGCGCTCGAACTCGGCCCGGGTGACGCCGGCGAGCGCGACCACCTCGGTCACTGTCGCCTCCTCGTAGCCGCGCTCGGCGACGACCCGGAGCATCGCCTCGAGGATTCGCTCGTGCTGACTGCGGACCGCGTAGACCGGCCGCAGGGCAGGACCCGACGCCAATCTCTTCCCCGGATCCGATGCCGATGACGAATCCACGGATGTCAACCTACCCCCGGACCGACCATGGCCACCACCCCTGTTCAGTGGAGTCGATCTGAGTGCCATGAAGAACTTGACGAGTATGCGACGCGGATGGCGGGGTTGAATCGAGTCCGGCTCAGGTACTCTGGCGTTCGTGGCGCAACGCAGCTCGACCATGAGGCCTCCCCCTGGCCGCCAACAGCTCTCTCGCGAGTTCATCGCCCAGCACCAGCGGGCGCGGATCATCGCCGCCCTCGCCGAGGAGACGGTCACCAACGGCTATCGCGCCGTCACCGTCGCCGACATCGTCCGCCGCGCCGGGATCGCCCGCAACACCTTCTACGAGAACTTCTCCTCCAAGCAGGACTGCTTTCTCGCCACCCAGGACCACGCGCTGGAAGAGGCCCTGCGCCGGGTCACCGACGCGGCCTGCAAGGTCGAGGGCTGGGAGGAGCGGGTCGACGCCGGCCTCGCCGCCTTCCTCGGCTACGTCTCCAGCGAGCCCGCGCTCGCCTACACCTGCATCGTCGAGGCGCTCTCCGCCGGCCCCGCCTCGCTGGCCCGCTACGAACAGTCGATGGACTACTTCATCCAGCTGTTGCGGATCGGGCGCGAGTCCTCGGCGCGCGGGGAGCAGTTGCCGCAGACGCTCGAGGAGACGATCGTCGGCGGCATCTTCTGGGTCATCTACCACCGGATCATCGCCGGCGAAACCGAGCAGATCGAGGCGCTGAGACCGCAGCTGGTGGAGTTCGCGCTGACCCCGTATATAGGCGGCGAAGCCGCGAACCAGGCCGGACCCGAGCGGCGCGCTCAGGTTGCGTGACCAAGATTCCCGACCGGTATCGTCGCCCCGTGGCCGCTGACCGCAACGCCTCCGCCGACCCGGCCACCGAGTACCCGCCGGAGCTCTCCCGCCTCCCCCCCGGCAGGCACGGGTTGCCGCGCGAGTTCGTCGTCCACAACCAGCGCGAGCGGCTGATCGCGGGGCTCGCCGAGGCGATTGCCGAAAACGGCTACGCAAGCACGACGATCGCCCACATCACCCGCCACGCCGCGGTCTCCCGGCGCACCTTCTATGAGCACTTCGCCAGCAAGGACGAGTGCTTCGTCGCCGCCTACGAAACAGTGATGGAGCAGCTGCGCGAGCGCGTCGACAACGCCTACCAGGCCGAGGACGAGTGGCCGCAGGCGCTCCGCGCCGGGATCGCGGCGATGCTCTCCTTCCTCGCCGTCGAGCCCAACCTCGCCCGCCTCAGCATGGTCGAGGCGCTGGTCGCCGGGCCGGTCGTGGTCGAGCGCTACGACGCTGCGATCCGGAGCCTCGTCCCCTACCTCAAGGCGGGCCGCGAGGGCCGCTCACCCGAGGTCCTCGCCCAACTCTCGCCGACCACCGAGGAAGCCCTGGTCGGCGGCATGGTCTCGCTGATCTCCCGCCGCATCATCGCCGGCCACACCGCCGAGTTGGAGCTGCTGCTGCCCGACCTGGTCGAGTTCACGCTGACCCCGTACCTCGGCACCACCGAGGCCGTCGCAGTCGCCCAAGCGGCCTGACTTCTTTTTGTAGTTGAACTCAAGTTTGGCTCTCTAGAGCCAAAAACTCGTCCTATTTTGGACTTGATTCTGGCTCGCCAATACACGAACATACGTTCGTATGGAGATCGCCTGCGTCATCGACCAACTGGCGACTCCAGCGCGCCCGGATCGCTCCGGGGGGTCCCGGTCCGGGCGCGCTTCCCTTGACCCAGCGGCCGACCCGGTCGCGCTGGCGGAGCGAACCGAGGCGACCGTGCGGGCGCTGGAGGGGATCGGCGCCGCGGTGGAGAGCGAGCGCCCCGGTGAGGCGTTCTTCGCGGTCGCGGGCCTGCGGGGTCTGCACGGCGGCGAGCGGGGCGGGGTGCTGGCGGCAGCGCGAGAGGCGGCGGCGCTCGGAGGAGAGGGCTCACCGCGAATCGGGGTGGCGCCGACCCGGCTCGCCGCCTTCGCCGCCGCCCGCTGGCGCGACGGCACCGTCGTCCACCCGGCCGGGCTGCCGGGGTTCCTGGCACCGCTGCGGGTGGCGATCCTGCCGCACCGCCTCGACGATCCCGGGCCGGAGCCCGCGGCCCTGGTCGAGGCCCTGGAGCGGCTCGGGATCGAGACCCTCGGCAAGCTGGCCCGGCTCGCTCCCGACCAGGTCGCCGACCGCTTCGGCCCGCTCGGGCTGCGGGCGCTGGGGCTCGCTCGCGGGGTCGAAGACCCGCTGCGACCGCGCACCCCGCACGAGGAGCTGGTCGAGCAGATCGAGTTGCCGGAGGGGACCGCCGGGCGGCAGCTGGAGCGGGCGCTGGAGCTGCTCGTCGACCGCCTCCTGGCCGCGCCGCAACGGCGCGGGCGGACCCTGCTGGGACTGCGGCTGGGGGCGCTGCTGGCCGGCGGCGGTAGTTGGAGCGTCGAGCAGGGGCTGGGCCGGCCGAGCGCCTCGGCGCGGGTCCTGCGCACGGTGCTGTCGCCGCGGCTGGCGGCGCTGCCGGGGCCGGCCGAGGCGCTGCGGCTGCGGGCGCTCGGGTTCGGGCCCGGCGCCGCCGACCAGCTCGAGCTCGCGGTCGGGGGCGAGGAGCCGCGGCGGCGGCGGCTCGGGGCCGCGGTGCGCGAGGTCCGCGCCACCCAGGGGCCGGAGGCGCTGCTGAAGATCCTCCCGGTCGATGCCAGCTCGCGGGTGCCCGAGCGCTGGGCGCTGCTGACTCCCTTCCCGGAACTGTGACCCCGGGCCTGCGCCGCCTCTATGCGCCCCGTCCCGCCGCCGTCCGCGGCGGGACGGACGGCGCCCCCGCCAGCGTTGACGGCGTCGCCGTCGAGGCGCTGCGTGAGCACTGGCTGGTCGAGGACCGCTGGTGGGTGCCGCAGCGGCTGCGCCGCGAGTACTTCGAGCTGGTGCTGGCCGACGGGCGCGCCGTCGTCGTCTTCCGCTGCCTGCTCGGCGAGCGCTGGTTCCGGCAGCGGGCCTGATGGCGGCAACGCCCCCCTACATAGAGCTGCACGCCCACTCCGCCTTCTCCTTCCTCGACGGCGCCTCGACGCCGCTGGAGCTGGCCGCCGCGGCCGAGGCCCACGGCTACGAGGCGCTGGCGCTGACCGACCACGACGGCCTCTGGGGCGCGATGGAGTTCGCCGAGGCCTGCCGCGACCGCGCCCTGCGGCCGATCATCGGCGCCGAGATCACCGTTGCCGTCCCAGCCCACCGGCACCTGACGTTGCTGGTGGAGGACGGGCGGGGGCACCGGAACCTCTGCCGGCTGTTGACCCTGGCCCACGCGCACACGCGCGACAACACAGCCCGCAGCGCGGCGCAGCCGTGGGTGACGCTGGAGCAGGTCGGCGCCCACGCGGAGGGGCTCGTCTGCCTCTCCGGCTGCGCCCGCGACGGCGTCCTCGGCGGCGCCTTCGAGCGCGGCGAGACGGCGCTGGGGGAGCAGCTTGGGCGGCGGCTGCTGGAGGCCTTCGGGCGCGAGCGCCTGCGGGTCGAGTTGCAGCGGCCGTTCTGGCGCCACGACCGCGCCCGCAACCGCTGGCTCGCCCTGCTCGCCTCCCGCCTCGGCGTCGCCACCGTGGCGACCGGCAACGTCCACTCCCACAGCCGCCGCCGCGGGCGCCTGCAGGACGCCCTGGTCGCGGTCAGCCGCGGCGAGACCCTGGAGGAGTCCGAGCCGCACCGGCGCGGCAACGCCAGCTCGGTGCTGGTCTCGCCGGCGCGGATGGCGGCGCGCTTCAGCGAGCACCCGGAGGCGGTGGCCGAGACCGTGCGGGTGGCCGAGCGGCTGCGCTTCGACCTCACCACCGAGCTCGGCTACCGCTACCCGCAGCGGGCCGACGCCGACCCCACACTGGCCGAGCTCTGCCGCCAACGGCTGCTCGAGCGCTACGGCAGCGGCGGGCGGCTGCGGGCGGCCGAGCGGCGGCTGGAGGAGGAGCTGGGGACGATCCGCCACCTCGGCCTCTCCGGCTTCTTCCTGCTCCACCACGACCTCCTGGAGCTGGCCCGCGAGGTCGCGGTCGAGGTCCGCGGGCGCGGCTCGGTCCGCGAGGTGCTGCCGCCGGGGCGGGGGCGCGGCTCCAGCGTCAGCTCGATCGTCTGTTACCTGACCGGCCTCTCGCACATCGACCCGGTCGCGACCAACCTCTTCGCCGGCCGCTTCCTCAACGACGAGGCGACCTCGATGCCGGACATCGACCTCGACTTCCCGCGCGACATCCGCGAGGTCCTGATCCCGCGCATCCACGAGGTCTACGGCGCCGACCGCTCGGCCCTGGTCGCCGCCTTCCCGACCTACCGCCCGCGCGGCATCGTCCGCGACCTCGGCAAGGCGCTGGGGCTGCCGCCGGCGGAGATCGAGAAGGTCGCGAAGACGGTCGGCTTCCACGAGTCGGCGGGGGAGATCGCGGTCGACGCGGTTGCCGCGATCGGGACCGCGCGCGCCTCCTCGCCGCGCTGGCGCTCGCTGCTGTGGCTCTGCGAGGACGCGATGGGGCTGCCGCGGCACGCCTCCCAGCACTCGGGCGGGATGGTGATCTCGACCGAGCCGCTGATCGACGTCTGCCCGGTCGTGCCGGCGGCGATGGCGGGACGGCAGATCGTCCAGTGGGACAAGGACTCCTGCGCCGACGCCGGCTTCCTCAAGATCGACCTGCTGGGGCTGGGGATGCTCTCGGCGGTCGAGCGCTGCGTCGACGAACTCGAGCAGACGCGGGAGGAGCGGCTCGACCTCTCGCGCATCCCGATCGACGACGAGCAGACCTTCGAAGCGATCCGCGCTGCCGAGACCACCGGCGTCTTCCAGATCGAGAGCCGGGCGCAGATGCAGATGCTGCCGCGGACGCGGCCGCGAAACCTCGAAGACCTGACCGTGCAGGTGGCGCTGATCCGGCCCGGGCCGATCCAGGGTGGCGCCGTCCACCCCTACATCGAGCGCCGCAAGCGCCAGCGCGAGGATCCCGGCTTCCGGGTCCCCTACGAGCACCCGGCGCTGGAGCGGGTGCTGGCGGAGACGCTGGGCACGATCGTCTACCAGGAGCAGGTGCTGGAGGTGGCGATCGAGTTCGCCGGCTTCACCGCCTCGCAGGCCGAGAGCCTGCGGCGGGCGATGAGCCGCAAGCGCTCGGCGCAGGCGATCGAGGACCATCACCGGCGCTTCATCGCCGGCGCGGCGGAGCGCCACGGGGCCGGGCCGGAGCTGGCGGAGCGGATCTGGGACAAGATCCAGGGCTTCTCCGGGTTCGGCTTCCCGAAGGCACACTCGGCCGCCTTCGGCCTGCTCGCCTACCAGTCGGCCTGGCTGCGGGTCCACCGCGGCCCCGAGTTCCTCTGCGCGCTGCTGAACGAGCAGCCGATGGGCTTCTACCCGCCCGACTCGCTGGCCCACGAGGCGCAGCGGCGCGGGATCCGCATTGCCCCGCCCGACGCCAACCGCAGCCGCGTCCTCTGCCACGTCGAATCGCCGCGGCGCGAGCCGGGGCTGCGCGGGGGGCTGGTGGTGCGGATCGGGCTCGGCTACGTGAAGGGGGTGCGGGCGGAGGAGATGGAGGCGCTGGTCGCCGAGCGCGAGCGCGGCGGCTTCTACGGCGGCATCGCCGACCTCGCCTCGCGCTCGGGAGCGGGGCTGGCGAGCCTGGAGCGGCTGGCCTGGGCGGGGGCGCTGGACGCGATCCCGGTCGGGGGCGATGGCGACCGGCGGCGGGCGCTGTGGCGGGTCGGCGTCGTCGCAGCCGGGCGCGGGAGTGGCGACGCGACTCAGCTGGCGCTGCCGCTGGAGCCGCCGGCGCCGCCCGAGCTGGAGCCGCTCGGCGAGTGGGCCGAGCTGATCGCCGACTACCGCTCGACCGGGATGGTGCTGGGCAAGCACCCGCTGGAGCTGCTGCGCCCGGGCCTGCCCGCGAGCATCCGCCCCAGCGCCGAGCTGACCAAGGTCGACGACGGGGCCGAGGTCGAGGTGGCGGGGATGGTCACCGCCCGCCAGCGCCCCGAGACCGCGAGGGGGATCGTCTTCATGCTCTTCGAGGACGAGTCCGGGGTCGTCAACCTGGTCGTGCCGAGCAAGGTCTACGAGCGCCACCGCCCCCTGATCCGGGCGGCGCCGCTGCTCGGCGCGCGGGGGAAGCTGGAGCGGCGCGAAGGCGTCGTCAACGTCCTCGTCGCGGAGGTCTGGGAGCTGGAGCGAGCCGAGCCGGCAGCGGCGCGGGTGCCCTCGCCGGCCCGGCGCGAGCGCCGCGGGCCGCCGCCCGGCTCCTCCCGCCGCAAGCGCCAGCACGCGGTCGCCGAGCTGCGCGCCGTCGCCCCGGCCGGGCACAGCTTCGGGCGGCGCTGACGTGGCTATCGACTTTGTTCGGAGGGGTCGAACAAAGTCGATAGGGCTCAGGGGGCGCGGTAGGCGGGGAAGAAGCCGGACTCGGGGCGGGTGGCGCTGAGGCGCGCGTAGGCCTCGCGGTCGCAGACCAGCTCCGAGGTGTGCCAGGCCAGCTCGCGGTTGGCGAAGCCGCGCTTGAACTCCTCCAGGGCGTCGCCGCGGGAGATGCCGCCGCCGAGGTTGAGCGGCAGCTCCAGCGCCGCCGCGTGCTCGCTGAGGGCCGCGACCACGTTCTTCATCGGCGAGTCGCGCAGGTGCGAGTCGGCGCTGCCGCTGAGGTAGTAGTGGAGGAAGCCGTCGCTGACCGCGGCGATCGAGGCGGCGGCGAGGGCGCCGTCGGGGGCGGTCGCGAGGGCGAGCCAAGTGCGATCGGCGGCGAGGGCGCGGTCGAAGTAGGCGGCGCCGAAGAAGTAGTGATCGGCGGCGGCGGTGCGGCGCATCGTCTGCTCATAGAGGTCGAGGAAGCCGGCGCGCTGGGCGGGGGTGGTCTCGGCGCCGGGCACCAGCTCCAGCGTGTATCCCGCCTCGAGGTTGCGGCGGACCTGGCGGCGGTCGCTCGGCCGGCTCTTCGGCGCCAGCGCCGGGTCGGCGAGCTGGACCAGGTTGCGCTCGGTCGTGCCGGTGAGGGGTGGCGGCCCCAGCGTGTGGCGGAGGAAGACGCTGACCAGGCCGGTGGCGGAGAAGTCGATCGCACCTGGGTCCAGCGGTGTGATCGCCATTTCACCCCCAGTAGGGGGGAAATGGCGATCACCCGGGTCGGTGGGGACGAGGCCGGGGTAGCCGTAGGGGGAGATCGCGTCGCGAAGACTCGCGGCAGCGGCGGCACCCTCATCGGCGGGCGGGATCTCGCGGACCAGCAACGGCGCGACCAGCTCGCGACCGTCGGCGGTCTCGATGCGGAGGGTGTGGGTGGCGGTCTCGGCGTCGAGGAAGGGGCGCGAGCGGAAGAACTGGTCAGAGGCAGCGGCCGCGCCGCGGTCTTCCAGCAACTCGGCCTTGGCGGTCGGTTCGGCCATCGCCGCCCGGCTCGGGCTCACCCCTCCAGCAGGTCGGCGGCGGCGGCACGGAACTCGTCGGGGAGGACGCCCCAGACCTCGCAGTCGTCGGGCGGAGCGCCCTCGCGGGCGAGATGGGAGCGCATCGTCCCCTCGTACTGCCAGCCGAGGCTGGCGACGGTCTTCTTGGCGACCTCGTTGCGGGCCGGGATGCGGCCGTAGACGCGGTGGGCGCCGTACTCGTCGAAGGCCTTGGCGATCGTCAGCGCCTCGGCGCGGCGGCCGACGCCCTTGCCGCGAACGTCGTCGCCGATCAGCGCGCCGAGCTCGGGCGCCGTCTGCCGAAAGAGGCCGTAGAGGGCGGTGAAGCCGACTGGCTCCTCGTAGCCCTCGACGACGATCGCAAACTTGCGGTCCTCGCCGGAGTCATCGCTGGCGCGCTGGGCCCAACCTTCGGCCTGCTCCAGCGAGAAGCCGGAGCGCTGCTCCATCAGCGTCTTCGTCGCCTCGGGGTTGTTGAACCAACGGTGCACCGCCGCCGCGTCGCCGGGCTCGAAGGGCCGCAGACTCACCTTTGGCCGCTCGCTCACAGGCGGCAGCCTATCCCGCGTTGCGGGCTATAGCCCGGTTGACGGGACAGGGCGTCAGTCGGGCGCCAACCCCTGGCCGCTGATGACCAGCCAGCCGGTGCGGAAGAGGATGCGAACGTCGAGAGCGAAGCTGCGGTGATCGACGTACCAGACGTCGAGCTCGATCCGCTCCTCCCAGGGGATGCCGGCGCGGCCCTGGACCTGGGCCCAGCCGGTGATCCCCGGCAGCACCCCCTGGCGGCGGCGCTGGAACGGGGTGTAGTCGAGGACCTGGGCCGGGATCGTCGGGCGCGGCCCGACGATCGCCATCTCGCCGCGGAGGACGTTGACCAGGTTCGGGACCTCGTCGAGCGAGGTGCGGCGGAGGAAGCGACCGGCGGCGGTGACCCGGGGGTCGTCGCGGGTGACGACGGTGCCGACGCCGACCGGGTCGGACCCCTGGACCATCGTCCGCAGCTTCAGCATCTCGAACTCGCGCTCGCCGAGCCCGACCCGGAGCTGACGGTAGAAGACCGGCCCGCGGCTGCCGAGCTTGATCGCGACCGCAGCGATCAAGATGAAGGGCGAGAGCAGAGCCAGGGCGATCGTGGCGATCAGGAGGTCGAGCGCACGCGGCATCTAGGCACCCTTCCTCATCGCGTCCCCGACGCCTTCTCCCAGCGGCCGGAGGCGGCGCCGCGGCGCCAGCGATCCCAAAGGCCGAGCGCGATCGAGGCGGTCGTCAGCACGTAGTAGCGGGCGATCCGCGGCAGCGGCCCGGGCAGCCAGGGCGCCAGCGCCGCCGCCCCGAGCAGGCCGATCTGGAGCAGGAAGGTGAGGTAGTAGAACCAGCCGTCCCCGAGCAGGATCAGGTTGGCGATGAAGGCGACCAGGTGGAGGAACGGGCTCGCGTAGCGCAGCAGGCGGTGCGAAAAAAGCTCGAAGGCGAAGAGAGGGGAGTAGCCGCGGGGGGAGATCATGCCCTCGCCGACGACGATGTCCCAGAGGCCGAGCATCATCCGCCGTTTGCGGGCGAACTCGCCGTCGGTGGTCGGGACCATCTTCTCCTCGGCGCGGGCGCCGGCGACGTAGAGCGAGCGCAGGCCGCGCTTGGCGAGGGCGAAGGGGAAGCTGAGGTCGTGGCTGCCGGACGGGTCGAGCGGCAGGTAGGCCTCGCGGCGGACCGCGTAGATGGCGCCGTTGCCGGCGGTGACCCCGGCCAGTGCCGACTCCATCTCCCGCACCGCCATCTCGTAGCGCCAGTAGGCGCCCTCGAGGTTGTCGCCGGCAGGGTCGAGGAAGCGGACCTGGCCGCAGACGTAGCCAACCGCGGGATCCGTGAAGGGGGCGACCAGGCGCCGCAGGGCGTCGGGCTCCCAAAGACTGTTGGCGTCCGAGAAGGCGACCAGCTCGCCCTCTGCCCGCTCGACCGCGGCATTGAGGGCGGCGGTCTTACCGCCCGCGGGCAGCTCCAGGACCAGGTCGGCGCCGGCCTCGCGCGCGCGCTCGGCGGTGGCGTCGCTGGAGCCGTCGGAGGCGACGACGATCTGCAGCGAGTCGCGCGGGTAGTCGAGCGCGAGCGCGTTGGCGACCTTGGCGGCGATCACCTCCTCCTCGTCGTAGGCGGGAATGGCGAGGGTGACGGTGGGCAATGCCTCCCAGGCCGCGACCTCGAGCTTCCCGGACTTGCTCTGCACCACCCGCCCCCGGAACCAGACCAGCACCGCCAGCGCCAGCGGGTAGCCGAGGTGGGTGTAGACGATCAGCCCGGAGCTGAACCAGAAGACGAGTGCCGCGAGCGTGGTCACGGGCGGGCCTCGATCAGGTCGCGGTAGAGCCGCAGGTGCAGCTCGGCCGAGCGCTCCCAGGAGAACGGACCCGCGGCGGCGCGCTCGGCGGCGGCGGCCAGCTCGGCGCGGGCGCCCTCGTCGGCGACGAGGGCGGCGAGGGTGGCGGTGAGCGCGCTCGCATCCCCGGGCGGGACCAGGGCGGCGGCGCCGGTGGCGGCGACCTCGGGGAAGCCGCCGACGGCGCTGAGGACCAGCGGCTTGGCGAAGGCGAGGCCGGTGTAGAGGACGCCGGACTGCTCGCCGTCGAGGTACGGCAGGGCGACGACGTCGGCGCGGCGGAAGATCGCCGGGATCTCGGCCTCCTCGACGAAGCGGGTGACAAAGCGGACGCGGCCGGGCGCCGCGGCAGCGAGCGAGCGCAGCGGCTCGACGTCCATGCGGGGGTTGCCGACGATCCACAGCTCGGCGCCCTCGATCTGCTTGAAGGCCTCGATCAGGACCTCGATCCCCTTGTAAGGGCGCAGCAGGCCGAAGCAGAGGATCACCGGGCCCTCGGCGCCCTCCAGCTCAGGCGGCAGCGGCTTCTCCTCGGGCAGCCTGGTCAGGTAGTCGAAGGCGCCGTGGGGGATCACGTGGACCTTGGCGGGATCGAGCCGGACCTGCTCGCGCAGGCGCTCGGCGCTGTGCTGGGAGTGGGCGACGACGGCGTCCATGCGGCCGAAGCTGAAGTGGGCGGCGAGGGCGCGGCTGCCGCTCGCCTCGGGGGGAAGGATGTAGTGGGCGGTCATCACCCGCGGGCGGCGGCGGGGCAGCAGCAGCGCGTCGAGCGTCGGGGCGGTCAGCCACTGGTAGTGGACGACGTCGGCGTCGAGGGCGCGGCGCAGGCGCAGCATGTCCGGCACGTGCTCGGCCGCCTTGAACGGGAGCCGGGCGCGGGCCTCGAGGCCGCGGGCAGCGCTGCGGCGGTAGAAGCGCTCCTGGACCGCGTAGCCCTCGGCGGGAGGGATGTCGCCGTGGAGGAACTCGGAGGTCAGCAACTCGACCTCGGCACCGGCACGGGCGAGCGCCGCCGCAAGCGCGCGGTCGTAAGGAGGCGTGAACGCCGAGGGGTCGACTAACTGCACTTTCACCGGGGCCGATTATCGTGGGCTGCGGTGCCGCCCACGATCTCCTACTGCGTCGTGAACACGAACGGCCGCGATTACCTGCTCGCCTGCCTGGCGGCGATCGAGGCGACCCACCCGGAGGGGATGGAGCGCGAGGTGCTGGTCCTCGACAACGCCTCCGACGACGGCTCGGCCGAGGCGGTGCGCGGGCTCGGCGGTGAGATCCGCCTGATCGAGCGGGCCAAGCGCACCGGCAAGGCGGAGAACGACTCGACCCTGCTGCGCGAGGCCGAGGGGCGCTACTGCCTGCTGCTGAACGAGGACTCCGAGCTGCAGTCGGGCGCGGCAGCGGCGCTGGTCGAAGCGCTGGAGAACGATGCCCGTGCCGCCACCGCCGGGCCGCGGCTGCTCGATTCCGAGGAAAACCCGGTGCCCTGCGCCTGGCGCTTTCCCGGGGTGGGCGTCGCCTTCGCCGGGGCGCTCTTCCTGCATAAGGCGTTCACGGTCCAAAGCACCGGCTGGGAGACCCGCGAGGTCGAGTGGGCGCAGTCGAGCGCGCTGCTGGTCCGCCGCGAGGCGGCCAAACGAGTCGGCTACTTCGACCCGACCTTCTTCGTCTACTACGACGAGTGCGACTTCCAGAAGCGCCTCGCCGACGCGGGCTGGCATGCGCTCTTCGTCCCGGGCGCCCTCGCCATCCATCACGACCAGCTCTCCACTGACATCGCCGCGGGCCTGCCGCGGATCGTCGAATTCCACCGCAACCGCGATCTCTACATGCGCAAGCACCACGGCCTCGGCGCCGCCCGCGCGGTGCGCTGGCTGACCGCCTGGTCCTACGGCCTCCGCGCCCTCGCCGCCACCTTCATCCCCGGCCAGCCGGCCGACGTCTACCGCGCCCACGCCCGCCAGGCCCTGCACCCCGACCGCGGCGAGTCGCTCCGCGATCGCGTGGTTCCTTAATTACCTGAGAGGTTAAAAAGGAACCACGGGATGGGAAGGGTCAGAAAGCGGGAGTCCTCGTCCATGCGCTCGGCCTCGTAAGCCTCCGGCAAGCGGCCGTCGACGGCGGGTTGGGCTTCGCGCATGCGTTTGAACTCGGCGGCGATCTCGCTTGGGTGGGCGACGACGTTGAGAATCGTGGTCACGAAGTAGGCGCGGACCCGCTCGTCGAGCCGGAACAGGGTGAGCATGAACTCGAACATCGTCAGCACCCAAAGGCCGCCGATCGCGATCCGGGTGAGTTCCGGGGCGGCGGCGATTTCCGCCGGCTTGTGGGGATTGAGCACCCATTGGGAGATCGGCTCGGCGAGCGGCATCGCCACCGCAACCGCGAGGAGGGAGAGCCAGAAGAGCGCCGCGAAGGTGCTGGCGACGACCCGCTTGGGATCCTCGTCGTCCTTGTAGTAGAAGCGCAGCAGGGCCTCGATCAGGCCGAAGCGGACGATGATGCTGATCGAGACGACAGAGGCGAAGAGGACCTCGGCGGTGCCGTAGTCGCCGGTCGTCAGGTAGCGCGTGTAGAGCGGC
>DATAON010000097.1:0-13496 GCA_036265715.1 Solirubrobacterales bacterium | reverse complement strand
AGCGACACTTTCGAGACCGCGATCACCTGGGACCGCTTCGAGGACTTTCATGCAGCGGCGATGGACGCGGCACGGCGCAAGGTCGCGGAGGTCTGCGACGCGCCGGCGGAGGGCCCCGGATCGCCGCGGGTGAGCTGCCGCTTCACCCACATCTATCCGGACGGGCCGGCGCCCTACTTCACGGTCCTCGCTCCGGCCGTCCGCGGGGGCGAGGTCGAGCAGTGGGACGAGATCAAGGCGGCCGCCGCCGAGGCGGTGATCGAGGGCGGCGGCACGATCACCCACCATCACGCCGTCGGCCGCGACCACCGGCCGTGGTACGACCGCCAGCGGCCGGCGCCCTTCGCCGCCGCGCTGCGCGCCGCCAAGCGCGAGCTCGATCCGCACGCGATTCTGAATCCCGGCGTTCTCCTCGACTCGGCCTGATTCGGCTCCCGCTCTGAGCGCTACCCTTTCGCGACCGGTCCCCGAGCCGGGGCGGGCGCCCCGGCTTCCCCTCAAGTGGAAACGATCACCTCCGAACAGCCGACCGTCCCCGCCGAAACCGTGCCGGACGAGCCACTCGACCCGGTCGTGCCGCGCCGCTCGCCGCTGCGCGCCGCGATCAAGACCGGACGCCCGCAGGAGTGGGTAAAAAACGTCTTCGTCTTCGCCGGGCTGCTCTTCTCCGGCAAGTTCAACCAACCGCACGAGGTGCTGGAGGCGGTCATCACCTTCGTCTCCTTCTGCCTGATCTCGAGCGCCGGCTACTACGTCAACGACATCCTCGACGTCGAGCTCGACCGCAAGCACCCGAAGAAGCGCTTCCGCCCGCTCGCCGCCGGGGAGCTCTCGGAGAGCACGGCGAAACTGATCGCGCCGGCCCTGGCGGTCGTCGCCATCGCCCTCGCCTTCGCCACCGTCAACTGGGAGGTGGGGCTGATGGTGGTCGGCTACGGGGTCGCCCAGATGGCCTACAGCCTCGGCCTCAAGCAGATCGTGATCATCGACGTGATGACCCTCGCGGGTCTGTTCATCCTCCGCGTCGCCGCCGGCGCCAGCGCCGTCGACGCCCACGCCTCCGAGTGGCTGATCCTCTGCACGGGCATGCTCGCCGCCTTCCTCGGCTTCACCAAGCGCCGCCAGGAGGCCGTCTCCGAGCTGCACGAAGGAACCTCGACCCGGCCCGTCCTCGAGCATTACTCGCTGCCCTTCCTCGACCAGATGGTCTCCCTGGTCACCACCGGCACCGTGATCAGCTACGCGATCTACACCGTCAACTCGCCCCTGATCGGCAGCCAGATGATGCTGACGATTCCCCCTGTCGTCTACGGAATCTTCCGCTACCTGTACCTGATCTACGACCGCTCCGACGACCGCTCGATGGCCCAGATCGTCGCCGGCGACCGCGGCATCCAGGCAGCCGGCGCCTCCTACGCGGTGATCGCCTTCCTGCTGCTGTACGTGTTCAACTGAGCGCGGCGCGCTCGAGTCGGCTTCAGGCCAGCTCTTCCTCCGCCGCGCCGCCTTCCATCAGGTAGAAGCGGCCGCGGCCGAGCTCCTCGCCGTTGACCTGGACGACGGCCGCGTGGGGGCCGGGGGTGGTGAAGTTGGCGGTGGCGGCGATCGACATCACCAGGCGTTGCTCCTGGCCTTGGGGGATGCCGGGCGGGCGGCCGGTCTCGAAGTTGGCGGTGAGGCCCTCGCCGAGCTCGATGCCGTCGGGGTCCTGGACGGTGACGATCAGCTCGTGGGGATCGTTGGTCTCGTGCCAGGCGACGTCGATGCCGAGGCCGATATGGAAGGACCACTCGTGCGGGAGCTCGGGCAGGCTGAGGACGTTCCAGCCGCCGCCGGTCAGGTAGAGCTTGCCGTTGACGGCCTCGCTGTAGTCGGAGAGGAGGACGAAGCCGAGGTTCACGGGCGCTCGTCGGCGTAGGGGACGATCGGCAGGTCGGGGATCAACTCGACCTTGCCGTTGCGGCTGAACTGGAGGTCGACGGTCTCGTTCTTGCGGTAAGAGCCCCAGAGGCCGAGGTACATCGCCAGCCAGCGGCTGGTGCCGATCTTCTCCTTCACGATCGGGCGGGTGAAGACGATCTCGACGCCCTCCACGTTGTAATCGGCGCCCTCGCTCTGCTCGACCCCGTTGATGAAGACGGTGAAGGGAGGCTCGGCGCCGGCAGGGATCTTCACCCGCTCGCCGGCCGCGTAGCTGCCCTTCGGAATCTCGGTGTCTGACTTGTCGCTCATCGGGTCTCCGCTTCCAGAGTCTCGCGCACGAGGTCGAACGGCGTATCGTGGCCGCTCGGGTCGAGCTCGGCGCGGTCGACGCCGCCGCGGTAGGGCATGAAGGTTCCGTCGCCGCGCACGTCCACTCCGGCGACCGGCTTGCGCAGCAGGCCGCGGCCGCTGATCTGCAGCCGTGCCTGGACCTGGTCGCCGGGCTCGAAGTCGCGCAGCGAGCGGACGCGGTCGGCCGGGCCCTCGGAGCGGATCGCCAGCGCCCGCTCGCGCATCGCCGCCACCGCTGCGCCGAGCTCGTCGAAGGCCTCGTGTGAGACCTCCGGCCCATGGCGCACCGTCAATTTCCACCTCGGCCGAGCCACCGCCCCCAGCCTAAGGACTCTCGACCGCGGGGGCGGGCACCCGCGCGCCCGCCCCGCCGGTCGGTGGCCCTAGAGGTCGGGCGGGATCAGGACCGCGTTGATCGCGTGCACGACCCCGTTCGAGCAGCGGATGTCAGGCGTGATCACGCGGGCGTCGTTGACGAACACCTTTTTGCCTTTGACGCTGAACTCGACCTTGCTGCCCTCGGCCGTCTTCGCCGACTCGCGTTTGACCACGGCGCTGGCTGGGACCGAGCCGGGGAGCACGTGGTAGAGCAGGACCTTGCGCAGCAGCGCCTTGTCGGCGAGCAGGGCGTTCAGCGTTTTCTTCGGCACCTTCGCGAAGGCGGCGTTGGTGGGCGCGAAGACGGTGTACTTGGTCTTCGCGGAGAGGGTTCCGACCAGCCCCGCCTTCTTGACGAGCGAAACCAGGGTCGAGAACTGCGGCGCCCCGGCGGCGGTTTCGACGATGTTCTTGCTGGGCGGCGCGGCGGCGGCGGAGCCGACCGGCACGGCCAGCACGCCGATGGCGACTACGAGTGCGACCATACGTTTGAGCATGCGATCTCCTGAGTCGGGTTGCGGATGTGCTGAGCTACGGCCGCGAGCCGGGGGCCGGTTGAGCAATTGCCGCCGCCGTTCAACCGCCGCCGGCAAACCCGCGTATAGACAGACGTGGAGGCGATAGCGAGCACGATGGTCCCGAGGCTTGGAGGTCGAACCGGCGAGCGCCCCCAGCGGCGGGTCGCCGACGTGGGCGAGCGGCGGATCGCCGAGTTGCTGCGGTCCGGCGACGAGGGCGCGATCGCGCTGGTCGAAGCCCGCTTCGGGCGCGTCCTCGGCGGCTTCCTGCGGGAAGCTCTGCCGGATCGCTCCATGGCCGAGGAAGTGATGCAGCAGGTGCTGGTCGAAATCTGGCGGCGCGGCCCCGACTACGACGCCGAACGGGCGAGCCTGCTGACCTGGATGATGACGATCGCCCGCTCGCGGGCGATCGACGAGCGCCGCCGCCGCCGGCCCGAGCCGATCGACCCGGCCGCGATCGACGACGGCGACGCCGCGCCGGCGGCCGAGCTCGACCAGATGCTCGAGCGCTGGCGGCTGGCCGAGCTGCTCGACCAGATCCCGCCCGAGGAGGCGGTCGCCCTGCGCTTGCGCTTCTACGACGAACTCGCCCAGCCCGAGATCTCCGCCCGCCTGGGCGTCCCGCTCGGCACCGTGAAGACCCGCATGGTCCGCGGCCTCGCCCGCCTGCGCGGCCTGATCGCCGAGGAGGAGCGATGAACACGCGCGAACTGGCAGCCGCCTACGTTCTCGGCGAGCTCGAGCCCGCGCGGCGGAGCGAGGTCGAGCGCCGGCTCGAGTCCGACCCCCAGCTGCGGGCGGAGGTCGAGGCGCTGGGGCCGCTGATGTCGACGCTGGCGGAGCTGCCGGCCGAGGCCTGGCCCGATGCCACCGCTGTGGCGCCCGCCCCCGACCCGGAGCCAATCCCCGCCCCCGAGCGCGCCAAGCCGAGCCGGCGGGTCTGGAGCCTGCGTCCCGCCTTCGCGGTCGCCGCCGTCGCGATCGCGCTGGCGGTCGGCGCCGGCATCGGCGCCGCCCTCGACGGCGGCGGCGGAGGTGGCGAGAGCGGCCCCGAACTGACCCTGAGCGGGCTCGCACCGACCGCCGCCGCGAGCGGGAGGGTGACGATGCCGAGCCCCGACGACATGGTCCTCACCGTCACCGACCTGCCTCGCTCCGAGCAGGGCCAGTACTACGAGCTCTGGTTGCTCGGCGACGAGGAGACGGTGCCGGTCGCCTCCTTCCGGGTCGGCGACGAGGGCACCGCCACGGTGCGGGTGCCGCTACCGGTCGATCCCGGCGAATACCGCTACTTCGACGTCAGCCGCCAGCACGCCGCCGACGGCACCGAGCACTCCGCCGACTCGGTCCTGCGCGGCCCGACGGCGCCGCCGAGCTGAGCTGAGCTGCGACCGCCGCCGCCGGCGGCGCGGCGCTAGGCGCCGCGCCGAGGCCGTTTCGGCCGGCGGGCCGGCGGGCCGATGATTTTGTCGGGGCCGTCACGGTCGTCGATCGGCACGTACTCGAGCTCTCGGGCGCCGGTGTAGATCTGCCGCGGCCGGGCGATTTTGGTCGCCGGGTCTTCGTGCATCTCCATCCACTGGGCGACCCAGCCGGCGGTGCGGGGAATCGAGAACAGGACCGTGAACATGTTGGTCGGGATCTCCAGCGCCTCGTAGATGATCCCCGAGTAGAAGTCGACGTTCGGGTAGAGCTTGCGCGAGGTGAAGTACTCGTCGGCGAGCGCCTGTTTCTCCAACTCGCGGGCGACCTCGACCAGCGGGTTGTACTCGGTCGCCGCAAAGACCTCGTCCATGTGGCTCTCGATGATTTTCGCCCGCGGGTCGAAGTTTTTGTAGACCCGGTGGCCGAAGCCCATCAGTTTCTCCTCGCGCTCCTTGACGCGATCGAGGAAGGTGGGGATGTTCTCCGGCGACTCGATCCGCCGCAGCATCCGCAGGACCGCCTCGTTGGCGCCGCCGTGCAGCGGCCCGTAGAGCGCCGCGACCCCGGCCGCGACGGCCGAGTAGGGGTCGACGTCGGAAGAGCCGACGCCGCGGACCGCGTTCGTCGAGCAGTTCTGTTCGTGGTCGGCATGGAGGATGAAAAGCACGTCGAGGGCGCGCGAGAGCGCCTTCTTCGGGATGTGTTTGTCTTCGGTTTTCTTGAACATCATCGAGAGGAAGTTCTCGCTGTAGTTCAGTTCGTTGTCCGGGTAGACGTAGGGGAAGCCCATGTTGTGCCGGTAGGAGAAGGCGGCGAGCGTGGGAATCTTGGCGATCAGCCGCACCGCCGACATGTAGCGCTCTTCGGGGTCGTCGATCTGCTTCGCGTCCGGGTAGAAGGTCGAGAGGGCGCCGGCGCCGGCCAGCAGCATCCCCATCGGGTGGGCGTCGTAGCGGAAGCCCTGGAAGAACTGCTTCAGGTCCTCGTGCACGTAGGTGTGGTGGGTGATGTCGAAGGTCCAGCGGTCGAGCTGGGGCCCGGTCGGCAGCTCACCGAAGATCAGCAGGTAGGCGACCTCGAGGAAGGTGGAGCGCTCGCAGAGCTGCTCGATCGAGTAGCCGCGGTGTTCGAGGATGCCGGCGTCGCCGTCGATGAAGGTCACCGAGGAGCGACAGGAGGCGGTGTTGGTGAAGGCCGGGTCGAACGACATCAGGCCGAATTCGTCCTCGCGGACTTTGATCTGGCGCAGGTCCATCCCGCGGATGGTCCCGTCCTCGATCGGCAGCTCGTAGCTCTTGCCGGTGCGGTTGTCGGTGACGGTCAGCGACTCCGCGCCCGTGTCGCCGGGGGCGTTCGCGTCCTGGGTCTGCTGCTCGGTGGCCATCGCCCTCCTTTGGGTGCCGTTCTGGGAGGGGCCAGTATCGCAGCTTGTATACCGCGGCCTGTTACCGAGGTGCTGCGCTGTTGGCGGTCACGACTAGGGACCGGACTAGGCGGGGAGCGGCTCGAACTGCGTCATCTGCCGCAGCAGCTCAAACCGGGCCTCGATCTCCTCACGGCTCAGCCGCGAGACCCGCTCGGTCCCGAACTTCTCGACGTTGAAGGAGGCGAGCACGGTGCCGTAGCCCATCGCCCGGCGCAGGTCGGCGTCGGTGGCCTCACCGTCGAGGCCGTCGAGGTAGCCGAAGAAGCCGCCGGCGAAGCTGTCGCCGGCGCCGGTCGGGTCATGCACGTCCTCGAGCGGGAACCCGGGCAGGGCGAAGAAGCCGTCGGCGGTGAACAGTGCCGCGCCGTACTCGCCCTGCTTGGCGACGACCGCCCGCGGCCCCAGCTCCATCACCGCACGCGCGGCCCGGGCCAGGTTCGACTCGCCGGTCAGCATCCGGATCTCGGCGTCGTTGACGACCAGGACGTCGACCTCGGCGATCGCCGCCAGCAGCGAGTCCTTGGCGATTTCGATCCAGAGATTCATCGAGTCGAGGCCGCTGAGGCTGGCGCCGCCGCACTGGGAGCGCACCTGCCGCTGCAGGTCGGGCTGGATGTTGGCTAGGAAGAGGGTGTCGGCCGCCTGCGCCGCCGCCGAGAGCTTCGGCTCGAAGGTCTCGAAGACGCCGAGCTGGGTGTCGTCGGTGTGGGCGGTATTGAGGTCGAAGTCGTAGTGGCCGCGCCAGAAGAAGGACTTGCCGCCATCGACGCGCTCTACGTCCTCGGTGAGGATGCCGCGCTTCTCCAGCACCTCGAACTCGGCGGCGCCGAAGTCGTCGCCGACCGGGCCGACCGGGCGCACCTGGGTGAAGAAGCTGGCGGCGAGCGAGAAGTGGACGGCGGCGCCTCCGAGCATGCGCTCGCGCTCCCCGAACGGGGTCTTGACTGCGTCGAACGCGATCGAGCCGACTACCGTGAGCGCCATGCGGACGGCAGCCTAGCGTTTGTCCTGGGAGGATTAACTCCCGATGCAGGTGATTCGCATAGAGGAGTTCGGCGGGCCGGAGGTCCTCGAGTGCCTGGAGGTCGCCGATCCGACCCCCGGCGAGGGCGAGGTCGTGGTCGACGTGGCCCGCAGCGGGATCAACTTCGCCGACACCCACTCGACCCGCAACGACTACCTGGCGGCCCAGTCGCTGCCGCTGATACCCGGCACCGAGGTCAGTGGCCGCACCGCCGACGGGCGCCGGGTCGTGGCCCTGTTGGGCAGCGGTGGCTACGCGCAGAAGGTCGTCGTGCCGGAGGCGACCCTGATCCCCGTCCCCGACGAGGTCGACGACGACGCCGCGGCCGCGGCGCTGCTGCAGGGCCTGACCGCGATGGCGCTGGTCGGGCGCTGTGCCCGGATCGAGCCGGGGGAGACGATCGTGATCGAGGCCGCCGCCGGCGGCACCGGCACGCTCGCGGTGCAGCTGGCCAAGCGGGCCGGCGCCCGCGTGATCGGGCTCGCCTCCAGCGAGGAGAAGCGGGCGCTGGTGAGCGAGCTCGGCGCCGACGCCGTCGTCGACTCGCGGGCCAAGAGCCTCGGCGAGGCGATCCGCGCCGCCAACGACGGCGAGCGCGTCGACGCGGTCCTGCACATGAGCGGCGGCGACGCCTTCGACGAGGAGATGGGGGTGCTTGCCCCGCTGGGCCGGATGGTCGTCTTCGGGATCGCCTCGCGCGACCAGCGCCAGGTCTCGACCGCGGCCCTGCTGCGCGGCTCGAAGTCGGTGATCGGCTTCTGGCTGGCGCACCTGCTCGCACGTCGCGAGCTCGTTGCCCCTATGATCGGCGAGTTGCTGAGTGCCCTGGCCGCGGGCGATCTCGAAGTTAGGATCGGCGGCGTCTACCCCCTCTCCGATGCGGCGCAGGCCCACGAAGACCTGATTGCCCGTCGCACCACCGGCAAGCTTCTGCTCGATCCCTCCCGATAGAGAACGGTGTCATGACGACCTTCAAAGACCTGGGCCTCTCGCCCGACATCCAGCAAGCGATCGACGAGCTCGGCTTCGACGAGCCGACCCCGATCCAGGAGCAGGCGATCCCCGAGCTGCTCGGTGGCCACGACGTGATCGGCCAGGCCCAGACCGGGACCGGCAAGACCGCCGCCTTTGGCCTGCCGTTGCTGCAGTACCTCGATCCCGACAACGACGAGGTGCAGGCGGTCGTGCTGACCCCGACCCGCGAGCTCTGCATCCAGGTGACGCAGGCGCTGCGCACCTTCGCCGAGCACCTCGACATCGAGATCGTCGCCGTCTTCGGCGGCGCCCCGATCCGCTCCCAGCAGTCGCAGCTGCGCTCCGGCGCCCATGTCGTCGTCGCCACCGTCGGCCGCATGAAGGACCTGATGCAGCGCCGCTCGCTGGTTCTCACCGCGGCCCGCTACGTGGTCCTCGACGAGGCCGATGAGATGCTCGACCTCGGCTTCATCGAGGACGTCGAGAAAATCCTCCGCATGTGCCCGAGCGGGCGCCAGACGGCGCTCTTCTCGGCGACCATGCCGCCGCCGATCCAGAAGCTCGCCGAGGGCTACATGTACGACCCGGTGACGATCAAAATCACCCCGAAACAGCTCACGGTGGACAAGATCTCCCAGGCGTTCGTCGAGGTCGCCGCCAAGGACAAGGCGAACCGCCTGGTCGAGCTGCTGAAGACCGAAGAGCCCGAGCAGGCGATCATCTTCACCCGCACCAAGATCGGCGCGACCAAGCTGGAGCGGACCCTGAAGGACAAAGGGCTCGACGTGAAGGCGCTGCACGGGGATCTCAGCCAGGGCGTGCGCGACGGGGTGATGATCTCGTTCAAGAACCACCGCGTGAAGCTGCTTGTGGCCACGGACATCGCTGCCCGCGGGCTCGACGTCGACCACGTCACCCACGTGATCAACTTCGACGTGCCGAACTCCTCGGAGACCTACGTGCACCGGATCGGCCGCACCGGCCGCGTCGGCCGCACCGGCCGTGCGATCACCTTCGTCACCCCCGACCAGCGCGACGAGATCGGCCGCATCGAGCGCGACGTGAAGACGAAGATCGGCGAGTGGGAAACCCCGGAGGAGCGGTTGGAGCACGCGCCGCCGCCGCGCCGCCGCGAGCGCTCCGAGCGCCGCCGCGAGGTCGAGAAGGCCGAGGCGGCCGCGCCGGCCGAGACCACCGAGGCTCCCGAGGTGACCGAGGCG
Source organism: Solirubrobacterales bacterium (assembly GCA_036265715.1). GTDB lineage: Bacteria > Actinomycetota > Thermoleophilia > Solirubrobacterales > 70-9 > VAYN01. Next base: position 4,253 of record DATAON010000097.1, on the reverse strand, counting down.
ATCGCCGAGGCCGTCCCCGCCGAGGCCAGCGTCGACACCGCCGCCGAAGTCGAGGTGGAGGTCGAGAGCAACGGCGCCGACGATGGTCCCAAGCGCGACACCGTCAAGCTCTTCGTCAACCGCGGCGAACGCAGCGGCATCGAGGAGGAGGACCTGCGCTGGGCGCTGCGCGAGGGCGCGGTCCTGCCCGAGGACGCGATCCACGACGTCCGCGTCCTGCACCGCTTCTCCTTCGTCGAGGTGGCCCCGGATCAGGCCGAGCGGACCGTCGAGTTTCTCGATGGGACCAAGCTCAAAGGCAAGGAGATCCGGCTGGAGATCGCCAAGAGTTAGGGGCGGTTGCGTGGGGGAGGGTCGGGTGGCCCTCTTCGCTTAACTTTTTTGGGGATCGTTAGGCGGCTGGCGCCTTGGAGCGCTGAAGCAAAAAAGTGCAAGACGCTTCGAGGGCCACCCGACCCTCCTCACGGGAAGCTCCAAATTCTTGGAGATCTCGAGGCGGGTCTCCGCCATTGGAAGATCATTCACCCTGGGGGCTGGCACTTCACGACGCGGATTCAGGTTCGTGAGTGAGGGCGGCGATTTCTTCTAGGAGGCGGTCGAAGTCGATTGGCTTGGTCACGTAGCCGCTGATCTCGACGTCTGAGGCGGCGTCGGCGTCGCCGGGGTTCTGGTGGGCGCTGACGATTAGGGCCGGGATGTCGATGCCGGCCGCGCGCAACTCTCGCAGGGCGTCGATGCCGGACTTGCGCGGCATCATCGCGTCGAGCAGGAGGACGTCGGGCTCGGCGTCGCCGGCGTTGACCATCTCGGTCACCTCCTGGCCGTCGGCCGCGGTGGCCACCTCGTGGCCGGCCAGCTCCAGCCGGGTCCGCATCAGCAGCAGGATCGTCTCCGAGTCGTCGGCGACGAGGACGCGGGCCATCAGCGCTGCTCCGCCACGGTCGGGCTCGAATCGCCGGCAGCGTCGCTCGCCACCGGCAGCCGGAGTTTGAAGCTGGAGCCCTTGCCCAGCTGCGACTCGGCCGAGATCGTGCCGCCGTGCAGCTCGACCAGCGATTTCGAGATCGCGAGGCCGAGCCCGGTGCCGCCGACCCGCTGGGTCAGGCCGGCGTCGCCGCGCGTGAAGCGCTCGAAGATGTGCTCAAGCTGGTCTGCCGGGATCCCCGGTCCGTCGTCGGTCACCTCAATCTCCACTTCGGTGCCGGCTACCCGGGCCGACACTTCTACAGACGCTCGTTCGGGCGAATACTCATGGGCGTTGGTAACCAGATTCACCAATATTTGACGGATCCGGCCGGGCTCGACGTCGATCAAGGGGAGATTTGGCTCCAGGTGGGCGCTCAAGGACTGGTTGGCGCTTTCGGTCTGGGCCCGCATCGTGCGCACCACCTCTTCGATCAGCGGCGCCGGCTCGGTCGGCTCCCGCCGCAGCGCCAGGCGGCCGGCGTCGGAGCGGGTGAGGTCGAGCAGGTCGTTGAGCAGGCGGCCCAGGTGGCGGCAGTTGTCGAGGATGATCTCGACCGTCTCCAGCTGCTTCGGCGTCAATTTGTCGCGTTCGAGCATCAGCAGCTCGGCGAAGCCCTGGACCGAGGTCAGCGGGCTGCGCAGCTCGTGCGATGCGGTGAGGACGAACTCGTCTTTGAGCCGGTCCAGCTGTTCGCGCTCGCGGGCGTCGATCTCAAGCTGCCCGGCCATCTCGTTGAAGGCGGTGCCGAGCGTCGCCGTCTCCGAGAGGCCACCGACTTTGACGCGGGCGCTGAGGTCGCCGGCGGCGAGCCGGCCGGCGGCGTCGACCAGCTCCTCCAACGGCCGCCGCAATGAGGCGATCAGGCCGCTGAACAGCAGCAGCGCCCCGGTCAGGCCGGCGATCAGCCCGACCGCGACGAGGATCGCGGTGTCGCGCGTGTCGGCGGAGATCTGGTCCTGCAGTTCGTTGCGGCGCTCGACCTGGGCGGCGACGGTGTCGCGGGTGGTGCTGGTGCCTTCGCCGGCGGCGATCTCGACCCTGGCCGCCATCTCGACCTGGTAGGAGCGGGCGATCGCGTCCTCGAAGTCCTGGCGCTGCTGGATGAAGCGGCCGACGCCGATCACCGCCATCGCGGTCAGCACGGCAAAGCCGATCGCGAAACCGATCCGCAGCCGGTTCGCCAGCGACGGGCTGAGCCGCCGCGGTTGTCGGGAATATGCTTGAGCGCTAATGGGGGACGAGGTTATAGGCCGGGGCGACGGCTCCACCGCGGTGCCCGACGGCATCGACGCGGCGGCGCTTGAAGCGTGGTTTGCAGGCAATGTCGCGGGCGCGGTGCCGCCGCTGCGGTTCGAGCGCATCGCCGGCGGCCACTCGAACCTGACCTACCGGGTCACCGACGCGACCGGTCGGAGCTGGGCGCTGCGGCGGCCGCCGCTTGGCAAGCGGCTCGGCTCCGCCCACGACATGGTGCGGGAGCATCGGGTTGTCTCGGCGCTGGGGCCGACCGCGGTCCCGGTCGCCCCCGTGGTCGGGCTCTGTGACGACGACGAGGTCAACGGCGCCCCCTTCTACGTGATGGAGTTCGTCGAGGGCCCGGTGCTGCGCGGCCTGGCCGAGGCTGAGGCCTTCCCGGCCGAGGCCGACCGCGCGGCGATCGGCGCCCGCGTCGCCGACACCCTGGTCGCGATCCACGCCGTCGACCCGGACGCGATCGGGCTCGGTGAGCTCGGCCGCAAGCAGGACTACGTCGCCCGCCAGCTGCGCCGCTGGCAGGGCCAGTGGGAGGGCTCGAAGACGCGCGAGCTGGAGGCCGTCGACCGCGTCCACGAGAAGCTCGCGGCGCGCATCCCCGAGCAGGACGAGGCGACGATCGTGCACGGCGACTACCGCCTCGACAACATGATCCTGACCGCGAGCGGCGAGGTCGCCGCGGTCGTCGACTGGGAGCTCTGCACGCTCGGCGACCCGCTCGCGGACGTCGGCATGCTGCTCGTCTACTGGTCGGAGGCGGGCGACGACTTCATGCCGCTCTTCGCTCCGGCCACGATCGCGCCGGGATTCCCGAAGCGCGATGAGGTGCGGGAACGCTACGCCGAGCGGTCGGGCCGTGACCTGCGCCAGATCGACTTCTTCGTCGCCCTCGGCTACTGGAAGCTGGCGATCATCCTCGAGGGCGTCTACGCGCGCTACGCCTCGGGTCAGTACGGCAAGACCGACGAGGGCTTCCAGGAGTTCGCGAAGATCGTGGAGCGCCTGGCGGACGCGGCCGACGAGGCCGCGAACCGCCTTCCCTAGGCCGGAGCCTTCGCGGGCTCCTCGGCGGGCGCCTCGGTCCGCTTCGCCGCGCGATTGAGCTCGCGGCGGGCGATCACCATCTTATGGACCTCGTCGGGGCCGTCCGCCACGCGAAGCATGCGGCTGAAGCGCCACATGCCCGCGAGGGGCGTGTCATCCGACATGCCGAGCGAGCCGTGCAGCTGGATGGCGCGATCGAGGACGTCCATGACGACGTTCGCGGCGACCACCTTGATCATCGAGATCGACTGGCGCGCGCGGCGCTTGCCCTCGGTGTCCATCTGCCAGGCGGCGTAGAGGGTCAGCAGGCGGGCCTGGTCGACCTCCATCCGCGACTTGGCGATGAAGTCCTGGACGAACTGCTTGTCGGCCAGGGGGCCGCCGAAGGACTCGCGGGAGTTCGCTCGCTCGCACATCATCTCGATGGCTCGCTCGGCGGTGCCGATGGCGCGCATGCAGTGGTGGATGCGGCCGGGCCCCAGCCGGTCCTGGGCGATCACGAAGCCCCCGCCGCGCTCGCCGAGCAGGTTGGACTCCGGCACGCGGCAATCCTCGTAACGGATCTCGCAGTGCCCGGGGCCGCCGTCGTGGCCCATCACGGAGACGTTTCTGATCAGGTTGAAGCCCGGGTTGTCGATCGGGACGATGATCATGCTCGCCCGGGTGTAGGGGGCGGCGTCGGGGTCGGTGACGACCATCGCGATCGCGAACTCAGCGCCGGTGGCCCCCGAGGTGAACCACTTGTGCCCGTTGATCACCCATTCGCCGTCGACGAGCTCGGCCTGGGTCTGCAGCGTGGTCGGGTCGGAGCCGGAGACCTCGGGCTCGGTCATCGAGAAGCAGCTGCGGATCTGGCCGTCGAGCAGCGGTCCCAGGAACTTCTCCTTCTGCTCCGGCGTGCCATGGTCGGCGAGGATCTCGCTGTTCCCCGTGTCCGGCGCGGAGCAGTTGAAGCTCATCGGCGCGACGATCGGGCTGCGCCCCATCT
>DATAON010000096.1:0-36640 GCA_036265715.1 Solirubrobacterales bacterium | reverse complement strand
AACCGGCGAGCAGGGCGAGGGCGAGCGTCGCCGCCAGGGCGAGGAGCGCCGCGGTCACCGGCTTGCGGGACCTCACGTGCCGGCCTTGACCAGCGGGCGCCCGGGGGCCTGCGCTTCGCCGACGCGCGTCTGCGGCAGCTCCAGGGTGAAGGCGGTGAAGCGGCGGCTCGAGCTGATCGTGATCCGCCCGTCCATCCGCTGCGCCAGCTCGGAGGCGATCGCCAGGCCGAGCCCGGAGCCGCCGGAGGAATCGCCGGGGTAGAAGCGCTCGAAGATCCGTCCCTGTACCCGCTGGGGGATGCCAGGACCCTGATCGGAGACGATCAGCTCGGCGCGGCGGCGGCTGGAGGAGTTGGCGGTCACTGATACCTCGGTGCCCTCGGGGGTGTGGGTGAGGGCGTTGTCAAGCAGGATACGAATGATCTGCCGCACCCGATCACGGTCGGCCAGCGCGATCACCGGGCGGGCGGCCGTGCGCAGTTGCAGGCGGGAGCCGTGGGCCTCGGCGCGGGGGCCGAACTCGCGGGCCGCCTCGCGGGCCAGCTCGCCCAGGTCGACGCTCCCCGCGGTCATCACCATCGCCCCGGCGTCGAGCTGGGAGAGGTCGAGCAGATCGGTCGTCAGCTTGGTCAGGCGCTCGATCTGCTGGCGCATCGTGCGGACGAACTCTTCGCGCTCGGCCGGGCTCGGGTCCTCTTCCTCGAGCAGCTCGACGAAGCCGCCGAGGCTGAAGATCGGCGTGCGCAGCTCGTGGCTGGCGTTGGCGATAAAGACTTTGCGGGCGATGTCGAGCTCGGCCAGGCGCCGCTGCATCTCGTTGAAGGTGCGGGCGAGGGGGGCGAGCTGGCCGACCGAGGCGACCGGGATCTTCGTCTCGAAGTTCCCGTCGGCGACTTTGCGGGCGGCGTCCTGGAGGCGGCGCACGTTGGTCGCGGCGACGTTCGCGTAGTAGATGCCCGCGGCGAGCGCGAGGGCCGCGGCGATCAGCCCGCCGACGATGATCTCGTCTTTCACCCCGCCGGTGCCGGAGCCCGCGCCGCCGATCGCAACGACGTAGACGTAGATGACGACGGCGGTGGTGAGGGCGATGCCGACCGTGGTGAGGGCGATGCGCCCGCCGAAGCGGCTCGGTCGCAGGCGCCGCCTCATCGGCTACTCGACGAAGCGGTAGCCGACGCCGCGCACCGTGAAGAGGAACTCCGGCTCCTTCGGGTCCCGCTCGATCTTCTCGCGCAGGTGCCGGATGTGGACGTCGACGGTGCGGGGGTCGCGGTACTCCGAGTCGCCCCAGACGTGCTCGAGCAGCGTCTCGCGGGTGAGGACGCGGCCGGGCGAGCGGGCGAGGGCGCCGAGGATCTCGAACTCGACGTAGGTGACTCCGACCTCCTGCTCGCCCAGCGTCACCATCCGGCGATCGAAGTCGATAGTCATCGCGCCGCTCTCGATCGCGCCTTCCTCGCCCTGTTCGGGGCCGCCCATCCGCGAGCGCCGCAGGGCGGCTTTGACGCGGCTGCGGAACTCGCGCATCGAGAACGGCTTGGTGATGTAGTCGTCGGCGCCGACCTCGAGGCCGGCGACCTTGTCGGTCTCGCTGCCTTTGGCGGTCAGCATGATGATCGGGACCTGGCTGCGCGAGCGCAGCTGACGGCAGACTTCGACCCCGTCGAGGCGGGGCAGCATCAGGTCGAGGATGACCAGATCGAAGCGCCCGTCGTCGAAGCGCTGCAGGGCTTCGGAGCCGTCGAGAGCGGACGTGACGTGGTAGCCGTCCTTGCGCAGGGGATAGCTGAGCAGCGTCTGAATCGACTGCTCGTCGTCAACGAGAAGAATGCGGGCTGACCCATTAGCCACTGCTCAAGGTTAATCGGGCCACCTACTGGATCAATATTGAGATTCCTTTGGACGCATGTGCGACTACTCAGAACTAAGGTCCCGGCGGTCGGAGCCGATAAAGAAATCGATGCAACCGCAAGAGCTAAAAAGCCTGGTCGAGTCCGGCCACTACAAGCCTGACCCCTCGCAGGTCGCGTTGGCGATGCTGCAGCGCCGCGGGGTCCGCGAGCTTTTGATCACTCCCCAGCCGGACCCGGGCCTAGCTGGTCGAAACCAGCCGTCTCCAGGCACCCCCCGCCGGGCAGCCTGATCTCGACTCCCGCCCCGGCGACAACCTCGCCGATCGGCGTCAACGTGGCTTCCGCCGCCGCTCCGATCGCGGCGCTGACCGCGTCGAGCCGGTCCCGGGGCAGCGCCGCCAGCAACTCGTAGTCCTCGCCGCAACTGGCCGCCAGCTCCAGCGGCTCACGGCCGCTGGCGGCGGCGATCTCGGCGACGCCCTTGGCGAGCGGCAGCGAGGCGGCCTCGATCCGCAGCCCGACGCCGCTCTGCGCGGCGAGGTGCCCGGCGTCGGCGCCGAGCCCGTCGCTGAGGTCGATCATCGCCGTCGCGCCGGCCGCGGCCAGGGCGCGGCCCAGCCGCAGCCGCGGCCACGGCTCGCGCTGGCGCGCCCGCAGCCGTTTCGCGGTCTCGGGCGCCAGCCCAGCGCCGAGCTCCGGCTGCTCGAGCAGCGCCAAGCCGGCGCCGGCGCCGCCGAGCTCGCCGCTGAGGACGAGGGTGTCGCCGGGGCGGGCGCCACCGCGGCCGATCAAGTCTGCGGGCGAATCGGCGTGGCCGACGACGGTCACCGCGAGGCTCAGCGCCGGCGCCCGGGTGACGTCGCCGCCGGCAAGGGTCGTTCCGGTCCGCGCCGCCAGCGCCAGCATCCCGTCGAGTAAGCGCAGGCACTCGTCCTCGCCGAGGTCGGGCGGGACGCCCAGCACCACGTAGGCCTCGCCCGCCTCCGCGCCCATCGCCGCCAGGTCCGAGAGGGCGGTGGCCAGGGCCTTGTGGCCGATCGTCTCCAGCTCCGCCTGCTCGCGGCGGAAGTGGACGCCGTCGACGCTCGCGTCGACCGAAGTCGCGGTGGCGCCGCCGGGCACGGTGACCGCGGCGTCGTCGCCGCTGCCGAGCCTGACTCGCGGTCCCGGCCCCGGCAGGCGCTCGCGCAGCTTCGCCAGCAGCTCGAACTCGCCCATCCGCTGACTATCCCAAACCCTCACTATGGTGAGGGGTTCGTGGAGCGCCGCCAACCACTTCTGCACCGGATCGGTGAGGCCGGAGCGCGGGTCGGCACCAAGCCACCCCGCAGCCGCGCAGTCCGCCTCGCCCTCCAGATCGGGCTCGCCGTCGTCATCTTCGGCTTCCTCGTCCTCACCGTCGTCAATCAGTGGTCGGAGATCAAAGCGGAGGGCGTTCACTTCCACGTCGGCTGGCTGATTCCGGCGATCGTGATCCTGCCGCTGTTCTACGTCTTCAGCGCCTACGGCTGGGACCTGATCCTGCGCTTCCTCGGCTACCGGATCGGGTTCGGCCGCGCGCAGGTCGCCTGGGGCCAGCCGCTGCTGGCTCGCTACGTGCCGGGCAGCGTGCTCTACGTGCTGGGCCGGGTCCTGCTCTCCGAACGGGCCGGGATCCCGCGCCGGATGACGATCGCCAGCATCGTCTACGAACAAGCGATCTCGGCGACCTCGGCCGTCGTCGTCGCCTCCTACTTCATCATCAACCACCCGGACCTCCAGGGGCAGCCGGTTCGCTGGGCCGTCCTGCTGCTGATTCCGCTGGCGATCGTGGTCCTGCACCCGCGCGTCTTCGGCCCGCTCTCCAACCGGATCCTCGGCGCCTTCGGCCGCGAGCCATTGCCGGCGGTGGTCCCGCTGCGCGGGGTGCTGGCGCTGGTCATCTTCTACTCGCTGAACTGGATCGTCGTCGCCTTCGGCATCTACTGCGTCGCCCGCTCGGTCACCTACATCCCCTTCGACGACATCCTCCTGGTCGGCTCCGCGCAGGCGATCGGGTACTTCGCGGCGCTGGTGACGTTGGTGGCGCCGGCCGGGATCGGCGTCCGTGACGCCGCTTTCGCCTGGGGCCTGAAGGCGGCGCTGCCGAGCCGCAGCTTCGCCCTCGGCTCGCTGATCGCGATCGCCGTCCGCGGTGTTATGACGGTGGGCGAACTGCTCTACGTCGGCGCCGTCACCGCGTTGGGCCGGCGTGAGGGCTGGAGCATCGACACCGGCATCCTGCACCCCTCCAAAGAGGAGCAGGAAGCCGATCCGGAGCCCGAACGGGCCCGGCACTCGCCCGAAATCCTCTAGAGCGGGATGCGGGCGCCCAGCTGGTAGGCGGTCAGGGCCAGCGTCATCAGGACCAGGGGGCGGCTGCGTGAGATCGCCGCCAGCGGCAGCAGCCAGACCAGGTACCAGGGCAGCAGCCAGGCGGTGGCGAGCAGCAGGCCGAGCGTTGCCCATCCGGCCGCTTCGACCCAGTCGTGGCCACGCCAACTGCGGGCCAGGAGGGCGACGACGGCGACCGCGTATAGCGCCAATGCCGCCGCCCGCACCGGGTCGGGGTCGAGGCCGGTGAGACGGGCGAGGGTGATCGGGATGCTCAGGTGGCTGGTCCGGTCCTGGTTCTCCCCCGCGAGCCCGAGCGCCCCCGTCCAGTCCCAGCCGAAGGCGATGGAGGCCGCGATCGCGATCGCCGCAGCGGCCAGCAGCTCGCCGAGCAGGAGCAGCAGGCGCCGCCGCGCCCCGAGCAGGGCGAAGGGGGCGACGACTAGGGCCGAGGCCTTGACCGCGATCGCCGCCACGAAGGCGACGCCGCCGCCGAGCTCGCGGCCGGCGAGGACGGCGGCGACCCCGAGCATCGCCAGCAGCATCGTCAGCCCGTCGTTGTGGGCGCCGCCGACGACGTGGACGAGGACCAGCGGGTTGAGGGCGACGAAGGCGGCGGCCCGCAGCGGGTCGATCCCGCGCCAGGCGGCGATCCGCGCGACGACGAGCGCCAGCCCCAGCACCGAGAGCGCCGCCACCGCCTTCAGCACCGCGACTGCGGCGCCGACCCCGAGCCATGCGAGCGGGTAGCTGGCGAGCGTGAACAGCGGCCCGTAGGCACTGGTCGCTTCGGTCCAGGTGACCTCCGCGTAGGCCGGGTCGGAGGGGACGCTGAGCGGCGGGTGCACGTAGGGGTTGAGGTCGTGGACGACGCCGAGGCGGGCGTAGTCGACGTAGCTGTAGACGTCGTGGGAGAGCAGCACCGGCGCCAGCGCGAAGGCGGTGACGCCGACGACGATCGCGCCCCAGACAAGCCGGGGACCCAGCCGCGGCGCCAGCGCCAGCGCGCCGAGGTAGGCGAGGAAGCCGGCCCAGACGAGCGCGAAGGCGAGCCCGGGGTCGATCGCCGCTACCCGTCCGTGCCGGCGGACTCGCCGCTGCCGACGCCGCCCTGCGAGCGCGGTTCGTACGGCGGCGGCAACGGCGCCGGGTCCTGGCCGGCGCCGGGGGCGTAGGCATCCGGGTCATAGCCGCCGACCGCTGCCGTCCCCGGCGGCGCCGCTTCGTCGCCGGCCCCGCCGCCGAACTTGTCGTCGCTCGGAGCCGAGCGAGCGAAGCGCCCGTAGTACGGGGCCCACTGGATCCTCTGCTCCGGTTCGCTGAACTCCTCGCAGGGGACGCCGCCGGCGCTGTAGAGCGAGTGCCAGATTTCGGCCGGGAAGGTGCCGCCGAAGACGGTGCGCCCGTGCACGCTCGACATCGAGATGTCGTTGGACTCGGGGTAGCCGACCCAGACCGCGGTCGCCAGGTTCGGCTGGTAGCCGCTGAACCAGGCGTCGGTGTATTCGTCGGTGGTCCCGGTCTTGCCGGCCTGGCCGGCGCAGCCCGTGTAGGCGGCGGTGCCGGTTCCTTCGGTGATGTTGTCGTGCAGGAGGCGGGTCACCTCCCAGGCCACAGCCGGCGAGAGCGCCCGCTCGGGCCGCGACTTCTGCGGGCGCTCGACGTGGCCGTTGGGGAAGACGACGCGGTCGATCGAGATCGGCTCGCGGTGGGTGCCGCCGGCGGCCAGGGTCGCGTAGGCGTCGGCCATCTCCAGCGGTGAGACGCCGATCCGCAGGCCGCCGAGTCCCTCCGCCGGGATCCCGTCTAGCTCGGTCGTGATCCCCATCGATTTCGCCGTCTGCGCCACGCTCTTGGGCCCGACGTCGAGGTCGAGCTGGGCGAACACGGTGTTGTCGGAGCTGACCGTCGCCTGCTGCAGGTTGACCGTCCCTTGGTAGCCCTCGTCGGCGGTCGCCACCTCCCAGTGGCCCCAGTAGGGCAGGTCGAGATCAAGCGGTTTCGAGGTGTAGTAGGTCGAGTAGGGGTCGATCCCCTGCTTGATCGCGGTCGTCAGCACGAAGGTCTTGAAGGTCGAGCCGGGCTGGCGGCGGCCCTGGGCGGCGAGGTTGAACTGGGTCTGGTCGTAGCTGGAGCTGGAGACCATCGCCCGCACCCAGCCGTTGCGGGGGTCGACCGAGACCAGCGCCGAGGAGGGGTCGGTCGAGTAGGGGAGGGCGCTGCGCATCGCTTCCAGCCCGACCCGCTGCAGGCCGAGGTCGATGGTGGTGTGGACCTGGAGGCCGCCGCTGCGGACCAGCTCGGGGCCGTACTTGGCGATCAGCTCGTTTTCGACGTAGTCGAAGAAGTAGGGCTCTTTGTGCTCGAAGTAGCTCTCGGAAACGTCGAGGCTGAGACCCTGCCGCTGAGCGGCCTGCGCCCGCTGCGGCGAGGCGTAGCCCTGCTTGGCCATCTGCCGCAGCACCTGATTGCGGCGGGCTTTTGCCGCGCCCGGGTTGAGGATCGGGTTGTATTCGGAGGGCGCCTGCGGCAGGCCCGCCAGCAGCGCCGACTGCGCCAGGCTCAGCTTCGCGACCGGCCGCGAGAAGTAGATCCGCGCGGCGGCGCCGACCCCGACCGCGGTGGTGCCTTCGATCGTCCCGTAGGTGGCGACGTTGAGGTAGGCGCCGAGGACTTCCTGGCGGCTGTGGATCTGGGCGTACTCTTCGGCCAGCTTCGCCTCCTTGATCTTGCGCTCGATCGTCCGCTCGGGGTCCTCCAGGCAGAGGTTGCGGACCAGCTGCTGGGTGATCGTCGAGCCGCCCTCGACCGCCTCGCCGGCCTGGATGTCCTTGATTCCCGCCCGCACGATCCCCTCCGGGTCGACCCCGTCGTGCTCATAGAAGCGCTGGTCCTCGATCGCCACGGTCGCGTGCTGGAGGCTCTTCGGGATCCGCTCGATCGAGACCGGGATCCGCGTCTGATTGGAGACGACGCGGCCGAGCCGGGTGCCGTCGGCAGCGTAGATCGTCGTGTTGCCGCGTTTGTCGACGGGCTTGCAGCTCGAGAGCGGCGGGGCGTCGGCGGCGACGTCGAGGACCCAGGAGGTGACGACGATCGCCGCGATCGCGATCACCGCGAAGACCGCGCCGAGGCCCAGCAGCACCTTGCCGCCGATCCCCCCGCGGCGTCTTTGCCTGCGCCGGATGCGCTGCTGCGCCATCGGCCTAGAGGGTACTCAGCCCGACTTGTCCAGCTTCTGCAGTTCCGCCGTCTCGCCGGTCGAGTGGTTGTGGACGATCCCGTCGACCAGGAGCTGGTTGGGGATCACGACCGAGCTGCCGTCGCCGGGGTCGATGTAGGTGTAGGAGAGCGAGATGTCGGTGACCCGGCCCTCGGTCTCTTCGAAGGTGACCTTGTCGCCGATCCGGAACGGCTGCGAGACGCCGATCTGCACCCCGGCGACCATGTTGCCGAGCGTGTGCTGGGCGGCGAAGCCGACGATCAGCGCGATCACGGCGGAGGAGGCGAGGACCCCGGTCGCCAGCCGCTCGAGGTCGGTGAACTGGCCCAGCGCGATCATCCCCAGAACGACCAGGATCGTGACCACGATCAGCCGCCTCAGCAGGCGCAGCCGGGTCTTGGTCGAGCGCGAGACCTGTGAGACTTGCGGCGACATGGAGGCCAACTTAGCTGCGTCGGAGCCCGCTCGCACGCCTGAGCCCCGCTTCCCCTACTCCAACTGGGGGCCGGGCGCGGCGGTGCTTGGCGTCGTGCTCGCGCTCGGCGCCGGGATCCTGCTCGGGATCCCGGCCGCCTTCCTCCCCACGCAGGAGGACGGCGATCTCAGCACCGGCGCCAACATCATCGTCCAGCTCGCCACCGCGCTCGGCTTCCTGCTGGTGCCGATGGCGATCGCCTCCTGGCGCGGGGCCACCTCGATCGGGGAGATCTTGCAGCGGCTCGGGGTGCGGCGATTCGCCCTCGGCAACTCGCTGAAGTGGATGGCGGCCGCGGTTGGCGCCTACCTCCTCTTCGCGATGTTCTACTCGCTGGTCATCACCCAGCCCGAACAGGAGGACATCGCCGAGGGCTTCGGGCCGCTGCCGGTGCAGATCCTGTTGATCGTGGTCGCGGCGCCGCTGGCCGAGGAGGTCTGCTTCCGCGGCTACCTGTTCGGCGGTTTGCGCGAGAAGCTGCCGGCCTGGGGCGCGGCGCTGATCGCCGGCGTCATCTTCGGCGGCCTGCACGCGCTGACCGGGATCAGCGCCGTGCCGCCGCTGATGGCGTTCGGCGTGATCCTCTGCCTGCTCTACGAAAAGACCGGCTCGATCTGGCCGGGAATCATCCTGCACGTGCTCAATAACTCTGTCGCCCTGCTTGCCCAGTAGGATTTCCGGCCCGTGATTCGTCGCCTTGCCCTGATCCTCGCCGCGCTGACGCTGCTGGCGATCCCCGCCACCGCCTCCGCCGCGCCGAAGAAGGCGGCCGAACCGGTGCCGGACGCGACCGTGAAGATCAAGCTCGGCAGCCTCGACAACGGTCGCGCCGAGATCTTCTCGACCGTCCCGGTCTTCGGCACCGTCTCCCCCTGGGTCCCCGGGCAGAAGGTCCAGGTCGACTTCTTCCTCGACGGCAAGCCGCTGGTCAGCAAGAAGGTCGCGGTCAACAAGGGCGGCGCCAACACCGGCACCTTCAAGTCCAACGTGATCGTGCGCGAGGACGGCCGCTACACGGTCAGCGCCACGCACGAGGCCAACGACGAGCTCGGCGGCGACAGCACCGTCCGCAAGCTCTGGAAGGTCAGCTTCCCGGCCCTGCACGAGGGTGAGTGCGGCAAGGCGGTCGTCGGCTTCAAGAAGGCGATGCGGGAGATGGGCTACATCGCCAACAGCGGCTCCTGCTTCGGCGGCAAGACCGCCCGCGGGGTGCTTGCCTACCGCAAAGTCAACAACATGAGCCGCAGCTTCCGGGCCGGCGCCGGCCTCGTTCGCAGCGTCTACGCCGGCAAGGGCGCCTACCACGTGCGCTACCCGAACGCCGGCGAGCACGTCGAGGCGCCGCTCGACAAGCAGGTCATCGTCTTCACCAAGGGCGACAAGCCGTTCGCGATCTACCCGATCTCCTCCGGCAAGTCCTCGACCCCGACCGTGACCGGCCACTTCGAGTTCATCCGCACCGAACCCGGCTACAACTCGCACGGGATGTACTACTCGTTCTACTTCTACGGCGGCTACGCGATCCACGGCTACGAATCGGTGCCCGACTACCCGGCCAGCCACGGCTGCCTGCGCACCTTCATCGCCGACCAACCCGAGATCTACAACCGCATATTTTTCGGAGAGGATATTTTCATCTGGTAGGTGGGCGGGCGGCGCGATCGCGCGCCTGCGGCCTAGCGTGGCGCTGCGCATCTCGGCGTCCTCGGGAGCCTGAATAGCGCTGCTATTCAGGCTCCCTGCGTCCTTGAGCTGCTTGGCCACGCTAGCCCTCGGCTGCGCACTCGCTTGCCCGACCACCTCCCAGATGAAAGCGGGGGACGAGCCGCGGCAAAGGGGGCGAAAGAAGGTGGGCTTAGCCGATTGGGAGAATGGACTTTGAGGTAAACGGCGGTAGAGATCGGAGGCGTGATGAAGGTCTTTGTGGCGGGGGCCAGTGGGGCGATCGGGCGGCCGTTGGTGAGGCAGCTGGTGGCCGCCGGGCACGAGGTGACGGGGATGACGCGGCGCCAGGAGGCGGCGGCTGAGATTCGCGCCGCGGGGGCCCAGGCGGCGGTTTGCGACGCGTTTGACGCGGAGGGACTGCGGCAGGCGGTGGCCGCGGCGTCGCCGCAGGCTGTGGTCCACCTGCTGACGGCGCTGCCGCAGCGCTACAAGCCGAAGAGCGACTACCTGGCGGCGACCAACCGGGTCCGGATCGAGGGCACCCGCAACCTCGTCGCTGCCGCCACCGCCGCCGGGGTGCGGCGGATCGTCGCCGAGAGCATCGCCTTCCTCTACCTGCCGCAGGGCGGCTGGGTCAAGGACGAGGGCGCGCCGATCTTCGACAGCGCTCCGGGGGGCTTCGGCGCGGCGACGCGGGCGGCGGCCGACCTCGAGCGCCAGGTCCTCGCCGCCGGTGGGATCGATGGGCTCGTGCTGAGGTACGGCTGGCTCTACGGGCCGGGGACCTACTACGACCGCGGCGGCCAGCAGGCCGAGGAGGTCGAGCGGCGGCGCTTCCCGGTGGTCGGCAAGGGGACCGGGATGTTCTCCTTCGTCCACGTCGAGGACGCCGCCGCGGCGACGCTCGCCGCGCTCGAGCGCGGCACCCCCGGCGTCTACAACGTCGTCGACGACGAGCCCGCCCGGCTCAGCGAGTGGCTGCCGGTCTACGCGAAGGCGCTGGGCGCGAAGCCGCCGCGGCGGGTGCCGGCCTGGCTTGCCCGCATGGTCGCCGGCGCCGGCTCGGTGGGGGCGGCGTTGGAGCTGCGCGGCGCCGCCAACGCGAAGGCGAAGCGTGAGCTCGGCTGGAAGCCCGGGCACCCCAGCTGGCGGCGCGGCTTCGCCGAGGCGCTGGCGCCGGCGCGGGCACCGTAGGATGCCGGCGGTGACCGACCTCGCTGCCGCCAAGACCGCGCTGCTGTCCGTCCTCCGCGAGCACTCGCTGATCCTCGGCGAAGTGACGCTGGCGAGCGGGGCGATCGCCCAGTACTACGTCGACGCGCGGCGGACGCTGATGCGCCCGGACGGCTTCGAGGCCGCCGGCGAGCTGATCGCCGCGACCGCGAACGAGCTCGGGGCCGAGGCCGTCGGCGGCCCGGCCACCGCCGCGATCCCGCCCGCCTGCGCGGCGATCGCCGTTCCCGCCGGCGCCGGCCTGGTCGCTTACTTCGTCCGCGGCGAGCGCAAGGAGCATGGCCTCCAGCGCTGGGTCGAGGGCCCCGTCGAGGAGGGCATGAAGTGCCTCGTGGTCGAGGACACGGTGACCACCGGCGGCTCCACCGCCACCGCGATCGGCCGCATCCGGGAGCAGGGGCTGGAGGTCGTCGGTGTCGTCGCAGTGGTCGACCGCCTCGCCGGCGGCGGCGAGCGGATCGAAGCGGCCGCGGCCGCCCCCTACCGCGCTCTGGTCACGATCGACGAGATCTACCCGGACCGTCCCGACCGCGGCTGAGAGCGTGGAGCCCGACGCCGTCGAGATTCGCGTGCTCGGCTGCCTGATCGAGAAGCAGCGGACGACCCCGGACGCTTACCCGCTCTCCCTCAACGCGCTGCGCCTGGCCTGCAACCAGTCGACGAACCGCGATCCCGTCGTCGCCTACGACGAGGAGACGGTCAGCGCCGCCCTGCGCCGGCTCGCCCAGCGCGGCTGGACCCGCCTCACCAGCGGTGCCAACAGCCGCGCCCGCAAGTACCGGCATCTGCTGCCGGAAGCGCTCGGGCTCGACGACGCCGAGGTGGCGCTGCTGGCGGTGCTGATGCTGCGGGGCGAGCAAACCCCGGGCGAGCTGAAGCAGCGCAGCGATCGCCTGCAGGGGTTCTCCAACCTCGCCGCCGTGCAGGAGACCCTCGACGCTCTGATCGAGCGCGGCTGGGTCGCCCGCCACGAGCGCCGGCCGGGGCAGAAGGAGGAGCGCTTCTCGCAGCTGCTGGGCGGCGGCGAGGGGGGGGAGGCGCCCGACCCGAGCGCCGCTGAGGTCCCATCCATGGGGGTCCCGGACGAGGTTGTCGGCAGCGGCGACCCGACTGCCGAAGACGACCGCCTCAAGCGCCTCGAAGACGAACTGAAGGCGCTGCGCGACGAGCTCGCGAGCCTGCGCGAGGCGCTCGGCGGCGACTGAGCTTCAGCGACGCTCGATCTCGACCACGGTCACCCGGCGCCCGCCGGGGATCGCGGCGACCAGCTGGGTGCGCAGCGTGCCACGCAGGCGCAGCAGCTCACGGCCGCCGGGGCTGAGCGGGATCGTGAACGCCTGCGAGCGGCTGCCGACCAGCTGGAAGGTGCGGCGGGCGAGTGAGCGCTTGACCGTGCGAAGGCGTGGTGGCCTTCCGTGGCCGCGCGGCACCGAGACCTTGAAGCGGGTGCGCAGCGCCAGCTGCCCCGGGCACGGGGTGCCCGCCGGCCAGGCGCAGGCGATCCGGGCGCGGACGCCGTTGCGGGTGGCGTGGACGTTGGAGAGGGTGATCCCGACCGGGATGTGGGTCGTCTTGCAGGCGATCAGGCGGTCGTCGCCGCGGCCGACGTCGATCGCGTATGCGCAGACCGGCTGCGGCCCCGACTTGATGGTCGGGATCCTGACGTCGAAGCCGTGGGAGGGACCGGCCTCGGGATGCTCGGCGGCGAGGTCGGGACGGGGCAGGTTGGCGACCGGTCCGAGTTCGTACTCGAGCGCGTTAGGCGAGCCGGCGCGGCCGCCGACGAAGAGGCGGATCGAGAGCGGCACGGTTGGCTGGTTGGGGTCGAAGGCCCACCCCTTGACCCGAACCTGCGCCGGTGCCGGCGCCCCGGCGAGGTCGAGCCAGGCGATCGGGTCGTCTCCACCCGCTACCCCGCCGCTGCCGACCGTCGAACCGTCGACGTAGTTGTTGTCGATGTTGATCGTGACCCCGCCGTAGGTCTCGTCGTGGCCACCGCGGTACTGGTGGATGCGCTGGTGCCCGCTCCAGGCGTTGGCGGGGACGTAGGGGTCGGAAGTGCTGGCGACGCCGTTCCAGTTGGCGAACCAGATGTCGTCGGGGAGGGTGTATCCGCTGCCGACCTGGCCGGCGAGGTCGGCGATCCCCGAGGCGCTGCTGCTGTAGACGCCGGAGCTGTAGCCGAGCGCGTGCAGCTTCTCGGTCCAGGACTCGAGGAAGGCGAGCGTCGCCGCGGTGGCGCTCGAGGTCCGCGTGTAGGCCTCCATGTCGAAGTAGATCGGGCTGCCGGGGCCCATCCCCAGGGCGCCGGCCTGGGTCACCGCGTCGGTGGCTGCCGCCGCCCCCTGCGCCGTCGCCTGGTTGGAGTTGAGCTTGGCGCAGCTCGAGCAGGCGCTGGTCGGCGCCTGCAGGCCGACGTAGGTCGGGATCAGGTGCCAGCCGGCGGCGGTCTGGGTGGTGACCCAGCTCGCGGTCAGGTTCGGTTGCGAGCAGCCGCGGTTGCTGCCGCCGATGTAGACGCCGATCGCTTCGTAGGGCGAGGAGGCCCGCCAGGCGCTCATCGACTTCTGCGAGGGGGCGGTGCAGGCGTCGAAGCCGAGCCCGGTGAAGACGGCTCCGCCAGCGGAGGCGCTCGCCTGCGGGGTCGTGCGGGGGAGGGCCGAGCGGGACGCGCCCGCCCGCTGCGGTTCGACCAGGATCGCCCGCCGCTTGCCGATCACGGTGGCGGGGCAGCGCTGCTGGGCCGCCGGCGTGCCGAGGTAGACGGCGCGGCGGTCGAGCCGCACGCACATCCCCGGGTGCTGGGCCAGCCGGTAGACCGGCCAGGACGCCGGCACCTGGATCCGCTTGCCGTCGAAGCTGACGCTGCGGGCGCTGGCCGCCGCGGGCGAGGCCGAGAGCAGCGCCGCTGCCAGCGCCAGGACGGCGAGGAGGGCGGCTGCTTGGAGGTGGTGTGGTCGGAGGCGTCGGCTCATTTCGTCTGTCCAGCTACAACCGGGCCGGGACCCGGAAAGTTGCACCCGCGCTCCTTCGATGCCCCGAGCTGGATTCGAACCAGCGGCCTATCCCTTAGGAGGGGATCGCTCTATCCAGCTGAGCTATCGGGGCCTGTGGCGCGGATTTTCGCTCAGAACTCGATTCGGCGCGTGAAAAGACCCATTCCGCGAGCCACGGGTCACACCTTGCCAGGCAGGATTCCGTGCATGAGACAAGCACAGCTAGTGGACGTGTCCGACGCAGGGGTTAATGTGCTGCACATGTCCAAGATGATCCAGATCAGAAACGTGCCCGACGAGATGCACCGGGCACTGAAGGAAAACGCGGCACGCGAAGGCATGTCGCTCTCCGACTACATCAAGCGGGAACTCGGCGGTGCCAGCAACCGTTCGCGGCTGGACCGGATCGAAGCCCGGATCCGCGCTCGCGGTCCTTCGGGCGTCAAGAGCCAGGACATCGTCGACACGATCCGCCAGCACCGAGGCGAGTGAGGTGATGGTCCTCGACGCCTCGGTGCTGGTCGACTTCCTGATCGAGACCGATCGGGGACAGGAGGTGGAGCGGCGACTCGGCGAAAGCACCGGTTGGCTGTGGGCCCCAGCGGTCATCGACGCCGAGGTTGGGCATGCCCTCCGCGCTGAGGTGCGCCGCCGCTCGATCTCGCCGCGGCTTGCCTCGGAAGCGCTCGCCGACCTGATGGACATGCAGCTCGAGCGGGTCTCACATCGATTCATCGCCGAACGGGCCTGGCAGCTGCGCGACAACCTCAGCTTCTATGACGGCCTTTACGTTGCCCTCGCCGAGGCGCTCGACGCGCCCCTCCTTACCTCCGACGCCCGTCTCGCTAGGGCCCCCGGGATCCTGGCCGACGTCGAGGTCCTCTCGGTCTAGGCGGCATAGAGGCTCTCGGAGGCAAGCTCCATCGCGCGGCGGCTCCAGAGCTTCACCTCCATGTAGATCGGGTCCCCGTAGGCCTCGAGGGCGTCGAGGGCGATCAGCGTGAAGCGCTCCTGGGAGATCTCCTCCTGGTCGACGGTCTCGCCGTCGAGCACAGCGGTCGCGGCGACGGCGCCGCGGACCAACGGCCGGCCCCAGACCAAGGTGACGGCGCCGGCACGACCGTTCTCGCCGCGCCAGCGGCCGATCACGTCGTCGTTGAGGTCGATGCGCCACTCGGCGTTGTCCTCGGCGAGCACGTCGGTGAAGTCGGCTTTTGCCTCGAACTGGGACGGCTCGCCGCCGGCCGGCTGCACGTAGGAGACGTGGCCGAAGAGCTCGAGCTTGCCCTCCTCGCTGCCGCTGTGGGCGGAGACCGGGACCCAGACACGACCGCCCCAGGCGCGCTCGGGGAAAAAATCAAGCTCGGTCGGCAGCTCGACCCCGGAGGGCAGGTCCTCGATCTCGTCGACGACCTTGGAGAAGGCCTCGCGCAGGCGCTCGGCGAAGCGCCCGTGCGGGATCCCCTCTTGGGTCGTGTCGGAGATGAAGCGCGGGATCGGGCGTGGGTTCGGGGTCATCGGCAAAACCTACCTGTGAGGCGACTGGTCAAGCAGAGCAAGGACCGAGGACGCAGAGATGCGCCGGCCAGGCGCCTCACAGGGCTTCGCGGAGATCGGCGGCGGCCCGCTCGGGCGGGTAGATGTTGATGTCGACGCCGGTGCCGAGCTCGAAGCTCGCCTTGATCGTCAGCCGCGGGGCGATGTCGACGTGCCAGTGGAAGCTCTCGCTGCCGCGCGGTGCCGTCCGCACCCAGAGGTTGAGCTCGGGCGAGCCGCCGAAGCGAGCGGCGAGGACGCGCATCGCGGTGCGGATCATCGCCGCCCCGGTCTCGTCGTCGGCGAAGCTCGCCGCCTCGCGCCGCGGCAGCACCCGCAGCTCGAACGGTGAGCGCGAGGCCCAGGGGCAGATCAGCGCCGCCTCGTCGTCGATCGCCACCAGCCGCTCCTGCCGGCGCACCTCGTCGACGAGGACGTCGCCGAGCAGGCCGCTGCCGGCCGTCCGTTCGCTGTAGGCGCCGGCCCGCTCGCGCTCGCGCGCGACCGCCGCCGGGACGAACGGGAGCGCGTAGAGCTGGGCGTGGCTGTGCTCGAGCGAGGCGCCGGCGCCGCCGCCCTCGTTGACGATCAGCTGCACGTAGGAGGCGTCGGCGTGGGCGCGCATGCGCTGGCGCCAGGTGGCAACCGCGTCGGCGAATTGGTCGTCGTCGAGTTCGGACATCGCGGTCGCGTGCTGGGGGCAGTTGATGATCACCTCGTGCGCGCCGCTGGCCGGGCGCGAGGAGAAGAGGTCCGGTTCGCCCGCGCGCCGCGAGGCCAGCAGCGGGTCGCCGCCGCTGGCGAAGGCGCCGGCGTCCGCCCCGGGGCTCCCGACGCCATCGCGTGGTTCCTTTCCGGTCCCTGGGTCCGATAAAGAACCACGCGTTGGGTCGGCCAGCGCGGGATAGAGGTTCGGGACCACGCGGGTGCGCCAGCCGGGGCTGTTGGGCTCGCCGCCGCCGGGGCGCAGCGCGTAGGCCTCGGGCGGGGTGCGGTCCTCGCGTCCCTCGCAGAAGGGGCAGCTCGCCGCCCCCTTCGGCTCGCTCTTGGGCGCCGAGAAGTTGTCCGGGCGCTCGGCCCGGCCGGGGGCGAGGATCGTCCTCAGCCCGCTCAGCTGG
Source organism: Solirubrobacterales bacterium (assembly GCA_036265715.1). Classification (GTDB taxonomy): domain Bacteria; phylum Actinomycetota; class Thermoleophilia; order Solirubrobacterales; family 70-9; genus VAYN01. The sequence goes on along the minus strand of DATAON010000096.1, from coordinate 20,189 downwards.
TCGATGCGTATCTCGGGGGCGCTCAGGACCGCGAGGGGGGGAGGTCGGACGGGGGCTCGGGCTGGTCGTCGGGCGGCAGCTCCGGGACTGCCTCTGGCCGCGCCGGCGGGCTCGGGGGCGTAGGCGGCTTGGCCTTGTCCTCGCGCCCGCCCTTGGAGCGCTCGACCGCGCCGGCGCCGACGAAGGGCTCCAGCACGTCCATCGGCAGCGGGAAGACGATCGTCGTGTTCTGGTTGCTGCCGATTTCCAGCAGCGTCTGCAGGTAGCGCAGCTGCAGCGAGGCCGGGTTGGTGCTGATGATGTCGGCTGCGTCGGTGAGCTTCTGGGCGGCCTGGAACTCGCCCTCGGAGTTGATGATCTTGGCCCGCCGCTCGCGCTCGGCCTCGGCCTGGCGCGCCATCGCCCGCTGCATCTGCTCGGGGATCTCGACGTCCTTGATCTCCACCGCGGTCACCTTCACGCCCCAGGGCTCGGTCGACTCGTCGATGATCTTCTGCAGCTCTTCGTTGAGGCGCTCACGGTCGGAGAGCAGCTGGTCGAGCTCGGCCTTGCCGAGAACCGAGCGCAGCGCCGTCTGGGCGATCTGCGAGGTCGCGATCAGGTAGTTCTCGACCTCGACGATCGCCTTGTTGGAGTCGACGACGCGGAAGTAGGCGACCGCGTTGACGCGCGAAGGAACGTTGTCGCGGGTGATCACCTCCTGCGGCGGCACGTTGAGGGTGATCGTCCGCAGGTCGACCTTGACCATGCGGTCGACCAGCGGGATCAGCAGGATCAGGCCGGGGCCCTTGGTCGCGATCAGGCGACCGAGGCGGAAGATCACGCCGCGCTCGTACTCGCGCAGGACCTTGACCGAGAGGCCGACCGCGATCAGCCCGAAGAAGGCGATGACGACGATGACTCCGAGCACGGCTTCCATCAGCTGCCTCCTTCGCTGGGTTGATCCGCGGTGGTCGACTCCGGGCGGACCACGAGCGTGAGCCCGTCGACCGCCTCGACCCGGACTCTATCCCCCATCCGCACCGGCCCTTCGCCGTCGGCGGCGAGGCGGGCGCTCCACATCGTTCCCCCAAGCCAGGCTTGACCCTCGCTGCCGATTGTCGAGCGGGCCTCGGCGACGGCGCCGATCATCTCCTCGGTCCCGGTCCGCACCGGCGTGTCGCGGTGGGCCTCGACGACTTTGCGGGCGACGAAGTAGAAGGTGATGGCGGAGAGGACCCCGAGCGCGATCAGGGCCGGCCCGGCGACGTCGGCGGCGCTGCTGTCGGAGTCGAGGGCGATGATCCCGCTGGCGATCAGCCCGACCGCGCCGACCGCCGCCAGGGCGCCACCGGTCGGCAGCAGCAGCTCCGCGACCAACAGCGCGAAGGCGATCAGGGCGATGACTACGAAGGCTTCCATCGCTTGATTATCCGCTTTCGCATTCTTCGCGCACGGCGAATCGACGGACGTCCGCTTCGAGTTCCGCCAGGTCGGGGTATTGACCGATTTTCTTGAAGCAGAGGTTGCCCTCGCGGTCGTAGAAGGCGGTGTTGGGGAGCCCCCTGCCGCCGATCGAGTCCCTGATCCCGGCGTCGGGGTCGCTGTAGCTGGGGTAGGGGACGGGAGTTCCCGTGAGGAAGGTCTTGGCCGCGTCGGCGTCGTCTTCGGTGTTGACGCCGAGGAAGGCGACCTGTTTGCCGAAGCGGGCGGAGAGTCTCTGCAGAGCCGGGAACTCGACCCGGCAGGGGTTGCACCAGGAGGCCCAGAAGTTGGCGACGACCGGGTAGCCCGCGAGCGCGGCGAGCCTTTCCTCGTAGGCGTCGTTGCCGCCCGGGAGGAGCTGGTTGGCCTGCTTGTGGAGGGCGGCCAGGGGCGCCGGCGACCCGGCCAGCAGGCGCTTGTAATCGGGCGGCTTGGAGCCGGAGCCGTCCTCGCCGGAGGTGCCGCAGCCGGCCATCGCCAGGGCCGCGAGGGCGAGCGCGATCAGCGTCAGTTGGAGGGTGAGTCGCCTAGCCATCCGTTCCTTGATTACAATACGTGCGTTCCGTCCGCGGGTTTGCGGACAGCTGAGAACGTCGGGGAGACGGGACAACGGATCCCCGGCAGCCTCGTTCACTCGCCTCCAGCCGTACGTCTAGTGCTCGGTGGAGGCAGACAGCAGAAGCCTTCCATGGCCAACACCAGCGACGTTGCCGCGCGAGCGGCAGTTCCTTCAAGCGCCGATATCGAGCGTGCAGCTTCGTTTGCCCGCGAGCCCTTCCTGCTCGACGGCGAGGGGCCCGAGGCGCTGGCGCCCGGCACCGCGCGCCGGCGCGCGCTCGACGCGGCGCTGGTGGAGATCGACGCCGGGGCCGAGCATCCCTCGCTCGAGTGGCGCCGCGATTTCTCGCTGCTGCTCGGGCTCGAGCGCCTGCTCGCCGACGAACCGCCCAAGCTTCGGGACGGCGCCGAACTGAACCCTCACCAGGTCGACGCGCTCTCCGGGACCCTGGCCGAGCTGATGGCCCAGCAGCAGGTCGGCGGAGCCGACGGCGTCGCGGGTGAGGACGGCGCGGAGCCGGTGCTTAGCACCGAGCCCGACACCGACGAAAGCGAGATCGAGGCCGCCGCCGAGCCCAGCGCCGACGGCGAGGAGGGCGTGGACGGCGGGGAGGACGAGGAGCCGGAGGAGCTCGCCCCCGACGAGGAGCCGCAGGACTGGGAAGAACAGCCCGCCGACGAGGACGAGGAGGTCGTCGAGGAGGCCCCCGAGGACCCCGGCGCCGCCCGCCGCTTCTGGTTCGAGCACGCCACCGGCGCCGGCAAGACGGTCGCCGCGGTCGGCTTCATCGAGGCGACCAAGACCGGCGGCGTCCTCATCCTCACCCACCGCCGCAACCTCGTCGACCAGTTCATCGGCGAGATCTCCGACCGCGGCTACAAGGAGCGCCTGCGCCCGCCGCTGATGGACGGCCGCGACGATCCCGACGGCGCCGTCACGGTCGAGACCTACCAGTGGTTCGTCCGCAACCACAAGAAAGTCTCCGACGCCTACGCGGTCGTGATCTGCGACGAGGCCCACACCGCGCTGGGCGAGAAAACCAGCGCCTGCATCCGCGCCTGGGACGGGCCGGTCTACATCGGCATGACCGCGACCGGCGCCCTGATCGCCCGCCACGTCGCCGACCTCTTCCCGACCCAGACCTCGCGCTTCGATCTTGCCCAGGCGGCCCGCCGCGGCGTCATCTCGCCGCTGCGCTGCCTGCGGATCCCGCCCGGGCCGGGGGTGCGGACGATCGCCAAGGTGCCGCTGCGCAAAGGCGAGGTCGACCAGGACTTCGACCAGGAGGAGCTGGCGGCGCTGCTCGACCAGGAGCCCTTCAACGTCGCGATCGCCGACCTCTACCGCTCGCGCTTCCGCAAAGTGCCGGGCGTCCTCTACACGGCCGGGGTCCAGCACGCCAAGAACGTCGCCAAAGCGTTCCGCAACGCCGGCATCAACGCCCAGGCCGTCTCCGGCGAAACGCCGAAGCGCGAGCTGGCCGAAATCCTCGCCGGCTTCGAGCGCGGCAGCGTCGACGTCCTCTGCAACGCGATGCTGCTGGCCGAGGGTTGGAACAGCCCGCGGGCGACGATCTGCATGCACCTGGCCCCGACCGCCTCGCGGCGGATCTACCAGCAGCGGGTCGGCCGCGTGACCCGGCGCGCGCCCGGCAAGGAGGCCGGCCTGGTGATCGACTTCGTGCACCCGGCGACGACCCACGACGAGACGATCGTCACCCTGCACAGCCTGCTCGACCGTGACGTCTACCGCGGCGGCGCGATCGTCGTCGGCCCGGTGCGCCGCGGGCGCGGCCGCAAGGTCCGGGTCGAGCGCCGGATCGTCCCGGTCTCCGACGTCGAGGAGAAACGGATGGAGGTGCTGGAACGGGAGATCTGGCGGATCGCGGTCGAGAATCTCGATTACCCCGAGCAGCACGCCTGGGCGGCGCTGGCGGGGGCGAGGGTCAACACGCAGGGCTGGCGCCGGGCGCGGGCGATGCTGCAGAACGACCGCACCAAAGAGCTGCGCCGCCGCTTCCTGCTGACCTGCGTGCAGCGCAACCGCAACGCGCAGTTGCGGTTGAAAGCGCTGGCCGAGATCTCCGACCTCGGCGACGCCGAGGCCTTCGACGACGCGATTGACATCGTCGGCACCTGGAGCCGCGAGGACAAACGCGCGGGCACCAAGGTGCTGCTGCAGGCGCTGATCGACAAGCGCATCGGCCGCCGCGACCAAGCGCAGGCCTGGGTCTGGCGGCTCTCCACCTACACGCGAGATCTGCACGAGGAGTACGCGGTCCAGCGCTGGCCGGAGACCAAGCGCCTGCTCGGCCTGCTGGTCAACTCCTCCGGGCGCGCCCACGGCCGCAACGCCCGCCGCCTCGTCCACGCCTCACGCAAACAGGACCGGCGCCTCGCGGTCTCGCTGCTGGCCGCGGCGGTCTCGCACACGCCGGAGGGCGAGGAGGTCCTGCGCGGGGCGCGGATGCGGATGGCGAGGAAACCCTCCGCGGTCGCCCGCGAGCTGCTGCGCAACTTCCCCAAAGGCGGCAAGCGCCGCCGCAAACGCGGCAAGCGCAACGGCGGCCAGGGCGAGAACGGGAGCGCCCCGGATGGCGAGTCCCAGGTTCAGAACGGCGGCGAGGAGTCGCAGATCGAGGACGGGAACGAGTCCAGCGGCGGCGAGGCGAAACCGAAGCGCAAACGCAAACCGCGGAAACGGCGCAAGCCGAAAGCCAAAGATGGCGCGGCCGCGGGCGAGGGCTCAGGAGCGGGTCAGGTGGACCTCGCCGGCACCGACGGCGACGCGCTCGCCGCTGGCGGTGACGACGACAAGGAATCCGCGGTCGTCGATTCCGTCGGCGACGCCTGAGCCGCCTTCCCAGGCGACCTCACGCCCACGCAGCGCGTCGCGCTCGCGCCAAGCCGCCAGCACCTCCCCCTGCCCGGCCTCGAGCCAAACCTCGAGCCGCCGGCTCAGCACCGCCGCCGCATCACCGACCCCGACCTGGGTGATCGCCATTTCACCCCCTGCGGGGGGGAAATGGCGATCACGCTCGATGGCGAGGGAGGTGGCGGTGTCGCGCAGCTCGGGCGGGAACTGGTTGGGGGTGATGGTGAGGTTGACGCCGACGCCGACCACGGCCCAGCCGTCGCGCGGGCGCGCCTCGATCAGGACGCCGGCCAGCTTGCGGCGGCCGACGAGGACGTCGTTGGGCCACTTGACGCCGCACTCGACGCCGGGCGCGAGCGCCTCGGCTGCCTCCGCCACGGCGAGCGGGACCGCGAGCGGCAGCGTCATGTGGCGCTCGTCGAGTGGGCGCACCAGCGCCGAGTAGAGCAGCGCCCCGCCCGGCGGCGCCGTCCAGACGCGGCCCTGCCGCCCGCGCCCGTCGCTCTGCTCACCGGCAGTGACGATGGTCCCGTGCGGCGCCCCCGCCGCGGCCAACTCACGGGCGCGGGTATTGGTCGAGTCGGTGCGGGCGAAGTGGCGGTGCGGCGTACCGAAGCTCACTGGCGCTCTATCTCCCTTTTGACGTGTCACCCACAGGGTTACAAAAGTCAAAGGGAGCGCTGGGCTCAGCTCGCGGCGTCGGCGAGGAGGGCGGCGAGGAGGCCGTCGATGTCGTGGCGCTCGGCTTCGACGTCGACGCGCAGGCCGGCTTCGGTCGCGGTCTCGGTGGTGACGGGGCCGATCGAGACGATGCGTGCGCTCTCGGGGAAGCGCTGGCCGAGCGCCTCGGTCAGGTTGGTCACGGTCGAGGAGGAGGTGAAGGTGACGTAGTCGGCTCCCTGCGCTGCCTCGACCGCGGACTCGTCTGGCTGCTCGCGCACGGTCTCGTAGAGGGCGACGACGTCGACCTGTGCGCCCTGCTTCTCGAAATATTCGGGGAGGACGTCGCGGGCCTCGGCCGCGCGGGCGACGAGGACGCGGGCGCCGTCGACGTCGACGTCCGCCAGCGCCTCGATCAAGCCCTCGGCGACGAAGCGCTCTGGGACGACGTCGGCGACGATTCCGCGCTTGGCGAGGGCGCGGGCGGTGCCCGGCCCGATCGCCGCCACGGTGACCCCGGCCAGGGCGCGGCTGTCGAGGCCGGCCGCTTCGATCGCCTCGAACAGCAGCTTGACCCCGTTGGGGCTGGTCAGGCAGACCAGCTCGTAGAGGCCGATCGCGGCGGCGGCCTCGCGCACCTCGGCGGCGTCGAGCCGTGGCTCGATCCGGATCGCCGGCAGCTCCACCACCTCGGCCCCGAGCTCGCGCAGGGTGCGGGCCAGGCCGCTGGCCTGGGCGCGCGCCCGGGTGACGATCACGCGCTTGCCGTGCAGCGGCCGGCGCTCCAGCCAGGCCAGCTCCTCGCGGCGCTCGACGACCGGGCCGATCACGATCAGCGCCGGCGCTTTCACCGCGGCCAGGGCGACCGCCTCGTGGATCGTCCGCAGCGTCGCGGTCACCGTGCGCTGGCGCTCGCTGGTGCCGCGTTCGATCGCGGCGGCCGGCTGCTCGGGGTCGCGCCCGGCGGCGATCAGGGCGTTGGCGTTCTCCTCCAGCCGTTTCACCCCCATGTAGAAGACGAGGGTGCCGGGGAAGGCCGCCAACGCCTCCCAGTCGAGCGCGGTCTCCGGCTTCTCGGGGTCCTCGTGGCCGGTCACGAAGGCGACCGCGGAGGCGTCGTCGCGGTGGGTGACGGGGATGCCCGCGTAGGCGGTGGCGGCGACGCCGGCGGTGATCCCGGGCACCACCTCGAACTCGACTCCCGCCGCGCGCAGCGCTTCGCCCTCCTCGCCGCCGCGGCCGAAGACGAACGGATCGCCGCCCTTGAGCCGGACGACGCTGCGGCCGGCCTGTGCGGACTCGATCATCCGCGTGCCGATCTCCTCCTGCGGCACCGAGGGCACCCCCGGCTGCTTGCCGACGTAGACGAGCTCGGCGTCCTCGCGGGCGCCGCCAAGAGCGCCCGGCGGGATCAGGCGGTCGTAGTAAATCGTGTCGGCGGCGGCGATCAGCGCCAACGAGCGCGCCGTCATCAGGCCCGGGTCGCCCGGCCCAGCCCCCACCAGATACACGACACCCGCCCGCGCACTCATCGCGTGGTTCCTTTTTCGCCTGTCAGGTAATTAAGGAACCACAAGTTGGTCATGCTGCGCCTCCGGAAGTCTCGGCGCGCTCCAGCAACTCGCCGGCGCCGGCGGAGAGCAGGCGGCGGGCCAGCTCGTAGCCGAGTTCGGCGGGGCTTTCGGCGGCGCCCTCAACGCGGTCGCGCAGCCACTCGCTGCCGTCGGGCAGGCCGACGAAGGCCTCGATCGCCAGTCGCTCGCCCTCGACCCGAGCGTGGACGCCGATCGGGGTCGCGCAGCTCGCTCCCAGCGGCGCCACCGCGGCGCGCTCGGCGGTCAGCTCGCGCATCGCCTCGAGGTCGGTCACGCCCTCGACTGCCGCCAGCGTCGCCTCGTCGCCGGCGCGGACCTGCAGCGCCAGCGTCCCCTGGCCGGGGGCGGGGACCATCTCCTCGGTCGGGATCGCGAAGCCGATCTCCTCGGCGCGCCCGAGCCGCCGCAACCCGGCGGCGGCGAGCACGATCGCGTCGAGCTCACCCTCGGCCAGCTTCCGCAACCGGGTGTCGACGTTGCCATGCAGCTCCTCGACCCGCAGGTCAGGCCGGGCGGCGAGCAGCTGCGCGCGCCGCCGCAGGCTGGCGGTGCCGACCCGCGCCCCCTCGGGCACGTCGGCGAGCGAGGCGCCGACTCCGATCCAGGCATCGGCCGGATCCTCGCGACTGGGCACCGCAGCAATCTCCAACCCCGCCGGCAGCTCTCCCGGCAAATCCTTCGCCGAGTGCACCCCAACCTCCGCCTCCCCGGCCAGCAGCACCTCTTCGACGCCCCGCACGAACCGCGCCTTGTCGCCGAGCTCACCGGTGTAGGTCGTCTCGACCAACTCCGCCCCGCCAAGCAGCTCGCCCACCCACCCCGCCTGAGTCAGGGCCAACTTGCTGCCACGGGTTGCGATTCGAATCATCGGTGAATGGTGCCGCGTTTCCAGAGGAGCGATCCCGGTAGGGGTGAAGCGTCTTGCACTTTTTCGCGAGGGCGAATCTCGGACGGCCGGAAAGCGATCTCGAAAAAGTTAAGCGGAACCCCTACCGGGATCGCTCCTCCGCAACTCAGTGACCTTCCCCGGCGTTTCGACTTCTACCTCCGGCGCGTTCTGCACATCGACCCCGAACAGTTCGCGCAGCGCCCCGAGCAGGAAGTGCGCGTCCTCCTCGCCGGCGGCACGCCGCACCCGCAGGGTCGGCTCGTGCAGGAGCCGCGAGGCGATCGCCTTCGCCATCGCCTCCATCCGCTCGTGATCGGCCTCGGTCAGGCTCTCCCAGCGGGGCTCGTTCTCGGCCAGCACGCGGCTGACGACCTCGTCGCCGCGCTGGCGCAGCGCCGCGATCGTCGGCACCACCTCCAGCGAAGCGAGCCAGCGCTCGAAGCGGTCGAGCTCGGCCTCGATGATCAGCTCGGCCTGCTTGGCCTCGGCCTCGCGACCGGAGGCATTGCGTTCGACGATCTGCTGGACGTCGTCGATGTCGAAGACGCTGACGCCGGCGATCTCGCGGCACTCCGGGTCGATGTCGCGTGGGACGGCGATGTCGATCGCCATCAGCGGCCGCTGCGGCCGCGTCGCCATCACCTGTTCGAGACCGTCGCGATCGACGATGTGGTGCGGCGAGTTGGTCGCGGAGACGACGATGTCGGCCTCGGCGAGCTGCTCGGGCAGGTCCTCGAAGCGGACGGCGGTGCCGTCGAAGGTCTGGGCGAGGCCGATCGCGCGGTCGTAGTGGCGGTTGGCGACGAAGACGGTGTGGACGCCGCGGGCGACGAGGGCGCGGGCGACCAGCTCGGCGGTCTCGCCGGCGCCGACCATCAGCACCCGGCGCTCGGCCAGGTCACCGAGCGAGCGGCGCGCCAGCTCGACCGCAACCGAGGGGATCGAGACGCCCTTCTCGCTGATCCCCGTCTCCTCGCGGGCGCGGCCGCCGGCGGCGAGGGCGCCGCGGAAGAGGCGGTTGAGGATCGGGCCGGTCGCGCCCTCGACCAGCGCCAGCTCGTAGGCGCGTTTGACCTGGCCCTGGATCTCGGCCTCGCCGACGATCATCGAGTCGAGCCCGGCGGTGACCTGCATCAGGTGCCGGGAGGCGTCGCTGGAGCGCAGCGAGTAGAGGTGGCTCATCAGCTCGGTCGGCCGGGTGCCGGCCTGGCGGGTGAGCACGCCGAGCGCTGTCGACTCGGCGTCGACCGGGTCGGAGACGATCAGGTATAGCTCGGTGCGGTTGCAGGTGGAGATCGCGGCCGCCTCGTGGATGCCGGCCGCGGAGGTCAGCTCGCGCAGGGCGCTGACGGCGCTGCCCTCGGTGAGCGAGAGGCGCTCGCGCAGGTCCAGCGGAGCGGTCTTGTGGGAGACGCCGAGGCAGAGCAGCTCTGACATCAGGCCCCGACCTCCTCCGTCTCCTGGTCGGCTTTGCGCTGCTCGGCGAAGCTGGCGACTTCGCGCAGTTCCTTCTCGATCCGCTGCAGTTTCGCGGCCATGATCGCTACGTAGACGACGAGCAGCACGACGAAGACGACGTAGGCGCCAGCCACGTACTTGCCGGACTCGTCGAGCGGTAGCGCCGGGGTGGCGGCGAGCAGGGCGGCGAGCATCAGCTGACCTCGGGCGCGATCCGCGAGCGGTTGGCGGCGCCGGGGGCGTCGAGGGCACGGCGCAGGCGTTTGACCTGGCCGGAGGTGCTCTTGGCCGCCAGCTCGAACTTGACCAGGGTCACCCAGAGCAGCGCCATCGCGACCAGGCTGAGCAGGAAGGTGAGCATCATCTCGCCGGGGAGCCCGCCGCTGGAGGTGGCGAAGACGCGCGGGTGCACGAGCTGCTCGGCCATCCGCACGGCCATGAAGTTGAGCGGCACGAAGGCGCCGGCGGCGACCGCGAAGACGGAGGCGTAACGCGCTTGGCGGTCGCGGTCCTCGATCGCGTAGCGGAACGGGTAGTAGGTGGCGTAGAGGAGGAAGACGATCAGGAAGCTGACCAGGGTCGGCTCGTCCCAGACCCACCAGTGCCCCCAGGACGCCTTGGCCCAGATCGCGCCGGTGATGAGGACGGCGACGCCGAAGATCACCGACATGTGGATCGAGACGTAGGAGTAGGCGTCCCACTTGCTGTTGCCGGTGCGCAGGTGGGCGATCGCGAAGACGCCGCCGACGATGAACCCGACCAGCGCCGTGATCGCCAGCGGCACGTGGATGTAGAAGATCTTCTGGATGAAGCCCTGGTCGGCGTCGAGCGGGGCGTAGAAGAAGACCAGCGAAAGCGATAGGGCAAGCATCGCCACGGTGGCGATGGAGAGTGGTCTCAGTCCTTTGCCGTACATGCCTTCGGGAGGTTGGGTGGCCCGGCCGGGCTCAGTCCTCCAAGAGGAAGTCGAACACCGCATAGCCGAGCAAGACGAAGATCAGATCGTATAGACCGAGGACCATCAGCCAGGTTCCGAAGCGCTCGTAACCGGGACCGCCCACGGCCAGCAGGGGGTCGGTGGCGCCGGTGGCGGCGATCATCAGCGGCACCACCAGGGGCAGCAGGATCAGCGGCACCAGCAGGTCGCGGGCGCGTGAGTTGACCGCCATCGAGGAGATCAGGGTGCCGGTCGCGGCGAGCCCGAGGTCGGCGAGGAAGAGGACCGCCAGCAGCGGCAGCAGCGCCTCGACCGAGTCGAGGAAGAAGAGGGCGAAGATCGGAACCGCGATCGCCTCCAGCGCCAGCAGGTAGATCACCAGCGCCGTCGCCTTGGCGGCGAAGAGGACGCTGCGGTCGATCGGGGCGAGCCGGATCGCGTCGAAGCCGCCCTCCTCGCGCTCGGTGACGAAGAGGCGGTTGATCCCCAACACTGCCGCGAACAGCAGCGTTGCCCACAGCACCCCGGAGGCGAGGTCGCCGGAGAGCTGGGTGCGGTCGAGCCCGAAGCGGAAGATGACGAAGGTGGTGACGGCGAAGATCGCCATTGCCGGCAGCGACTGGAGGGTGCGCAGCTCCGCCCGCAGGTCCTTGCCGAGGATCGCCGCGAAGGCGGCTCGCGAGGGGGTCACGCGACCGCCGCCCGCTCGTCGATACCCAACGTCAGCACCTGGTCGGCCTCGGGCAGGAAGCGCTCGGGATCGTGGGTGACGATGACCCGGGTGGCGCCGCTGTCGGGGCCGATCAGGCCGCGGGCCAGCTCGCGTCCCTCGGCGTCGAGGTTGGAGTCGGGCTCGTCGAGCAGCAGCAGCGCCGGCCGGTGCAGGACGCAGCGGCAGATCGCCAGCCGCTGGCGCATACCGGCCGAGAGCTCGACCACGCGGTCGTCGCCGCGGCGGTCCATCTCCGCCGCTGCCAGCACCGCGGCGATCCGCGCCTCCGCGACCTCGCCCTCGAGCCCGTGCAGGCGCGCGTGGAAGCGCAGGTTCTCGCGCCCGGAGAGGTCGCGGTAGAGCAGCGGTTCGTGGCCGAGGTAGCCGATCTGGCCACGCAGCTTCCAGGCCTCGCGCGGCAGCGAGCAGCCGAGGACCGTGGCCTCGCCGCCGCTCGGGCGCAGCAGCGTCGCCAGGATCCGCAGCAGCGTCGTCTTGCCGGCGCCGTTGGGCCCGAGGACGACCAGGGTCTCGCCGGCCGCGAGCTTAAGCCCGATCCCGTCGAGGGCGGCGCGGTCGCCGAAGTCGCGGCGGAGCCCGGCGAGCACGATCGCGGGGTTGGGTATTTCCTGCGTAGAAGCCATTCAGAGGGGATTGTGATGCGTGGCGATCATCTAGGCTGCCGCGGCGCTGTCCGGCAAGAGGCGCAGCAAATCTCGAGAAGGAGAACCTGGATGAAGGTGAGCAAGACGGTGGCCTTGGTCGCGGCGATGTGCGCCGCGGTGCTGGCGCTCGGCGTGGCGGTCGTGTCCGCGGCCGAACCGGGCGAAGTGGTGAAGGTGAAGACGACGACCTCGATCAACGTCTACGGCAACGGCGGCAAGATCAGCGCCGCCAACTCGAACTGCCTCGAGGGCCGGACCGTGGTCGTCAAGCAGAAGGGCTACGGCAAGATCGGCTCGGCCAAGACCAACGACAAAGGCGCTTGGAAGTCCGAACCGACCTACAAGGGGTCACCGCCGCTGAAGGTGTGGGCGGAAGTGAAGCCGATCACCCAGGCGACCGCGGGACCGATCTACAAGTGCCTGGCCGCCGTCTCGAAGACGGTCACGATCAACGGCGGCTGAAATGCAACTGTCGAGTTAGTCAACCCCTGGTTGACTAACTCGACGCGCGACGCTTCTTGAGCGTGCGCCGTCCCACTGCCAGCAGCGGGGCGGCGCCCTCTCGGAGCGCCTTGGTCCGCGTCTCGCCCTTGCCGTAGAGGATCTTCGCCGAGGCCTTGACCGCCTCGCCGAGGGTGCGGTCGTAGGGGTGCCACCAGAAGTCGCGGGTGAGTCCCGGCTCCCAGGCGTTCATCTTGATGTTGACGCACTCGTAGAAGCCGAATTTGGAGTGCGAGCGGCCGACGCCGGAGTCCTTGATCCCGCCCCAGGAGCACTGGCAGGCGCCGTGGCTGAAGGAGTGGTCGTTGATCCAGACCATGCCTGACTCGATCCGCCGCGCGATCCGCTCGCCGCGCTGGCGGTCGGAGGTCCAGACCGAGGCGCCGAGGCCGAACTCGGAGTCGTTGGCGAGATCGATCGCCTCCTGCTCTGAGTCGACGACGACGATCGGCAGCACCGGGCCGAAGATCTCCTCGCGCATGATCCGCATCTCGTGGGTGACCCCGGTCAGCACCGTCGGGGCGATGTAGCGGCCGGCCTCCAGGCCGGGAGGATCGATCGCGCCGCCGCAGAGCTTGGTGGCGCCGGAGGCGACGGCGTCGTCGATCAGCTCGACGACGATCCCGTACTGGCCCTCGGAGGTCATCGGCCCGATCTCGGTCTCCCACTCGAGCGGGTTGCCGAGCCGCAGGTTGGCGGCCTCGCGGGCGACGCCGGCGATGAAGCGGTCGGCGACCTCGCGCACTACATACACCCGCTCGATCCCGGAGCAGGTCTGGCCGGCGTTGGCGAAGCCGCCCCAGACCGCGCCCGAGACGGCGTTGTCGAGGTCGGCGTCGGCGCAGACGATCATCGGGTCCTTGCCGCCGAGCTCCAGCACCGAGCCCTTGAGCGCCTCGGCGCAGACCTCGCCGACCTTGCGGCCGACGTCGACTGAACCGGTGAAGAAGACCTTGCCGACGCTGGAGCGGGCCAGCGCGTCGCCGACCACGCCGCCACCGTGGACGACCCGGATCAGCCCCTCGGGCAGCCCGCCCTTCTCGAACACGGCGCGGATCCGCTCGCCCAGCAGCGGCGTCAGGCTGGCCGGCTTGAGGACGACGCCGTTGCCGGCCATCAGCGCGATCGCGACCTCGCCGAAGGGGATCGACCAGGGGTAGTTCCAGGGGGCGATGACGCCGACCACGCCGATCGGCTCGTAGGAGAAGTGGCCGCTCTTGGAGAGCGTGAAGGCCTGGGTCATCCGCACCTTCTCGTCAGCAAGGATCTTTGGCCCGGCCTTCGCGCACCAGTGCAGGGCGTCGACGGTCGGCAGCAGCTCCATCGTGTACGCCTCGGCGCGCGGCTTGCCCTGCTCGCGAACCAGCAGCTCGGCGATCTCGTCGATGTCGTCGAGCAGCGCGTCGGCGGCGCGGCGCATGTAGCTGGCGCGCGTCTTCAGCGACAGCTCCGCCCAGGCCGGCTGGATGCGGGCGACGTCGTCGACCACGGCCTGCACCTGGTCGGGAGTGATCGTCGGCACCGAGCCGACCAGCTCGCCGGTCGCCGGGTTGAACGACTCCAGGGTGGACACGGTCTCTTTGATCCTCGTAGCGCTCTCCATTACTCGATCTTACGACGGGTAAGCAAGGGGGACCAGGGGGAGGTCTCCCCGGAACCTCCCGCTGTTGTGACGGGGAGACCTCCCCCTGGTCCCTCATACTCAGCCGTGGTGGACGAGCAGCTGTTCGATACGGGGACCGAAGACGCGTCCAGAGCTGGAGCCCCTGAGGTCGGCGCTCCGCTCGCCGTGAGGATGCGGCCGCGGACGCTGGACGAGCTGGTCGGCCAGGAGCAGGTGGTCGGGCCGGGCACGGCGCTGCGCGATGCGATCGAAAGCGGCAAGCCCCACAGCGCGATCCTCTACGGGCCGCCCGGAGCCGGGAAGACGACGCTGGCGCGGATCGCCGCCGCTGGCGCTGCGGGCGCCTTCGAGGAGGAGTCGGCTGTCAACGCCGGCAAAGCCGAGATCCGCAGCGTGATCGAGCGGGCGCGCGAGCGCCGCAAGGGCTCGGGGCGGCCGACGATCCTCTTCCTCGACGAGATCCACCGCTTCAACAAGGCCCAGCAGGACGCGCTGCTGCCGGCGGTCGAGGAAGGGCTGCTGACGCTGATCGGGGCGACCACCGAGAACCCCTACTTCGAGGTCAACTCGGCGCTGCTCTCGCGCGCCCAGGTCTATGAGCTGGCGCCGCTGGACCCCGCGCAGGTGGAAGCGCTGCTGCGGCGGGCGCTGGCCGACCCCGAGCGCGGCCTGGCCGAGCCGCCGCCCGTCGCCGACGCCGCCCTGGCGATGCTGGCCGAGCGCAGCGGCGGCGACGCCCGCGTCGCCCTCTCGGCCCTGGAGCGGGCGGCCGAGCGCGCCGGCGACAAGGAGATCGACGTCGCCGCGGTCGAGGACGCGCTGCAGCGCAAGGCGCTCGACTACGACCGCCAGGGCGACCGCCACTACGACTTCGTCTCGGCCTGGATCAAGGCCACCCGCGGCTCCGACGTCGACGCCTCGCTCTACTACCTGGCGGTGATGCTGGAGGGCGGCGAGGACCCACGCTTCATCGCTCGGCGGATGGTCATCCTCGCCTCTGAGGACATCGGCAACGCCGACCCGCAGGCGCTGCTGGTCGCCGACGCGGCGGCGCGGGCGGTCGACCGCGTCGGCCTGCCCGAGTGCGCGCTGAACCTTGCCCAGGCGACCGTCCACCTGGCGCTGGCGCCGAAGTCCAACGCCTCCTACAAGGCGCTCGCCGCCGCCCGCGCCGAGGTCCGCGCCAACGGCGCCCAAACGCCACCGGACTACCTGCGCGACGCCCACTACCCGGGCGCCGAGAAGCTCGGCCGCGGCAGCGGCTACCGCTACGCCCACGACGAGCCGGGCGGCGTCAGCGATCAGCCGCTGCTCCCCGAGGGCCTCTCCGGGCGGCGCTTCTACGCGCCGACGGACCGTGGCCACGAGGCGGAGCTGGGGCACCGTCTGGAGCAGCTTCGCCGCCGTCTCGGCAAGTCGTAAACGCCGGCGCAACTTCATCGGTAACAGGGTGTTTCTAGGGTCGGCTTTCCAAGCTAGAGCCAGGGAGAGCCGATTGCCGGCCGGAGGCCTGGACTGGGGGTTTCCGGCCGGGATTTAGACAGGGGGGGAGGGCGCCGAAGCGGGACTGCTTCGGCGCCCTCGTCATTTCTGCCCCCCGGGGACGTGTCTGAGTTTTCGGGTCGATATCGCGCCGTAAGCTCAGACACGCCATCGCCTATGGTGGATGGATGGCGAAGGCGGACCCTCAGAAGCTGCGGCTCGGCGGGATGGCGCTGCGCAACGGGCTCTTGATCCATGGGCCGACCCACTGGGCGGCAGCGGTCCGCGACGGCGACGGGCAGATCCAGGTCGCCTCCGAGCGCAAGCCGGAGTTGGCGCCGCAGCTGGTCGCGAAAGCGCCGGGGCTGCGCGGGCCGGTGAAACTGGCCGAGGCGATGGCGGTGCTGCCGCTGGCGCGGCGGCGGCAGCGGGCGATGCGGCTGCCGTTCGAGGACTGGCGCGTGATTGCTGCCGCCGGCACGACCCTGCTGGCGAGCGCGGCGCTGCGGCGGCGGGCGCCGGCGTCGGCGCTGCGCGAGGGGGTGGTGCAGGCGATCGGCGTCGTCCCCGCCCTGGTCGCGCTCAGCGACCGCGACCTCGCCGCCTTCCACGGCGCCGAGCACAAGGCGATCGCCGCCTACGAGCAGGGGATCGAGGACGTCGCCTCGGTGCCCAAAGAGCACGACCGCTGCGGCTCCAACCTGATCGTGCCGATGATGCTGCTCTCCGCCGCCGGCACCCTCCTCCTCGACCGGCTGGTCGAGCGCCCGGGCGCCGCACTGCGCGCCGGAGTCGGCCTCGCCGGCGCCTCGCTGGCGGTCGAGATGTTCGCCTGGAGCGACCGCCACCACGGCGATCCCCTGGCCGAGGCCTTCCACACCCCGGGCCGGGAGATCCAGCGCCACTGGGCAACCAAGGAGCCGAGCGCCGAGCAGCTCGAGGTCGGGCTGGCGGCGCTGGCGGAGATCCTCCGGGCCGAGGGCGTGGGCGGCACGGACGAGCCGGCCGCGTCCGCATAGACTGGCCGCCGTGTTCGGAAGGATTGACCACATCGGAGTCGCCGTCGAGAACATCGACGCGGCGCTGGCGCTCTACGAGGGCAGCTTCGAGATGCCCCTCGTCCACCGTGAGACGGTCGAGTCCCAGGGTGTCGAGGCGGTCCTGCTTGACGTCGGCGACGGCCATGTCGAGCTGCTGGCGCCGCTCGGCCCCGACACGCCCGTCGGCAAGTTCATGGCCAAGAACGGCGAAGGGCTGCACCACGTCGCCTACGTCGTCGACGACATCGACGCCGAGCTCGAGCGCCTGATCGCCGCCGGCGTCAAGACGATCGACACGACGCCGCGAGTCGGCATCCGCGAAAGCCGCGTCGCCTTCCTTCACCCCCGCTCCACCGGCGGGGTCCTGACCGAGATCGTCGAACCCGCGGGAGGGCACTGATGGCCGAAGCACAGCGCGTCGAGATCGGATTCGAGGGGGGCCAGGTCGTTTCCGCCCGGCTCGCCGAAGACGACCTCAAGGACCTTCGCAAGCAGCTCGAGAAGGGCGGCTGGCACGATGCCCACACGGAGGACGGCGTGCTCTCGCTCGACCTCGGCAAGATCGCCTTCCTGCGGATCGCCTCCGGCGCCAGCCGGGTCGGCTTCGGCAGCGTCGAGTAATGCGCCCGCGCCTGCTGCTCGGCGCCGCCGGCGCGGCGGTCCTGGGCGCGGCGCTGTGGTGGCGCAAGAACCCGTCGGCCTGCCCCTACGGGCAGCGCTTCTGGGTCGAAGCCCCGCACCCGATCATCACCCGGGAGCGGCTGCGTGAGGTGCTGGCGCCGCAGCCTGGTGAGCGGCTGCTGGAGATCGGCGTCGGCACCGGCTACTACAGCCTCGACCTCGCCGAGTGGATCGGCCCCGAGGGCACGCTGGAGCTCTTCGACCTGCAGCAGGAGTTCCTCGACCACGTGCTGCGGGGGGCCGGCGAGCGCGGGCTGACGAACCTCGTCCCGACCCGGGGCGACGCCACCGCCCTGCCCTACGAGGATGCCTCGGTCGACGCCGTGATCCTCACCGCCGTGCTTGGCGAGATCCCCGACTCGGCCGCCGCCCTGCGGGAGATCCGGCGCGTGCTGAAGCCCGGCGGCCGCCTCGTCGTCGGCGAGCTCTTCGGCGACCCCCACTTCACCACCCGCGCCAGCCTGCAGCGGCTCGGCGCCGACGCCGGCCTCAGCCTCGCCGGCCACTCCGGCAACTGGTTCGGGTACTTCGGCCGGCTGACGCCGGCCTGACGCGAAGCCGCCTACGCCGGCCGCGGCGCGTAGCGGTTGTGGAACATCAGGACGTTGCCGTCGGGGTCGCTGAAGAAGGCCATGTGGCAGACGCCGCTGTCAAGCGTCTCGCCCTGGAAGGCGACGCCCTTGGCCTCGAGCTCGGCGCGGGCCGCCTCGACGTCCTCGACGTGCAACGCGATCGGGTGCCGGCGCGGGCTGAACTCCTGGCCGACCGAGGCGGCGTCCATCACCTGCAGGGTGAGGTTGCCGGTCTCGTACTCGCCGGCGGGGATTTTCTCGTAGTCGACCGAGTGCTCAAGCCCGAGCAGGCCGCTGTAGAACTCTTGCGCCGCCGGGTAGTCCTTGACGAAGACGGTGATGAAGTCGACGCCGGTTACCGAAACGCTCATGCGATCCCCCTGTTGGTCGTTGGTCCAGCGAATCTAGCCGCTTGGCCTTCGGCGATCTAGGATCGGGCGATGGGGGAGCTTGGCGTGAAGCTGCGGGCAGCGCTGGAGCCGTCGCTGGAGGCGGGGGAGGAGCTGCGCGGCGCCTGCGTCGCCACCCAGGTCGGCGTCTTCAAGGGTCGTCAGGTCGCGATCGGGGTGACCGCGGGCCGGCTGTTGATCCAGGGGATGAGCCGCAAGTTCGAGCCCGACGGGCCACCGCTCTCGCTGCCGCCCGAGCGGCTCGCCGCGGCCAAGTCGGAAGGGGCCGGCGGCGAATGGTGGTCGCTCAGCGCCGCGATCATGGACGGCGCCGCCGTCACCCTGAAGCTGCGCACCACCGACGGCGAGAAGCTGAAGCTGATGATGATGCGGGCGAGCGGGCCGTTCGCGAAGCTGGGCGGCGGCGAGGAGCAGCGCCAGGGGCTGGAAGCGCTCGGCGAGTGGTTCGCCGCCGCTGGGTAGCTCGGTCGGCTCAGGCGGCGCGGGCGATGTAGATCGCCTTGTAGTGCGCTTCTTCGTCGAGCGGCTGGCGCAGGGCATCGCCCTCGTCCTGCCCGAAGATCTCGAGGCACTCAAGCCCCACCTCGTCCAGCGCGGCGAGGATCTCGCTTTCCGGAAAGTGGCGCTCGCGGTGCAGCTCGGGGGCGATCGTCACCCCGGCCTCGCCCTCGAGCGGCTCCGCCTCGAAGGTGGCCTCGGCGATCGTGCCCGGAGCCGCGTCAGCGCTGCTGCGACCGCGCCAGAGCAGGCGCAGGCCGTCGCGCTCGACCACGATCTCCTCGGCGAAGAAGCCGCGGTAGGTCTCGATCGTGTTGGCGTCGAACATCAGCAGGCCGCCGGGAGCGAGGTTGGCCCGCATCCCGGCCAGGGCCGCCGCCAGCTCCTCCCCGCTGAGCATGTAGTTGACCGGGTCGTTGAGCGCCCAGACCAGCTCGAACTCGCCGAAGACCGGCAGCTCGCGCATGTCCGCCACGTCCAGCTCGACCTCGCCTTCGCCGCGCTCGCGGGCGCGCTCCAGCATCGCCGCCGAGACGTCGCAGCCGTGGATGCTCCAGCCGCGCCCCAGCATCGGCGGGAAGGCCTTGCCCGAGCCGCAGCCGACGTCGAGCAGCCGACCCCGGCGCAGGCCGTGCGCTTCCAGCGCCGGCAGTAGCAGGCCGAACCACATCTCGTAGTCGTTTTGGTGGGTGAAGGAGTCGTAGACGGGCGCCATCGCCTCGTAGGCAATTTCGGCCCAGCGTGGCCGCCCCTCCCCCGCGGTCTTGGACTCCACGACGCAAAGACCGGGGAATAGTGGAAAGGGTTACAGCGTTTTCTTGCCCCTGGGTGCCTATGCGCGATGTAGGTTCGTTTTATCAGTACTCCACAGGTACATCGCGCTGGGAACGACGATGGCTGGGAGTGGGGAGAGGCACGCCGGGTTTGCCTCCGCATGGCCTATCGCTACGCGAGCAATCCGAGCGAAGCCGAGGACATAGCCCAAGATGCCCTGCTCCGCGCCTGGCGTCGGCGCTCGACCCTGCGCGAGCCCGACCGGCGCAAGCAGTGGCTGGCGACGATCGTGCGCAACGAGGCCTTCCGCCAGCACGCCCGCGTCCGCCCCGACCCGACCGAACTGGTTGAGACCGAGGGCGCCGAGGACGCCCGCGTGATTGCCGCGGTCGAGCTGGCGGACCTGCGGGCGGCGCTGAGCCGGCTCAGCGAGAAGGACCGCGACCTGTTGGAGATGCGCTACCAGGACGACCTCACCCAGGGCGCGATCGCGCGCAAGCTGGGGATCCCCGAAGGCACGGTCAAGGTGCGCCTGCACCGCGCCCGCAACAAGCTGCGCCGGGTCTACGTGCCGCGCTAGCTTGGCTTGCTTCGAGGGGGGTGGCGGGAGGGGTTGGGGTGCCCCTTTCGCTTAACTTTTTTGTGGAGCCGGATGCGGCTTTACGCCTCGATGCGCTGAAGCAAAAAAGTGCAAGACGCTTCAGGGGCACCCCAACCCCTCTCAACAAACCGCTCGAATCATCTTCAGATGCCCAGGGTTCGGTGGTCTCTCTGCTGCCGAGCTGCCGGTTAAT
>DATAON010000095.1:0-3343 GCA_036265715.1 Solirubrobacterales bacterium | reverse complement strand
TGATGCCACTGGCCGGCCGTGGGGCGGTTGAGAAGGGCGACGTTTCGGGATTCGCCCTTGCCGAGCGAGACGGCAAACTTGCCGTAGCTGCTGTTCGGGTCGACGAGGAAGCCGCCGCTGAAGTTGTTGAAGTTGGGCGTGTACTCCATCGCCAGGGCGTCATTGTTGGCGTAGGCCGTCCAGCGCAGCCAGAACTCGACCGTCACCTGCCTGGTCGCGGAGAGGTTCACCGCGCCGGTCGCCGCTCCGGTGAGGCCGTCGAAGCGGGCCGCGGGATTTGGGTCTTCGGCGACGGCTCCGGGCACGCCGAATGTGACGCCGCCCGCCGCGGTCGCTGGGCTCGAGCCGGCGCTGTCGGTGAAGGTAGGGCCGGAACCCTCACCCAGCCGCCAGTAGCTGATCAGGCCTGGGGTGCTCAGCACCGCGTCGGAGTAGCTGGTCGCGCCGGCCGAGTTGACGGTCAGCGGGATGCTGGTGGTGGCGGCCTTGCCTCCGTTGTCTGTGACGCGCAGGCCGAGGTTGACGGTGCCCGGCGATTCGTAGAACGTGCTGGCCGTCGGCGCCGAGCCGGAGTCGGTCTCGAAGCTGCCGTTGCCGTCGAGGTCCCATTTGTAGGTCAGGGCTTTGCCCAGCGGGTCGGTCGAGTCGCCGGCGTCGAGGGCGACGGGCAACGGCAGCGCCCCGTAGGTGGGGCTCGCCTCGACGCGGGCGACCGGCGAAGGGTCAAAGGAGATGCGATGAATCGTCCCCGCTTCTTCGGCGCCGAACAGCTTCGCGTAGAAGAGGTCGCCGCCCGGCCCGCGCTGCAACGAGATCCCCGGGTAGAAGCCGCCGTCGGAGAGGAACGCCTGCGCCGTCGCCGGGTCGGGCTCGCCGTCGTTCCCGGCGAGCATCACGTAGATGCAGCCGCGGACCGGATCGGCGAAGAACAGCGCCCCGTCGTACTCGTCCGGGTAGTCGCCGCCGGTGTAGAAGGACATCCCCGAGACCGCCGAGCCCGTGTCCGCCGGGCAGGGGTCGCCGGGGATCGCGGCGGCGAAGTGGGGGTATTCGAAGAACGGCGCGGTGACGGCGCCGGGGTCGTTGTAGAGGTTGGCGCAGAGGGTGAGGCCGAAGACCCCGTACCGGCTCAGCGGCCCGTCACCTTCGTAACAGGGCCAGCCGGAGTTGTAGGCGGTCGCGGCGCCGAGCGGGATCCGGTCGATCTCCTCGACCGCGTCCCAGCCGACGTTGCCGAGGTAGACGTTCTCGCCGGCGGGGTCGAAGGTGAAGCGGAAGGGGTTGCGGAACCCGTAGGCGACGATCCGCCGCATGTTGGGGTCGGCGCTGGCGAACATCGGGTTCTCCGCAACCCCGGCGCCGGTGTCGGGGTCGATCCGGATCAGGGTGCCGTCGAGCCCGGTCGGGTCGGCGGGGGTGCGGGCGTCCTGCGCCCGCAGAGCGCCGCCTTCGGCACTGGGCGGCGAGAGCGCCACGCCGGCGCCGCCGGGCGGGTCGCCGCAGATGTTGACCGTGGGCCAGCCGAACTGGCCGAAGTCGGCCTCGTTGAAGTTGGCGCCCTCGCCGCCGCTGGCGTAGAGGTCGCCGCCGGGGCCGAACTGGAGATCGCCGACCGAGTGCGAGGTGAACTGCTGGCACCAGTCCTCGACCAGCACGTCCTGGACCTCCTGGCCGCCGGATTTGAGCGCCACGTCGCCGTCAGCGGTGAGGCGGACGAGGCGGCCGCTGACCGGGCAGGTGTCGACGTCGGCGCCGACCGGTTTCGGGCAGCCGTCGCCGGCCTGGTCGGGCTGGCCCCATTTAGGCGCGCCGCCACCTTCGCCAAGCACGTGGTCGTAGGTGTAGAGCGCGTAGACGTAGGGCCGGGTCGGGAACTGGGGGTCGACCGCGAGCCCGAGCAGGCCGCGATCGGCGGGGTCGTAGACCTCCGTGCGGAGGTCGGCGAAGACGGTCGCGGTCTCGTCACCGAGGCCGTCGTAGACGAGGATCTTGCCCGGCTTCTCGGCGACGAAGACGTGCCCGTCGGGGGCGAAGCGGACCGCGGTCGGGTCGCCGATCCCCGCGAAGACGACGTCGTCGCGGAAGCCTTCGGGCAGCTCCAGCGCCGCGGCGCCGTCGCTGGCCAGGGCGCCGAGCCCGGCCAGGCAGGCGAGCAGCGCCCCGAGCAGGGGCCGCAACGCCCTCACGAGCGCTCGAGCGGGGCCATCGTCAGGCCGGCGCCGTCGAGCTGCTCCCAGTAGTGCTCGGCCAGCTCGCGCGGGCCCGACCAGACGATCGCCTGGCCGCTGTTGTGGATCGCGTCGGCGATCCGGTGCCCCTGGTCGAGGGACACGCTGGGGAGCACCCGCGCCAGCGTCTGGGCCACGTGCTCGAAGGTGTTGTGGTTGTCGTTGCGAACGATCACGCGCCAGTCCCCGCCGAGTCCTGAATCAGGTCCTGCACTGCGTGGCCGCTCGACCGTGGAAGCGGACATCGCCCGCCATTATGCATCTCATCAGCCGGCCTGCTGACAACCGCTTCCCATATCTGCCCGGAATCGACGCCCTGCGGGCGCTTGCGGTGCTGGCCGTCTTCCTCTACCACGCGGGTGTCGACTGGGTCCCCGGCGGCTTTCTCGGCGTCGACCTCTTCTTCGTGATCAGCGGCTTCCTGATCACCTCGCTGCTGCTGCGCGAGTTCCGCGGCGGCGGCCACGTCAAGCTCGGGCGCTTCTGGCTGCGGCGGGCGCGGCGGCTGCTGCCGGCGGTCGGGGTGATGATCGCGGTGACGATGGTGGTCGGGGCGATCGTCGAGCCCGACCGGGTCGACCAGATGCGCGGGGACGCGATCGCCTCGCTCGCCTACTTCGCCAACTGGCACTTCATCTACGCCGACGTCTCCTACTTCGACCAGTTCCAGCGCCCCTCGCTCTTCACCCACCTCTGGTCGCTCTCGGTCGAGGAGCAGTTCTACCTCTTCTGGCCGCTGATCTTCGCCGCCGGGATGAAGCTGTTCGGGCGCGGCAGGCTGGCGCTCGGCGTGCTCGCCGGGGCCCTGGCCTCGGTGGTCCTCGCCTGGATCCTCTTCGACCCGGGCGGCGACGCCTCGCGCGTGTACTACGGCACCGACACCCACGCCGTCGGCCTCCTGGCCGGCGTCGCGCTGGCGCTCGTCTGGAGCCCGACCGAGCTGCGCCGGCGCCGCACCGGGCCGCTCGTCGGGCCGATCCTCGACGTGGTCGGCGTCCTCGCCCTCGCCTACATCGTGCTCAGCTTCATCCACGTCCACGACTACGACCTGGCGCTCTGGCACGGCGGCTACCTCTGGCTGGCCCTGGTCACGGCGCTGGCGCTGGCGGTCCTCG
>DATAON010000094.1:0-10797 GCA_036265715.1 Solirubrobacterales bacterium | reverse complement strand
GCGCAGGCGGGTCCTACCCGACCTCCCCCCTACAGCCCCCGCTCATACAACCGGTACCTCTTGACCACAGTTCCGCCCATGCCCTCCATCGCCCGGTTCATCGGTTTGTTCGTCTCCAGGATCCAGCCCATCTCGCCGCCTTCGATCGCCCCCGGTTTGGCCGCCTCCTCGAGGTGGCGCAGGTAGAGGCCGGCGGCGACGCCGCTGTGGCGGTAGGCGTGGGTGACCCCGAGCGCGAACACGCGCAGCTGGTCGATCTTGCGCTTGCCGAGCAGGAACTTGGCCCAGCCGAAGGGCAGCAGGCGACCGTTCAGCTTCGCCATCACCTGGTTGATGTCCGGCAGGGTCAGGGCCGCGCCGACGATCTCGCCGTCTTTTTCGGCCATGAAGGTCCAGTCCTCGTTCAGCACCTGCTTCAGGTTCTTGGCCTGGAACTCGACCTCGGCGTCGGTGATCGGGACAAAGCCCCAGTTGCTGCCCCAGGCCTCGTTGTAGACGTCCATGAAGCGCCGCACCTCCGCCGCCATGTCGCGCTTGCGCATATTGCGGATCGTGATCCCTTCGTCGTCGAGCGCCTTCTTGGCGGCGGCGTGGATCGAGGGGTCGAACTGCTCGCCCTCTTTGAGGTCGCCGAACTGCAGTTCCCACATCAGCACGTCCATCGCCTTCTCGAAGCCCTCGCCCTCGACCAGGCCCTGGTAGTAGGGCGGGTGCCAGGGCTCGAGGATCATCGGCCGCCGCTCGAAGCCCTCGATCAGGATCCCGATCTCGTCGTTGGTGGTGAAGTCCATCGGGCCGAGGATGCGCTCGCGGCCCTGGGCGCGCGCCCACTCGGCGGCGGCGTCGATCAGCGCCTTCGTCACTTCCGGGTCGTCGGTGGTCTCGAAGAAGCCGAACATCGCGTCGCTGCCGCCCTGGAACTCGTCCCAGCGATGGTCGAGGTGGGCGCTGATGCGCCCAACCGGCTCGCCGTCGCGCTCGGCGATGAAGAGCTCGGCCTCGCCGTGCTGGAACCAGGGGTTCTTCTCGCGGCTGAGGAACTCCATCCGCTCGAAGACCAGCGGCGCCACCCACTGCGGGTGCGCCCGGTGCAGGTGGAAGGGGACCTTGACGAACCTCTTCAGCTCGCGGCGGCTGCGGACCGGCCGGATCGTCACGCTTCCCATACCGGCCGCAACCTACACTCTTGTCCGATGAGCGAGACCGCGAAGGCCCCGGTCGACGTCTTCGAGAAGGCCCGCAGCCACGATCGGCTCGAGCAGCTCGAAGCGGCCAAAGAGCACGACCTGCTCCCCTACTTCCGCCTGCTGACCTCGCAGGCCGGCCCCGTGGTCGAGATGGAGGGCCGGGAGACGATCATGCTCGGCTCCAACAACTACCTGGGGCTGACCGGCGACGAGCGGGTCAAGCAGGGCGCCCGCGACGCGCTCGAGACCTACGGCACCGGCGTCACCGGCTCGCGCCTGCTGAACGGGACGACGCCGCTGCACGTCGACCTCGAGCGCGAGCTGGCCGAGTGGATGCGGGCCGAGGACGCGATCGTCTACACGACCGGCTACCAGTCCAACGTCGGCTGCATCGGCACCATCCTCGGCCCCGCCGACACGGTCATTTGCGACTCCGGCAACCACGCCTCGATCCTCGACGGCTGCCGCCTCTCCGGCGCCAAGCTGCGCCCCTTCCGCCACAACCGCATGGACAAGCTGGAGAAGATGCTCCAGCGCGCCGCCGGCGACGGCGGTGGCGTCCTCGTGATCGTCGACGGCGTCTTCTCGATGGAGGGCGACGTCTGCGACCTGCCGCGGATAGTCGAGCTCTGCCAGGCCCACGGGGCGCGGTTGATGGTCGACGAGGCGCACGGGGCCGGCGTCCTCGGCGCCCGCGGGGCCGGCGCCTGCGAGCTGTTCGGGCTCGAGGACCAGGTCGACCTGCGGATGGGGACCTTCTCCAAGAGCCTCGCCTCCTGTGGCGGCTTCATCGCCGGCCCGGCCGACGTGATCGAGTACCTGCGGATCTCCTCGCGCTCCTTTGTCTTCAGCGCCTCGGCGGTCCCGGCCGCAGTCGGCGCCGCGCTGGCGGCCCTGCGGGTGATCCGCGAGGAGGGCCCGGCCCTGTTCGAGCGCCTGCTCGACAACGCCGAGTACCTGCGCGAGGGCCTGCGCCACCTCGGCCTCAAGGTGATCGAGCCCGGCACCCTTCCCGACGGCACCGTCGCCACCACCCCGGTGATCCCCGTCGTCTGCGGTGACGACTGGCAGGCCGTCCTGCTCTGGAAGGCGCTCTTCGACGCCGGCGTCTACACCAACGTCGCGATCCACCCCGCGGTCCCGCCCGGCGGGGCGCTGCTGCGGACGAGCCTGATGGCGACCCACGAGCGCGAGCATCTCGACGGCGCCCTGGGGACGATCGCGCGGGTGATCGCCGAGTTCCCGGACCTTCCGCGCTCCTGAATCCCGATAACGGGAATTTGACATCCCCCGTCCTGGGTAGTTTCAGGCTCCGCTGAGCGAACAGCCGATTTCGCTGTGACGAAATTGTTGCTCTTAGCGACCGGGCCGGTCGTCACTTCGGCGTTGGCGGGTTGACGCCCCCACCCTCCCGACGTAGCTTGGCCCTCTCGCCCGACGAACCGGCCGGGGAGTTCGGACAAGTCACCCAGTCCGGTAGGCCAGGGTCCTCGAGCCACTCTCGTTGGCGAGATTCCCAGTTGATTTTTTATTCCTTTGAAGGGAGGAGTACCAGTGGACGCTGCCGCAACGGCACCCGCAACGACGATGGCAACTTCGGTGGAGGCACCGCAGCACATGAGAGCGCTGGAACGCGCGAACACGGTCCGCCTCGCTCGCGCCGAGTTGAAGCGGGCGATCGGTCGGGGCGACCTGGAGGCTTCGGACGTGGTCGCCGAGTGCCCCTGGGAGACCGAAAGCATGACGATCTCCGAGCTGCTGACCAGCCAGCGCCGCTGGGGCCGCACCCGCGCCCGCAAGTTCCTGCTGCCGCTGGCGTTGAACGAGAACAAGCAGCTTGGCACCCTCACCTCTCGCCAGCGCCGCCTGCTCGCCACCGAGCTCGCCTCACGCACGAGCAGCGGTCGCAGCGCCGTCACCGTCGCCTAGAACGCCTGCTCAGCCGCGCATTCCACCGATTCGGAAGCTGAGGCCTCCGGAAGCACGCTGGAATGCGCGGCGCGCCAGGTAAAAGGTGATCGCGAAGGTCACCGCGCCGATCCCCAGCGCCACCGCGAGGATCTGGTCGGCGATGTAGAAGGCGATTCCGACGGTGACCACGAAGACCGCCCCGGCGAGCAGGGTGGTGTGGGAGCGGTAACCGGCGAAGTGCTCACGCACGGCGACCTCGAGGCCGCCGAGCCCGGCAAGGACGACACCGGCGCCGATCGCCCTCTCGTTCTGGCTGACGACGCCGAAGATCAGGGCGACGATCCCGGCCAGGATCACCAGCTCGGCCAGCGGGAAGTTGCCCCAGGGCGCGGGCGGGCGCTCGTCGGGGGCTTTGACCCGGCGGGCGGGAGCCGGGGCCTGCTTCTGCTTCTGCTTAGCGCTCAACGGCCGCAAGCCGCCCGGCTAACGGACATCCGGAGGAGACCTTGACCTGCCACCAGCCCATCAGCATCCCCAGCGGGCCGAGGCGCGGTTTGGAGTGCCAGTTGCCGCAGCCCGGTTCGCCGATCTCTTCCCGGGTCACCCGCACCCACTTGTAATCGGCCGGCCGCGCCAGCATCGCCCGCAGCAGCTCACGGCTGGCGGTTTCCTCGTGGCCGCGCCGGCGCAGGGCCTCGCGGGCCGCGGCGACGCGATCGGCGAGGCGGTCTCGCATCTGCTCCAGCTCGCCGAGGTCGAGCACCCGCGGCGCGCTCGCCGGCGCTGGCTCGGGGCGATCGAGCTGGACCCGCCCGAAGGCCTCGGCGAAGAGGCCGGCCAGCTCGAGCTCGAGCCGGGCCACCTGGGTGCGAAGTTGGGCGCGCGCCGGACGCTCGTCGACCTCGGGGACGAGCGCCGCGAAACCGTCTCTTGCGAGGAGCTCCTGCATACGCCTCAGACCGAGTCTAGATCACAGATTCGGGCCCGCAAGCGAGGAATCGGTTAAGCGCGGCGCCGCGGCGCCGTCACTCGCCCGCGAGGGTCTGCGCCGCCATCCACAGCGCCTCCCCGATCGCCATCTGCGAAACCGAGCCGACCGAGACGGCGGCGATCGCGACCCGCCGGCTCTCCTTGCCCACCATCGCCGGCTCGGCGCTGGCGCCGAAGAGGAGGCCGAGCGTGTGCGCCTCGTCGGCGAGGACCAGGGTGCCGGGGTCGAGCGCCACCGGGTCGCCCGCGAGCGCCTCGTCGGGCATCGACTCGCGGATGCAGAGCTTGCCCTCCAGGTAGTCGGCGTCGAAAGCGCGCAGCGCCACCCCGGTCTCGACCGTGGCGATCGTGAGGGCATCGGCGGGCAGGCCCTGGCTCTTGAAGCCACCGTCGTGGAGGCGCTCGAAGATCAGCTGCTCGACCGGGGTGCGGGTGACGTCGGGGTCGAGGCCGATCTGGCGGAAGAAGACGCGATAGGACCAGGGGACGGGCTGTTCGCGCAGCCGGATCGCCTGCGGTCCGTAGATGCGGTCGGAGAGGGTCCGCAGGTGTGCGCGGACCGGCTCGGGGCTGCGCCCGGCGCCGCCCTCGACCTCGACCCAGGAGACCGCGAGGCCGGGGAACTCAGTGGCCAGCCAGGGGACAACCCAGCCCTGCTGCGGCGCCGGCCTCATCCCTGCTGGGCGCTCCGGGTGGCCGCCAGCAGGCGCTCGACCCGGGCGCTCAGCTGCGCCTCGGTGAGCTCGCCGATGCTGGCGCTCTGCAGGGTGCCGCCGGGGAAGACGTAGGCGATGGTCGGGCAGACGCCGATCCGGAAGAGGCCGCCGACGGCGCCGTCGCGGTCATAGCCGACCGGCATCTCCCAGCCGTGCTGGTGGACCAGTTCGCGGACCCTGTCGCGATCGTCGCGGATATCGAGCGAGAGGACGTTCACCCGGTCACGGTAACGCGCGTAGACGGAGTCGACGACGTCCTGCTGAGAGGTGCAGTCGCCGCCTTTGGTGAACCAGAACGAGATCACCAGGGGCAGGTCGAAGAGGTCGCAGACGCGCAGCGCCCCGGGGGTCTTGATCTGGCAGGCGGGGGCGCGGCGGGCGTCCTCCGGGCAGGGCACGGCGGCCACCTCGCAGTCGTCCTGGGAGACGTTGGCGTCGCCTTCGAGGCTCCCACTGGCGACCGGGACCGCGAACTCGGGCAAGGCCCAGCGATCTTCCTGGCGGTCGAGGCCGAGGATCTCGCCGCCGTCGCCGCCGATCGTGTTGAAGGCGGCGACCACGACCAGGGCGACGAACACCAGCCCGACCGCGATCGAATAGCGGTCTTTCATCTCAGCGGCGCTCCTCGAGCCAGACCAGCAGCGCCGGCAGCACGACCATCACCCCGAGCAGGGCGGCGGCGAGGTCGATCACGGTGACGAAGCCGAAGTCCCGCAGCAGGCGGATGTCGCTGGCGATCAGGACCGCGAAGCCGGCGATCGCGGTGGCTCCGGAGGCGAGCACGGCCGTGCCGGTGCGGGCGTAGGCGCGCCTCAGCGCCGGCGCGACCGGGCCGCTGCCGCCGCCCTCCTCGTGGAAGCGGCCGTTGAGGATGACCCCGAACTCGGTGGCAATCGCGATCGTCAGCGCCCCCAGCGCCGCCGACATCGGGTTGAGCGGGATCCCCGTCGCCCAGAGCAGCAGCGAAGCCCAGCCGGTGGCCAGCACGGTTGGGGCCAGCGGCACCAGCGCGCGCCGCGGCGAGCGGTAGGCGACCAGCAGCACCAGCGCCACCGCGAGCAGGCCGGCGAGGGTGAGCCAGTAGCGGCTGGAGGAGAGGTCGGAGGCCGATTCGGCGGCGATCACCGGCAGCCCGGCGAGCCGCACCTCGACCCCGGCCGGCGGGCCACCGGGGGTCCCGGGCTCGCCGATCTCAGCGCGGACGCGGTCGACCAGCGCCTGCTGGTCCTGCAGCGACTGGGCACGGATGCCGAAGCTGATCAGCGCCTCGTCGCCGAGCTGGCCGTCGGCTTGCAGCGGCGCGACCTGGCGCAGCGCGTAGGGCGAGAGCGCCGCCAGCGTCGCCTCGATCCCGCGCCGGGTCGGCGTCTCGCCTTCGCGGACGAGGAAGTCCGAGAGCGCCGGCCCAGGGCAGATATCCGCTTGCAGGCAACTGGGATTTTCACCGTCGAAGCCGTTGGCGCGCAGCACGCGGCGCTTGAAGGCGGCCATCCACTCGATCGTCGCCGGGTCGGCGAGGTCATCGGATTCGATGCTGACGTCGAGCTCGCCGGAGACCCCGGTCGCATCCTGCAGCTCGTTCAGTTCTTCGATTGCTTCGATGTTCTGCGGCGCCAGGGTGCGAACGTCAGACACAATCTCGATCTGAGTGCCGACGCCCCAGCCCACCACGGCGAGTGCCAAGCCGACGCCAAGGATCGCGACCCGCCGCTCGATTGCGAACTCCAAGAGCGCCTCCCCCACGCGGGCGCGGCGTGGCGGTTTAGTCAACCCCTGGTTGACAAACTCGCCACGCCTCAGGCTGAGCGCGGCCGATCCCGCGGTCAGCGCGAGCGTGAAGGCGATCGCGACGCCGGCGATCAGCAAGAGGGCGAAGCTCCGCACCATCGGGGTTGGCGAGAGCAGGAGGGCGAGGAACCCGGCGCTGGTGGCGAGGCAGGCGATGGCGATCGTGGGGCCGCCGCGGGCGGCGGCTTGGCGGGCGGCGTCGGCGCCGGCGCTGCCGCGCCCGATCGCCTCGTCGTAGCGGGCCTGGAACTGGATCGCGTAATCGACGGCGAGCCCGATCAGGATCGGCAGGACCGCGATCGAGGCCATCGTCAGGGTGCCCCCGACCAGTCCCAGCAGGCCGAAGGTGAGCGCGGCGGCGCCGAGGGCGATCGCCAGCGGCAGCAGCCGCAGGCGCGAGCGGAAGACCAGCAGCAGGGTCGCCGCCATGACCACGATCGCCACCCCGAACAGCAAGAGCAGCGCGTCCTTCAGCGCCCGCGCCAGGCCGTCGACGACGACTGGGGCACCGGAGACGACGTAGCTGCCCTTCTGCAACTCGAAGCAGGGGGCGGCCTTGCCGTTCTCGGCGCAGGCTTTGCGCGGGGTCGTTTCGGTGACCGCGGCCTTGATCAACTCCAGCGCCCGGTGGCGTTCGGAGTCGCTGAGGCCCGGCTTGAGGCGGACGACGATCTGGGCCGTGCGGCTGTTCGGGAAGAGGTAGGCGAGCCGGGCCTTCGGCGTGCCGCGGGCGCGGGCGAGGTCGAAGACGACGGTGGCGACGAACTGTTCGTTGTCGAGCGTGGGGACGCTGGTGATCCCGTACTTGGTGGCGACGGCGAGGAGGAATTCCTGGAAGCGGGCAGGCGGCACCCGAGCCGCCAAGCTGCGCAGCTGGGTCTCGATCTGGACCACCGCCTCGTTGAGGAAGGTGGCTGGGCCGGCGACGAACTCGACCGGTTCCATCTCCGCCAGTTCGGTGCAGGGCCCAGGCAGCGCTTTGCCGCCTTTCGGAGCTTTGCCAGCCAGGCAGCCCTCCAACCGCAGCAGCCGGAAGATGTTGTCGGTGAGGATCAGTTCCGGCAGGTCGCCGCGAGCCAGCACGACCACCGGTTCTTCGCCGAAGGCCTGCTTGACGTCCTCGGTCGCTTCGAAGGTCTCGGTGTCGGAGTCGACCAGGGTGCCGACGCCGGCGTCGGTGGGGATCCGCGTCGCCCCCACCGCGGCGACGAGCGCGAGGACGGCGGCGACCGCGAGAACCAGCTTCGCGTTACGGGCCGCCCAGGCGGCTGCCTCCCCTAGACCGCGAGCGAGCTTCACTCAGTCCATCGACAGCGGGCCCGTGATGTCCGCGTGGAGGAACTGGTTGACGAACGGGTTGCTGGAGTCGAAGACTTCCTCTTTGGGGCCCGACTCGACGATCTTGCCGCTCCACAGCACCGCGATGAAGTCGGCGATCCGGCGGGCGGTGCCGAGGTCGTGCGAGATCACCAGGTAGCAGCCGCCGTTCTCGGCGTGGACCTCGCGGATCAGCTCGCAGAGCAGCGCCGTGCGAACCGGGTCGAGCCCGGAGTCGGGCTCGTCGAACATCACGATCGCCGGTTCCAGGACCAGCGCCCGGGCGAAGCCGGCGCGCTTGCGCATCCCTCCCGAGAGCTCGTTCGGCATCTTGTAGGTGGCCTCCGAGAGACCGACCTCTTTGAGCCGGCGGTTGACGATCTCGCCGATCTCTTCCTCGCCTTTGTCGGTGTGCTGGCGTAGCGGAAAGGCGACGTTGTCGTAGATGTTCATCGAGCCGAAGAGGGCGCCGTCCTGGAACAGCAGGCCGAACTTTTTACGCACGTCGAAAAGTTCGTCGTCGGTCATGTTCGGGATCGATTCGCCGTGGACGAGGACGTCGCCGGAGTCCGGGTAGAGGAGGCCGACGATGTGCTTGATCAGCACGCTCTTGCCGGTTCCCGAGGGGCCGAGCACCATCGAGACCTGGTCCTCGGGCAGGCCGAGGTTGAGGCCGTTGAGGATGCGGGCGCGGCCGAACTGTTTGACCAGGTCGATGATCTCGATCGCGTCGGTGCCGCCGTGGTCGCGCTTGCGGCCGGTGTGGAAGCGGTAGGGATCATGCTCGTCGGGCTTGACCCCAGGAATCACGAAGTCGCGGCCCATCATCGCGCCGTCGTCGCTGATGTAAGGGCCGCTGTCGTCCGCCGAGCGGGCCGGGATCGCGCGCTCGTCGGCCTCGTCGAGCTCACCGATCTCCGGCGGCTCTTCGCCACCCATCACGGCCTCGTCCTGAAGCTCTTCTTCTTCCCTGCGGTTCTCGTCGTCGATCGACACGTCAGCCTCCTATTGGCGCTCGCGGGTTGGCCCCCCAGAAGACAAGGGTCCCGAGCATCCCGATGATGTGGACTAAGACGATGTTGAGAACCATCGACTTCGCCGTCGCGGTCCCCACCCCGACCGGCCCCCCTGAGGCCGTGTAGCCGTAGTAACAGCCGACCAGCACGATCGCGGTCGCCATCACCATGCCCTTGATCAAGCTGAAGATGAGGTCGGGAGGGTTCTGGAACATCCAGAAGATCAGGAAGTAGCCGCCCGAGGAGACGTCGCCGATCTGCTCGACCACGGCCAGGTAGCTGGCCAGGTACATGATCCCGATCCCGACCAGGTACATGAACGGGAAGGTGATCCAGGCGGCGAGCAGGCGGGTCGCGCAGAGGAAGGTCACGGGCGGCACGCCCATCACCTCGAGCGCGTCGATCTCGTCGGAGATCCGCATCGCCCCGAGCTCGGCGACGATCCCGGTCCCGACCTTGGCCGCGAGCATGTAGCCGAAGGCGTAGGGCATCACCTCGCGCAGGTCGCACCAGGC
Organism: Solirubrobacterales bacterium; assembly: GCA_036265715.1. Classification (GTDB taxonomy): domain Bacteria; phylum Actinomycetota; class Thermoleophilia; order Solirubrobacterales; family 70-9; genus VAYN01. Next base: position 1,357 of record DATAON010000094.1, on the reverse strand, counting down.
CGAGAAGAGACCCGCGTAGGCGGGGGCGCCCTGGGCGCGCAGCAGGTAGGCGCCCTCGATCCCGCACTGGAGGCCGAGGATGAAGACGAGGCCCCAGATGATCAGTGCCGAGCCCAAGATCAGGATGCCGGCCTGGCGCAGCGCCTCGCCGAAGAAGCGAAGGACCCGGCCGGAGTAGACGAGCCCGGCGACACGGCCCCCGAAACGGGCGATCTCGCCGAGCGAGTCGAGCCAGTTGCGGGGGACTTCGAGCCAGGCGTTCACGCGATCACCGGATGGTCTGGAGTTCGGGGTTCGTCGCCAGCAGCGTCTGCGTGAAGGCGTAGTTGAACGCGAAGACGCCCATGAAGGAGATGACGACCGCCTGGTTCACGGCGCGGCCGACGCCGGCCGCCCCGCCCGAGGCGTTCATCCCCTTGTAGCAGCAGACCACGGAGATGATCGCGCCGAACAGGGTGCACTTGATCACCGAGCCCCAGAGGTCCGTGATCGAGGCGTTCGAGAAGAGCGTCGCGAAGAAGCCCCCGAGCGGCTGGTTGTAGAGGATCTCGGTGAGGATGCCGCCGCTGATCCCGAAGACCAGGGCGTAGATGTCGAGCAGGCCGGTGATCAGCATCAGCGCCAGGAACCTGGGGACGACCAGGTTCTTGATCGGGTCGACGCCGAGCACCTGCAGCGCGTCGAGCTCCTCGCGGATCTTGCGGGCCCCGAGGTCGGCGGTGATCGCGGTGCCCGCGACCCCGGCGACGACCACCGCGGTCACGAAGGGTGCGAACTCGCGGATCGAGGCGAGGACGAAGAAGCCGCCCAGCCGGTCGAGGGTGCCGAAGAGGGTGAAGACGTTCGCCGCCTGCAGCCCCGGCGCCCCGAACCCGAAGGCGACGGTCGAGACCAACAGCGGGAACCAGCAGAGCTGGAGGGCGAAGAGGAACTGGCCGATGAACTCCTCGCCGTAGGGATACGGCGGTTTGACCGCGGAGACAAGCGTTTTCGAGGTGAGGAGCATCATTTCCCCCACCTGTTCGAAGAAGGACTTCGCCGGGGCGAAACTCCTGCCTATCGATGCGGCTCTGTCCATTGCTCCTCCGGGTGCGCTGCTCGCCTCGAGCGAGCCCGACAGCCTGAGTTTATGGGATGCGTGAGGCGCCTCCGTTAGCCGAGTGTTGAGATCGTCAAACGCCGTTCGGGCGCCACCTGGGCGGGTGGTATGTTCCGCCCGCGTTGCGGGGGACCCCCAACACTCGGCGCCGGAACTCCCGCGTTCGCTCGATCGGGGCGGGGTTGGCAACCCTGGCCCTCGCCGCCTCGGCGACCGCCTGCGGCGGTGGCTCCTCGTCGGGCCTGACCGAAGAGGCGG
>DATAON010000093.1:0-36360 GCA_036265715.1 Solirubrobacterales bacterium | reverse complement strand
GGCGCTCCTCCCCGACCTCGGGCCGGCAAGGGAGGGTGGGGGTGTCTCGTGCTCGCTGGATTTTTCGCCCGGAACAACGCCAACTCTCAAATACGGGCAAGCGAAAAATTAACGCCGCTGCGCGCGAGACACCCCCACCCTCCCTTAAAGGCCCGGGATCGTCTCGAAGCTGACGACCAAGGCCCGAAGTCTCTGAAGAGATAAGGCCGAGGGACGGACCCTTTCCGTGAGGTCGCAGTTAACCGCGGTATGCGCGGCTTATTGCGACCTCACGAAGCAAGGCTCCTCACGCTCTCCGCGAAGCGATCGAGGAACGGGATCTCTGCGAGAGATGGAGCGGACCTTGCAGCCAAGGAATCATTCGAGAGGCTCGCCGGGAGGGGTTGGGGTGCCCCTGAAGCGTCTTGCACATTTTTGCTTCAGCCCCCCAAGGCGTTTAGCCGCATCCGGCTCCACAAAAAAGTTAAGCGAAAGGGGCACCCCAACCCCTCCCGCCACCAACCCCCTCGAAGCAAGCCCGTCCCATAGGATTGGCCACATGGCCAGTCCGGGAGCTGACATTGCATTCGCTGGGGCGGCGCGGCAGGCGGAGATGGTGCGGGCGGGGGAGGTCACGCCGACCGAGCTGGTGAAGCTCTACCTGGAGCGGATCGAGCGGCTCGACCCGCAGCTGAACTCCTTCCGCAAGGTCTTCGCCGAGCGGGCGCTGCTGGAAGCTGAGCAGGCCGAAGCGCGGATCAAAGGTGGTGACGAGAGGCCGCTGTTGGGGGTGCCGATCGCGATCAAGGACGAAACCGACATCGCCGGCGAGGTCAAAACCTTCGGCACCGACGCCTTCACCGAGCCTGCCGCTGCCGACTCGGAGATCGTGCGGCGGCTGCGCGAGGCCGGCGCGATCATCATCGGCCTGACCCTGCTCCCCGAGCTGGCGATCTGTGGCTTCACCGAGTCGGCCACTTACGGGGTCACCCGCAACCCCTGGAACCCGCAGCGCACGCCGGCTGGCTCGAGCGGCGGCAGCGCCGCCGCGGTCGCCGCCGGCCTGGCCCCGATCGCCTCCGCCGGTGACGGTGGCGGCTCGATCCGCCTGCCCGCCGCCTCCTGCGGCCTCTTCGGGCTGAAACCGCAGCGCGGCCGGGTCTCGCTGGCGCCGGCGCTCGAGTACTGGAACGGGCTGGCGGTGATGGGCTGCCTCAGCCGCAACGTGATCGACACCGCGCTCTGGCTCGACATCGTCTCCGGTGGCTCGCAGGAGCCGGGGGCGCCGCCGCCTCCCGAGCGCAGCTTTGTCGAGTCGGCCAAGACTCCGCCCGGCAAGCTGCGCGTCGCCTGGTCCACCGCGGCGCCGCGGGCCGTGGCGCCGCCGATCGTTGATGAGGTGGTCAAGCGGGCGGTCACCGACGCGGGCGAGCTGCTGGGCTCGCTCGGGCACGAGGTGAGCCAGCAGGACCCCGACTGGGGCAACGTCGGCAACAACATCACCGCTCGCTTCCTGCGCGGCGTCTCCGACACCGTCGCCGAAGTTCCGCACCCCGAGCGGCTCGAACGCCGCACCCGTGGCTTCGGCCGGCTCGGCAAAGCGCTCCCCGACGCGCTCTTCAAGCGCGCCCTCGCCGCCCGTGAGGCCGACGCGGCGCGGATCAACAAGATCTTCGACGCCCACGACGTCCTCGTCACCCCGGTAATGGGCGGGACCGCACTGCCGGTGCGCCGTTGGGAGGGCCGGGGCGCCCTGCACACGGTGCTGGGCATGAGCCGCTTCTATCCCTTCTGCATCCCCTGGAACCACCTCGGCAACCCGGCGATGTCAATCCCCACCGGGTTCGCCGACGACGGCATGCCGCTGGCGGTGCAGATCATCGGCCGCCCCAACGACGAGGCGACCCTACTCTCGCTCGCGGCCCAGATCGAGGCCGAGCGTCCCTGGGCGGACGCCCGCCCCCCGATCTCCTAGCTGCCGCTAGCCGAACACCTTGCGCATCCGCGCCAGCTCGCGGACCGGGCCGCGCGGGCGGATCCGGCGCTGGAGCAGCATCTTCAGCTGGTTGGCGTCCGGTTTGCCCTGGGCGATCCAGTCGGCCCAGGTGCTCTCGATCGTCACCGTCGGGTTCGGCGCTTCGCCGGGCTCGGCCCGGGTCGAGCCGTTGTCAATGACCAGATGCCAGGGCGGGGCGTCGCTGAAGCGCCACTGGTAGACGAGCGGCGAGCCGTTGGCGGCGGCCGGGTCGGCGACGCGGGTGATCAGGTCGAAGTAGAGGCGCATCAGCTCCGGGTCCGTGGAGGGAGCCGGGCCGTCGGGCGGCCCGAGCAGGCCACCGAGCATCATCTGCACCTGGCGAGCGGCGATCTCCTCCTCGCTGACGGCGGGGTCGAAGGGGAAGGTGCCGGGCGGCATCTCCTCGGTCGGGAACCCGATCGTGCGCCAGCGCTGGCGGATCAGTTTGAGCCCGAAGGCGAAGATGTCCTCGAGCGAGAAGCCGTAGCACTCGGTGTACTCGCGGTCCTGGTTGGGCGGGTAGAAGACGGCGGGCCCGTACGGGAGGACTTCCTTCAGCAGCTCGACCACGGCGGCGCGGTTCTCCTCGTAGCCGGGCCGGCCCTCGCCGAGCAGTTCGGAGAGGACCTTGACGCCGAAGCCGATGTGGCGCTGCTCGTCGCGGGAGACGTTGGCCATGCCGGCACTGAAGCCGGGCATCGTGTCCTCGGAGGCGAAGAAGTCCTCGATGAAGTGCTGCCCGGGCTGGGCGAGGCTGCCCTCGACGATCAGGTGGTAGAGCGTGATCGCCTGCGCGTACTTGGTGATCGAGCGGTCCTTGCGCAGTTCCTCGGCCATCACGTCGAGGCGGTCGAAGATGCCCCGGTAGCCCCAGTTGAGTTGCGGCAGGGTGGAGGAGAGGGTCTGCTGGATCGAGTCGCCGCCGACCCCGATCACCTCCTTGAAGAAGCGATGGAAGAAGACGGAGTGGCGGACCTCGTCGACCTGCTGGGTGGCGAGGAAGTACTCCTGCTCGGCGGTCGGCGCCGCGGTCACGTAGGGGGCGAGGGTGTCGGCGACCCGGTCCTCGCCGTAATAGAACATCGAGTAGATCCACATCGCCGAGCGGCGCTGGATGTCGGTAAGGGCGGCCCAGCCCTCGCTGTCCTTGGAGAGGTCGATGTCGTAGGCGCTCCAGTTGCCCTGCTCCCAGCGCTTGTACAGGTCCTCATAGGTGATGTTGTCCATCAAGCTCTGCGACGCGACGCTCATCTCGTCTCCTTTTGGTGTTGCATAGGCCGGCCTCGGGAGGGTACCGCGAAACTGGCCGGCTAGCCAGTTTCGCCGTGTCGACTTTGTTCGGACGTGTCGAACAAAGTCGACACGCTAGGGGGCGGGGCGCTCGATCTCGCGCTTGAGGATCTTGCCGGTCGGCCCTTTCGGCAGCTCGTCGAGGAACCAGACAGCCCGCGGATACTTGTATGCGGCGAGGTTTTCCTTCACGTAGGCGCTGACCTCCTCCGGGCTCAGCTCCTCGCCATCGTGGAGGACGACGGCGGCGCCGACCTCCTCGCCGAGCTGCTCGTGAGGGATGCCGACGACGGCGGCTTCGCGGATCTTCGGATGCTCGTAGAGCACCTCCTCGACTTCGCGCGGGAAGACGTTGTAGCCGCCGCGGATGATCAGGTCCTTCTTGCGGTCGACGATGTAGAAGTAGCCGTCCTCGTCGGTGCGGGCCATGTCGCCGGAGTGAAACCAGCCGCCGCGCATCGCCTCCGCGGTCGCGTCGGGGCGCTGCCAGTAGCCCTTCATGATGTTGTGGCCGCGGATCACGATCTCGCCGACCTCGCCCTGCGGGACCTCGTTGTCGTCCTCGTCGACGACCCGCACCTCCACCCCTTCCAGCGGGGTGCCGATCGAGCCCGGCTTGCGCTCGCGGTCCGGGTGGTTGGAGCAGGCGACCGGTGAGGTCTCCGAGAGGCCGTAGCCCTCGAGCACGATCGAGTCGAAGGCCTGCTCGAAGCCGCGCAGGACCTCGACCGGCATCGAGGCGCCGCCGGTGATGCAGGTGCGCAGGCTGGAGCTGTCATAGCTCTCGCGCTCGGGGTGGTGCAGCAGCGCCCCGTACATCGTCGGCACGCCGTAGAAGTGGGTCACCTTGTCCCGCTGGATCGTCTCCAGGGCCAGCGCCGGGTCGAATTTCGGGACCAGGGTCAGGGTCGCGCCGACCATCAGCGAGGCGTTCATGCTCACCGTCTGCCCGAAGGAGTGGAAGAGAGGGAGGCCGCCGAAGACGACGTCGCCGCCCTTGATGTCGCACATCGTGCGTGAGGTGACGTCGGCGTTGCGGTGCAGGTTCGCGTGGGTCAGCTCGGCGCCCTTGGGTTTGCCGGTGGTCCCGGAGGTGTAGAGGATCACGGCGGTGTCCTCGGCATCGGTCGCGGCCAGCGGCGCGGTCGGCTCCTGCTCGGCGAGCAGCGCGGCGAACGAGGCCGGCTCGACCTCGATCAGCTCGGCCCCGGCCTCCTCGGCACCGGCCCGCGCCTCCTCGGCGAAGCCGTGCCAGGCGAGCAGCAGCTCGGCGCCGGAGTCGCTCAGGTAAAAGGCGATCTCACGCCGCTTCAGCAGCACGTTCATCGGCACCACGACGGCGCCAGCGCGCAGCACGCCGTAGTAGGCGACGGGAAAATGGGGGACGTTGGGCAGCATCACCCCGACGCGGTCACCGGGCCCGACACCCTTGGTGGCCAGCAGCGTCGCCAGGCGGGCGCTCTGCTCGTCGAGGTCGGCGTAGGAGAGCTCGACCTCTCCCAGGCGCACGGCGATGCCGTCGGGCAGGCGCGCGCTGCTCTCAGTGACTAGCGATGCCAGGTTCAACCCCATTCGCTCCTCCGTTCCCCTCGGTCGGACTCCCTGGCCGCAGTCTAGGCGCCAGCGCGGGTCGGATACGCTGCCGCGATGGAGGATCTCGGCGAGCCGACGTCTTACCTCGTGGTCGACAAGGGCATCCCGGTCTACTCGAGCGACGGCGAGAAACTCGGCCGCGTGGTCCGGGTGCTGTCAGCCCGCGAGGCGGACATGTTCGACGGCATTGTCTTCGACACGACCGCCGGCCCCGGTGGCCACCGCTTCGTCGACGCGCCCGAGGTGGCGGCGCTCTACGAACGCGGCGTGGTGCTGAAGATCGATGCGGCCGAGGCGGCCTCGCTGCCGAAGCCGAGCGCCAACCCCGGCTCGGTCTCGGTCAACCCGGCCGACCTGGTCGGCGGCGGTGGCCGCGGCTTCGTGGCCCGCATGCGGGATCTCTTCAGCGGCCGCCGCTGAGCGTGCCCCGGCTCGCGGAGAGGCTGACCGCGCAGGGGCTGGCAGGGGAGCGGTTGGCGGACCCGGTCGCGGTTGCGGAGCGGTTGCTGGCGGTGCAGGGTCAGGATCCGCGCGGGGCGCGGCTGGCGGTGCGGGCGCGGACCGAAGGGCTCGCGGCCAGCGACGTCGACCGCGAGCTCAGTGAGGAGCGCTCGCTGCTGATCACCTGGCTCAACCGCGGCACCCTGCACCTGGTTCGCAGCGAGGATTACCCGTGGCTGCACGCGCTGACGACGCCGCTCCTGCTGACCTCGGCGAAGCGGCGACTGGGGCAGGAGGGGGTGAGCGAGGCCGAACAGGAGCGGGCCGTGGAGACGATCGAGCGGGCGCTGATCGAGGACGGCCCGCAGACCCGGGTGCAGTTGCGAGAGCGACTGCAGAGCGCCGACCTGCCGGCCGCCGGCCAAGCGCTGATTCACCTCCTCTTCCTGGCGACCCTGCGGGGGATCGCGGTGCGGGGGCCGATGGTCGGCAAGGAACACGCCTACGCGCTGACCCGCGACTGGCTCGGGCCGCAGCCTCAGGTCGACCGCGAGCGGGCGCTGGCGGAGCTGGCGCGCCGCTACCTGGCCGGGCACGGCCCGGCCGACGACCGTGACCTCGCCCGATGGGCGGGATTGCCGCTGCGCGACTCGCGCGCCGGCCTCGCCGCGATCGCCTCCGAGCTGGCGGAGCGCGAGGACGGACTCGTCAGCCTCGCTAAGCGAAAGCCGGCGGCGCCGCTGCCGGCGCCGATGCTGCTCGGCGCCTACGACCCGGTGCTGCTCGGCTGGACCTCGCGCGCCGACATCATCGGCCCGCACGAGACCCTGGTCACCAACAACGGCCTCTTCCGTCCCTTTGCCATGGTCGGCGGCCGCGCCGTCGCCACCTGGCGCTTCGCCGGTGGCAGGGTCGGCATCGAGCCGCTGGAGAAAGTGTCGAAGAAGGCGATGAAAGCGCTCGACGCCGAAGCCGCCGACGTCGAGCGCTTCCTCGCCGAGTAGCTACGCCTGCGGCGGGTCCTGCGGCGGCAGCGGCGGCGGCATGTCGTCATGCACCGGCGGCGCGTCGTGGCCCGGCAGCGGGTCGGCTTCCTGCTCCCAGACGTGGTTGAGCGCGACCTGCAGGTAGGCGAAGAAGGCGGGGGAGAGCAGCAGGTAGAGGATGATCGAGATCCAGCCGCTCACCGGCTCCTTGCCGGAGAGGCGTGCGGCGCCCATCACGCGCTTGGTCCCGTTCCAGTAGGAGACGAGCGGCGGGATGATGATCAGGAAGCCGGGGACCAGCGCCAGCAGGGAGTTGGTCGGGTTCTGACCGAGATCGTGGCCTTTGGCCTCGCCGTAGGCTTTGAGCTCCTTGTTGATCTTGTACCACCAGACGAAGTGGTAGATGCCGAGGGTGATGATTGGCAGCAGGGCGACCGCCCAGGGGCTGCGGACCTTCACCTCGCTTTGGGTGCCGCGGATCTGCATTTCGTAGGCCATCGTTCGAATCCCCGATCTGGGTGGTGGACTGGGACGGCCCGACCCTATCCGCGATCGGGGACGGCGGGTGAATCTTTGGCGTCCAGCGAGCGCTCGACGTCGGCGAGGCCGAAGTCCGGCGCGCGGCCGAACTCCTGCTGCAGCTTCTTGGCGAAGAGGGTGAAGCGGCGGTGCGCCTCGCTGCGCCGGCCCTGGCGCAGGCAGATCTCGATCAGCAGCCGCTGGGTGTCGGAGTCAAACGGCTCCATCTCGGCCAGGCGCCGCGCCTGGCCGGCTCCCGACTCAAGCTCGCCCAGCTCGATCGCGATCCCGACCTGGGCGCGCAGCGCCCGGCAGGCGAGCTGGTGCAGGCGCTCGCGCTCGGGGATCGCCCAGTCGAGGTAGGGGTCGCCGGCGAGGAACTCGCCGCGGTAGAGGCCGATCGCGTCGGCGAGGTGGACCGCGGCCGCCTCGGTCATCCCCTGCTCGCGGGCGGCGAGCCCGGCCAGAGCGTCAACCTCGAAGCGATCGGCGTCGAGCCAGACGCCACCGGTGTCGAGCAGGTAGCCGCCGCGGCGGGCGAGGACGAAGCGAGCGGGGGAGCGGCGCTGGCGTTGCGGCTCCAGCTTGTCGCGCAGGGCGTGGACGTTGTAGCGGAGCCGGCTGCTGCTCTCCTGCGGCCCCGCGTCGGGCCAGAGGATCTCGCCGATCTGGTCGCTGGTGACGACCCGGCGGCGTTCGCAGATCAGGTACTTGAGCAGCTGCCCGGGGCGCTGGCCGAGCCAGTCGCCGTTGATCGGCCCGGCGGCGCCCTCGACCCGGAACCGACCCAGGGTCGAGATCTGCAGGTCGGGCCGCTGCGAGGGGTCGGCGTGGCTGCCCCAGCTCTGCGGGGTGCGGCGGCGGCGGTCGTCGGTGCGGCCGGGGCGGAGGTGGAAGACGACCCGGTCGGCGTCCTCGCCGAGCGGCGAGGCGGTCACCCAGGCGGCGCTGCGCAGGGTCTCGGTCTGGATGTCCATCCGCACCTCCGGCATCGGCGCCTTCGACTTGGCGACCAGTTCGGTCATGCAGCCGCCGCCGAGGATCGGCTCCAGCCGGCTGCAGATCAGCTCGCAGCAGTGCAGGCCCGCCTCCGCCCCGGCGGCGGCAGCGGGCAGCAGCATCTCCCGCGCCTTGCGGTTGAGGTCGAGGATGCGGCCGTCCTCACTCCGCGCCACGGCGAGGCCGTAGACGAAGTCCTCGAACAGCTCGGGCAGGTCGCGGGGGTCGTCCATTCGTTGGCTAACGCAAATCTAACTCGAATGCAAACACAATCCAAGCAGAAGCTCCCTAGCTTCGCGACTCCCGAAATCGCACGAAAGAGGAATCGCAGATGGTCGAGTCGCTCCTGCGGGAGGCAATGGATGAAGCGCAGCTCCCGCGTGGCCGGGCTTTAACCCCCGCCGGAGTCGCTTCGGAACGCCGACCGCCAATTATTGCTGTGGTTGACCCGGACTTCGAGCTTCCCGACCGAGAGGCGGAGCTGAGTGAGGTTGACGCGATCATCATTGACCACCCCGACATAACGGTGACCCGCCGAGCTTGCGCTGCCGTTTGTCGGCGCGCCCGTCGTGGACAAACGATCGTTCTCGTCTCGCCTGGATATCTCGGGGCAACCCACGATCTCCTGATCAGGCCACTGACCGAAGCAGGCTTCGAGGTCGGTGTTGACATATGTGTCGCCTGCTCTCCGAGATCCGTGAGCCCTACGGAGTCCTATGCGAGGACGCCTCAGATCTTGGGCGCGACCGGCCCGCGCTGCGCGGGCAGGGCCCGGGTTGCAATCGAGGCGATCGCGCCCTCGGTCCAAGTCGTTTCCTCGCCGGAGGTTGCGGAGCTGACCATGGCACTCGCCGAGGCGCTGAGGGTACTTGGGGTCCCGTCAACGAGACTGAGTGTCGGTTTGGCGAACGGGCCGCAGGGTCACCCTGAAGTGTAGGAAGGACAGAGTGTTTAGTATTCTCTGAGCAATGCGGTCAGGGGGGAAAGTCCTGTTGGTGGCGATCGCGCTCGTGTTCGCTCAGGCTCATCCCGCGGGTGCCGCCGATCGCGAGGCGATCGCACACCTCAAGTTGCGGATTATTCAGTTGGAAGCACAGGTCAACGCCGAGCAGGAGGCACGGGACCGGCAAGCCGACGCCTTCGATGCCACCGTGTCCCGAATCGAGTTCGCGAACGGTGCGCTCGTGGCCTTCATCGCGATCGCGGGGATCGGGGGTGGCCTCTTAACGATTCGGTGGGTGAGGAGCTTTGCTGCCGATCAGGTGAACGCCCAGTTGAGCTCAGCGATCGAGGAACGCGGCGACCGCATCTTCGAAGCCAAGGCCTTGGCACTTCATGACGAGTACGAGGAGAGATTCTCGGAGCAGTATGTCCGCTTCAAGCGCCTCACCGACCGCCAGTGACTTCTCAGGAGAAGCATGAGCCTTCGGACCTGCTCGCCTATGCACTGTTTGAGAACAACCCCGAGGTGGGGACTTACCGCGAAACCCTGTTGGCGTTCCTCGTCTGCGTTTCGCTCTTCGAGCACGGCGGGCCCGCAACCCGCCGAGAAGTTTTCGAGACCTGTGTGCAACGCTTTCTTCCCAAAGGGAACCTGGAGCTGCATGAGATCGAGCGGGTCGTGGCGGGGGCGCGGACATACCGTCTGCTCGTCGACGCCGGTGACGGGCGAGTGGGTCTGTCCGAAGAGCGGCGCGAGCAGTTGGAGAGCGCCTCCGAGAAAATTGCTCTGGTTCGAGAGACGTTTCATCGGGAGATCTCCGAAGCGGTAGAAGAGGAACTCGGCGAACCGCTCGACAGCGATTTAAGGGCGGCGCTCCGTGAGCTTATGGAGGGCTTCATCCAACGCCTATTCCACGAACAGAGCGTGGCCCTAGCGGCCGTCTTCGCGAAGGATGGAGAAGGTCTCGACGGCCTCAACACCAGCCAGTTCTCGCTTGAAAGCCTGAAAATCCTGGTCCGATCGCTTACCGGGCAAAGTGAGAAGCTCCGCCAAGTTCAGATTGCCGCGGGAATTCGTGCCGGTGTCCTCGGGCTTGGTGAGGACGGCCAGAGATACCTGGCCGCCGTGTACCAGAAGACCGTTGCCTTCGCGCTTCTCCAGCAGGATCCGACCGTAAAAAGAGTGCGACGCCAGCTAATGGAAGCGAGAGTCTTTTACCTCGACACCAATGTGGTGATGGCCTTGATGTTCCGGGCCGACTCCAAGCACGAACAGGTGCGGACGGCAGTTGAAGTAGCTCGTGACGTCAACTGCAAACTGGTTGTGTCGCCAACCACGGTGGAAGAGCTCGAACTACGGATCCAGAGGAGCGACCGACGGTACGAAAAGGTGAAGCCGTACAGCGATCTCGACTTCTCGATCCTTAGCGACGTAGTCCTACGAACCTTCAGGTTGTTATGGGCGGAGAACCAAAATATTTCTTGGCAGAGCTTTCTCGCCAGCTATTTGCCCGTCGCTGACGCGTTGGAAGAACTGGGGATCGTCGTCGATGACGAGGACGCAATCAGGGCATCCCACGATCCGCGCCGGGATCGAGTCAGGACTGCGGTGTTCAAGAACAAGCCTCCCTACGCCAAGCAGGTCATTGATGCGGACACCGACAATCTGCTGTTGATCCAGCTGCGCCGCGAGAAGATTCGGGCTGACCCCATGGGACGTCGAGTCTGGCTGGTTACGCTCGACCAGACGCTCAAATACGCAGAGCGGGACCTAATTAACGAACAGGTCTACGAGGTGCCCTCGACCAAGCAGGTCAACTCTTGGGTCAGCGTCCTAAGCCCTCACCTCTCGCCCGATGACGAGGATCTCGGTGAGTACGTGTTGCGGGTCGTGCAGTCCCAGCTCGGACTGGTCAGCGAGGATCCAATGTTCGCTGATGTCGATTTCGTAGCCGTACTTGCACAGAGCCCATTCGACCTTCATGACCTGCTGCGCTCGAGCAGCGAGAAAACCAGACGTGTCCTGGTCGCCCTTCAGAAGGAAAGGGAGATCGAAGAGATCCTGAAAAGAGAGCCGGTTCAGCCCAATGAGCGCGACGCGTGGGGGGAGCGGCTGACCGAAGTGATTATGAAAGCGCTCAGCCGAATGGATGATTCCGCAGCGCGGACCGACGCACTCGAAGCCGAGCTCGGAAAGGCACTAGGGGAGGTCGCCGACCTCCGCCTCGAGAGCGTCGATCATCTCCGCAGGATCGAAGAGCTCCAAGTCGAGATCCTGGCGCAGCAACCCGAACCAAAAAGCGGGCTGCTGGCGCGGATGCGGAGCCGCTTCGGCCGTCCTGCAAAGCCTTAGCCCAGCTTGGGACTGGTCCAGGGCGCTTCGAGCTTGGCGACGAGCTGGTCGCCGAGGCCGCCGATCGGGACCCGGGTCTGCTCGAGCGAGTCGCGGTCGCGCAGGGTGACGGTGTCGTCTTCCATCGTCTGGTGGTCGACGGTGATGCCCCAGGGGGTGCCGATCTCGTCCTGGCGGCGGTAGCGCTTGCCGATCGAGCCGCCCTCGTCGAACTCGGCCGGGAGGCGGCGGCGCAGGTCTTTGAAGATCTCGCGTGCTTTCTCTGGCATCCCCTCCTTGGAGACGAGGGGCAGCACGGCGACCTTGACCGGGGCGAGGCGGGGATGCAGGCGCAGCACGGTGCGCTGGCGCCCCTCGACTTCCTCGACCTCGTAGGAGTCGACCAGGAAGGCGAGGGTGGCGCGGTCGGCGCCGGCGGCGGGCTCGATCACGTGCGGGACGTAGCGCTCTTTGGTCTGCTGGTCGAAGTACTCAAGCTTCTCGCCGCTGAACTTGGCGTGCTGTTTGAGGTCGAAGTCGCCGCGGTTGGCGATCCCCTCCAGCTCCGACCAGCCGATCGGGAACAGGTATTCGACGTCGCTGGTGCCCGAGGAGTAGTGGGAGAGCTCGTCGGCCTCGTGGGCGCGCACGCGGAGGTGGTCGGGGCGGATCCCGAGGTCGGTGTACCAGCGCTCGCGCAGCTCGATCCACTCGCGATACCACTGCTCCGCCTGGTCGGGCGGGACGAAGAACTCCATCTCCATCTGCTCGAACTCGCGGGTGCGGAAGATGAAGTTGCCGGGGGTGATCTCGTTGCGGAACGACTTGCCGATCTGGGCGATCCCGAAGGGCGGCTTCTTGCGGGCGAAGCCGAGCACGTTCTTGAAGTTGATGAAGATGCCCTGCGCCGTCTCCGGCCGCAGGTAGACCTCCGAGCCCTCGCCGGCGACTGGCCCGACGTGGGTCTCGAACATGAGGTTGAACTGGCGCGGCGGCGAGAGCTCGCCGCCGCACTCCGGGCACTTCAGCTCGGCGTCGGGGTCGCCGCCTTCAGCTTCGACCGCCTCGCGCAGATGATCCTCGCGCCAGCGCCGCTTGCACTTGCCCAGGCACTGGACCAGCGGGTCGGTGAAGCCCTCGAGGTGACCCGATGCCTCCCAGACCTTCGGGTGCTGGAGGATCGCCGAGTCGATCGCGACGATGTCGTCGCGCTCCTGCAGCATCGAGCGCGACCACTCGGCTTTGACGTTGCCCTTGAGCAGGACGCCGTAGTGGCCGTAGTCGTAGGTCGATCCGAGCCCGCCGTAGATCTCCGATGAGGGGAAGACGAAGCCGCGCCGTTTGCACAGCGCCACGATCTCCTCCATCGATACCTCGGTCGGTCGGGCCTCCGGCTCGGTCGTCGCCATGCCCGAACCGTAGCGGCTGCGATAATCGCGCACCCCGTGCCTATCTACGAGTACAAATGCGAGAACGGCCACGTCTTCGACGTGATGCAGAAGATGACCGACGAGGCGCTGACCGAGTGCCAGGAGTGCGGCGCCCCGGCGGTCCGCGTCCTGCACTCGCCCGCGGTCCACTTCAAGGGCTCCGGCTTCTACAACACCGACTACGGCAAGAAGAAGAAGGGCGGGGCCGCGTCCTCCAGCGACGGCGCCTCGGAGTCGAAGGGCTCGGGCTCGGGCGACTCGAAGTCGAGCGAGAAGAAGTCGGAGTCGAAGGCCCCGGCCTCCTCCAGCAGCGACTAGCCGTTCAGGAACTTGTTGACCGCCTTGCGGCGGACTTCCTCGGGGACTTCGATCGAGCCGCCGGGGCCGTCGAGGGTGCAGCCGGACTTTGCGAGGTCGCCGCAGAGGACTTCGGTGTCGCCTGAGCCGCCGATCCCGGCGGCGAGCACGAGCTGGGGCATCGTGAAGAAGCCCATGTCGCTGACGAAAGCTTTCGGTGCGTCCCAGCCGATGATCGGGCCGTGGATGAAGTTGTAGGGGACGCGGAGGGGATCGGTGAGGCGGTCTTTGATCCCGTTGATGACGGCCTGCTGGGCCTTGGCGCGGTCGAGGTCGTCGTAGCCGAGCGAGTAGGCGCTGGCGCCGGTGCCCGGGCATTCGCTCGGCTTGCGAATCCGCGAGTAGATCAGGGCCTTTTCGCCATCGAGGGTGTTCTCGCCCTTGTGCAGGCGCAGCGTCTGACCGCCCTGACCGCCGCCGGCGCCACCGGAGATGTCGGCGCAGAGCTTGACCGGGACGTCGACGGTGACGCCGCCGACCGCGTCGATCAGGTCTTCGAAGCCGGTGAAGTCGACGATCGCGACGTGGTCGATCTCGATCCCGAGGAAGTCTTCGATCGTCTTGATCTGCAGCGCGGCGCCGCCGTGGGAGAAGGCGGCGTTGATCTTTTCCGGCGCCTGCCCGGGGATCTCGGCGTAGACGTCGCGGGGGATCGAGAGTTTGCGGAAGGCGCCGCCGCCGGCCCGGATCAGCATCAGGGTGTCGGCGCGGAATTCACCTTCGAAGCAGGGGTCATGCGGGTTCTCGCCCTTCGACTGCTGTTCGAAGCACTCCTCGGAAGCGGCGGCGCCGTCGCCGGTCCCGGGCGGCCGCGCGTCGGTGCCGAGGACGAGGATCGTCTGCGCCGACGGGAGCAGGAAGGGATTGCCGTGCAAAGCCTCCTTCGCTTCGCCCGAGAGCTTGAAGGATTGGATCTGGGCGGAGACTCCGAAGGCGAGGAAGCTGAGCAAGATCCATCCCAGGGCGGCCAGGCCGATCCATTTGAAGACCTTCCTCGGAGTGACCCCGGCGCGGGCCTTGCCGCGGCTGCGATCGCTGCCGCGGCCGTCCTCGGGGTCGCGCTTAGGCCGCTTCCCAGGCAGCTTTGCGCGCTCCCGCAGACCGGAGAGGTCGGGGGACCGAAGTCGGGATAAGAGGCTCTTGCGGGACCGGTAGACCTTGTAGTCGGGCGGCCCCGACGGCCGTTGCTCGCCATCGTCGGGCATAAAAGGGCTAGAAATCATGGCGATGTATTCGGTCGACCGCCTTTCAGCCCCAAAACGCCCGTGAGCGCGGCGAAGACGATCGGGGTCGATCTCGGCGGCACGAAGATGCTCGTCGGCGCCCTCTCCGGGACCGAAATCCTCTCCGAGAGCCGCGAGGCTTCGACCGGTCAGACCGAGGACGCGCTGGTCGAGCTGCTGGTCCGCGAGGTGAGCGAGGCGCGCGAAGCCTGCCCCGAGGCGGTGGCCGTCGGGCTCGGGATCCCGGCCACGATCGATCACGAGACCGGAGTCGCCGTTGCTGCCGTGAACCTGCCGCTGGAAGACCTGCCGATCCGCGACCTGGTCGAAGCGCGGATCGGGCTGCCGGTCTTCGTCGACAACGACGCCAACGTCGCCGCCCTCGCCGAGCAGCTCTACGGCGCCGGCCGCGGCGCCAACGAGATGGTGCTGCTGACGATCGGGACCGGGATCGGCGGCGGCCTGATCCTCGGCGGCGAGGTCTACCGCGGCGCCACCGGCGCCGGCGCCGAGCTGGGCCACACGGTGATCGACCTCGACGGCCCGCCCTGCCAGGGCAACTGCCCCGGCCGTGGCTGCATCGAGACGCTGGCCTCCGGCACCGCGCTCGGGCGCGAGGCGCGCGAGGCGGCCCAGCGCGAGCCCGACTCCGCGCTCGGGGCGATGGCCGCCGACGGCGAGGAGATCGACGGCAAGGCGGTGACCGAGCTGGCGCTGGCCGGCGACCTCATCGCGATCGGAGTCTTCGACCTGATCGGCAGCCGCCTCGGCGCCGCCCTCGTCACCTTCGCCAACATCTTCGAGCCGAAGGTGATCGTGATCGGCGGCGGCGTGATGGCGGCCGGCGACCTGCTACTCGACCCGGCCCGCAAGGTCCTGCGCGAACGGGCGCTGCGGCCGATGAACGAGATCCCGGTCGTGGCGGCCCAGCTCGGCCCCGAAGCAGGGCTGATCGGCGCCGCGGCGCTGGCCCGGATCGAACTCGAGAAGCGAGGCGAGGGCTGATGCCGGGCCGTCTGATCGTCTGCCCGACCCCAATCGGAAACATCGACGACGTCAGCCCGCGCATGCGCGAGTCGCTGGTCAGCGCCGACTTCATCGCCTGCGAGGACACCCGTCGCACCGGCGCCCTGCTCGACCGGCTGGGGATCCGGCCGGCGCCGCGGATGATCTCCAACCACGAGGGCAACGAATCGGCGCGCGCGACCGAGCTGGCGCAGCGGATCGAGCGCGGCGACGTCGTCACCCTGGTCTCCGACGCCGGCATGCCGGCGATCTCCGACCCCGGCTACAAGCTGATCCACCGTTGCATCGAGCGCGACCTCGAGGTGACGGTGCTGCCCGGCCCCTCGGTCGTCCCGGTCGCCCTCGTCGCCTCCGGCCTGCCGACCGACCGCTGGCGCTTCGAGGGCTTCCTGCCGCGGCGGGCGGGGGAGATGGAGCGGGTCCTGCGCTCGACCGAGACCGTCGTCGCCTTCGAGTCACCGCGGCGGGTGGGGGAGAGCCTGGCGGCCCTGGCCCAGCTCGCGCCCGACCGCGATGCCGCCGTCTGCCGCGAGCTCTCGAAGATCCACGAGGAGGTCGCCCGCGGCTCGCTCGGCGAGCTTGCGCGCCGCTTCCGCGGCGACGTCAAGGGCGAGATCGTGCTGGTGATCGGCCCGACCGAGTCGGCCACCCAGGACAAAGACGTCGGCTTCGCGGTCGACGCCCTGCGCCACCTCGTCCAGTCCGGCGCCCGCCCGCGCGCCGCCGCCAGCGTCGTCGCCGCCCTGACCGGGACCCGCGCCAACGACCTGTACAAAGCGCTGACCGGCCGTGAGGCCCGGCGCTAGCGCGACCCGCCCGGCTTGGCGCGTCTCCTAACGTAGGCAGGGAACCGATGAGCTACTACGTCACCACCCCGACCAATAAGTTTTTTGGGGCTTGGGAATGCGGAATCCCCCGGCTTGTCGGTCGGGCTTCTCATGGCGTCCTAGGCGGTGGCGGCCAGGCTGATCGGCCGGAACAGGTTCTTGGTGATCGCAGTGGCTTCGGAAGTGTGGAGCGGCTGGGGAGTGGGGAGGACGCCGTCCTTCAGCACCGGCTCCAGCACGTAGTCGCCTGAGCCGGTCCAGGCCAGCTCTGCGGGCACCCGCTGGCCCGCCTGGGGGTCGCGCAGGATGAACCCGTCGAACAGGCGCAGAAGGGCCGCACGCGCCGCGTCGACGCCGTCGGCGTCCTTAACTTCGCCAGCGACGGCCGCGCGGATCGCAGCCAGCTTCTCGACGACCTCGGCCTCCAGGTCTCGGGTGGCGCCGCCAGCTTCGACCTCCGCGAGCTGGGAGTCGAATCGCTGTACCTGCGCCTTGGCCGCGTCCAGCTCGCCGGTCAGCTCGACCCGGAAGTCGGCCCAGTCCTCGGCGGTCAGCGTGCCGTCCATGTAGTCGCGCTTGACTCGGTCCAGCCGCTCCTGCGCCGTCTGCGCTTCCTGGCTGGCGTTGCCACGCAGCGCCCGGACTTCTGCCAGGCGGGCGTCCAGCGCCTCGGCCAGCTCGGCGCGCGTGGCCTCTACGTCGACGGCGACCCGCTCAAAGTAGCGGTAGACCTGGGGGTCGACCCGGTCGCGGCGAAGCCTGGTGACGGGGCAGCTCGACGTGTCCATGTGATGGTTGAAGCACTCGTAGTACTCGTAGACCGCCTCGGCGCCGCTGGCCAGCTTCCGACGATCCGTCCGGGCCACCATCGACCCACCGCAGACGCACTTCAGCATCCCCTTCCTGAACAGGTGATTGCCGAGAGTGGGGCGGCCACCACCGGCACCCTGGCTCGACCCCCGAGGGCGTCCCGCCTTCTGCCCCGAGCGGGACCGCATCAACTCGTCGACCGCGTCCCACACGTCGGGGTCGACGATTGCCTCATGCTGGCCGGGGTACTCCTCGCCCTCGTAGACGACGACGCCCTTATAGAGGGGGTTGCGCAGAATCTGCGACACGGTGCAACCGTGCCAGCGGGCGCCGGTGACGGTCCTGATCCCGTCGGCTTCCAGTTCGCGCATGATCTGAAGGCCGGACGTGCCCTCCAGAGTCGCGCGGTAGATACGGTTGTCGACCACCTCGGCCTCATGGGGGACCACCAGCAGCACCCCGGACCTGTCCTCTTTCCAGCGGTAGCCGAACCGGCGACGGCCGCCGCCCGTCACGAACCCTTCCTTGGCCCGCTTCTCGATGCCACCCCGCACCGACTTGGACTTGCGCGCGCTGTCGTCGTGGTTCCTCTTGCCGGTCAGAACGGCGTAGATCAGGTCTTCATGCTGGAAGGTCTCGGGGTCT
Source organism: Solirubrobacterales bacterium (assembly GCA_036265715.1). Lineage (GTDB taxonomy): Bacteria > Actinomycetota > Thermoleophilia > Solirubrobacterales > 70-9 > VAYN01. The sequence goes on along the minus strand of DATAON010000093.1, from coordinate 18,944 downwards.
TGGATCGACAGGATTTTCACCCCGGCCTTCATGGCCCACAGGGCGTACTCGACTAGGTGCGCCGCCTGCTTACCGTCACCACGCGCCAGGCGGTCAGAGTGCTGGATGACCAGGGCACACTCGCCGTGCTCCTGTGCCAGCCGCTCGGCGGCGTCCTTCGCCAAGAGCAGTTCGGGTCCACGGTCGCCGGTGTAGGCCGACTTGTTCTCGTCCTTGAAGCTGCCGCAGACGGTGAAGCCGTCGGCCTCGACCAGCTCCCGGCCCTGGCGTAGCTGGTTCGGGATTGAAGCGTTCTTGTCGGCGGTCGATTTCGCCGCGTAGAGGATGGCTGGCTTCATGCTGGCGGCCTCCCCGGCTTGCGCACGTCCTCGGTGTCGCGGCGCCAGCTCTTGACCTCGTCCAAGTCCCACAGTCGGATGCCGCCAGCGGTCGTCACCGGCTCGGGGAAGTCGTCCCGGTCGATCCAGTTGTAGACCGTGCGGCGCGGCACCTTCAGCTCCCGCGAGAGGTCACCGGCGCTGGCGAGGTTCTGGTCGGTCGGCGTCATGGCAGGAATCTAGCACAGGCTGTGCCGGAATTGTCAAGCGGGCGGGATTCGCCCCCTACGTCGCCAGCTCCCGCAGCGCCGCCGCGATCACGTCCGTCGGGGTCGACGAGGGCGGCAGGTCGAGCTTGCCCCTGACGGTCTCCAGATCCGCGCCCATCGTCCGGTAGCCGTCGGGGTCCAGCGTCATCACGACCTCCATCATCCCCGGTGGGGGAGGGGGCGTCGACGCGGTCTCCTCGACGGGCGGGGTCTCGGTTGCAGTGGTCACGGTGGCGACGGTAGCGCGCGAGACTGACTGGAATCTGACACTTCTTGTTGACACTGTCACGTCAAAACAGAACCCCCCGACGGTGTCGATTTCCGACCATTCCGGTGGGTTCACCTTCAGGATGCGACCGAGGCCGTCAGCGGCCGTCCTGTGACCTCTCACGGGGTGCTGTGCCCCTGGTCCGAACCCCCCCCGATTCAGCCCAGCCCGGCGACCGCGTCCCGGCAGATGAACACTGTGTGAAGTTCTGACGCCGTGGGTAACTTCCAGGCCGTCGCGGTGTAGGGGGCGTGTCGGCAGCGGGGGAAGTGCGCCGGTTGCAAGGTATACAGGCGAAAACTGTCAGATTCCCGTCACGCTGGCTGGCTAGGCTTCGCGCGGGCGCCGACCACTGGGGACTTCCTAGATATAAGCCTGTAGTTCTCTGACCGTACTGTCTTGAATAGAGGTACTGAACTACTGGTTCTGTATTCCACTGGTTTTGTAGGGGAATGGAGGGCCAGTGTAAGACCGTAGGTGACTAAGAGGTCCGCGCGCGCCCGTCGATGTGGCGATCCGTCGCCGTCAACCCCTGGCCCTCCCCTCCTGGCTGCAACCAGCTCGGCCTAAACTGTCAGATTCCGGTCGGGTTCGGGTGCAATCCTCCTGGCCGTGGGCAAGCCGACCAGCGACCGCAAACCGTTCACCGCCGCTCTGGTCGAGGCCGCGCGCCTTCACACCCAGGCCGCCATGCGCGCCGAGGGTGCGACCGCCAGCCTGGCGGAACGTGTCAGCAGCAGCAAGCCCGGCAGCTCGCACCTGTCCTTCTATGCCGACCTGCCCCTGTCGGTCGAAATGGAACAGTCGCTGCTGCGCTGGGTCCAAGCCTGGGAGCAGAAGGTGGAGGGGCAGACCAGTGATGCCCGACGCGCCCAGACCGAGGCGATCCTCGGCGAGCGTGGTGACCCGACGGCGGTGGCCTTCGTGTTCGGCTCGACCACCGAGGCCGTCAGGAAGCTCCGGGGGCGGAACGGCCGCGACCCGGACACCGGTCAGCGGAAGGGTGCGCTGCGCCAAGAGCGGGTTGACGGTAAGCCGACTGCACAGGTGCCGCTGACGGCGCCCCCCGGCACGGTCGCCGCTGGCCTTGAAGCCCTGGCCGCCGAGGAAGCCACCGATTCGGTAGGTACACAGTGAGAAAACGTCAGAATCCAGTCATGTCCGACGGCTACACTCCGTTGGCTAGTTCGTAGACCTACATCTTCGCCCCATCCGGCCGCCAGCGAGCGGCCGTTTCTTTGCCACCAGCTAGGCGTTCCACCCTGGAGGTTCCAGTGGCTGCCACTGACTCTGAAGTCCTGCCCTGCCGCCTGCCGAATGACGAGGCCCGCCGCGTCCGGCAACACGCCGCTGATCGTGACGTGTTCGTCAGTCAGGTGATTCGGGAAGCCCTGGCGCGCGAGGTCGGTTTCTCGCTGCCCGCTTCCACCAACACCCAGTAAGGAGGTCGGCCCGTGTCCGACACCGAGACCGACGGCCACGTCGACGACGCCCTGGCCGACCTGCTGATCGACGACCTACCTGTTCGCCAGGGCCGACCGCTCCCGGCGAACATCATCCGGCGCCCGGTCCAGTTGCCGCCGATGGAAAGGGTGCAGGCCGATGCGTGAGGTACTGGTCGAGAACAAGGCCCGCTGGCGTCAGCCGACGGTGCGCGCTGGCAACCGCGTGTTCCTCACCCTCCCCGGCGTGACGACCGGCCCGCTCCCGACCACCTGCACGGTCACCGCGCCGAGCGGCGACGAGGTCGAGCTGGAGGTCCGGCGCCGCGACGACGGGCTGACCCGCGACTGCTGCGCCGTGCTGGACGGCATCGCCGAGGACGGCCGCCACCGGTACGTCTGGACCTTCGATGACGGCAGAACCGCCAGGGGGTCGTTCCACGTCGGCACCCCCGAGCGACCGGCCAAGGGTCGGAAGCCGGGGAAGCCGCGCAGACGATGACCGGCACCGCTGCCGACCTCCTGGCCCGCGTCCATCGTCGCCTCAACTATCCCAGCCGATGGCATGGCGACGCTGACTCCCGCCGTGGCGACATAGGGCGAGGGGGCGGTCTGGACCGAGAGGGGCGGCAGGTCAACGCCTGCGACCCCACGGCCGTCAGCCACTGCGTCATCGGCGCCATCAAGGTCGAGGCCGGAATCGCCGACGCGATCTGGCCGCTACCCGACGCTGCCGGTGAAGCCTTCGACGCCATCGTCGACGCCGGTGGCTGGCCGAACGACGCGCTGGGCTACGACGCCGTGTTCGCCGCCATCGACACCGCGCTGACCAGGTCTCGGCAGCCGGTGGCTAAGACGATCATCACGTCCTATGTCGGCGAGGCCCAGCCACTGCGGTCGGTCGCGCTGCCAACCGTCGAGCGTTACGCCGCCGCCCACGGGTACGACGTGGTCGAGGCCACCCAGCCCGAGGGGCTGGCGCCCCACTGGGGGAAGGTGGCCGCCCTGCGCGACGCCCTGCGGACCTGCGACCTCGCCGTCTGGATCGACGGCGACGCTGCGTTCCTCGACGCCGCCCCGGACCTGGCTGACTGTCTGCCCGGTGGCGCGTTCCAGGGGTTCGCGCATCACCCCCTGCTGCCCTACGAGCTGAACAGTTGGCTATGGGTGCTGCGTGCCGGGCAGCGCGCCGATGACTTCCTCGGCCAGGTCTGGGACCGGCGCACCCCCGACGCGCCTGCCGACTTCCAGTTCCTCGACCTGGCCGCGATCCACGACGTGCTGTTCCGCAGCCCCTGGCTCGGTCAGACTCATGTGCTGCGCGACTGGTCACAGACCACCGATGAAGCCCGAGGGGTCGAGCGCTACGCCGTCCACCTAGGGGGTGACCAGGCGTTCGGGATCACCTACGCCGAGCGCGCCGCCCGCCTTCGCGCCGCCGTCGAGAACCAGGGGATCAGCTAGTCGATCCCGTCGAACAGGCTGGCAGGCGGCACTTCCAAACCACGCGCCAGCTTGAAGACGGTCGCCAGCGTCGGCTTGCGCTCACCTGCCTCGATTCGTCCCCACGCTGACGGGTGCATCCCGACCGACCAGGCGGCCTGCTCCTGAGTCAGACCCTTGGCCTTCCGCAACCGCTCGACGTTGGCGGCGAAGATCGAAGCGGGGGTTTTGGAGCGGGCAGACACCGGGGCAGCTTTGCCCTGCGGCGCCACTTGCTATGTGCCAGTTTGTCAGATGGCTGCTAGTTTCCTGAGCGGTTCGCACCGCGACAAGGGAGGGCAGATGTTCGACCAGGAGAAAGCCGACAACGAACGCCGAGCCAGGGCGCGCGGTGAAGGCATCCGGGACGAACTGCTGGCGCGACTGGAGGATGGGCCGCAGACCGCAGCCGCCCTCCTGCCGCAGATCGGCGTCAGCGACGTGTCGCTGTCCGAGGTCGCCTTCCAGCTCGACCGCCTGGCCGATGAACGCCGGACGGTCGGCGAGCAGGGCGCCGAGTACCGGCTGGCCTGACACCCGCTGGCCAGCCCCCCGATCTTCCAGCCGAGAGAGCGGCACGGCGTCGACCCGTCGACCCAGCCGACCTCGGCTCCACCTTCATCCCGCCCCGTCTACTCGGGGCAAGGCACGGCACTAGTGCTCACACCCGGCCGGACCCGCCAGCCCGCCCATCCCGACCAGGGACCAGGGCAGGGCAGGCGGTCCTGCTCCCCACTTCAGATCACCTAGGAGGAACATGGACACGCTCACCTTCACCGATCCCGAGACCGGGACCACCACCACCGTCGAGGTCGAAGACCTCTGCCTCTCCTACATCGGCGGCCCACCCGACTGCGCAGAGCAGAAGGCAGGCGAGCCGAACATGTACAGGCTGGGCAGGGTCCAGGTGCTTGTACAGGAGTGCAGCCCGCCCCGCGTCAGCGACGGCCAGAGCTAGGCACCCCCCCACCAGCAAGCACAGGCCAGACCGACCGGCCAGCCCCCCAGGACGCAGCACAGAGGCTCACAGACCCCATAGGGGGAGGGGGTGTACCCCCCACCGAGGGGAACGACGCCGCGAGGGGGGCGGATTTTCCTACGCGCCGTGGCCGCTCCAGAAGAAGTTTGGCCCAATTCCGCATCCCCAGCGGGTTTGAGCGGCCTACCCACTGTACTCAGTTCCGACCGATCCGGGCCGACACCTGGCCCGCCTGCCTGACCCCTAGGAGGTGTCGATGGCATCCACCACCCCGGCCCTGCCAAAGGCACCCGGCCACCTGAGCGCCAAGGCGCGCAAGCTGTGGGACAGCATCGTCGACCGGTACGACCTTGAAGACGAGGGGCTGGCCACGCTGACCCTCGCCCTGGAGGCGCTGGACGTTGCCGCGACCGCGCGCCGCCGACTGAAGGACGACGGCCAGATCGTCGAAGATCGGTTCGGCCAGTTGAAGCCGCACCCCGCCGTGGCGATCCACCGCGACGCCCTGGCCACCTGGCGCCAGCTCGTCACGCTGCTGGGCATCCACGACCCCGGCGACGACGAGCCGCAGGGGCGTGACCGGCGCGGCCAGTACCGGCCGAAAGGCAGCGCCAGCCGATCCCGGAAGGGGACGACCTGATGCCGCCCCGACGACGCGGCATGGCCCGTCCCCGCCCACGGCCGGAACCCACCCCCGCCGAGGTCGACGCGCCTGGCGACCGCCACCGGTCGAGGTACGACCCGCGCGCCCTCGGCACCTGCCCCGACGAGGTCCGCGTCCTTGGCGCCGACGCCGTCGATCAGTGGATGCTGGATCGCGGCTTCCCGGTCGACGAGTCGGTCGACCCCGACCCGGTCCCGCCGCACCTGATCGAGCTGGACAAGTTCCTGCGCGACCAGGGCATTAGGAAGTAGCCCACCACCTTCGCCGAGCGCGCGACGCGCCCGGCCGCCTTGCCCCGCGCCCCCGACAGGAGTTGCGACCCCTGGTCAGCGCGAGCAAGAACCCGGCAGCACCACCCCGACGCGCGATGCCGACGGGTGGCTGCCAACCCGGCCCGCCAATCGCCGACGGGGTCTGAGCATCGGTCGGTCTCAGACCCTGTCGGGCGGGCCATCCCTTTGCAGCACCACCGACCGAACCGACCGAACCGACCGAGGAGACACATGACCGAGCGAAGCGCTGACGACCTTCAGCGCGAGAACGACGAGCTGCGCCAGGAGAACGGCGAGCTGCGCGACGGCCTGCGGGCTGCCGTCGGCCGCCAGGCTGCTGCCGAGGTCGGGCTGGACCCGAGATTCAGCCAGTGGCTGGAAGGCGAGGACTACGACGAGGCGCTGGCCAACGCCCACGTCCTGGCCCGCGCGGCCGGTTCCCCCGACCCGCACTCGACCCCGTCGCTGCCACCCGAGGCCCAGGCCATCCAGCAGCACCTTGCAGAAACCCACCAGGCGACCGCCGCCGTGGTGGATACCGACCGAACCCCCCAGGAGGGCTGACCGAATGAGACTGATCCCCGTAGCACCATTCCCCATCGCCGACCCGACCACCGACGCCGGGAAGCAGGCCGCCGAGCTTCACGCCGCCTGGCGCGAGCAGCACGGCCGCGCCGCGCAGGTCGAAACCGACTACCAGGCCGCTCGTCAGGAGTTGCCCGCCGCCGACGTTGCGCTGCGCGAGGCTCTGGCGGACGCCGAGCTGAAGGGCGACCACTCCAGCTCAGACGTGGCCAAGGCAGAGAAGCGCTACGCCGCCGCAAAGGAGGCCGCCGAGGGTCCGTGGGAGCAGCGCGCCGCCGCCACCTTCCACGCCGCCGAACAGCGCCGTGGCGAGTACGCCGCGTTCGTCGACGCCAACCTGGACGAGCTGCTGGCCGACGGCCTGCTCACCGACGCCGCCGACGCCCGCCAGGGCATCATCGACGCCGCCGAGGCGCTTCAGGCATCCATCGACCGCTGGCGTGAGGTCTTGGGCAACAACTCCCTGCTGATCGCACAGGCCAGCTCCATCGACGGCCAGGCGATGCCGGAAATGAGCGGCCCGGTCGCCGCCATCGAGCAGCCCCTGGACACCCTCCTGCTGTCGACCGACAGCATCCCCAGCCCGGCGCCGCAACAGCGTCACCTGCGCGAGCGTCGGCGCGTGCTGGCTGAAGCCGACGAGGCGCCGGTGTCCAGCTCTGCTGCCGAGGCTGGCGACGAGGGTTAACCCCCTGGCTCGCCCCTCCCGGCTCTTGACGCTTAGTCGTCAAACCGGGGGGGTCATCTTCACTTGGCCGCCCTGACGGCGCGGGTCGTCGGTTCCGCTGAACCGGCTGACCCCCGCAGGGCGTCGGTGGCAACGGGGCGGTCAGCCGCTCCCTTTCCCTGTCGCCGTTCGGTTCATCTGTCGGCCGAGCCAACGTCCGGCCCGGCACCCTCTCCTGGGGTGTTCTGACCGCCCCTTGGGGCTGCCGTGGCCGGACACCACCACTTGCACAAGCGCTCCTGTCAGACGCCTGTGTCAGGAACGACGAAGCCCCCCGAGACCACTGCGGTCGCGGGGGGCTTTTGTCGTTCTACGGGCGGTCGGCTAGGGGGTCAACTTGAAGGACACCTTCACCGGCACGTTGGCGCAGGCAGTCTGGTTGGTCGATTCGGTCGACGGCTTGAACCGCAGGATGAATTCCGCCCGCTTTTCAGTGCCCAGGCCACCGAACAGGTCTACGGCGCTGCCTTTTTCGTAGGTGAACTGTTTCCCCGCAGGGGGCAGGCCGGTGTTGATAGCCGTCTGCCAGTCGGCTAGCCCTGGCCCGCTTTCTGCATACAGCTCCAGCCAGGATTCGCCGCAGACCGGGACAGTCGGCGTTTCGATTTTCGGGACTAGGTGCCCGAATTTGACCGTGCCCGTGGTGCTGTTGTTGACGGTGGCCGTCAGCGCTACGGGTTTGCCCGGCGCGAGTCCGTTGGCGAAGCTGACGCTGATCGGCAGCGTCGATTCTGCGGCGCCCCCGGTAGTGCCTTCCTTGCTGCCTTCGGCCAGGTAGGTGACGGCGAAGAACGCCAGTGCCGCTGCTGCCAGTGAGAACGCCGCGCCGAATGCGGCGCTGCGGGTTAGTCGGTGTTTCACGTCGTGTGTTCCTTTCATCGTGTTTGTCGGGTAAGACTTGGTTCAGGCCGTGCTGGCCGGGCGGGTGCCAGGCCAGTACCGGGGTTGCTGGGGTCCGTGGCGACCGCGATCAGCGATCCGTGGCGCCGATGGCGCCCCGGTAGCGGCGCGTCCCGTCGGCGTCGGTGACGGCGTAGCTGAACGACCCGTCCTCGGCGACCCGCACGATCCGCACGCAGGGCCGGTCGTCCAGATCGGCGTCCCAGCTCCCGGCCGGGAAGCAGGCACCGCCGACCGTCCGTTCAGTGGCTGACGCGGTCGATCCCTCGACCGCACCCACGCTGACCACCAGGAGTAGGGCCACCGCCGCCAGGGCGGCGAGGACCACGGCCTGCGGGGTCGTGCTGTCCCTGATCGGCCGCTGCCAGATGACGCCGAGCGGGCCGACGTTCAAGGTGCTGATCTGCGAGTCGGTCGACGCCGTGTGCGTCGTCCAGGGACGGCACCAACGCAGCGGGTGGATCAGCAGGGCCAGGTAGCGCTCGCCGAGGGGCGAGCCGATGCTGAAGCACAGGCCCGGCGTGCCGGACGTGCGCTGGAGTGAAGGCCGCCAGGGGCGGCTAGATTGCCGAGTAGCCATAGGGAGGTCGTGTCTCCTTGTGGTTAGACCCTCGGCTGGCGTTCGTAGCGCCGACCGGGGGTCGCTTTATGTAATGAGAACTGAGCGTACCGCAGCGCCGGGGTCTTAACCCCCCTGGCCCGCCTGCTCGGCGATGAACGCTTCGACGGCGTCGGCCTGCTCGGGGGTCAGCGCGGCGACCTTGTCGACGCCCAGGTCGGCCAGCTTGTCCTTCAGAACCGGCGCCAGCGTGTAGCCGTCCGCTTCGCTGGCGGGCAGCTCGGCCAGACCGACCAGCACCGCCGCGTCGACGATGGACTGAGCGCGGTCCAAGGTGATGTTCGTGGTCATCGTTCTCCTTTGGGTTGGTGATTGGGAGTTCTAGCTAGGGTCGGCGGTACAGCCATGACTGCCCCGCGAAAAAACTTCTACGTCACGACGCCGATCTACTACGTCAACGCGGAGCCGCACCTCGGCCACGCGTACTCGACGCTGGCCGCTGACATCCTCGCCCGGCACATGCGCCAGCGCGGGGAGGAGGTCTTCTTCCTCACCGGCACCGACGAGCACGGCGAGCCGATCGAGCTGGCGGCCGAGCGCGAGGGGATCACGCCGCAGGAGCTGGCCGACCGCAACGCGGCCAAGTTCGAAGCGCTGATGCCGATCATCGACGCCTCCAACGACTTCTTCATCCGCACCTCCGACCCGCGGCACACGGCCAAGGTCGCGGAGATCATGCAGCGGGTCTACGACAACGGCTGGGTGTCCAAGGGGGTCTACGAAGGCTGGTACTGCCCGCGCTGTGCCGACTTCAAAACCGAGCGCGAGCTGGGGCCGGGCAACACCTGCCCGATCCACGAGATCCCGCTGGAGAAGGTGCGCGAGGAGAACTGGTTCTTCAAGCTCTCCGCCTTCCAGGCGCAGCTGGAAGCGCTGTATGAGGAGCGCCCGGACTTCGTCGTCCCCGACTTCCGCCGCAACGAGGCGGTCTCGTTCATCAAGGGCGGGCTCGAAGACGTCTCGCTCTCGCGACCGGACCTGAAGTGGGGGCTGCCGCTGCCCTGGGACCCCGAGCAGCGGATGTACGTCTGGTTCGACGCGCTGCTCAACTACGTGACGGCGCTGACCTTCGCCCGCGAGGGAGAGGACCTGACCGACCGTTTCTGGCCGGCCACCCGCCACATCCTCGCCAAGGACATCCTCAAGTTCCATGCGGTGATCTGGCCCGCTCTCTGCCTCGCCGCCGACCTCGAGCCGCCGCAGCGGATGACGATCCACGGCTACCTGCTGATGGGCGAGAAAAAGATGTCGAAGAGCCTCGGCAACGTGCTCGACCCGTTCGAGGTGATCGAGCGCTTCGGCGCCGACGCTCTGCGCTTCTACCTCTTCCGCGAGGTCAGCTTCGGCCAGGACGGCTCGATCTCCACCGCCGGCTTCGAGTCCCGCTACGAGACCGAGCTCGCCAACGACTACGGCAACCTCGCCAGCCGCGTGCTGGCGATGGTCGACCGCTACCGCGCCGGCACCGTCCCGGTCGCTGCCGTCGACGCGACCCTGGCCGAGGACTTCGACGGCGCGGTCGCCCGCTTCAGCGAGCTGCTCGACCGGGCCGAGCTGACGCAGGCGCTGGAGGACGTCTGGAAGCTGGTGCGCCGGCTCAACCGCTTCGTCGAGGAGAGCCAGCCGTGGGTCCTGGCCAAGGACGAGGCCGACCCCGAGCGCCTCGACGAAGTCCTCTACAACCTGGTCGAGGGCCTGCGGGTGGTGACGCTGCTGCTGGTCCCCTACCTGCCCAACAGCGCCGAGATCCTGCTCACGGCCCTGGACGAACCGGAGCGCTCCCTCGCCGATCTCGGCTCCCGCCCCGGCGGCCAAAAGGTCGAGCGCACCCCGGTCCTCTTCCCGAAGATCGAGTCCTGACCAAGTCGTGGTTCCTTTTTAACCCGTGAGGTGAAAAAGGAACCACGGGTTCGGTCGGACAGGCAGTGCGGACAGGTCGGCCAGTCAGGCCAGGCCGCCTAGCGCCAGCGTCAGGTCGAGCCGGGGTAGGCTGATCGCTCCCTTGATCGACTCCCACACCCACCTCCACCTCTGCGACGGCGAGGAGTCCGCGCTCGTCGCGGCGGCGGCCGCGGCCGGGGTGGGGCGGATCCTCACGATCGGGCTCGGGCCGGACTCCAACCAGCTCGCGATCGACGCGGCCGACCGCCACGGCGCCGTCTTCGTCAGCGTCGGCCGCCACCCCAACGACGCCACCGGCTTCGGCGACGAGGACGCCGCCGAGCTGATCCGTCTGGCCCGGCACGTGAAGGTGCGGGCGATCGGCGAGACCGGGCTCGACTTCTACCGCGACACCGCGGCGCCGGCCGAGCAGCGCCGCGCCTTCGCCGGTCAGATCGAGGTGGCGAAGGAGCTGGAGTTGCCGATCGTGATCCACGCCCGCGACCAGGAGGACAGCAGCGAGGCGATCGACGAGATCTTCGCGACGCTCGACGCCCGCGCCCCCGGCCACACCGTGATCCTGCACTGTTTCTCGGCTCCGCAGCGGGTCGCCGACGCGGCCGAGCGCGGCTGGTACTGCTCGTTCGCCGGCAACTCCACGTATCCCAAGTCCGAGGCACTGCGGGAGGCCGCTGCCCAGGTCCCCGAGGACCGGATCCTGGTCGAGACCGACGCTCCCTACCTGGCCCCGCAGGAGATGCGCGGCAAGCGCAACCAGCCCGCCTTCGTGGTCGCGACCGCGCGAGTGATCGCCGCGGTGCGCGGCGTCAGCTACGAGCAGCTGGAGAGCACGGTCGAGGCCAACGGCCGCGCGCTCTTCGGCTGGTAGGCCGGGCGCCGTGGTCCGGCTCGGCCAGAACTTCCTCGCCGACCCCAACCTGCTCGACGCGATCGTTCGCGACGCCGGGCTGGCGCCGGCCGACGTCGTGCTCGAGGTCGGGGCCGGAGAAGGGGTGCTGACCGAGCGCCTGGCCGCGGTGGCCGCGCGGGTCCACTCGGTCGAGATCGACCGCCGCCTGGAGCCGGCGCTGGCCGCGGTGGCGGCGCTGCCCAACGTCAGCCTGCACTGGGGCGATGCGATGAAGGTCGACCTGAGGGCGCTGGAGCCGGCGCCGACGGCGATGGTCGCCAACCTGCCCTACTCGGTGGCGACGCCGCTGCTGCTGCGGACGATCGAGCTGCTGCCCTCGCTGCTGACGTGGACCGTCATGGTCCAGCGCGAGATCGCCGACCGCCTGCGGGCCGGGCCGGGCAGCCGCATCTACGGCTCGCCCAGCGTCGTCGCCCAGCTCGCCTGCGAGGTCGAGCTGGTCCGCAAGGTCGACGCCGCCGTGTTCAAGCCGCGGCCGCGGGTCGAGTCGGCGATCCTGCGCCTGCGCCGGACCGGGCCCGCCGCCGACGAGGCGACCCGGACCCTGGTCCGCGCCGCCTTCGCCCACCGCCGCAAGTCGTTGGCGCGCTCTCTGGAGCATGCGCGGCCGGGCTCGCTGGCGCCGGCCCGGGCGGCCCTGGTTGGGCTCGGGTTCGCCGCCGACACCCGGGCCGAGGCGCTGTCGGCCGAGGACTTCGCCGCCCTTTCAGCGAAGCTTCAGGCTGACGGCTGATCCTCCGCTGCCACCTCGATGCTCCTCCACGCCCCCGCCAAGCTCAACCTCTGCCTCTACCTCGGCGCGCCGCGCGAGGACGGGCTGCACGAGATCTGCTCGCTGTTCGAGCCGCTGGCGCTGGCCGACCTGATCGAGGTGACCGAGGCCGAGCGCGACGAGGTCGTCTGCCCCGGGGTCGAGGGCGAGAACCTGGCCGCGCGGGCGCTGGCCGCCCTGCGTGGCGCCGGCTGGGCCCACCCGCCGCTGCGGATCGAGATCGCGAAGCGGGTGCCGGTTGCGGCCGGGATGGGTGGCGGCAGCGGTGACGCCGCCGCGGTCCTGCGCCTGGCCGCCGGCGAGGTCGCTGAGCTGCCGGCGATCGCCGCCCGGCTCGGCGCCGACGTGCCCTCGCAGCTGCGCCCCTCGCTGGCCCTGGTCCGCGGCGCCGGCGAGGCGGTCGAGCCGCTGCCCGAGCCCGCCCCGCACGCGGCCGTGCTGCTGCCCGACGGGGGCGGCCTTGGCACCGCCTCCGTGTTCGCCGAGGCGGACCGGCTCGGGCTCGGCCGCGACGCCGCCGAGCTGGAGGATCTGGCCGTGCGCCTGCGCGAGGTGGCCGGCGCCGGCGCCTCGCCGCTCGCCTACCCGGAGCTGCTGGTCAACGACCTCGAGGCGCCGGCCCGCTCGCTGCGGCCCGGGATCGGCGACGCGCTCGACGAGCTGCGCGAAGCGGGGGCCGCGGTGGCGATCCTCAGCGGCTCCGGCCCGACCGCCGTCGGCCTCTTCCCCGACCTCGCCGCCGCCAAGGCCGCGGCGGAAATGATCGACCGCGACGACGCGATCGTCTGCGCCGCCGGCAGCTTCGAGGTGCCCGCATGAGGATGCCGGGAGAGGGGGGAGGCAACCGTAAAAAACTGATTCTGCTCGGGGCCGCCGTGGTCGTCGCCTTCGGCTACTACTTCATCAGCCAGGAGCTCGGCAGCATCGACCTGCAGGGACTGCTGGAAGACGTCTCCAACACGCTCGGCGCCTGGACCTACCTGCTGGTCGGCGTCTTCGCCTTCGCCGAGACCGGCGCCTTCGTCGGCCTCGTGGTCCCTGGCGAGACGGTGATGACGCTGGGCGGCGCCGTCGCCGGCCAGGGCGCTATCGACGTCTACCTGCTGATCGCGATCGCCTGGGCCTGCGCCTGGGCCGGGGACACGACCAGCTTCTTCCTCGGCCGCCGGCTAGGCCGCAACTTCGTGCTGACCCACGGGCCGCGCTTCGGGGTCAGCCACGAGCGCTTCGAAAAAGTCGAGGACTACTTCTCCCGCCACGGCGGCAAGACGATCTTCATCGGCCGCTTCCTCAGCTTGATCCGCGCCTTCGCCCCGTTCATCGCCGGCAGCTCGGGGATGCGGTACCGCGCCTTCGTCCCGTACAGCATCCTCGGCACCGGGCTCTGGGCGACCGCCCACATCCTGATCGGCTACTTCTTCTCGCGCAGCATCGAGACCGCGGCCGAGTACGCCGGCAAAGGCGCCTTCCTGCTGGGGACGCTGATCGTGATCGTGGTCGGCACCGTCGTCATCACGCGCCACTTCCGGGTGCCGGAGAACCGGGTGGCGGCGGTGAAATGGATGGAGGAGCGCGGCTGGAGCCGCTGGCTGGTCGACCTCGGCCGCCGCCTGCGCCCGCAGATGGAGTTCCTCTGGAACCGGGTCACGCCGGGCGGCACCTTCGGGCTCGAGTTCACCTCGCTGGTGGCGACGATCGCGGTGGCGATGTTCGTGCTGATCGCCTACACGGTCGTGGTCAGCGGCGACCCGGCGCCGACCCCGGGCGACGACCGCGCGATCGACGTGGTCGAACACCTGCACAGCGGCTTCCTCCTGGCCGCCGCCAAGGTCGTCAGCTTCCTCGGCACCGGCGTCTTCACCTGGAGCCTGACCGCGGTCTGCGCCGCCTTCCTTCTCGCCCGCCGCCGCTGGGCCGAGTTCGGGGTGCTGATCGCGGGGATGACGCTCAGCACGATCGGCTTCCTCGAGATCAAGGACGCGATCGACCGCCCCCGCCCCGACGACCCACTGGTCGACACCGCCGGCTCCTCGTTCCCGAGCGGGCACGCGACCCACTCGGTCCTCTACGTCTGGCTGGCGGTGACGATCGTGCTGCGGTTGCGGCCGGGGATGGCGCAGGCGAGCGCCGTGGTCGCCGCCGGGATCGTGCTGACGATCCTGGTCGGGCTCTCGCGGGTCTATCTCAACGCGCACTACTTCAGCGACGTCGCCGCCGGCTGGGCGCTCGGCGCCGCCTGCTTCGCCTTCTGCGCCTTGGTCGCGCTTGTCATCACCCAGGTGCGGCAAACTCTGCGGCAATGAGTCAGATTCCGTTCGCACTCGAGAAGATCGGCAACCAGTACCTGCTGTTTGCCGCGGCCGGGGTGATCTGCGTGATCACCTTCGTCACCCTGATCCTCAGCCCCGCCCTGAGTAGCCACGGCAGGGTTTGGGAGAAGGCCGCCGCCGGCTTCCTGGCGCTGTTCGTGCTCGCCGCCCTGATCGTGGGCGGCGTCGTCATTGGCTTGGCGATCGTCTACTACTACACGGACATCGTCAACTTCATCCAAGGCGATTAGCCGATAATGGGCGGATGCCCTCGAGCACGAAGGAGAGCGAGATCCCTGCGCACGCAGAAGATCCAGGCCTGCTCGACGCGCTCTCCGAAGCGGTCGAGTCCGGTGCCGGGCTGCCCGCCGTGGCGCGTGCGGCCGCTCGGCTGCTCGACGCCAGCGTCGCCCTGATCGACCGCTCCAGCGCCGTTCTCGCCGTCGCCGGGGCCTCGCCCGACCAGGAGCAGCGGCTGCTCTCCGGCGGCGACGGCGTCACCGCCGTCGAGCTGCGGGTCGCCGACAGCGCCGTCGGCGAGCTGCGCTACCGGGCCAAGGTGGCGCCGGAGCCGGCGATCGCCCGCATGGTGACGACGCTGCTGGCGCTGGAGCTGGAGCGCTCGCGCTCGCCCGAGTGGGAGAGCGAGGAGGTGGCCAGCGGCTTCGTCGCCGACGTGCTCGGTCGCCGGGTCACCGACCGCGGCGACATCGTCGCCCGCGGCGGCGAGCTCGGCGCCGACCTCGACCGCGGCGCCGGCGTGCTGGTGCTGCGCGCGGCCCCCCGCGCCGCCCAGACCGGCGAGTGGCGCGAACGCGTCCTCACCCTCGCCCTGCGGGCGCTGCGCTCGCTGGCCCCGGGCTCGCTGGCGACGATGGAGGAGGCCACAGAGGGCGCAGCCGCGAACCTGGCGGTGATCGTCCCCGCCGAGGACGACGAGCGGCTCGCCCGCGCCGTCGCCGGCCTCGCCCGTGAGCTCGACGACAGCCTCGCCGGGTTCCATATGACGATCGGCCGCAGCCGCCGCTGCGCCGACCCGGTCGACCTCTACCGCGCCGGCAACGAGGCCCACCTCGCCGTCAACGTCGGCGAGGCCGAGGGCCGCGCCACCCTCGCCTTCGAGGACACCGGCGCCTACCGCCTGCTGCTGCCGGCGATGAGCGAGGACCCCGGCGAGCTGGAGCGCTTCTACGCGGAGACGATCCAGCCGCTCTCCGACTACGACGACCAGTACGAGACCGAGCTGGTCACGACCGTCGAGGCCTACCTCGATAACGACGGCAACGTCGCCGCCACCGCCAAACAGCTGTTCACCCACCGCCACACGGTCCGCTACCGGCTCGAGCGCGTGAAGGAGCTCTGCGGCCACGACGTCTCCGCCACCGAAGGCCGCGAGAAGCTCGGCCTCGGCCTCAAGGCGATGCGTGTCCTCGGCATCGCCTCTCCACGAGGCCCCGCCCTCGAACCGGGCGCCGAGGGCGGCAAGGTCCCGCGTTCCCAGGAGGAGTAAAACTCAGACAACTTTGGGGAGTCGGCTAATGGTAGGCCACTGGCTTTTGGTGCCAGCCGTCCCGGTTCGAGTCCGGGCTCCCCAGCTCGGCTCCGCTTCCCCGGTTGATCGCGTCTGGATTGGCGCATAGGGTGGGCTTCATGGAGATGAGCGCAGTGTCGATGGACCCTGAGATTCGCGCCGGGCTCGTACGCAGCTGGAAGGCGCTGATGGTCGTCGGAGTGCTGGCGATCGTTGTCGGCTGCATCGCGATCGTCGTGCCCGCGGTCGCCTCGGTGGGGACGGCGATCTTCATCGGCTGGATCCTGCTGATCGCGGGGGCTTTCCTGGTCGCCGGCGCCTTCACCGCACACTCGATCGGGACCGTCGTGCTGAGGCTGGTCTGGGCCGTGCTCACCGTGCTGGTCGGCGTCTATCTGATCGCCGAGCCGCATAACGGCACCCTCACCCTGACTCTCGTCCTCGGCATCTACTTCCTCTTCATGGGAGTGACGAGGGTCACGCTCGCCTTTGTCACGCGGGGCCAGCAGAACGCCGGCCTGCTCGGGCTCAGCGGATTCGCCGGCCTGCTGGTCGGGATCCTCATCCTCGCCAAGTTCCCCAGCTCCGCCGACTGGGCCATCGGCCTGCTGGTCGGCATCGACCTGATCTTCGCCGGCTGGACCCTCACTTCTGTCGCCCTCCTGGGCAAAGACCTAGCCCGGGCCTGAGGCTGCGCATATCTGCGTCTTCGGTCGCTTATGTGCGAAGCACACAGCGCTCCCTGCATCCTTGATCTGCTGTGCCTCAGGCCCGGGCGAGACCTTCAAGCCCGCCCAAGCTCACCGCAGTAACACGAGGAGGCCGTCGGCCTCAGGTGAACTCGCACGGGTGGCGTCGGGGTGGGGTGGTGTCGCGCAGTCGCGAAGGCTGTGGAGGGCAAGATCGCAACCCTGCAGGCGCGTTTTCGTCCCTTCGCCCGGAGCAGCGCGCAGCGCAAGCGAGGCCACCCCACCCCGACGCCACCCGTGCGCCTTGCACCTCGTTTGACGAAACCACCCCCACCACGTCTACGATCTGCCGGTGAGTTCGCCCCTGGTCCTGGTCATGGCGGCCGGCGAGGGAACGCGCATGCGCTCCTCGTTGCCGAAGATGTTGCATCCCGTTTGCGGGAGGCCGATGGTCGCCTGGCCGGTCCTTGCCGCTCGCGAGGCCGGCGCCGGGCGCATCGCGGCGATCATCTCGCCCGGCCGCGACATCTCGGCCGGGCTTCCCGACGGGGTGGAGACCGTCGAGCAGCCGCAGCCCGACGGCACCGGGGGCGCGATTCGCGCCGCCCTGCCGCTGATCGAGTCGAGCGAGACGGTCCTCGTCCTCTCCGGCGACGTGCCGCTTGTATCGACCGAGGTAATCGCCGGCCTGCTCGAGGCCCACACCTCCTCCGGGGCCGCCGCGACGATGCTGACGATCGAGCTCGAGGACCCCGGCTCCTACGGCCGCGTCCTGCGCTCGGAGTCCGGCGGGGTGGAGCGCGTGATCGAGGCGAAAGCCGCCGGCGACGCGAGCCCCGAGGAGCTGGCGATCCGGGAGATCAACGCCGGCACCTACGCTTTCGCCGCCGCTCCGCTCGCCGAGGCGCTGGCCGGCCTTTCCAACGACAACGCCCAGGGCGAGTACTACCTCCCTGATGTCTTCCCCGCCCTGCGCGAGGCGGGCCATTCTGTCATCGCCCACGTCGCCGAGGACCCCGCGGTGACGATGGGGGTCAACAACCGCGCCGATCTGGCGGCGGTCGAGGTGGAGGCGCGCCGTCGCATCCTCGACGCCCACATGCTCGCCGGCGTCACGGTCGCCGACCCAGGATCGACCTGGATCGATGCCGGTGTCCAGATCGCCGCCGACGCGCGGATCGAGCCCGGCGTCTCCCTGCGAGGGCAGACCGCGATCGGCGCCGGCAGCGTCGTCGGCCCGCTGACAACGCTGTCCGACACGGTCCTGGGGGCCGGGGTCCTCGTTCCCCACTCCTACCTCGTGGAGTGCGAAGTCCTCGACGGCTGCACGGTCGGCCCCTTCGCCTACCTGCGGCCGGGCGCCGTCCTCGAAGAGGGGGCGAAGGCCGGGGCCTTCGTCGAGATCAAGGGCTCGCGCATCGGCAAGGGGGCCAAGGTCCCCCATCTTTCCTACGTCGGCGATGCCGACGTCGGCGCCGGCAGCAATCTCGGCGCCGGAACGATCACCGCAAATTACGACGGAACCACCAAGAGCCGGACGGTGATCGGGGCCAATGTCCGCATCGGCGTTGACACGATGCTGATCGCGCCGGTAGAAGTCGGGGACGCCGCCTACACTGGCGCTGGCGCGGTGATCAAAGACGACGTGCCTGAGGGGGCTCTTGCCGTGAGCGACAACAACCAGCGGAACATCGAGGGCTACGCCGAGCGCAAATCGGCTGAGGCCCTAGAGGAAGACAAATCGTGAGCACGATCGAGGACCGGCCGCAGGCGGCGCCCACCGCCATCCCCCACGACTACTCCAAGCGCCTGATGGTCTTCGGCGGCCGCAGCTCGGGCGAGCTGGCGGCAAAGGTCGCGGGCAAGCTCGACCTCGACCTCGGCCAGGTGACGCTGAAGACCTTCGCCAACGGTGAGGTCTACTGCCGCTATGAGGAGTCGATTCGCGGCGCCGATGTCTTCCTGGTCCAGTCCACCTGTGCCAACGAGCAGACCGGGATGACCCCGAACGACGCCCTGGTCGAGCTGCTGACGATGGCCGACGCGGCGCAGGGAGCCTCCGCCCACCGGATCATCGCCGTGATGCCGTGGTACGGCTACGCCCGCCAGGACAAGAAGTCGGCCCCGCGTGAGCCGATCACCGCGCGGATCGTCGCCAAGTGCCTGGAGAGCGTTGGGGTCGATCGGATCCTCACGATGGACCTCCACGCCGGGCAGGTGCAGGGCTTTTTCCACGTTCCGGTCGATCACATGACGGCGATGCCGATGCTGACCCAGTGGTTCATCGACCAGCACATCCCCGACGAC
>DATAON010000092.1:0-5849 GCA_036265715.1 Solirubrobacterales bacterium | reverse complement strand
GGCCCCTCGATCAGCCGCGACATCGTCGTCTTCAGCCCTCGCAGGGTCTCGCCGAAGGCCCGGTAGGCGCCACCGACGCCACCCGGCTCGGGGCCGCGCTGGACCTCGACCACGTCGATCGAGTCGAGGTAGGACGCCGCTTTCACGTAGACGTCGTCGGGCATCAGGTCACCACCACCAGGATCGCGGTCACTAGGACATTGAGCGTCGCCAGGGGCAGCAGGACTTTCCACCCGAGGCTCATCAGCTGGTCATACCGGAGGCGGGGCAACGTCGCCCGCACCCAGATGAAGACGAAGACCAGGACCAGCATCTTGATCAGCATCCAGATCGGGTCGAGCCAGCCGGGGCCGGGGCCCATCCAGCCACCGAGGAACACCGCCGCGGCGATCCCGGAGACAACCAGGATCTCCATGTATTCGACCAGCAGGAAGGAGCCGAAGCGCATGCCGCCGTACTCGGTCATGAAACCCTGGACCAGCTCGGCGTCGGCCTCGGGCATGTCGAACGGGGTGCGGTTGGTCTCGGCGAAGCCGGCCAGCATGAAGATCAGGAAGCCGACGAACTGGGGGATGATGTACCAGACCTGGCCCTGGGCGTGGACGGCGTCGACCAGCGAGAGCGAGCCGGCCATCATCACCACGCCGAGCAGCGCCAGGCCCATCGAAACCTCGTAGGAGATCAGCTGCGCGGCTGAGCGCATGGCGCCGAGCAGGCTGTATTTCGAGCCCGAGGACCAGCCGCCCAGCACCAGGCCGTAGAAGGCGATGGAGCCGACGGCAAAGAAGTAGAGGATGCCGATCGGGACGTCGATTCCGTAGAGGCCGACGCCGTCCTGGACGTCGCCCCAGGGGATGATCGCCAGCGCCAGGACGCCGGAGAGGACCGGCAGCAGCGGCCCCAGCACGAACAGGGTCGAGACCGCGTTGGCGGGCCGGAAGGACTCCTTGGAGATCAGCTTGCCGACGTCGGCAAGCGGCTGCATGAGGCCGTAGGGGCCGACGCGGTTGGGGCCGTAGCGGTGCTGGAAGCGGCCGATGAGTTTGCGCTCGACCACGGTCAGGATCGGGAGGATGCCGAAGATGACGGCGAAGATCACCAGCGACTTGACGATCATGATCCAGGTCGCTTCGGCGAAGCCGACCTCTGCGAGCGGCAGCACTAGGCGTCGACCTCGCTCAGCTTCTGGATCTCGACCCAGACCGGGCCGCCGTTGAGCAAGCCGTTGGCGTTGGCGCCGTCGACGCCCTCGGCGAGGAAGACGGTGCCCTCCCCCATCCGTTCCTTGATCAAGACGTGGGCCTCGACCGCGGAGCCGTTCTGGCCGACGCGGACGACGTCGCCCTGGCTGAGGCCCAAACGCTCGGCGTCGCCGGGAGAGATCTCCAGGCGCTGCTGGGGGGTCAAGAAGTTCAGCGGCGGATTCAGCTCGGTGATCGGCCCCGCCCACAGATCCTTGTAGGTGCCGAGCGCGAGCCCCTCGCCGGTTGCCGCCGGAACCGGCTCGGAGGACAGCGATCCCCCGGGTGCCGGGCAGGCGGTTGCCGCCTCGGTCTCTTGCCAGCGGATCCCTTGGCCCCCGATGGAGTCCTCGGTGATGCTGGCGTAGAAGGGGACGGCCTCGGTGAGGGCGGCGAAGGCGGTGGGCTGGGAGTCGATGCCCAGCTCGATGCCGAGGGCCTCGGCGAGGAGGGAGAGGACGAGGATGTTGGACTGGACGGTGCCGGGGCGCGAGGCGCTGGGGCGGACGCGCTGGAGGCGGCCGTCGGGGTGGGTGACGGTGCCGTCTTTCTCGGCGTGGGTCTCGAGCGGGAACACGACGTTGGCCTTGGCGGTGGTGGCGTTCTCGTGCATCGAGAAGGCGACGACGTGGTCGGCGGCGGTCAGCGCCTCCTCCCAGGCGGGGGTGTCAGGGAAGTCGCGCAGCGGGTCGGCGCCGAACAGCAGCAGGGTCTTGATCTCGCCGCTGATCAGGCCGGCGCGGATCTCCTCGGTCGAGCGGCCGCCGGCCAGCGCGGCGAAGCCGGGGCCGGCATCGGGCAGGCAGCCCGACTCGCGCAGGCCGCGACCGTTGGCGACGTCGGGGACTTCCAGCATCCCGGCGCCCTCGGCGGCGGCGATCCCGCAGGCCTCGGCCAGGTCCAGCAGCGCCGCCGCGGCGGCGTCGCCTTCGCGGCCGATCCGGCCGCTCCAGAGGACGACTACCTTCTCGGCGCCGCGCAGGCTCTCGGCCACCGGGGTGGCGACGTTCTCGGCGCCGCCGACGGCGGCCGCCAGCTCGGAGAGGAAGTGGGCGCCGGCGCCCGGCGCGTAGCGGGCGATCGCCTCGGCGCCGCCGTCGAGCGCGGTCGGCCGCTCGGTGGCGACGACCAGGCGGGCGCCGTTGCGGCGGATCGCCTTGCGCACGCGGAGGTCGAGGATCGGCGCCGTGTGCATCGGCTCGGCCCCCAGCACGAGGATCGCGTCGGCCTCATCGATGTCGCGCACCTTGGCGGTCAGCTCCGGCTGCGAGAGGCGCACGATCGCCTCGCGGGAGAGCCCGCGCGAGGGGCGCGAGTCGACGTCGTTGGAGCCGAGGCCCTCGCGCAGCAGGCGCTGAACGATGTAGCCCTCCTCGTTGGAGGCGTCGCCGACGATCGCGGCGACGTCGCTGCCACCGGCCCGCAGGGCCGCGGCGGCGGCCTCGATCGCCACGTTCCACTCGACCTCGTCGCCGCCTTTGAGGCGCGGGCCGCGGACCCGCTCGGGGGCGTCGAACATCTCGAAGCCGTAGCGGCCGCGGTCGCAGAGCCAGCCGTCGTCGACGTCGTGGTTGTCACGGGTGATCACCCGTTTCACCTTCTCGTCGCGGATCGTGAAGCTGACGTTGCACTGGCCTGGGCAGAGCGTGCAGACCGAGCCGGCCTGCTCGATGTCCCAGGGGCGGGCGCGGAAGCGGTAGGTGTAGCTGGTCAGCGCCCCGACCGGGCAGATGTCGGTGATGTTGCCGTGGAAGGGGGCGACGTAGGGGCGGTCGTCGAAGGTGCCGACGAAGGTGCGGTCGCCGCGCTCGAGCAGCTGCAGCTGTGAGTCCTCGGAGACCTCCTGGCTGAACCGCACGCAGCGGTAACAGAGGATGCAGCGCTCGCGGTCGATCGCGACCAGCGGCGAGAGTTCGATCGGCTTCTGGAAGTGGCGCTTTTCGTCGATCACCCGCGATTTGCCCGGGCCCCAGCCCATCGTGATGTCCTGCAGCGGGCACTCGCCGCCTTTGTCGCAGACGGGGCAGTCGAGCGGGTGGTTGACGAGCAGGAACTCGACCACCGCGCTCTGGGCGTGCTTGACCTGCTCGGTGCGGGTGTGGACGACCATCCCGTCGCGGACCGGAGTCGAGCAGGAGGTCTGCAGTTTCGGGATCCCCTCGATCTCGACCAGGCACATGCGGCAGGCGCCGACCGGCTCGCCGAGTTTCGGTTCGTAACAGAAGACCGGGATCTCGACGTCGCCCTTGCGGGCGGCGTCGTGGAGCATCTCTCCCTCTTCGGCGATCACCTCGCGCCCGTCGACGACGATCGTCACCTCTTTGGCGCTCATACGAGGACCGCCTCCTGGCCGGCTTCGGCGATGACCTGCTCGAACTCGTCGCGGAACTTGTTGACCATCGCCGAGACCGGCATCGCCATCGAGTCGCCGAGCACGCAGAGGCAGTGGCCCATGATGTTCTGCTGGACCGAGCTGATGATGTCGAGGTCCATCGGCGTCGCCTCGCCGCGCACGACCCGCTCCAGCATCTTCACCGTCCAGTTGGTGCCCTCGCGGCAGGGGGCGCACTTGCCGCAGGACTCGTGGTGGTAGAAGCGCGCGGTGCGCAGTGCCATGTGCGGGATCGAGACGCGGTCGTCGGCGACGATGATCGAGCCGGAGCCGAGCATCGAGCCCGCCTCGGCCATCGCCTCGAAGCTGTAGGGGAGGTCGAGCTCAGCCGGAGTCAGCACCGGCGAGGAGGAGCCGCCGGGGTAGAAGGCCTTGACCTCGTGCCCGTCCTCGGGGCCGCCGGCGAGGCCGTAGATCAGCTCCCGGGTCGGGATCCCCAGCTCGACCTCGTAGTTGCCGGGGCGGCGGACGCCGCCGGAGATCGAGACCACCTTGGTCCCGGGCGACTGCTCGGTGCCGAAGCCCTTGAACCACTCTGCCCCCTTGGCGACGATCCGCGGCACGTTGGAGAGCGTCTCCACGTTGTTGATCAGGGTCGGGCCGCCGTAGAGGCCCTGGACCGCCGGGAACGGCGGCTTCAGGCGCGGGTTGCCGCGCTTGCCCTCGAGCGCGTCGAGCAGCGCCGTCTCCTCGCCGCAGATGTAGGCGCCGGCGCCGCGATGGACGACCAGCTCGAGGTCGCGGTGGCAGCCGAGGATGTCTTTGCCGAGGTAGCCCGCCTCATACGCTTCGGCGACGGCGGCGTCGAGGATGTCGGCCTGCTCGGCGTACTCGCCGCGGATGAAGATGAAGGCGTGGCCGGCGTCAGCGGCAAGCGCGGCGATCGCGATCCCCTCGATCAGCTGGTGCGGGTTGCGCTGCATCAGCTCCCGGTCCTTGAAGGCCCCGGGCTCGGACTCGTCGGCGTTGCAGCAGAGGTACTTGGCCATGTCGCCGCGCGGCAGAAATGACGCCTTTTTGCCCATCGAGAAGCCGGCGCCGCCGCGGCCGCGCAGGCCCGAGTCTTCGAGCTCCCTGAGGACCTCGTCCTGCTCCATTTCGCGGTAGGCCTTCTCCTGGGTCGCGTAGCCGCCGACCAGGCGCTTGTAGCCGTCGAGGGTGCGCAGCGCCGGGTCCTCGGCGTGCTCGAGCAGGACGCGGGTCTCACGCGGATCAGGCACCGGAGCCCCCCGGGTTCGGGGTGTCGCCGGCCAGCGGGCGCTTCAGCAGCTCCTTGCCGGGCAGGACCTCGGAGCCGGCGTTCAGCTGCTCGATCGCGGTCGCCGCCTCGGCGGCCTCCAGCGGCCCGTAGTAGCGCTGGTCGATCGAGGCCATCGGGGCGATGTCGCAGGCGCCGAGGCACTCGAAGCCGGTGATGTGGACGTCGGCGTCGCCGGCGGCGGCCTTAAAAGCGTCGAGCAGCTCGTCGCCTCCGCGCATCCAGCAGCTGATGTTGGTGCAGACCTCGATCCGGTGGGTCCCGACCGGGTCGGTGTGCAGGAGGTCGTAGAAGCTCGCGACCGACTCCAGGTCGGCGGGGGTGAAGCGCATCACCGCGGCGGCCTGGCGGATCCCCTCGGGGGTGCACCAGCCGTAGCGCTCCTGCACCGCCCACAGCGCCGGGATCGAGGCCGAGCGGCGGTCGGGGTAGCGGGCCATCAGCTCCTCGATCCGCTCTTTCAGCTCCGGCGGGCAGTCGACTTCGTGCAGCTCCGGGATCGGCTCCTCGGCGCGGCCGGGGACACGGCCCTCGGTGACGGCGACGTCGACCGGGAGGCTCGGGTTGAAGATGCCGGGACCGTCGACGGGGCTCATCGGTCCACCCCCCCGAGGATCGGGTCGAGCATGCCGAGGCTGCAGATCATGTCGGCGACGTAGGTGTCCAGCGCCATGTCGCGGAAGGCCTGCAGGTTGATGAAGGAGGGGTCGCGGAAGTGGACCCGGGAGGGCTTCGAGGAGCCGTCGGCGAGGACGTAGCAACCGAGCTCCCCGCGCGGGGACTCGATCGGGTAGTAGACCTCGCCGGGCTCCACCCGGAAGCCCTCGGTGACGAGCTTGAAGTGGTGGATCAGCGACTCCATCGAGGTCGAGAGCTCCGAGCGCGGCGGCAGCACGTACTTGCGGTCGTCGGCGATGTGCGGGCCGTCGGGCAGCGCGTCCAGACACTGGGCGACGAT
>DATAON010000091.1:0-21247 GCA_036265715.1 Solirubrobacterales bacterium | reverse complement strand
AGGGTGGGGGTGTCTCGCGCGCAGCGGCGTTAATTTTTCGCTTGCCCGTGCTTGAGAGCTTTTCCGTTGCTCGGGCGAAAAATCCAGCGAGCACGAGACACCCCCACCCTCCCTTGCCGGCCCGAGGTCAGCGAGAAATGCAGCGGCCCGAGGTTCGGAGCTAAGCCGGCTTGCGACCGGAGACGAGCAGGTTGTAAAAGAGCTCGGCGGGGAGGTAGGGCTCGAGCACGCGGGTGTCGACCTTCTGCAGGGCGATGTAGCTGCGGAAGGCGAAGCGGCGCCAGCGGAAGGGGACCGACTCCGGCTCGGCGCTGGACTCGACCGTGCGCAGGCCCCAGCCCCAGGCGTTGGAGAGCAGCTCCTCGCCGCCGACCCGGCGGGCCTCGAAGCCGCTCTCGCGCAGCAGCCGCCGCAGGTCGGCGGGGGCGAAGGCGTGGACGTCGACCTCACTCTCCAGCGAGTGGCCCTCGGACTGGTCGGCTTCGGCGACGGCGCGGCGCTCGGCGCCGGTCAGCCGCCGCCAGGCGGGGGCGACCAGCATTCCGGTTCGCTTCGGCAGCGCCGCCAGGCGGTCGCCGTAGCGGGAGGGCTCGCCGGCGAAGGCGATCATCCCGCCGGGCCGCAGGACGCGGCGGAATTCGGCGAAGGCCTTGTCGAGGTCGGGAATGTGGTGGAGGACGGCGTGGCCGAAGACGAGGTCGAAGCTCTCGTCCGCGAACGGCAGCTCCTCGGCCTCGGTGGCGACGGTGCTGACGCCCTCCAGCCCAAGCGCCTCGGCGGTCGCTGAAAGCCGTGTCAGCATCCCCGGCGAGATGTCGGTGGCGGTGAGGCGATCGATGACGCCGAGCTGGACCAGGTTGAGCGAGAAGTAGCCGGTGCCGGAGCCGATCTCCAGCGCGTCGCCGAAGGCGCGGCCGTCGTGCCCACCGAGCGCCTTGACCAGCTTCAGCCGCACCTGGCGCTGGCCGATGTCGCCAAAGTCGATGCCCCACTTGGCGTCGTACTCCTCCGCCGCGGCGTCGTGGTAGCGGGTGTTCACGTCCTTGATGTGCTCCGGGGTGGCGGAGGGAGAGGCCGGCATGCGGCCCGCACTCTAATCACCTTGCGCGTAGTACGGTCTTTGATGTGCTCGTCCGCGCAGGCAGCAAGATCGTCCTGGTTTCGGCCCTCTGCGCGCTTGCGTTCGCTCTCGTGGTGGCCTCGGCGCTCGGCGCCGACAGGATCTACTGGACCAGCTTCAACGACGGCAAGGTCCACTGGTCGAACCTCGACGGCAGCGGTGGCGTTCAGGAGCTGAACTCGACCGGGGCGGTGATCTCGCCGATGGGATACGGGATGGGCGGCGCGATCGATCCGGTTCAGGGGCGCTACTACTGGACGAATCAGACCGACGGGGTGATCAACTGGGCCGCCCTCGACGGCAGTGGCGGCGGCGTCCTGCCGACCGGCGCGGGGACCGTGAGCGGGCCGATCGGCGTCTCCGTCGACCCGGTCGGGCGCCGCGCCTACTGGGCGAACGAAAACGGCTCCATCGCCTACGCGAACCTCGACGGCAGTGGCGGCCAGAAACTCGCCACCCCGGGCGCCTCGGTGTCCTCGCCGACGGGGACCACCGTGTTCCCGGCCTCGGGACGCGTCTACTGGACCAACTGGGGTTTCATCGGCGGCGACTCGATCGCCTACGCGAACCTCGACGGCAGCGGCGGGCAGACGCTGAACATCACCGGCGCAACCGTGGACACCCCCTTCGGGATCGCGATCGACGCCGCGAAGCAGCGCCTCTACTGGGCGAACGACAACCCCGGGATCATCTCGGTCGCGAACCTCGACGGCAGCAACGCTGTCGACGTCGACCGGCGCGGGCTGGAAATGAAAGGTCCCTATGGGCTCGCGCTGGACCCCGAAGCCGGGGTCGCCTACACGGCCAACTTCGCCGGCAACGATCTGACCGGCCTGCGCGTGGACGGCAGCGGCGGGGCGAGGGTGCCGATCGTCCTGCCGAAAGAAAGCGGCCCCGACTTCCCGGTGATCTACAAGGACCCGCGGTCGGTGGCGCCGCCGACGATCGTCTCGCGGCCGCGGCTGGTCCCGAAGCCGAAGGGCAAGGCGAAAGGCAAGCCGGCGCCACTGCCGAAGCTGCTCGGAGCCGGGCTGACCTGCGAGGGCGGTGCCTGGCAGCCGGACCTGGTCGAGGCGCGCCTGTACAGGGCCCCGACCTCGGTCGCCTTCGCCTGGACCAAGGACGGCGCAACGATCGGCTCGGTCGCCGGCGCCCTTCGCGCCGGCCAGGTCGGCAACTACCGCTGTCGCGCGACCGGTTCCAACGTGGCGGGCTCGACCTCCGCGACCAGTGGCGCCGTCGCGATCTTCGCCACCGGCAAGGCGAAGCAGAATCTGCGGAAAGGCACCGTCCTCCTCACCGTCCTGCTCCCGGTCGAGCCCGGCCGGCTGACCTTGGGCGGCAAAGGCTTCAAGGCGGTCTCCAAGCAGGCAGCGGGCAAAGTGATGGTCCTGGTCAAGCCGAAGGGCGCGAAGAAGGCGAAGCTGGCGGAGCAGGGCACGCTGAAAGCGATCGTCAAGCTCACCTACGCCCCGTCCGACGGCCCCGCTGCGACGCTGCGCAAGCGTCTGACGCTGAAGCAGGACTAGCGTCGCCTCAAATACGGTGCCGGTGTGAGCGAAGCCGAGTACCTGCAGGAAAACCAGCCGCCGGGGGTGCCGCCGTTGCCTCTCACCGGCGAGCGGACCCTCCCGGACGTGCCGGAGGAGAACTACTGGTACCGGCGCCATCTGGTCGTCTACGAGTGGATCGGGGAGCGCGTCGGCGGCAAGCGGGTGGTCGACATGGCCTGCGGCGAGGGCTACGGCTCCGACGTGCTGGCCCGCAGCGCCGCTGGCGTCGTCGGCGTCGACGCCAACCCAGAGGCGCACGAGCACGCGCGCCTTCGCTACACCCGCCCCAACCTGCGTTTCGAGCGCGACCTGGTCGAAGGCTTCTCTGAGCCCAGCGACGCCGTCGTCTTCCTGCAGACGATCGAGCACGTCCAGGACGCCGGCGCGATCCTCGAGCACTTCAAGTCGATGC
Organism: Solirubrobacterales bacterium; assembly: GCA_036265715.1. GTDB lineage: Bacteria > Actinomycetota > Thermoleophilia > Solirubrobacterales > 70-9 > VAYN01. Next base: position 18,162 of record DATAON010000091.1, on the reverse strand, counting down.
TGGAGCCGGGCGGTGTCGCTTACGTCTCGACCCCGAACCTGCTGACCCTGGCCCCGCCCGGGGCGGAGAAGTCCGACAACCCCTGGCACGTGCACGAGTACCGCGCCGAGGAGTTCCGCGCCCTCTGCGAGGCCCACTTCCCGGCGGTCGACCTCTACGGCCTCTTCCACGCCCGCAAGCTGCGCGCTCACGAGCTTGCGATCAAGCTCGGCTGGGACAGCGTCCACAAGCGACTGGGCCTGACCAAGCGCTTCTACGACCGCTTCACGCCGGCGATCGCCGCCTCCGACTTCAGCCTGCGCCAGGGCGATCTCGACAAGGCCCTCGACTTCCTCGCGGTCTGTCGCCTGCCCGCATGAGGCCGAAGCCAGCATGAGCGCGGGGGAGACCGCCGGCGACCTGGCGCTCGTCCTCCACTCCCACATGCCCTACGTCGAGGGCTTCGGGACCTACCCGTTCGGCGAGGAGTGGCTGTTCGACGCGGTGATCCGCTCCTACCTGCCGGTGCTGGAGGTGGCGCGCGACCTGACCCTGACCGTGACCCCGGTCCTCGCCGACCAGCTCGAGGACGCCGGCGCCGCCAAGCGCCTGCGCGACTTCCTTGTCGAGTGGCGGATCGGCGCCGCCGAAGCCGACCTGGCCGAGGTGCCGGCCGAGTGCCGCCCCGCCTGCGAAGGCGAGCTGGAGCGCTACCGGCGGGCGCTGGAGCTGCTCGACGCCGACGGCGGCGAGCCGCTGCGCCCGTTCCAGCGCGCCCGCGAGGAGGGGCGGGTGGCGCTGGCCACTTCATCCGCTACCCACGCGGTGCTGCCGTTGCTGGCGACGCGGGCAGGGATCTCTCTCCAGCTCGACGCCGGCATCCGCTCGCACCGCCGCCGCTTCGGCTGGGACGGCGGCGCCTGGCTGCCGGAGTGCGCCTACGCGCCCGGGCTGGAGTGGCGACTGGCCGAGCATGGCGTCGACTGGTTCTGCACCGACCAGAGCGCCCACGAGCAGCCGCTGGCGGCGCTGGCCCCGGTGCGGACGCCGGCCGGCCCGGTCGCGCTGCCGATCGACTGGGAGGCGGTCGGCTGGCTGTGGTCGCTCGACGGCTACCCCTCCGACCCCGCCCACGCCGAGTTCGAGGGCAAATCGCTGCGCGGGATCCGCATCTGGAAGGTCGGCGGCGGCGCCTACGACCCGGCCGCCGCGGCGGCGGTGGCGCGCCGCCAGGCCGGCGAGTTCCTTGCCGCGACCGCGGCCCGCCTGGGCGAGTTCTCGGCCACCCACGGTCGCCGCGGCCTGCTCGTCTTCGCGATCGACACCGAGCTGCTCGGGCACTGGTGGTCGGAGGGGCCGATCTGGCTGCGGGCGGTCCTGGAGGGCGCCGAGGAGGCCGGCGTGCGCCTGCTCGACGTGCCGCGGGCGCTGGAAGAGCACGAGCCGGTCGAGCGCCCCCTGCACGCCTCGACCTGGGGCGAGGGCAAGGACCTGCGGACCTGGGACTCGCCGCCGGTCGCCGACCTCGCCTGGGGCGCGCGGCGGCTGGAGCTGCGCCTGCTGCGGGCGCTCGGCAGCGGCCTGCGCGGCGACGCCGCCCTGCGCGCTACTCGCGAGCTGCTGGCGGCGCAGTCCAGCGACTGGGCCTTTCTCGACCAGCGCGGGCAGGCGGGCGACTACGCCTATCAGCGCGCCACCGACCACGCGCGGGCGATGCTGGAGGCCATAGACTCCCCATGCGACACCGATTCGCGTATGCGTTCCCTTGCTCCTGACTTGAGTCTCGCGCCTCTCCTGGAGCCCTGACTCACACGAATGACCCGAATCCTGATCCTCTCCTGGGAGTACCCGCCGCTGATCGAGGGCGGCCTAGCGCGCCACGTGCGCAAGCTCTCGGAGGCGCTGGTCGAGCTCGGCGTCGAGGTCCACGTGCTGACCCGCGGTGGCGAGGAGTCGCCGGCCGAGCAGCGTGCGGGCGGCGTCGTCATCCACCGCATCCGCGAGCCCAAACGACCGACCGACCTCGGTGAGTTCGTCGCCTGGGTCGAGCGCATGAACTCCGACATGCTCGCCGCCGGGGTCGAGCTCGGCGACCGCTACCGCTTCGACCTCGTCCACGGCCACGACTGGTTGGTCGCCAACGCCTGCGACCACCTCGCCAAGCGCTTCGGGGCGCCGCTGGTGACGACGATCCACGCGACCGAGCACGGCCGCCACCAGGGCTGGGTCGACAAGCATCCCCAGACCTACATCCACGGGGTCGAGCGCTGGATCGTCAACCGCTCGCAGCGGACGATCGCCTGCTCGCACTACATGCGCGAGCAGATCGTCGACATCTTCGGCGTCGAGGAGGACCGGGTCAGCGTGATCCCCAACGGGATCGACCCCGAGGACCTGCCGGCCCAGCACCCGGCCGAGCTGGCGCGGCTGCGCTCGGAGTTCGCCACACCGGACCAGAAGCTGGTCCTGCTGATCGGCCGGCTCGTCTACGAGAAGGGCTTCCAGCTGGCGCTGGAGGCGATGCCGCGGGTGATCGAGGAAGCTCCCGGCACCCGCTTCCTGGTCGCCGGCTCCGGCACCCACGAGGCCGAGCTGCACCGCCAGGCCGAGGAGCTGGGGCTGATGGAGCACGGCACCTTCCTCGGCTGGATCGGCGACGACGTCCTCCACTCGCTCTACCGGATCGCCGACCTCACCGTGGTCCCCTCGATCTACGAGCCCTTCGGCCTGGTCGCGCTAGAGGCGATGGCCTCCGGCTGCCCCTGCATCGTCGCCGACACCGGCGGCCTGCGCGAGGTCGTCCCCCACGAGGAAGCCGGCCTCCGCTTCGCCGCCCACGACGCCGAGGCGCTGGGCGAGGTCGCGGTTCGCGTTCTCCGCGACGACGAGCTCAGCCGCCGCCTCGTCGCCGAGGCGCACGAGCACGTGCGCCGGTTCGACTGGGCCGACGTCGCCGCCAGCACCGCCGAGGTCTATGCCGACCTGGTCGGCGAGACCAGCGCCGCCTAGCCCTGGTCGCGCAGGCCGAACTGGCCAGGGCGCGGCTCAGCCGGTGTCCAGACCAGGCCCTCCAGCAACTCCTCTGGCCGGACGCCAAGCGCTCCGGCGAGCTTGACCAGGGTGTCGACGCGGGCCAGGCGTATGCCCCGCTCGAGCATCCCGATCTCGGTCCGGTGCAGCGAAGCCCGAAAGCTGAGGTCTTCCTGCGAGAGCCCAGCCGCTTTCCGGCAGCGGACGAGATTTTCCCCAAAGCGAGCGGCTACGTCCACCGGCCGCACCTTTATTGAAATTGATGACTCCAACCACAGACCTCCCAGCGCCAGCGCAGCGCCACCCGTTGCCGGTCGGCCGCTGCAATAGGTGGAAGCCCGACGCCTTAAGAGGAATAGCTAAGAGGAAAAGCGCTCAGGGCAAGAGCGCTCAGTCATAAGTAGCTCAGACAGAAAGCTTCATTTCGCTGCAGATCTTAGCGCTCTCAGCTGGCGGCGCGCGAGAGGTAGTCGACCTGGTGCTGCTTGCGCAGGATCAGGTGCTCCATCAGGTGCTCGAGCGCCTCCGAGCGCCCCTCGCGACCGGTCGGCTCGATCGCCTCCTGCAGCGCTTCCACCGCCGCCTGCTCGCACTTGATTAGCCAGCGCAGCGCCTTTTTCGTCCCGGGCTCGAAGCGCAGCTCGGCCACCTCGGTGGTCGGCTCGCCGTCGAACGAGACGATCTTTTCGATCAGCAGCCGTGCGTCCTTCAACTCCTCGTCGCCGAACTCGGTCAGCTTCGAATCCAGCGCCTGCGCCTCGATTCCGGTCAGGCTCGCGGCCACGATCGAGTACTGCAGAGCTGAGCGGTACTGCAGCTCCAGAGCGATGTTCAGGCGTTTGACCGCCTCTTTCCTGTCAAGTTTCTCTTCTGAGTCGGGCATGGCGCCGTCGTACCCGCGGCGCTCGCCAGCTAACCCGGTGGCTGCAGCGTCGTCGGCGCCGCAGGGTCGGGCTCGACCGGGTCGGGCCAGCGCAGCTCCGCCGGCGCCTCGCGCATCCGGATCACCCGCGCCGGAATGCCGGCGACGACAGCGTTGGCGGGGACGTCCTTGGTCACCACCGAGTTGGTCCCGATCACCGAGTTGTCGCCGACGCTGACTCCGCGCAGGACGCAGGCGCCGTAGCCGATCCAGACGTTGGAGCCGACGACGACGTCGCGCTTGTAGATGCCCTGGAGCCGGATCGGCCGCTCGACCTCGACGATGCCGTGGTCGAAGTCGATGAACATCGCCCGGTCGGCGATCACGCACTCGGCGCCGATCCGCACCCGCTGGTAGGCGGAGATCGTGCACTCCTGGCCCATCACCGTCTTCTCGCCGATCTCGACCTCGCCCTCGTGGCAGCGGACCTTCGAGCCGTCACCGATCCAGACGAAGCGGCCGAAGCGGATCGTGCCCTTGCGGCCGATCTGCAGTTCGAGCCGGCGGCCGAGGAAGACGAAGCCGTCGGTCTGCCAGCGGCGACCTGCATGGGTCAGCAGCCGCCGCCACGAGTAGCGCCAGAGCAGCCGCCCGTAGTGGCGGTTCAGCATTCCGTTGCGGGCCAGGAAGCGAAGCACAGCGGGGCAACTCTAGACTGGCTGCGCCTTGCCCGACGCCGCCAAGACCGCCCCTCTCGCCGAGCGCCTAGTTGCCGGCGACAAGCGCGCGCTGGCGCGGGCGATCACGCTGATCGAGTCCGACGACCCGGCCGGCTGGGAGTTGGTGCGCGAGGTCTACCCGCGCACCGGCAAAGCCCGCATCGTCGGCTTCACCGGACCGCCCGGGGTGGGGAAGAGCACCCTGATCGGCGCCCTCACCGGCGAGCTGCGCAAGGCCGAGCGCCAGGTCGCCGTGCTCTCGATCGACCCCTCCAGCCCCTTCACCCGCGGCGCCCTGCTCGGTGACCGCATCCGACTCACGGAGCATTTCCTCGACTCCGGCGTCTTCATCCGCTCGATGGCCTCGCGCGGCGCCCTCGGTGGCCTCTCCGAGGCGGCGCTGCAGGTGGCGCTGGTGATGGACGCCGCCGGCAAAGACGACGTCCTGATCGAGACCGTCGGCGTCGGCCAGGCGGAGATCGACATCGTCGACCACGCCGACACGATCGTGCTGGCGCTGATGCCCGGCTCCGGCGACTCGATCCAGGCGCTGAAGGCGGGGGTGATGGAGATCCCCGACGTGATCGTCGTCAACAAGGCCGACCACCCGATGACCGACACGATGGTGCGCGAGGTGCGCGGCGTGCTGGCGCTCTCCCACGATCCGGAGGGCTGGCAGGTGCCGATCCTGCGCACCGAGGCCGCCCGCGGCGAGGGCGTCGAGGAGCTGGCCGAGAAGATCGCCGAGCATCGAGAGTTCATCGAGGCGGCGGGGACCCTGGGGGACCGCCGCGCCCGCAACCTGCGCAGCGAGGTGCTCGGCATCGCCACCGCGCGGATGCGCCGCAAGCTCGAAAAGACGGTCGGCGAGGACCCGGCCACGGCCGAGCTGCTCGACCGCGTCGTCAGCCGCGAGCTCGACCCCGCCTCCGCCGCTGCCGAGCTGCTGGAGCGCCACACCGATGCCTGAGCCTGAGGCCGCGAACCTGCCCTCGCTGAGCGAGGCGATGGGCTGGATCGGCGCCGACCTCGCCGCCGTCGACGGCGCCACGGTCGGCCAGGTTCAGGGCTTCTACGTCGACAGCGCCGACGGCGACCCGAAGTGGCTGATCGCTCGGCTCGGCCGGCGTCGCAACACCCGCGTCGTCGCGGTGCCGCTGAGCGGCTGCGCCGGCGCCCCCTTCGGTGTCTGGGTAGCCCAGCGCGGCGAGGCCCTTCGCGGCGCCCCCGTCGTCGACCCGACGCGGCCGCTGCGCCGTGAGCACGAGCTGGCGATCTGCTCCCACTTCGAGATCGGCGACGCGGTCGGCCGCGCCGCCGAGGTCGTCACCCGTCCCGAAGGGCAGATCACGGCGACGCCGCCCGGCGGCTGAGCCCCGGCCCCCCAGCACTGAGCCGAACCCGGCTCGGCCACGTAATTCCCTCGTAATCCTCGCTTGGGAAGGTTGTCCTGATGTTCCTGCTGATCATCTTCGGCTTCATCGCCGGCGCCGCCACGGCGCTCTCGCCCTGCGTGCTGCCGGTGCTGCCGGTCGCGCTCTCGGCCGGCGCCACCGGCGGGCGACGGCGCCCGCTTGGGATCGTCGCGGGCCTGGCCGTCTCCTTCACCCTGGCGACCGTCGCCTTCGTCTACGTGATCTCGGCCCTCGGCCTCCCCAACGACTTCCTCCGCAAGTTGGCTATCGCGGTCCTGCTCGGCTTCGGGATCGTGCTGCTGGTGCCGTCCCTGGCCGACCGCCTCGAGGCCTGGATGTCCGGGGTCGCCGGCCGCTTCGGGGCGCCCGAGGCGAAGGGCGACGGCTTCTGGTCGGGGACCGCGCTCGGCGCCAGCCTCGGCATCCTCTACACGCCCTGCGCGGGTCCGATCCTGGCCGGCGTGATCACGATCTCCGCCTCGCAGTCGTTCACGGCCGGGCGCCTCGCCGTCGCCTTCGCCTACGGGATCGGATCCGCCCTCGTCCTCTACTTCCTGATGCTCGGCGGCCGCCGGGTGCTGCGGCCGCTGATCCGCCGCGGCCCGGCGCTGCAGATGGCGATGGGAGCGGTGATGGTCGTCTTCGCTCTGGCGATGTGGGGCGACTACGACATCCGCTTCCAGAACCGGATCGCCAGCGACCTGCCGGCCTTTCTCGTCAACCCCAGTGAGGCGCTGGAGGACACCGCGGCGGCCAAAGACGCCCTCGCCGACGTCCGCGGCGTCTCCGACCACGGTCTCGGCTCGCGCGCGCAGGCGGCCGCCGAGCCGACGGCGGCGGCGGGCGGCGGCCTCGAGCTGCCAGACCTCGGCCTGGCCCCTGACTTCGTCGGCAACCAGCGCTGGCTCAACACGCCCGACGGGCGGGCGCTGAGCCTGAAGCAGCTGCGCGGCCGGGTGGTGCTGGTCGACTTCTGGACCTACAGCTGCATCAACTGCATCCGCACCTTCCCCTACCTGAAGGCTTGGGACAAGCGCTACCGCAAGGACGGGCTGACGATCGTCGGCGTGCACACGCCCGAGTTCGCCTTCGAGCGCGAGGCCGACAACGTGCAGACGGCGATCGACGAAAACGAGATCCGCTACCCGGTCGCCCAGGACAACGAGCAGGCGACCTGGAACGCCTACGGCAACCTCAACTGGCCGGCCGAGTACTTCATCGACGCTCGCGGCCACGTCCGCTACGCCCACTTCGGCGAGGGCGACTACGACAAGAAGGAGGAGGTGATTCGCACCCTGCTGGCCGAAGCGGGACACCCGGTCGGAAAGGGGATGGCCGGCGGCAAGGGGATCGCCGCCTCGCCGCAGGTGACCACCCCCGAGACCTACCTCGGCGCCGCCCGCGCCGAGCGCTTCACCAACCCGGACTTCTCGCCGGGCCTGCACAGCTTCGAGGCCGACGAAAAGCCGCCGCTGAACGAGCTCGCCTTCGGCGGCAAGTGGCGAATCTCGCTGGAGTCGGCGACCGCGGTCGCCGACGCCCGGCTCGACCTCCATTTCGGCGCTCGCCGCGTCTACCTCGTCCTCGGCTCGCCGGGGCGGGAGCGCCAGGTCCGCGTCCTCCTCGACGGCGAGCCGATCGCCGCCGACGTCGCCGGCGGCGACGTCGAGGACGGCGCCGTCACCGTCTCCGGCCAGCGCCTCTACAGCCTCGTTGACCTGCCCGCGGCTGGCGATCACGCGCTCACCCTGCTCCCGGAAACCGGCGTGACCGGCTATGCCTTCACCTTCGGCTAGCGCCGCTGAGAGAATCGCGACGGTGAGCGAGGACTCCCCCCGCAAGGTGCTGGTGGTCGACGACGAGCCGACGATCGTCGAGATCGTCGGCCGCTACATGGAGCGCGCCGGCTACGAGGCCTACTCCGCCGCCGACGGCCCCGAGGCGCTGCGCCAGGCCGAGGAGCACCGCCCCGATCTCGTCGTCCTCGACGTGATGCTGCCGGGCATCGACGGGATCGAGGTGATGCGCCAGCTGCACGAGCGGCCGGGGCCGCGCACGGCGGTGATCCTGCTGACCGCCCGCGGCGAGGAGTCCGACCGCCTCGTCGGGCTGCGCCACGGGGCCGACGACTACGTCGTCAAGCCGTTCTCGCCGGCGGAGCTGGTCGCCCGCGTCGACGCGGTGCTGCGGCGGGTGGCGCCGCCCTCCAGCGAGGAGCCGCCGATCGAGCATGGGCCGCTGCGGATCGAGCCGGCCGGCCGCCGCGTCGTCCTCGACGGCGCCGAGATCTCGCTGACCCAGCGCGAGTTCGACCTGCTCGCCTACCTCGCCTCCAGCCCCGGCCAGGTCTTCTCCCGCGACCAGCTGATGGAAGCGGTCTGGGGCTACAACAGCTTCGAGGACACCAGCACGGTCACCGTCCACGTCCGCCGCCTCCGCGCCAAGCTCGACGACGACCCCTCGACGCCGCGCTTCATCGAGACGGTCTGGGGCCTCGGCTACAGGTTCAAGCCGTGAAGCGCGCGCTCGTCATCGCCCTCGCCGCCTTCCTCGCCGGCGCCGCCGCGGTGGCGGTGCCGAACCTGATGGGGGCGGCTCAGATCGCCCTCGTCGCGCTGGCCCTGCTCGGGGTCGCGCTGGCCGCCGCCCTGGCGGTGCGGCTGGCGATGGAGGAGCGGATGCGACGCGAGGTCGAGGACGCCCGCCGCGGCCTGATCGCCGCCGCCTCGCACGACCTGCGGACGCCGCTGGCCTCGCTGCGGCTGCTGGTCGAGGCGATCGACGACGGCGTCGCCACGGGGGAGACCCGCGACCGCTACCTGGCCGAGATCCGCACCCACGTAGGCGTCCTCAGCGACCTCGTCGACGACCTCTTCGAGCTCTCGCGGATCGAGGCCGGAGACATCTCCTGGACGATGCGCCAGGTCGAGCTCGGTGAGCTGATCGGCGACACGGTGGCGGCGATGCGGGTGCCGGCGCAGGAGCGCGGCGTGCGGATCGCCGCCGAGCTGCCGCCCGGCAAGGTGATCGCCGAGGCCAACGCCGAGAAGGTCCAGCGCGTCCTCTTCAACCTGATCCAGAACGCGATCCGCCACACCCCCGCCGACGGCAGCGTCACCGTCCGCGCCCGCCCGGCCGCGGGTGGGGTGGAGGTCGAAGTCGCCGACGACGGCGAGGGCATCGCGCCCGCCGACGGCGCCCACGTCTTCGACGCCTTCTACCGCGGCGACGCCGCCCGCGGCGAGGACGGCGCCGGCCTTGGCCTGGCGATCTCCCGCGCGATTGTCGAAGCGCATGGGGGCAAGATTTGGCTAGAGGACGGCTCGCCTGGGACCAGGGTCCACTTCACCCTGCGCGGCGCCTGAGCGTTATCGAGTTTGTTCGACCCCTCCGAACAAACTCGATAGGGCCGAGCGCGCCTCAGCAGCCGAGCTGCCGCGCGATCACCATCTGCTGCACCTCGTCCGTCCCCTCGCCGATCGTGAGGATCTTGGCGTCGCGGTAGAAGCGGCAGACGGGGTACTCCTCGATGAAGCCGTAGCCGCCGTGGATCTGGACCGCCTCCTCGGTGGCGCGGACCGCGAGGCGGCCGGTGATCAGCTTCGCCTGGGCGGCGGTGAGGGTGAACGACTGGCCGGCGTCCTTCTCCAGCGCCGCCCGCCAGGTCAGCAGGCGGGCCGCCTCGATCTGGGCCGAGAGGTCGGCGATCTTCGCCTGGATCGCCTGGAATTTGGAGATCGGCTGGCCGAAGGCGCGGCGCTCTTTGGCGTAGGCGATCGCCTCGTCGAGGGCGCCCTGGGCAAGGCCGACGCCCATCGCGGCGACGCCGATGCGGCCGCCGTCGAGGATGTGGAGGAAGTTCTTGAAGCCTTCGCCGCGGCGCCCCAGCAGGCTCGACTCCGGCACCCGGCAGTCCTCGAAGGAGAGCGGTCGCGTGTCGGAGGCGTTCCAGCCCATCTTGCGGTAGGCGGTGCCGACCTCGTAGCCGGGCGTGCCGGTGGGGACGATGATGTTGGAGATCTCCTTGCGCCCGTCGGCCTCGCCGGTCACCGCCGTGATCGAGACGCAGCCGGAGATCTCGGTGCCGGAGTTGGTGATGAACTGCTTGGCGCCGTTGATCACCCACTCACCGTCGGCGAGCTTGGCGTTGGTGCGGACGTTGCCGGCGTCCGAGCCGGCCTCCGGCTCGGTCAGCCCGAAGGCGGCAAGGCGCTCGCCGCTGCAGAGGCTCGGCAGCCACTCCTGCTTCTGCTCGTCGTTGCCCCAGAGGTAGATCGGCATCGTCCCCAGCGAGGTGTGGGCGGCCATCGTGATGCAGACCGAGGAGTCGATCCGGGCCAGCTCTTCGACCGCCAGCACGTAGGAGAGGGTGTCGCCACCGCCACCCCCGTACTCCTGCGGGAAGGGGATCCCCATCAGCCCGAGGCCGCCGAGCTTGGCGACGATCTCGTAGGGGAAGGACTTTGTGCGGTCGAGCTCCTCGGCAACCGGAGCGACCTCCTGGCGGGCGAAGTCCCGCACGGTGTCGCGCAGCAGCGCCTGCTCGTCTGAGAGGTCGAAGTTCATGGTCTGGATTTATACCGAACGACCCCTCGAAGTTCCGAACAGCCGCTCGGAATTGTTGGGGGAACCCCTGCTAGAGCTGCAGGCTCTTGACCTGCAGCAGCTCCTCGAGCCCGTAGCGGCCGTTCTCGCGGCCGTGGCCGGACTGGCCGTAGCCGCCGAACGGGGCCATCGGGTTGAAGGCGCCGCCGTTGATCTCGATCTGGCCGCTGCGGATTCGTCGAGCGACCGCGATCGCCCGCTCCTCGTCGCCCGCCCAGACGCCGCCGGCGAGGCCGTAGTCGGTGTCGTTGGAGATCCGCACCGCGTCGTCGGTGTCCTCGTAGGGCTGGATCGCCAGCACCGGGCCGAAGATCTCCTCGCGGGCGATCGTCATCTCCGGGGTCACCTCGGAGAAGACCGTGGGGCTGACGAAGTAGCCGCGGTCGAGCCCGTCGGGGGCGCCGGCGCCCCCGGTCAGCAGCTTCGCCCCCTCCGCCTCGCCCTTCTCGATGTAGCCGCGCACGCGCCCCCGCTGGACGTCGGAGACGAGCGGGCCGAGCCGGGTCGAGTCGGCGAAGGGGTCACCTGGGGTGAAGGCCTCAGCCGCCTGGGTGGCGAGCTCCTCAGCCTCGGCCAGGCGCTGGCGCGGGACCAGCATCCGGGTCAGGGCGCTGCAGGTCTGGCCCGAGTTGAGGAAGCATTTGCCGACGCCGTCGGGGATCGCCCTGGCGAAGTCGGCGTCGTCGAGGATCACGTTCGGCGACTTGCCGCCGAGCTCCATCGCGACCGGCTTCACGGTCGCCGAGGCCAGCTCGCTGACCCGGCGACCGGCCCGGGTCGAGCCGGTGAACGACACCATGTCGACCCCCGGGTGCGCGGCGATCGCCTCGCCGACCACCGGGCCGGTGCCGGTGACCATGTTGAAGACGCCGGCCGGCAACCCGGCGGCCTCGATCACCTCGGCCAGCAGGAACGCGTTCAGCGGCGTCACCTCGCTTGGCTTCAGGACCACGGTGCAGCCGGCGGCGAGGGCGGGGGCGACCTTGACCGCGATCTGGTTCAGCGGGTAGTTCCAGGGCGTGATCGCGCCGACCACTCCGATCGGCTCGCGGATCACCCGCGAGTTGCCGATCTCCTCCTCCCAGGCGATTTCCTCCATCAGCTTCGGCATCGAGCCGAAGTGCAGCGCGGGCAGCCCGGCCTGGATCATCCGGCTCAGCTTCAGCGGCATCCCCAGCTCCTGGGCGATCGTCGTCGCGATCTCCTCGCCGCGCTCGCCGAGCCCGGCGCCGATCGCGGCCAGGTAGCCGGCCCGCTCCTCGCGCGAGGTCTGCGACCAGGCCTCGAAGGCGTCGCGGGCGGCGCTGACCGCAGCGTCGGCGTCGGCCTCGTTGCAGGCCGGGATCGTGCCCATCACCTCCTCGGTGGCGGCGTTGATCACCTCGATCGCCTCGCCGCCGGCCGGCGCGACCCACTCGCCGCCGATGAAGACCTTGTCCTGCACCTGAAGCTCCGCCGCAGTCGCCATTTCCGTCCCTCCGAAGATCGCCCGTTGAAGTTCTCTGCGGCAAACGCTAGCGCCTGGAAGCAAATAGCAGATAAGTGATAATCGCGGAAAAGCTATAATCGACTCCATGGATACCCCCGGTGAACTGCTCCGCGAGGCGCGCCGCAAGCACGGCGTCAGCCAGGCGCGCCTGGCGATCCGCGCCGGCACCACCCAGTCGGCGATCTCACGGATCGAGCGCGACCACGTCTCGCCCTCGGTCGAGACCCTGCGCGACCTCCTGCACATGCTTGGCGAGGACCTCGTCCTGGGGTCGGAGGCGCGGGACTTCGGGGTCGACGAGACCCTAAATCAAGGGAACCTTCGATTTGACTCCGCTAACCGAGTCAGGCGGGGCCTGGAATTTGCAGACTTTGCTCGCCGCAACAGGGGCGTAGTTCGAAGGAGCGCCGCTTAGGTGAAGATGATCGATGACCTCGGCCCACCGCTCCAGCTCGGCATCCTCTTGCAGGCCCTCGAGAAGCACGCCGTCGAGTTCATCGTGATTGGTGGCATTGCTGGTCTCGCTCACGGGTCGTCGTATCCCACCTACGACCTTGATGTCGTCTACGCCCGCGAGGCGCCAAACCTGAAGCGGCTCGCCGCGGCCCTACGCGAGCTCGGCGTGAGACTGCGTGGCGCGCCCGAAGATCTCCCGTTCCAGGTTGACGCCGAGACGCTGGCCAACGGCTCGAACTTCACGTTCACCACCGAGTTCGGCCATTTCGACATCCTCGGGGAGGTCGATGGCGTGCGCGACTACGAAAGCCTGCGCGCCACTGCAGAGACCGAGCGGTTGGAGGGCGTAACGGTCCGGATCGCCTCGATTGACCACATGATCTCGATGAAGCGCGCGGCAAACAGACCGAAAGACCAATTGATGCTCGAGGAGTACCTGGTCATCGCGGACGAGCAGCGGCGTCAGGAAGAGGGCGGGGGCTAGTCCGACTCGGTGGCGGCGTCGTTCAGAGCCGCCTCCAGCCCCGGCCCCGGAACCGCACGCGCGTCGCGGGCATGCAGGACCTCGCCGCACTCGCCGCAGATGCCGCGGTCGGTCACCCGGCCGCCGCAGCCCTTGTGCAGGAGCATCATCGGCGGGCCCTCGGGGCCGGCTGAGTGGCGGTCGCCCCAGCCCTGCAGGGCGATCAGCGCCGGCCAGAGGTCGAGGCCCTTCTCGGTCAGGAAGTATTCGTAGCGGGGCGGGCTTTCCTGGTAGGCGCGGCGCTCGAGGATGCCCTCCTCGATCAGCCGCGCCAGACGTGCCGAGAGCACGTTGCGGGCGACCCCGAGCGAGCCCTGGAGATGGCTGAAGCGGCGGCGGCCGTGCATCACCTCGCGCACGATCAGCAGCGACCAGCGCTCGCCGATCACCTCCAGGGACTTGGCGACCGAGCAGAACTGACCGGGGTAGTCGTGACGCAGCACAGTGTGATTTTCGCACACTTGGTTGCATCAAGCAACTCACTTGCGCTAGGGTCCGCCCAGGTTCAGTTTTTTGATGAAACCCACTGTGCGCCGAACGGAGGCGACCATGCGAATCGTCCACAGACACAGGCACCATCGCGGCAAGGGGCTGCGGATCGCGATCAGCCAGGAGGAGATCACCGCGGACCTCCACTACCCGAGCCACTCGCGGCAGCTGCGTCAGGCGATGGCGGCCGCGCGCCGGGTCGGGAACCGGTGAGCGCCGAGGGGGTGGTGTTGGCCGGCGATGCGACCGCGGCCGATGTCGCCGAGGCCTTCGCCGCCTCCAGCCCGGAGACCACGCGCCGCCGCACGCTGACCTGGCAGGACCCGGTGGCGACCGCCGCCGCCGGGGCGACGATGACCGGCATGGAGTACATGGAGGCGATCGTCTCCGGCAAGATGCCGCCGCCCCCGATCGCGGTGACGATGAGCCTGCGGCCGGTTGAGCTGGAGGAGGGCCGCGTCGTCTTCGAGGGCCTGCCGGGGGAGGAGCACTACAACCCGATCGGCGTCGTCCACGGCGGCTACGCCTCGACCCTGCTCGACTCCGCTCTCGGCTGTGCGGTCCACACCACGCTGCCGGCCGGCGTCGGCTACACCTCGCTGGGCCTCGAGGCCAAGTTCGTCCGCCCGATCACCCGCGACACCGGCCGCGTCCTATGTGAGGCGACGGTCCTCTACCGAGGGCGTAAACAAGCGACTGCCGAGGCCTTTCTGACTGCGGCTGACAGCGGCAAACTGCTTGCCAGTGGGACGGCTACCTGCATGATTCTGGGGGGTTAGCAGTGCCCGCAGCATCTGTCCCTCCGCCTGAAGCCGTCGCGCAGCTGGGTCGCTTGCCGCACTTCGAGAGGTCTGTCCATGAGCTTCATTCGGAGGGACAGATGCTGCGGGCAACGGAAAGCCCCCATCTCACGGAGCTTTCATCTCGCGACAGCTTGCGGGGTCGGGTGCTAACGACCGAGCCCACCTGCTTTTCGCGAGAGATGACTCACCCTGGAATCGGGGTGGAGATTTCGTGGGAGGGACCTGTTCCCCCTCCGAATGAAGCTCATGGACAAGCGCTACGAACTCCGGGAGTTCGACCCAGCTGCGCGACGGCTTCAGGCGGAGGGGGAACAGGTCCCTCGGGCCAACTCAACAAGCAGCCGAACCCCAAAGCCGCTGGCGTCTTTCCCCGTGTACTCGCGGCCGACGTCCCAGGCGGTGCCGGCGATGTCGATGTGCGCCCAGGGGGTGTCGCCGACGAACTCCTCGAGGAAGGAGGCGGCGGTGATCGTGCCCGCCTTCGACCGCTGCGAGGAGAGGTTGGAGAGGTCGGCGACGGTGCCCTTCATCAGCTCCTTGAACTCGGGGTGCAGCGGCAGGCGCCAGGTCAGCTCACCGCTGCGCTCGCCGGCGCCAGCGACGTCGGCGGCGAGCGCGTCGTCGTTGGCGATCACCGCGGCGAAGGTCGAGCCGAGGGCGACGACGACGGCGCCGGTCAGGGTGGCGATGTCGACGATCCGCTCGGCCCCGATCTCGACCGCATAGGCGAGCGCGTCGGCGAGGATCAGCCGGCCCTCGGCGTCGGTGTTGTTGACCTCGACGGTCTTGCCGTTGTACTGGGTGATGACGTCTCCGGGCTTGATCGCGGTCCCCGACGGCATGTTCTCGGTCGAGGGGATCACCGCGACGAGGTCGATCGCCAGCTCCAGCTCGGCGATCGCCGCGACCGCCTCCAGCACCGCGGCGGCGCCGGACATGTCGTACTTCATCTCGTGCATGCCGCCGCTCGGCTTGATCGAGATGCCGCCGGTGTCGAAGGTGACCCCCTTGCCGACCAGCCCCAGCGTCGGCCCCTCGCCGCCGCCGGAGTAGCGGAGGACGATCAGCCGCGGCTCGACCGGGCCGCCCTGGCTGACCGCGAGCAGGCCGCCCATGCCCATCTCCTCGAGCTGGGCGGGGCCGAAGACCTCGCTGCTGACGGCGGCCGAGCCGGCGTCGATCTCCTTAGCGCGCTCGGCCAGGGTCGAGGGCAGGGCGAAGTTGGCGGGGGTGCTCTGCAGGTCGCGGGCCCGGTTCTGGGCCTCGGCGTAGGCGCGCGCGGTCTCGGCGGCGCCGGCCAGCGCCGGGTCGCCGATCAGCAGCAGCGACTCCAGTCGCGGCGCCGGCTCCTCGGGCTCCTCGCTGCGGAAGCGGTCGAAGCGGTAGGAGCCGAGGATCGTGCCGGTGACCAGCGCCTCGGCCGTGAGGGCGTCGTCGTCCCCCTGCGGGAGCGCCCAGGCCAGCGAGCCGGCCTCGAGCCGGCCGGCCTCCTTGGCGATCAGGGCGGCGACCACCCGCAGGCGCTCGGCGTCGAGCTCCTCGCGCTTGCCGAGCCCGGCGATGACGATGCGCCCCTCGCCGGCGAAGGCGGGGGAGAGGCGCTTGTAGGTGCCCTTGGCGGCGCCGACGCCGGCCGCGCCCTCGAGTCCCTCGGGGACCGACGCGCCCTCGAAGATGCCGATCGCGACCAGGTCGGCCTCGACTTCTCCCAACTCGATTTCACGCACGGAGACCTTCATCGAGCGCGAGTTTATGCTTGTCGACGGTCCAACACTTCGGAATGGAAAGGCAGGGAATGGCCAGCTCAGTGATCCTCGGAACCGCTCGCACTCCAATCGGCAAGATGGGAGGCGGCCTGGCGTCGGTTGACGCACCCGATCTCGGGGGCGCCGCGATCGCCGCCGCGCTGGAGCGCTCGACCGTCGCCCCCGAGCAGGTCCAGCAGGTCGTCTTCGGCCAGGTGCTGCAGGCCGGCCAGGGCCAGATCCCCTCGCGCCAGGCCCAGATCAAGGGCGGCATCCCCAAGGAGGTGCCCTCGGAGACGATCAACAAGGTCTGCGCCTCCGGCATGCGCACGCTCGGGATCGCCGACATGGCGATCCGCGCCGGCGACACCGAGATCGCCGTGACCGGCGGCATGGAGTCGATGAGCAAGGCTCCGTACCTGTTGCCGAACGCCCGCTTCGGCTTCCGGATGGGCGACGTGCAGGCGCTCGACGCGATGACCCACGACGGCCTCACCAACGCCTTCACCGGCAAGCAGATGATCAACGAGGCGAGCGAGATCTCCAACGAGCTGGAGATCACCCGCGTCGACATGGACCGCTTCGCCGAGCGCTCGCAGCGGCTCGCCGCCGAGGCGATGGACGCGGGCCGGACCGCCGAGGAGATCGTCGCGGTCACCGTCAAGGGCCGCAAGGGCGACACCACGGTCGAGGTCGACGAGGGCCCGCGCCCGGAGACCACCCTGGAGACGCTGGCGAAGCTGAAGGCGGTCGGCGGCGAGGGCGCCACCCACACCGCCGGCAACGCCCCCGGCGTCAACGACGGCGCCGGCGCGATCGTCGTCGCCTCCGAGGAGTGGGCGCAGGCCGAAGGCAAGACGCCGCTGGCCAAGGTCCTCTCCTACGGCATGGTCGCCGACGACTACGCCTACCTGGCGCGGACCCCGGGCAACGCGGCCCTGGCGGCGCTGGAGAAGATCGGCAAGACCCCCGACGAAGTCGACCTCTGGGAGATCAACGAGGCCTTCGCCTCGGTCGCGATCGGCTCGATGCGGATCCTCGGCATCGGCGAGGAGAAGGTCAACGTCAACGGCGGCGCGATCGCCTTCGGGCACCCGATCGGCGCCTCCGGCTCGCGCATCGTCGGCTCGCTCGTGCACGAGCTGCGCCGTCGCGGCGGCGGCATCGGCGTCGCCGCGATCTGCTCCGGCGGTGGCCAGGGCGACGCAATCGTCGTCGAGGTCTGATTCGGGGGTGAGCCGCGCGGCTGCGTTCTTCGACCTCGATAAGACCCTGATGGCGGGGTCGTCGGGAATGCAGTTCGCGCGGGTCGCCACCAACCAGGGGATCGTCAGCCGCCGCCAGCTCGCCAGCTGGGGCGCCGAGCATCTGCGCTACCGGTTGCGCGGCACCACCGACGAGCGCACGGTCGAGGTCCTGAAGATCGCCCGGGAGCTGATCACCGGCGTGCCGGCGCGGACGATCTCGCGGATGGAGCCGGAGGTGATGGCGGAGATCCTGCCGCGCGTCTTCCCGCAGATGCTGGCCGAGGTCCACGCTCACCAGGACGCCGGCCGCCCGGCCTTCATCGTCAGCGCCGCCGGCAACGACATCGTCGAGTCGCTGGCGCGGGTCCTCGGGATGGAGGGCGGCATCGGCACCCGCTACGAGGTCGACGCCGAGGGCCGGTTCACCGGCCGCCTCGACGGGCCCTTCGTCTACGGCCCCGGCAAGGTCGAGGCGATGAAGGGCGTCGCCGCCGCCCACGACATCGACCTCGACGCCTCCTTCGCCTACTCGGACTCGCTCTCGGACCTGCCGATGCTGCGCGCCGTCGGCAACCCCGTCGTCGTCAACCCGGACCCGCCGCTTGCCGGGATCGCCAGGCGGGAGGGCTGGCAGGCGATGCGCTTCGAGCGGCTCGGCCGCCGCCTCGTCGCCCTCGCCGTCACCCTGCTGGCGACCGTCGGCGGCTTCGGCGCCTCGCGGATCGCGGCGCGCCGCAAGGCCCCGCCCCGGCGCTTCGCGCGGCGGTAGCGGGGCCCTCTCCCAATCGCGGCTCGCTGCC
>DATAON010000090.1:0-8123 GCA_036265715.1 Solirubrobacterales bacterium | reverse complement strand
TGCGGGCTGGCCCGGCTGGGTGGCCGCGAAGCGCGGAGGGACTAGGCAGAGAATCGCGTGGTTCCTTTTTCTCCCAATAGGTGAAAAAGGAACCACGACTTTGTGGGAGACCTTCCGCGGCGGGGGAGCCCTTCCGTGCTTGCGACATTGACGCCGCTCTGGTGGGGTCAATGTCGCAAGCGGCGCACGGCCCGCTGACGAGGCGCTATTCGGCGTCGCGGAAGAGGTCCGAGGTGGGGTTGAGAGCCTTCGCTTCGCGGTAGGCCGCGACCGAGGCGGCGGCGTTGCCACGCTTGGCTTCGATCCGCGAGAGCAGGACCCAGGTGCGCCAGTTGGTCGACTCGCGTTCGGTCGCCGCCGTCGCCTCGGCGGCGGCGGCCTCGAGGTCGCCGGCTTCTTCGAGCAGCAGCGCCTGCTGCATCCGTGGAGTCGCCGCGAAGGGCGCGACGTTGGTGGCGGTGCGGGCGTCGGCGAGCGCCGCGGCGGAGTCGCCGTCGATCGCCTCGTCCTGGCTCTGGCGGATCAAGGAGGTCGAGGCGAGCGGGATCGCGATCACCACGATCGCCACCGCGGCGACCGCCACGACCCCGACCCGGGGGACGATCGGTAGCGCGCTTCGGGCGCCGTCGGGGTGGCGGTCGCGGGCGGTGACCAGGACCGCGGCCAGCAGCATCGCCGCGACCACGTTGACCGGCAGCTGCCAGACCCAGTCGACTGAGGCGGAGACGACGAGGGCGAGGAAGCCGGCGATCGCAGCGGCCAGGGCGGGGCGGCGCTCGGGCCCGGCGCGGACCGCGACGGTGCCGCCGGCGACGAGGATGAGGACGAAGAAGCCGGCGATCAGGAGGAAGCCGACGATCCCGGTCTCGCCCAGGGTCTGCAGGTAGAGCGAGTGGGCGTCGATCACCGTTTCGTTGACGGTGGCGTCGCGGTTCCACCAGTACTCGAAGGTGCCGGCGCCGGTCCCGGTCAGCGGCTCGGACTTCATCTCCCGCACCGCCGAGGCCCAGATCGCGTAGCGGTTCTCGCCGGCGACGCTGCCGAGCCGGTCGGCGCCACCGACGGCCTTGGTCGAGCCCTTGAATTCGTCCCAGGCGTCGGAGCCGCGCTGGGGCGCGTTGACCGCGATCCCGGCGACGATCAGGACCAGCGCGGCGGCGCCCAGGGCCCAGAGCGCGGTCCGCTTCGGCACCCGCGTCCACTCGGGGCGCTCGGCCCGCGCTCCGGCCTCGCTCAGCAGTGCCACCACGAGGCCGACGAAGACGCAGACGACGATCGTGATCCAGAGCATCTCGTCGCCCTGGGTCCGGGCGGCGGCGTCGTCGAGGCCGTGGACGAGCGAGAAGCGGGCGTGGGCGAGGATCACCAGCAGGCCACCACCGGCCCCGGTCACGATCGCGATCGCCAGCTTCGGCAGGCGGTCGGAGGTGAATGCGAAGTAGACGGCGACGGCGATCACCGCGGAACCGATCCCACCCCGCGAGAGGGTGAAGTAGATCGCCAGGATCACCGCCGGCAGCGCCGCGGCGGCGAGCGCGCGGACGACGATCGTGCGGGCGTCGGTGGCCATCTGCAGCAGCAGCGGCAGCCCGATCGCGATCAGCCCGGCCAGCCCGTTCCAGTAGTTGATCGGGTAGGAGAGCCGCTCCTGCGCGCCGGGAAGGAAGTTGGCGGTCTGCACGCCGACGTCGGGGAACCAGCCCGGCTGCAGCCGCGAGGCCAGCGCGATCAGCGCCAGCAGCCCGATCGCCGAGCCGACCGCGGCGACCATGGGGCGGGCGCCGCCCGCCTCGCGGCTCAGCACCGCCAGCGCGAAGAAGCCGGCGTAGCCGCCGATCCGGGCGAGGTCGGCGAGGGTCCGCTCCGAGCTCTCGGTCCAGGTCAGGCTCAGCGCCGTCCAGGCGACGAAGGCGCCGAAGACGCCGAGCGCGCAGAGGGCGAGCGGGCCGGGCCGGCGGCGGGGCAGGGCGCCGACCAGGACCAGAGCCAGAACCAGCCACCAGGCAACGATCCCAATCTGGTCGTGGACGAGCGGGTCATAGCCGCCACCCTTCATCCCGAGGTAGAAGACGGCGCCGAATCCCAGCAACCAGATCAGCGCGATAGTCCAGCTCAGGCCTGGCTCGCGTGTACGATCGGTCGTCACAGGACTGGCTGGCGGGGCCGCATCGGCTTGTCCCATCTGGTGTTGAGGAATTGACATGAGCAGACTTAGGAAGATCCTGGTGCTGGCAGTGGCGACCACGGCGGTCGCCGTGCCTTCGCACGCATTCGCCGAAACCGTCCTGCCTCCTGGCAATTCGGCAGTAAACCAGTACACGCAGACCCTGCCGACGCCAAAGGGCAATGTCAGCGTCGAGGGCGACTCGATCGGCCAGCCCAACAAGGTGCTCGGCCACAAGAACACGAAAAAGCTTGACCAGGAGGGCGAGGACGGCCGCGCCGCCGCCGAGCTGGCCGCCGCCACCTCGCCCAGCGACACCGGCAGCGGCGACGGAAGCTCCACCGGGAAGAGCGGCTCCGGCGCCGACAAGGAAGGTTCGAAGGGCGGCAACGGGGGTAGCAACGCCGGCAATGGCGGCAACGGCAACGGAAACGGCGGGGGCGGCAGCGGCAGCGGCAGCGGCGGCTCCGGCGGCGGCTCCGGCTCGGGCGGCGGCAGCGGCGTCGCCAACAGCACGATCGACACCAGCTCCGCGCAGGGTTCCTCCGGCCTCGGCACCGTGCTTGGGCAGGCGACGGGCTCCTCGAGCTCGGGCGGCCTCGGCCTGCTGATGCCGCTGGCGATCGTCCTCGGCCTGATCTGGTGCATGGCCTACCTCTGGCGCCAGCGTCAGACGGCCGCCTAAGCGCCCACCCTCTTATGACCCGCAAAATCTCAAGCAAAGGCCGTCGAAGCCTGCTGGCACTGGCGATCACCGCACTGGCGATCCTGCCGGTGACGCTGGCGCCGGCGAGCGCCTCGGCGGCCCCGAAGTCGCTGACCACCGGCGTCTCCGGCCTCTACGAGTTCGATCCGGGCACGCTGCACGAAACCCGCGCCACCGGCGCCTCCTTCATGCGCGTGGTCGTTTCCTGGGCGGCGATCGCCCCGGCCGCGCCGCCGCCGGGCTGGAACCCCGCCGACCCGGCCGACCCGGCCTACTCCTGGTACGACCTCGACCAGGCGGTGAGGAAGGTGGTTGACGGCGGCTTGATCCCCTTCGCGCTAGTCACCGAAGCCCCCGACTGGGCCGAGCGCTGCCCCCCGACCACCACCTCGGCTGTCTGCAACCCCGACCCGGCCGGCTTCGCCGCCTTCGCCCACGCCGCCGCGGCCCGCTACAGCGGCCGCTTCGAGGGGCTGCCGCGGATCCAGTACTGGGAGCCGATCAACGAGCCCAACCTGAGCCTCTTCTTCAACCCGCAGTTCGGCGGCGACGGCAAGCCGGTCTCGCCACAGCTCTACCGCGACCTGCTCAACGGGTTCGCGACCGCGGTCAAGTCGGTCGACCCGAGCAACCTGGTTGCCGGCGGCGGGCTCGGGCCGATCGCCGTTCCCAAGCAGACGATCGGGCCGCTCAAGTTCACCCGCGACCTACTCTGCATGAAGGCCGGCAAGAAGCCGAAGCCCCAGCCCGGCAACTGCGGCGGCGGCGTCCAGTTCGACATCTTCGACATCCACCCCTACACGACCGGTGGCCCGACCCACGAGGGCGGCCCCACCGACGTCCAGCTCGGCGACCTCGACCGCCTGCAGGCGGTGCTGAAGGCGGCCAACAAGGCGAAGCGGATCGTCAAGAGCGCCGGCGGCCCGGTGCCGCTCTGGATCACCGAGTTCTCCTGGGACACGAACCCGCCGGACCCGAAGGGGCTGCCGATGAAGATCGCCTCGCGCTGGGTCTCCGAAGCGCTCTACCGCGCCTGGTCGGAGGGCGTCGACAAGTTCTTCTGGTACTCGCTGCGCGACGAACCGAGCGGCGGCAACTACAAACTGACGCTGCAGTCGGGCCTCTACTTCGCGCCCAACCAGCCGAAGCCGATTCTCAACGCCTTCCGCTTCCCCTTCGTCTCCTACCCGGAGAAGAAGGGCCTCAAGTTCTGGGGCCGTACGCCGCTGGCGGCCAAGGGCAAGGTCTCGATCGAGATCCTCGAGAAGGGCAAGTGGAAGCGGGTCAAGCTCGTCTCCACCAACGCCTTCGGCCTCTTCCGCGGCACCGTCAAGGGCAACAAGTACGGCGCCGACAAAAAGGGCAAGGTCCGCGCCACCTTCGGCTCCGAGGGCTCGGTCCCGTTCGCGATGCGACCGGTCCGGGACTTCTACCAACCCCCGTTCGGCTAACTCGCTCCGGCGGCTGGGAGGGATTGGCGAAACCTCGCCGGGCGGACCACGGCCGGGCTGAGGGCCAGCCATCGCGTGGTTCCTTTTGGTCCCCTGAGGTTAAAAAGGAACCACGACTTGCTTCAGCCCTGGGCGGCGGAGGTTCCCGCTTCGGCGGCCTCGAGCTCGTCGGCGATCATGCCGGCGAGGGCGAGTGAGGACGTCGCGGCGGGGGAGGGGGCGTTGCGGACGTGGACGGCGCGCTCGGTGCGGTGGACGACGAAGTCGTCGATCAGGCGGCCGTCGCGGCCGAGCGCCTGGGCGCGGATGCCGGCCGGCGCCACTTCCGCCTTGACCCCGCGCAGGGCGGGGACCAGCTTCGCCGCCTCGGCGACGAAGGCGCGGCGGCTGGCAGCGTGGCGGGTCTCCTTGACGGCGGCGCGCCAGTGGTGGCCGGCGAGCTTCCAGGTGCCCGGCCAGGCCAGCGTTTCGCCGAGGTCGCGGGCGCGCACGCGGTGCAGCTCGTAGGCGTCGCGGGCCGGGGCGATGAAGGCGCTGGGGCCGATCAGGACTTCGCCGGCGAAGTTGCGGGTGAGGTGGGCGCCGAGGAAGGGAAGCTCCGGGTCGGGCACGGGGTAGACGTTGGCCCGGACCAGCTCCGCCGCCTCCGGCGGCAGCCGCAGGTAGCCGCCGCGGAAGGGGACGATGCGGGGGTCGGCGGGGGCGCCGCAGGCGACCGCGAGGCGATCGGACCACAGCCCGGCGCAGAAGACCGCGGTGGCGGCCACGGTCTCGCCCCGGGCGTGGCGGATCGCGATCTTGCCCGGGCGCGTGTTGGCCCCGCTGACGGCGGCGCCGAGGTGGACGCTGCCGCCCGCGGCGGCGACGTCGGCGGCGTAGGACTCGGCGACGGCGACGAAGTCGACGACGCCGGTGGCGGGGGAGTGCAGGGCGCCGACGCCGACGGCGTTGGGCTCGATCTCGGCGATCTCCTCGGCGGCCAGCCGCCGCAGGCCGGGCACCTCGTTGGCGATCCCGCGCCGTTCGAGCTCGTCGAGGCCGCCGAGCTCGGAGTCCTCGACCGCCAGCACCAGCTTGCCGGAGCGCTTGTAGGGGATCCCGCGCTCGTCGCAGTAGCCGTAGAGCGCCCGCGCCCCGGCCACGCAGAGGCGCGCCTTCAGCGAGCCGGGCTCGTAGTAGATGCCGGCGTGGATGACGCCGCTGGAGCGGCCGGTCTGGTGGCGGCCGATCCGCTGCTCGCCCTCGAGCACGGCGAGGCTGGCGCCGGGGCGCCGCGCCAGTAGCTCACGGGCGACGGCGAGGCCGAGGATGCCGCCGCCGACGACGGCGACGTCGCACTCCCGCGGTGGGGCTGAGTCGGAGACGGTCGCCATGCCTCAGTGGGCTTCGTCGGAAGCGTGCGCGGGCGGCCGCGACTCCTCCGCCAGCGAGGTGATCTCCAGCTGCCCCTGGGCGGCGCCTTCAAGCACGTCGGTCGCCTCCTGAGCCGAGCGCGCGTAGAGCTCGACCAGCAGGTGGACGACGATCTGCTCGTCGTCGTGCTTGTGGAAGCGGACGTGGGTGAAGAACTCGCGCACGCCGGCGTCGCCGAAGGCGCCGTAGGTGAGGAACTCGATCGCCTCCGGGCCCGAGCAGGACTCGACCCGGTCCTGGCCGACCGTGACCGTGCAGGAGGCGACCCAGGGGGTGCCGGCGACCATCCGCTCCCAGCGGTCCTCGATCGGCACCACGCGGTCGTCCTGGAAGGTCAGGTGCGGCTGGTCGTGCATGCAGTCGAGGCACTGGACCACCGATTCCTGGACCTCGTCGACGCCTTCGGCGAGCACGCCCGACTCCGGGTCGACGCGGCGGATCGCGTCGTAGTGGATCTGGATCTCGAGGTGCTGGGACCAGCAGCGGTAGCAGCGCAGCCAGGCGGTCCGGTCGCCGTTCAAGTCGCTCATCCCCTCATTGTGGCGACGCCGCGCGCTGGGCGCGTGCGGCGGCTTTCCGCTGCGCCTGCGCGCCCAGGCTCTGAGTTGCCTTCGCCTTCGGCTTGGCCTGCGCTTTCGGCTTCGGCGGCGGCGGGAAGGCGACCTTTTCGCGCACCGTTTTGTTGACCAGCTGCGCGTAGAGCGCGGCGGCGGCCGGCTTCAGGTGGATGCCGTCCCAGAGCAGGTCTTCGTGGGCGCCGGCGACTGAGGCCCAGTCGATCACGGTCGTGTGCGGCCAGTCCTCGCCGGCTTCGGCGAGCGCGTCGTTGGACTCGTCGATCCAGCTGACCGGGGCGTGGTCGTTGATCAGGAACAGCTGGCCTACCCCCGCGGTCGCCTGCTGGATCGCTTCCATGTCTTCGCCGTAGAGCGGGCCGTTGTTGCCCATCTGGATGATCACCGCGTTTGGCCTCCTGCCTTCGCGCCGCAGCCCCTGGACCAGGGCGACGAACTCGTCGGCCTGGCGGCCGACTTCGGCGTTCATCGAGAAGCCGGGGCCGAGCCGGGCGGCGAGGCTGTCGCGGGCGCCGATCATCACCGAGTCGCCGAAGGCGTAGATCCGCGGCGGGTGCTTGGCCGGCGCCGGCGTCGTCCCGGTCGCGGTTGGGCCCGCCGCCGTCGGCAGCCGGGTCGGCTCCTTCTCGTACACGGGCGGGCGCGTGGCGGTTTGCTCACCCACGTCCGTGAGCAGATCGCCCCGTTGCACCCGCGGCTCGGCGGTGACCACGGCTTTGCTCGGCGAGGACGCCACCGCGGCGTCGATCCGCTCGTCGTTGGAGGAGAAGAGCCCGCTCCAGCCGACGAAGACGACCACCGCCAGGACGCCGGCGACCAGCGCCGGCCGCGCCAGCCGCATCCAGCCCGCCGGCAGCACCGGCTTGCCCTGGCCGCGGAAGGGCAGCTCGACATAGCGGTAGGAGAGGTCGGAGAGCAGCAGCACCAGCGCCAGCTGTAGTGGGATCAGGACCTCGGTCGGCAGGTCGACGTCGACGCCGGGCCGGGTCAGCACCAGCACCGGCCAGTGCCAGAGGTAGAAGCTGTAGCTGCGCAGGCCCAGCCACAGCAGCGGCGCCTGCCCGAGGATGCCGCCGAGCCGGGCGGCGGGATGGGCGAGGACCGCCAGCAGCAGGGTCGAGGCCAGGGCCAGCCAGAGGTAGCCGCCGTGCCAGAGCGCCAGGTCGTAGTCGTGGACGCGGAGGAAGCTGAGCACGATGAAGGCGAGCGCGAGGACGCCGACGACGTCGAGGATCGGCCCGACCAGGGGACCGGTGCGGCGGCGGCGCAGCTCGATCGGGCTCCAGACCAGGGCCAGGGCGACGCCGGCGAGCAGGCCGACCGCGTGGGTGTCGGTGCCGTAATAGACGCGGGAAGCGTCGGCGCCGGGGTCGAAGAGGACCCAGGCCAGGGCCACCGAGGCGGCGGCGCCGGCAAGCACGCCGAGGACCAGCTTGCCGCGGCCGAACAGCTTCATCCCGGCGGCGAAGACGAGCGGCCAGAAGAGGTAGAACTGCTCCTCGACCGAGAGCGACCAGAGGTGGGTGAAGAGCGAGGGCCTCTGGAACTGCTCGAAATAAGACTCCTGGCTGAAGATGAAGTGCCAGTTGGCGAAGTAGCCCAGCGAGGCGATCGCATCGCCGCGCAGGGCGTCGATCCGGTCGGGCTCGACGACCGCCGCGGCGATCATGCAGACCGCGATCAGGACGCCGACCGCTGGCAGCAGGCGCAGGGCGCGCCGCTTCCAGAACCGCCCCAGGCGTACGTGGCCGCCGCTGCGGAACTCGCGCAGCAGCAACGAGGTGATCAGGAAGCCGCTGATCACGAAAAAGACG
>DATAON010000089.1:0-5508 GCA_036265715.1 Solirubrobacterales bacterium | reverse complement strand
CGCCCTTGCCACTGGCGCCCTGCTTTTCAACCCCTACCCCACCGCTTTGCGGAGCGGCCAGCGCCGCCGGCGAGCAGATCCAAGACGCGCAGGCGAGAAGCGCCACCACCGACGCGGCGACGGCGGCGCACCGCCTCAGCTGAGATGACCGATTCCCGATGCCCACCCGCCCGGATGACGCGCCTGGCGCTTCACGCCCCCGGTCAACCGCGGATCGGGAATTGGTCATCTGAGTTTCAGCACCTCGCCGGCGATCAGGATCTGCGGGTCGATTTCCGGATTGAGCGCCTGCAGCTCGGCGACCGGGACGCCGGTCTTGTGGGCGATCGCGGTCAGCGTGTCGCCGCTCTCCACCGTGTAGGTCTTCGCTTTGGTCCGCCGCGGTTTTTTCTGCTGCTGCTGCTGCTGTTGCTGTTTGGCCGGATGGGCTTTGCCGTTGCCGTTCGTCTCGTCCTTCGAGTCTTCGCGTTTGAAGTTGTTGACGATCAGGATCACCGCGACGACGACGGCCGCGATCGCTAGCACCGCGAAGAGGCGCGCCAGGTATCTCTTCGTTCTGTTCATCGAGCCGAATGCCGGAAACTGACTGGGGGGCGGGATCGTAGCGGCGAGTTTCGCCTTTTCAGCCGCCGGAGATGTTCCACACTATTTCCCTCAATTCCTCCGCGGCGGCGGCGGGATCGGTCGCGGCGGCGATCCCCCGCGAGGCGGCGACCAGCGCCGCGGCCGGTCCGGGGACGAAGGCGGGGCCGAGCAGCTCGGGCTTGCCGCCCTGGGCGCCGACGCCCGGGATCAGGAAGACCGAGCGCGGCATCAGCTCGCGCAGGCGGGCGATGTGCTCGGGCTCGGTGGCGCCGACGACTGCGCCCATGCCGCTCAGGCCACCCTCGCCGAGCAGGCGCGGGGCGAGCCCGTCGACCAACTCGGCCAGGCGCTCGTGCAGCGGCGCTTGCGGGGCCGGCAGGTCCTCGACGTCAGCGGCGCCGGGGTTGCTGGTGCGCACCAGGGCGAAGACGCCCGCTCCCGCCGCGGCGGCGGCGGCGACCAACGGCTCGAGCGCGTCGAGGCCGAGCAGGGGGTTGGCGGTGAAGGAGTCGGCGCCGAGGCCGGCGACCGGGCCCCACGGGGTCGGCGTCTCGCCGACCAGAGCCTGTGCGTAGGCGGACGCGGTCACGGGGACGTCACCGCGCTTGCCGTCGGCGATCGTCAGCAGGCCCGCCTCGCGGGCGGCCGCGACGACGTCGGCGAGAGCGGCCCAGCCAGGGGCGCCGAGGCGCTCGAAGCAGGCCAGCTGCGGCTTCACCGCAACGCATGAAGGGCCGACGCGCTCGATCAGTCCGCGGCAATGCGCTGCGACCGCAGCGGCAGCGAGCTCGGCGGGCTCGCCTGACCCGGCACCCGCCCCGTCCCCGCCGATCTTGGCGGGGTCGGGGTCGAGGCCAAGGCAGATCTGGCTGCGGCGCTCAGAGACGAGCGCCGCCAGCCGATCGGCGAAAGCTGTGGGAATCAGCCGCCCTTGACTTTGGTCTTCAGGGCTGATCCGGCGGAGAAACGCGGAACTTTGCCGCCCGGGATCGTGATCCGCTCGCCGGTGCGCGGGTTGACGCCCTGACGGGGGCCACGCTCGGCAACGTGGAATTTGCCGAAGCCGGTGAAGCTGACCTCGTCGCCTCCACTCAGCGCGGTGGTGATTGCCTCGAGCACAGCGTCGACAGCGTCGCCGGCAGCTTTCTTGCTGCCGAGCCGGTCGTCGCCGGCAAGTTGGTCCAGAAACTCAGCCTTGGTCACGTCGAAAATCCTCCTCGGGGTTGAAGATGCGGGCGGACCCTAACAGTGGCCACGGCCGTAAGAAGCGCACTGCCATGCGGCAGACGTCACGAGCCGCTGATCGAGATCTCCCCGATCAGCAGCGGCGGCGTCTTCACCGAACCGCCGAAAGGGACCCAGCGGGACTCGGCGCCGGCGGCCTGCACGGCGCCCAGCATCGAGACGAGGTCACCGGCGATCGTGAACTCGCGCACCGGCTCGGCCAGCTCGCCGCCGCGGATCAGGCGGCCGGAGGCGCCGACCGAGAAGACCCCGGTCACCGGGTTGACGCCTGAGTGCAGCCCGGCCACGTCGGTGATGTAGACGCCGTCGCCGGCCGCGTCCAGGAGGCCCGCCAGCGGCAGCGCGCCGGGCGTGACGACGAGGTTGGAGGCCGAGACCGAGGGCAGCGAGCGATAGCCGCTGCGGGCGGCGGAGCCGGTCGAGGAGCCCTTGCCGCGATTGGCCGTGTAGGTGTCGTAGAGGAAGGCGCGCAGGCGACCCCCCTCGATCAACGCCGTGCGGCGCCGTGGCACGCCCTCGCCGTCGAAGGGGGCCGAAGCAGCCCCCTCGGGGTCGCGGCCGTCGTCGTGCAGCTCCAGCGCCTCGGAGGCGAGCTCCTCGCCGAGCCGGTCGGCGAAGGGCGAGCGGCCGCGCTGGACCGCGTTGGCGCCGAGGGCGCCACCGATCAGGCCAGCGAAGCTGGCAGCGACGGTCGGGTCGAAGACGACCGGGCAGGAGCGCGAGGCCGGCTTCGAGGCGCCGATCATCGCCAGCGCCCGCTCCGCTCCTTCGGCGCCGATCGCCTCCGGGTCGAGGCCACTGGGACCGCGGGCGAGGCCGAAGCCGAGCCCGGTCTCCTTGGCGCCGTCGCCGTCGGCCAGCGCCTGCAGGTAGGCAAAACAGCTGGAAATCTCGTACTCGCCGGCGACACCGGCGGAGGAGGCGATCGCGACCTGCTCGGCGGAGTCGGCGTAGACGGCGGTCTCGACGCCGGCGATCCGCGGGTCGGCGGCCAGGGCCGTGCGCTCGACGGTAAGGGCCAGGGCCGCGACCTCGTCGGCGCTGGCGGCGTCCAGGCCCGGGTCGCTGAGACCGGCGATCGACTCGACCTCGGCCGGCTCCGGCGGGCCCGCGAACTCGTCCTCGTCGGCGACCGCGGCGGCGGCCGCGGCGCGGGCGGCGATCGCGCTGACGCCGGCCTCGGAGAGGTCGGTCCCGTAGGCGTAGCCGACCCGCTGGCCGATCCAGGCGCGGACGCCGATCCCGCTCTGGGTCGCCGCGGTCAGGCTCTCGACCTCTCCCCCGTGGACGCGGACCTCGCGGCCGCTGTCGCGCGAGGCGTAGGCCTCGGCGGCGCCGGCTCCGGCGCCGAGAGCGGCCTCGACGGCGCGCTGCGCGGTGGCGCTCAGCTCGCTCATCAGAGCTCGGTGCCGCCGACCGTCATCGCCCCGACCCGGACGTGGCCCTGGCCGGTCCCGACCGGGACCCGCTGGCCGCCCTTGCCGCAGATTCCCGTCTTCATGAAGAAGTCGTTGCCGACCGCGTCGATCGCGGCGAGGGCGTCGAGGCAGTTGCCGATCAAGGTGGCGCCGCGGCAGGGCCGGGTCACCTTGCCGCCCTCGATCAGGTAGCCCTCGGAGACGCCGAAGACGAAGTCGCCGGTCGCCGGATCGACCTGGCCGCCGCCGAAGGAGACCGCGTAGAAGCCCTGCTCGACGTCGGCGATGATCTCCTCCGGCGTCGCGTCGCCGGGGGCGATGTAGGTGTTGGTCATGCGCGGGATCGGCAGCTGGCGGAAGCTCTCGCGGCGGCCGTTGCCGGTCGAGGCGACGCCGTCGCGCTCGGCGGTGACATGGTCGTAGAGGTAGGCGGTGAGGCGGCCGTCCTCGATCACCTGCGTCTTCTGGGTCGGCACGCCCTCGTCGTCGATCGCGTCGCTGCCCCACTCGTTCGGCAGGCGGCCGTCGTCGTAGGCGTTCAGCAGCGGACGGGCGACCTGCTGGCCGAGCTTGCCGACGTAGACGCTGGCGCCCTTCTGGATGTGGTCGGCCTCGAGCCCGTGGCCGGTCATCTCGTGGAAGAGGACGCCGCCGAAGCCGCCGCCGACCACGACCGGCATCGAGGCCGAGGGCGCGGGGCCGGCGTCGAGCAGGGTCAGCGCCTTGCGGGCCGCCTGCGCGGCGATCAGGCTCGGGTCGTCTTCGAGCAGCTCGAAGCCGCGGTGGGCGCCGAGGGTCTCGGCCCCGGTCTCGACGGTGCCGTCGCGGCGGGCGACCGCCTGGGCGCCGATCCGCGTGCGGGTGCGGTCGTCGCCGGTCAGCAGCCCTTCGGAGTTGGCGATCGTCACCTCGCGCCGGGCCTCGGCATAGGAGGCGGTGAACTGGGCGATCTCCGAGCCCTCGGCGCGCGCCCGCTGGTCGAGCTCACGCAGCAGGTCGGCCTTGCGCGAGGGCGCCACCTCTTCGGGGCGGTGGAGGATCGGCACCGGCGTCGTCGCTTGCGCCCGCAGCGGCCGCGGCTCGGCGCGGGCGCCGCGCAGGGCCGAAGCGGCTTCGTCGGCGGCGCGCTCGAGGTCAGCGGGGTCGAGCCCGTCGACGTGGGCGAAGTAGGTGGTGCCGCCCTCGATCACCCGCACCCCGGCGCCCTCCTCGGCGCCGGACTGGACCGACTCGATCCGCGACTCGTCGATCGACATCGTCAGGCCCTGGCGGCGTTCGGCGAAGACCTCGGCGAAGCGGCCACCGTTGGCCAGCGCCCGCGCCAGCACGCGCTCGCAGACCTCGGGATCGATCAGCTCGCTCATGACTTCGGCGGCCGCCCCGCGACCTCGATCAGGCGCCCGGCGACGGCGAACAGCTCAGCGCCGGAGTCGGAGTCGCCCGCCTGGTCGGTGCTGCGGCCGTTGGCGTAGTAGAGGCGGGCGAAGGGACGGCGGGAGACGCGGCGCCGGCGCACGTAGGCGGCCGCCTCGTCGGCGTAGCCGGAAACGCGGTCGAGCAGGATCCGGTGTGGCTTCGGGGGCATCAGCGGCTCCTTGCCAGCTCGCGCAGGGTCGAGCGCATGTCGAAGAACATCAGCGAGGCGAGCGCGAAGCGCTCGGTCACGGCAATCGCGGCGAACCCCTCGTGACGCAGGGCGAAGACCTCGCCCTGCTCGGTGGCGACGTGGATCTGCTCGACCGCTTCGCCCTCGGCCGCGTCGGCGGCCGCGAACAGGGCGACGGCGTCCTCGCCCCAGCGCCCGGGCTCGCCGGCGGCGGCCAGGACCGAGCCCTCGGCGTCGAGGATCGCGGCGCCGCGCAGGTCCGGCGACATCTCGCTGAGGAAGGCCAGCGCCGCCTCCGCGGAGCCGCCCGGGGCGAGTGCGGTTGCGGCAGCGTCGGGCATGTAGGTGAAAATACCGACCGTGTCCCTCGCCCGAGCATCCTGGACCATCGTCGTCGCCGTCTGCGCGATCGCCGCGGTGCTGTTCGCGGTCAGCGGTTACACCGGCTACACGATCACCCTGGTGGCGGTGGGACTGGCCGCGGCGGTCAATTTGTTGCCGCCGGCGTAGCGGGGGCGGGGCGGAGCTTCGAGGGGGGTGGCGGGAGGGGTTGGGGTGCCCCTTTCGCTTAACTTTTTTGTGGAGCCGGATGCGGCTTTACGCCTCGATGCGCTGAAGCAAAAAAGTGCAAGACGCTTCAGGGGCACCCCAACC
>DATAON010000088.1:0-10533 GCA_036265715.1 Solirubrobacterales bacterium | reverse complement strand
CTCACGCTCTCCGCGAAGCGATCGAGGACCGGGATCTCTGCGAGAGATGGAGCGGCCCGAGCAGCCAAGGAATCATTCGAGAGGCTCGCCGGGAGGGGTTGGGGTGCCCCTGAAGCGTCTTGCACTTTTTTGCTTCAGCGCATCGAGGCGTTTAGCCGCAATCCGACCCACAAAAAAGTTAAGCGAAAGGGGCACCCCAACCCCTCCCGCCACCCCCTCGAAGCAAGCCCGTCCCTAGTAGCTAGGCCCGCAACCCCCGCCGCGCTTCGTCCAGAAAGTGCGCCGCGACCCGCCACTGCTTCTGCAGGATCGGTTCGACGGTGGCCGCGTCGCAGCCGCTTTCGCCGATGCAATCGCCCCAGGCGTTGGCGGCGGCGATGTATTTGCCAAAGGCCCGCTCGCCCGGAGTGCCGGCGTTGGAGACGCAGCGCAGGGCCATCTGCTCGACCGGGACCTCGTCGTAGCTGGCCCGCACCTGGTTGATTTCGGCGACGTACTGTTCGTAGCTGAGCCCGGCGACGAGGCGTTCGCGCAGGAGGCCCATGGCGGCGAGGAAGTCGCCGACCTGGCCCTGGCAGCGCTTGCTGCCGGCGCCGACCTCGACCTTGGCGCTGGCCTTGGTCCCGGTCGCCGCGGCGACGGTGCCGTCGGCCGTGGCCGCGGAGTTGCCGCCGCAGCCGGCGAGGGCGATGACCAGTGCTGCGAGGGCGGCTGCGCAGGCGGCAGAGAGCAGCCGGGTTAGCGCGCGGGACGCCGGGATCATGCCCGTAATGTAGAAGTTGGCCAATGCGGAAAGCGCGCAGGCATGCCGCGGGGGCGCTCCTGGCCCTGGCGATCGGGTTGGTCGCCCTGGTCGGGCCGGCCACGGCGAGCGCTGCGCCGAAGGTGCTCGTGGTCGGCGACAGCCTCGAGGAATCGACCGGCCCCAACCTCGAGAAGTACCTGCCCGGGGTCGAGGTGACGGTGAACGCGGTCGGCGGCTCCAACACCTTCGAAATCCTCGACCTCTTCGAAGAAAGCTACGAGCCCTCGTACTCGGTGATCGTCTTCGACGGCGGCACCAACGACAACCCGAACTATCCCCAGATCCTCGAAGAAAACCTGGCCAAGGTGGCGGCCACGGTCGGCAACCGCTGCATGGTCGTGCCGACGATCCACGGCTACACGGTCGAAGGCGCCAACAACCGCGGCAAGAACCGGGTCGTGCACGCGTTCGCCGCCTCGCGCCCCGGTACCCAGGTGCCGGACTGGGCGACCGTCGCCAACACCCGCCCCGACCTGATGCAGGAAGACAACCTGCACCCCAGCGAAGAGGGGGCCGACTACCGGGCGCAGCTGATCGCCGACGGGATCATCGGCTGCCTCACGGTCGCCGAAACCACCCCCGGCCCGGTCGCCGAAACTGCCTCGGCCTCGACCGTGACGACGGAAGAGTTCGACCCACCCGGGCGGATGGCCAAGCGCGAAGAGGAGCTGCTGCGTGCGCTCGGCGGCGACGTCCTGCGGCGGGTCGCGATGCTGACTGCCGTGCAGGCCATCGTCGGCCGCTGAGCGCCCGCCGCTGTCACACTGGCCGCCCGTGAACTCGCAACCGCTCCCCTTCGACCCGATCGAGGAGGCCCGCCGCCACTGGCTGGCCCGCTGGGGTGAGAACGCGGCCACGCCGATGGCCGCGATCACCTCGATCATGCGCGTGCAGCAGATCCTGATGGCGCGGCTGAACGAGCTGCTGGCCCCGCTCGGGCTCACCTTCCCCCGCTACGAGGCGCTGATGCTGCTGCACTTCTCCAGCCGCGGCTCGCTGCCGCTGGGCAAGATCGGCGAGCGGCTGCAGGTTCACCGGACCAGCGTCACCAACACGATCGACGGGCTCGAGCGGGCCGGCCTGGTCCGCCGCGTCCCCCACGAGAGCGATCGCCGCGCGGTCCTGGCCGAGATTCTGCCGCAGGGCCGCGAGACCGCCGAGGCCGCGACCGCGTTGCTGAACGCGGCCGAGTTCGGCACCGAGCCGCTGGGGGACGAGGACCTGACGGAGCTGTTCGCGATTCTGCGCAAGCTGCGCGACGGCGCCGGGGACTTTGGCCCGTGAGCGATACGTGCTATTCCTACTATTTGTGAGTCGCGTATCTCACAGTGGGGCGGGAGAAGGCCAGGCCGAGCGGGCTGCCGGCCGGGCTGATTGGAAGCAGGGCTACGAGGCGACGCCGGAGCGCGAGGCCGAGTTCTCGACCATCTCCGGCCAGCCGGTCGAGCCGCTCTACGGCCCCGAGGACGAGGCGCCCGACCGCGACGAGAGGATCGGCTACCCCGGCTCCTATCCCTTCACCCGCGGCCCCTACCCCTCGATGTACCGGGGGCGGTTGTGGACGATGCGCCAGTTCGCCGGCTTCGGCACCGTCGAGGAGACCAACGAGCGCTTCCACTACCTGCTCGACCAGGGGCAGACGGGGCTCTCGACTGCCTTCGACATGCCGACCCTGATGGGCTATGACTCCGACCACGCGCGCAGCCTCGGCGAGGTCGGCCGCGAGGGCGTCGCCGTCGACACCCTCGCCGACATGGAGCAGCTCTTCGCCGGGATCCCGCTCGGCGGCGTCACCACCTCGATGACGATCAACGCGCCGGCGGCGATTCTGCTCGCCTTCTATGTGCTGGTGGGGGAGAGCCAGGGCGTGCCGCCGGAGAAGCTCGGCGGCACGATCCAGACGGACATCCTCAAGGAGTACATCGCCCAGAAGGAGTGGTGCTTCCCGATCGACCCGGCGCTGCGGCTGATCACCGACATGATCGAATGGTGCAGCGAGAAGATGCCGCGCTGGCACCCGGTCTCGATCTCCGGGTACCACATCCGCGAGGCCGGGGCGACCGCCCAGCAGGAGCTCGCGTTCACCCTGAAGAACGGCTTCACCTACGTCGAGGAAGCGATCGAGCGCGGCCTCGACGTCGACGACTTCGCCCCCCGGCTCTCCTTCTTCTTCAACTCGCATCTCGACTTCTTCGAGGAGATCGCCAAGTTCCGCGCCGCCCGCCGGATCTGGGCGCGTGAGCTGCGCGACACCTACGGCGCCAAGAAGGAGGAGTCGATGCGCTTGCGCTTCCACGCGCAGACCGCCGGCGTCTCCCTGACCGCCCAGCAGCCGCTCAACAACATCGTCCGCACCACCTCCGAGGCGCTCGCCGCGGTGCTTGGCGGCACCCAGTCGCTGCACACCAACTCCTACGACGAGGCGCTGGCGCTGCCGACCGAGGACGCGGTCACGGTCGCCCTGCGCACGCAGCAGATCCTCGCCACCGAGACCGGCGTCACCAACACCGCCGACCCGCTCGGCGGCTCCTGGTTCGTGGAGAAGCTGACCGACGAGATGGAGGCCTCCGCCTACGCCTACTTCGCCCGCATCGACGAGCTCGGCGGCATGGTCGAGTCGATCCGCCGCAACTTCCCCCAGCGCGAGATCGCCGACGCCTCCTTCAGCTTCCAGCAGGAGCTGAACGAACGCCGCCGGATCGTCGTCGGCGTCAACGACTTCACCGCCGACGACGAAGCGGAGATGCCGATCCTGAAGATCGACCCGGCGCTCGAAGGCAAGCAGGTGGCTCGCCTGCAGGCGACCAGAGCGGGCCGTGACGCCGCCGCGGTCGAGGCGGCGCTGGTCGAGCTGAAACGGGCAGCCGCCGGTGAGGGAAACATGATGCCGCCGATCATCGAGGCCGCTCGCGTGCAGGTGACCGAGGGCGAGATGGTGGCGGCGATGCAGGAGGTCTTCGGCACCTACACCGAGACCCCCGTCTTCTAGTTCTTCCAGAGAAGGAGAGAGATGAGCAGCACTACCGACCTTGGCCTCTACGCGGTCCCGCAGGAGATGCTCGACTTCCGCGACACGATCCGCCAGATCGCGCAGGAGAAGATCGCCCCGCGCGCCGGTGAGATCGACCGCAAGAGCGAATACGCCTGGGACATCCGCAAGCTGCTCGGCGAGCAGGACATCCTCGGGCTGCCCTTCGACGAGCGCTACGGGGGGACCGGGACCGGGACGCTGATGCTGCAGATCGGGGTCGAGGAGATCGCCAAGGCCTGCGCCTCCAGCTCGCTGATGCTGATGATCCAGGAGCTCGGCACGCTGCCGATCCAGCTGTTCGGATCCGACCAGCTGAAAGAGCGCTTCCTGCCCAAGTGCGCCAGCGGCGAGTGGTCGCCAGCCTTCGCGCTCTCGGAGCCGGAGGCGGGCTCGGACCCGGCGGCGATGCGGACGACGGCGGTGCGCGAGGGCGACGAGTGGGTGATCAACGGCCAGAAGGCCTGGATCACCAACGCGACGATCGCCGACTTCTACGTCGTCTTCGCGATGACCGACCGCGAGAGCCGCCGCACCAGCGCCTTCGTGGTGGAGAAAGACCGCGAGGGCTTTGACCCCGGCCAGCTCGAGCACAAGCTCGGGATCAAAGGCTCGCCGACCGGCTCACCGAGCTTCACCGACGTCCGCGTCCCGCACGAGAACCTCGTCGGCGAGGAGGGCAAGGGCCTCAACGTCGCCCTCGGCACCCTCGAGCGGACCCGGCTCGGCGCCGCCGCGCAGGCGGTCGGGATCGCCCAGGGCGCGACCGACTTCGCCAACGAGTACGCGAAAGAGCGGATCGCCTTCGGCAAGCCGATCAACGAGCTGCAGGCGATCCAGTTCAAGCTCGCCGACATGGAGGCCGGCACCGCCGCCGCCCGCGAGCTCCTCTACAAAGCCTGCTCGATGGCCGACCGCCCGCAGCGGCCCGCCGACCTCGGCAAGTGGACCTCGATGGCGAAGCTGATCGCCTCCGACAACGCGATGAAGGTCACGGTCGAGGCGATCCAGGTGCTGGGCGGCTACGGCTACGTCAACGAGTACCCGGTCGAGCGGATGATGCGCGACGCCAAGATCACCCAGATCTACGAGGGCACCAACGAGATCCAGCGCGTCGTGATCGCGCGGGCGATGCGCTGAGGCAGCGGGCGGTCACTCCTCCGGCCGGTTTCCCGGGACGGTCGCAAAGCCCGAGGCGAGCTCGCGGAAAGCGTCGTCGAGGCAGCGCTCGAGCTCTTCTCCCGGCGCCCGCACCCAGCGCGTGAAAGCGGCCATCGAGGTGCCCAGGGCCGCGTAGGCGATCGCTTGCGGCATCAGCTCGTCGGGGCGGCACTGGCTGCGCTCGGCGGCGAAGTCGGCGACCACCCGGCGCCAGGCGGCATAGCGCATCATCGCGTGCGCCTGCAGGACCGGATCGCGGGTGATCAGGGTCGTCTGCATCCGCAGCGCCGGCAGCTGCTCTGGCCGGCGCTGGTTGGCGAGCAGGACCGCCCGGCGCAGGGCCTCCATCAGCGACAGCGCCGGGTCGGACTCGGCCAGCGCCCGGCGCAGGCGCGCGAGGTTGGCGTCGAAGTCGCCCATGACGATGTCGTTCTTGGAGCCGAAGTAGCGGAAGATCGTGCGCCGGCCGACCCCGGCCGCGGCGGCGATTTCGTCGACGGTGGTGCGTGAGAACCCCTGGCGCGAGAACAGCTCCAGGGCCGCCGCGATGATGCGGTCGTGGGTGGTGCTGGGCGGCCGCCCGCCGGCGGAGGCGGCGCTCGGCACCGCGTCGCCGAGGAAATCCTCGGGCCGTATTTCGGTGCCTGCCACGGGGGCGTAGAGTAGCCGGCCGATGAACGCCGCTGAGAGCATGCCGGTGTGGGAGCCGACCCCGGAGGAGATCGAGGGCTCGCAACTGCACCGCTTCGCAGAATGGCTCGCCCGCGAGCGTGGCGTGAAGACCGACGGCTACCGCGAGCTCTGGCAGTGGTCGGTGGACGATCCCGACGCTTTCTGGGGCTCGATCTGGGACTACTTCGAGGTGATCGCCGACGCTCCCTACGAGCGGGTTCTGGGCAGCCGTGAGATGCCGGGCGCGGAGTGGTTCCCGGGCACCCGCCTCAACTACGCCGAGCACGTCTTCCGCGGCCACGCCGACGAGGAGGTGGCGATCGTCCACGCCTCCGAGCTGCGTGAGCTCGGCGAGCTGACCTGGGGCGAGCTGCGGCGCGAAGTCGGCCGCGTCGCCGCCGGCCTGCGTGGGCTCGGGGTGGGGGAGGGCGACCGCGTCGTCGCCTACCTGCCGAACGTCGCCGAGGCCGTCGTCGGCTTCCTCGCGACCGCCTCGCTGGGAGCGATCTGGTCCTCGGCCTCGCCCGACTTCGGCGCCGACTCGGTGGTCGACCGCTTCGCCCAGATCGAGCCCAAGGTCCTGCTCGCGGTCGACGGCTACAGCTACGGCGGCAAGGAGTTCTCGCGGCTGGAGGTGGTCGAGCGCCTGCGCTCGGAGCTCGCGGTCGACCACACGGTGCTGCTCTCCTATCTCGGGGGCGAGACCGGCACCCTGGAGGGGGCGATCGATTGGGACGATCTTGGGCCCGCCGGGGGCGCCGAGCTGGAGTTCACCCGGGTCCCGTTCGAGGCGCCGCTCTGGGTCCTCTACTCCTCCGGCACGACCGGGCTGCCGAAGGCGATCGTCCAGAGCCAGGGGGGGATCCTGCTCGAGCATCTGAAGAAGCTGAGCCTCCACTTCGACCTGCAGGAGGGCGACCGCCTCTTCTGGTTCACGACTACGGGCTGGATGATGTGGAACCTGCTGGTCTCCGGCCTGCTGACCAAGGCGCCGATCGTGCTCTTCGACGGCAGCCCCGGATACCCCGACCTCAGCGCCCTCTGGGACCTCGCCGAGCGCGCCGGTGTCACCTGCTTCGGCACCTCCGCTGCCTACGTCTCCAGCTGCATCAAGGCGGGCGTCGAGCCCGCCGCCGGCCACGACCTCTCGCGCATCCGCGCCGTCGGCTCGACCGGCTCGCCGCTCTCGCCCGAGGGCTTCGACTGGCTCTACGAGCAGCTTGGCGATCGCCTCTGGCTGTTCTCTACCAGCGGCGGCACCGACGTCTGCACCGCCTTCGTCGGTGGCGTCCCCACCCTCCCCGTATACAGGGGCGAGCTGCAGGCGCCGGCGCTCGGCGCCGCCCTCGCCTCCTTCGACGAGGCCGGGCAGCCGCTGGTCGGCGAGGTCGGCGAGCTGGTGATCACCGAGCCGCTGCCGTCGATGCCAGTCTTCTTCTGGGGCGACGAGGACGGCAGCCGCTACCACGACGCCTACTTCGACATGTACCCCGGCGTCTGGCGCCACGGCGACTGGATCGAAGTGACCGAGCGCGGCACCGCGGTCATCTACGGCCGCTCGGACTCGACCATCAACCGCGGCGGCATCCGCATGGGCACGGCGGAGATCTACCGCGCCCTCGACGGGGTCGAGGAGGTGCTCGACGCGCTCGTCGTCGACCTCCCACGCGAGGGCACCGAGGGCTGGATGGCGCTGTTCGTCGTGCTGCGCCCGGGGGCCGAGTTGAGCGACGACCTGCGCAAGCTGGTGGCGAGGGAAATCCGCAGCCGCTGCTCTCCCCGCCACGTCCCCGACGACCTCTTCGTCGTCGCCGAGATCCCGCGCACCCTCTCCGGCAAGGTGATGGAGGTGCCGGTGAAACGGATCCTGGCGGGGGCCGACCCCGAGAAGGTGGTCAGCAAAGGCTCGATGACGAGCCCGGGCTCGCTGGCGCCGTTCATCGAGCTGGCGGCGGAGATCGGCGCGACGGGACCTTAGGCCGATCGACTAGCTAGGTGGGGCGTGGCGAGTTAGTCAACCTGTGGGTGACAAACTCGCCACTAGGCGAAGCGGATGACGCTGCGGATGCCGTCCTGGGCCTCCATCAGCTCGAAGCCGCGGTTGACTTCGTCGAGGCTGATCTCGTGGGAGACGAAGGGGGCGACGTCGATCTCGCCGGCCATCGCCATCTCGACGAACTCCGGCACCTGGTCGCGGCCCTTGACGCCGCCGAAGGAGGAGCCGGCGACGCGGCGGCCGGTGATCAGCCAACGCGGGATCACGTCCAGCGTCTCGCCCTTGCCGGCGACGCCGGCGACCGTGCACAGGCCCCAGGCCATCCGCGCCGCCTCGACCGCCTGCGCCATCACCTTGACGTTGCCGGTTGCCTCGAAGGTGTAGTCGGCGCCGAAGCCGCCGGTCGACTCGAGGATCTCGGCGACCGTGTCGGGGCCGGCGATCATCGTCTCGGTCGCGCCCTGGCCGCGGGCCAGCTGCAGCCGCTCCTCGGAGAGGTCGACGCAGACGATCCGCTCGGCCCCCTGCAGGCGGGCGCCGGCGACGGCGCCGAGCCCGACCATGCCGGCGCCGAAGACGACACAGGTCGTGCCCGGCTGGACCTTGGCGGTGTTGATCGCGGCGCCGAGCCCGGTCGAAAGGCCGCAGGCGAACAGGCAGGCGTGCCCCAGCGGCGCCTCCGGGTTGACCTTGGCCAGCGCGATCTCCGGCATCACCGTGTGCTCGGCGAAGGTCGAGCAGCCCATGAAGTGGCGGATCTCCTCGCCGTCGCGGTGCAGGCGGGTGCTGCCGTCGGGCAGGTGGCCAAGGTTCTGCTCGGCCCGGATCGCCATGCAGAGGTTGGTGCGCTCGTCGACGCAGTGCACGCACTCGCGGCACTGCGGTGAGAAGAGGGTGACGACGTGGTCGCCGGGGGCCAGCGAGCCGACGCCCTCGCCGACCTTCTCGACGACGCCGGCGCCCTCGTGCCCGAGGACGGCCGGCGCGTAGCCGGAGGGGTCGGCGCCGGAGGCGGTGTAGAGGTCGGTGTGGCAGACGCCGCAGGCAACCAGGCGGACCAGCACCTCGCCCGCTCTCGGCTCGCTCAGGTCCAGCTCCTGGACGGCGAGCGGGGCTCCGAACTCCTCCAGCACCGCGGCGCGGATCTTCATGCCATCTCTCTTCCTGGTCGTAGTGGCGGCCCGGTGACGCCGCAGCTGTACTCGTCCTCCAAGTGCTCGTCGCCGGGCTCCTCGTGCAGCACGGCGGAGTCGATAGTGAACCAGGCGAGGACGCCGCCCGCCGCGGCCAGCGCGGCGCAGGTCATCATCCCGATCTGGAAGCCGTCGGTCATCGCTTGGGGGTCGTAGAAGCGCTCGCCGGTGAGGCCGGCGATCACCGGCAGCACGGCGACGGCGAGCAGGCCGGCGACGCGGGCGACGGCGTTGTTGACGCCGGAGGCGATCCCGGAGTGGTTGGCGTCGGCGGCGGCGAGCACGGTCGCGGTGACCGGGGCGACGACCAGGGTCAGACCGGCGCCGAAGACGACCACGGCCGGCAGGATCGAGGTCAGGTAGGAGTCGCCCGGTTCGACCATCGAGAGCCAGGCGAGGCCGACGGCGATCACCAGTGGCCCGACCGTGAGCGGAATCCGCGGCCCGATCCGCTGCGCCAGGCCGCCGGCGCGGGCGGAGAAGACCAGCATCAGCGCGGTCACCGGCAGCGAGGCCGAGCCGGCCTCGATCGGCGTGTATCCCATCGAGATCTGGAGGAAGGCGACGAGCAGAAAGAAGACGCCGCCGAGGGCGGCGTAGACGACGAAGGTGACCGCGTTGGCGGCGCTGAACTGGCGCGAGGCGAAGATGCTCAGCGGCAGCATCGGGTTCGGGGTGCGGTGCTCGTGGACGAAGAAGGCGACCAGGGCCGCGATGCCGCCGACGCCGGTGACGAGGATCGCGGCCGAGGCGCCCTTCTCGGGCGCCTCGATCAGCGCGTAGGTGGTGCCGGCGAGGCCGAGCGCGGTCAGCACCGCGCCGGTCAGGTCGAGGCGCCCAGTCGCGCCCGGATCCCGGCTCTCGGGCACGTGCTCGGCCGCGGCCCAGATCACGAAGGCGCCGAGCGGGATGTTGATCAGGAAGATCGCCCGCCAGGAGATCGCCCCGATCAGGTAGCCGCCGACCAGCGGCCCGATCGCCGCGGCGACGCCGCCGAGCCCAGACCAGGCGCCGATCGCGCGGGCGCGGTCGGTGGGGCGGAAGCTGGCCTCGATCAGAGCGAGGCTGCCGGGGGTCAGCAGGGCGCCGCCGACTCCCTGCAGGAGCCGGGCGCCGATCAGCGTCTCGACGTTGGGCGCGGCCGCGCAGAGCACGGAGGCGAAGGTGAAGAGGCCGACGCCGAGCGAGAAGACCCGCTTGCGCCCGTAGCGGTCGCCGAGCGAGCCGCCGAGCAGGATCAGCGAGGCCAGGGTCAGCAGGTAGCCGTTGAGGATCCACTGCAGGGCGCTGGTGGAGGCGTCGAAGTCGCGGCCGATGTCGGGCAGCGCGACGTTGACCACCGTGCCGTCGAGGAACGCCATCCCCGACCCCGCGACCGCCACGGCGAGCAGCCAGCGCCCGGCTCCGCTCTCGAAGGCGACGCCGTCCGGCTCGGTCGAACCCATCGCCACAGCCTAGGTTCCCGACCGTCGCGATGTGCAGATATCCGTGCCTGTAGGGGCGGAAATGTGCAGACCGCGTCCCCCGCAGGCGCGACTCAGCCGCTCAGCTCGGGCGGCAGCGCTTTCGGGCCGTCGGGGTAGAGCCGGCGCAGCTGCGCCTCGTCCATCTCCAGCGTGCTCGCCTGTTGCGGAGGCGGGGCCCCGGCGACGAACCAGAGCTGATCGGCGTCGGTGTC
>DATAON010000087.1:0-59067 GCA_036265715.1 Solirubrobacterales bacterium | reverse complement strand
GCCGATCCCCTCTAGCGAGAGCGCTTCGTCCCGCGGCGTTTTAGTCCTTCGCGCCGCAGGCGCTTCGCCGCGGTGACTTCGGCCTTGGAGGAGCCCTTCTTTTCGGGGCCCGGGGTCTCGAGGGTGGCGGGGAGGCCCTCGAAGCGGGGCTCGGAGAGGAAGGCCGAGAGGCCGCGTTTGCCCATCTCGCCTTTGCCGATGTTGGCGTGGCGGTCGAGGTGGGCGCCTAGGGGGACGGCGGCGTCGTTGACGTGGACGGCGCCGAGGCGGTCGATTCCGATCCTGGCGTCGGCTTCGTCGAGGACCGTGGCCAGGTGGACCTCGTCGGTGATGTCGTAGCCCTGGACGAAGAGGTGGCAGGAGTCGAGGCAGAGGCCGAGGCGATCGCCGCCGCCGGCGAG
Source organism: Solirubrobacterales bacterium (assembly GCA_036265715.1). Taxonomy (GTDB): domain Bacteria; phylum Actinomycetota; class Thermoleophilia; order Solirubrobacterales; family 70-9; genus VAYN01. The sequence continues at coordinate 58,666 of DATAON010000087.1, read as the reverse complement.
CTCGATCAGGTCGGCGGTCTGGTCGAAGTCCCGGGCGAGCAGCCCTTTATGGCCAGCGGTCTGCTCGATCAGCAGCGGGCAGGAGTCGGTCTCCTTCAGCGCCGCTGCGATCACTTTCGCTGCCCGTTTCAGCGACGGGACGAGCGGATCAGTTTTTTGCGAGCCGGGGTGGAGGACGACGCCCTTGGCGCCGATCCCGTCGCCGATCCGCAGGGCGTGGGTGAGCGAGTTCAGTGACTTCTTGCGCAGCTCTTTGTCTTTGGTCGCGCAGTTGATCAGGTAGACGGCGTGGATGATCACCGCGTCGACCGACTTCGAGGCCGCCATCGCCTCGTTGAAAGCGGCGAAATCTTCCTCCCCGTAATTGGTCGGCCGCCACATGCGGGGGCTCTGGTGGAAGATCTGGATAGATTCGCAGCCGCGCTCCTCGCCACGCTCGATCGCGTTGGCGAGCCCGCCGGCCGTGGATACGTGCGCCCCGATCAACATGACTGAGAAAACCCTCCGACTTCGATTTGCCCCCTCGCCGACCGGTGCGCTGCACATCGGCGGGGCTCGAACCGCACTCTATAACTGGCTCGCGGCCAGGCACGGCGACGGCGAGCTGGTGCTGCGAATCGAGGACACCGACCGCGAGCGATCGACCGCCGAGAACGTCGAGCAGATCCTTGATGCGCTGAGCTGGCTCGGGCTCGACTGGGACCAGGGCCCGCTCTCGCAGGCCGAGCGGGCGCCCGCGCACGCGGCGGCGCTGGCGCGGCTGCTGGAGTCCGGCCACGCTTACCGCGACTCCGCCACCGCCAAGGACGTCGAGGCCTGGAAGGCCGCGCACGGCGCCGGCAGCGGCTACCGCGGCACGCCCACGGAGGAGGCCGGGGCGGCGATCCGGCTGCGCGTTCCCGACGGCGGGGAGACCGTGGTCGAGGACCTCCTGCGCGGCCCCGTCGCCTTTCCCAACCGCAGCTACGACGACTTCGTGATCGCTCGCGGCGACGGCAGCGTCCTCTACAACTTCGCGGTCGCCGTCGACGACGCCGAGATGGGAATCACCGAGGTGGTGCGCGGCGACGACCATCTCTCGAACACGCCGAAGCAGCTGCTGGTGCTGGAGGCGCTCGGCCACGAGCCGCCGCGCTACGCCCACCTGCCGCTCCTGCACGGCCCCGACGGCAAGAAGCTCTCCAAGCGCCACGGCGCCGCCTCGGTCCAGGAGCTGCGCGACGCCGGCTACCTGCCGGCCGCGGTCCGCAACTACCTGGCGCTGCTCGGCTGGGGGACCGACGACGACACCACCCTGATGTCGACCGCGGAGCTGGTCCGCCGCTTCGAGGTCGCCGACGTCGGCAAGGCGGCGGCGATCTTCGACGAGAAGAAGCTGCGCTGGCTGAACGGTCGCTTCATGCGCGAGCTGCCGCTCGACGAGTACACCGCCGCGGTGGCCCGCCACGTCGGCCGCGAGCCCGACGAGCTGCTGCGAGCGGGCTGCGCGATCGCCCAGGAGAAAGCCCAGACCCTGGACGAGGTCTGGCCGCTGATCCGCTTCCTCTTCGAGCCGCCGGTCGACGACCCCAAGGCCTGGGCGAAGGTGATGAAAGAGGGCGCCGGCGAGATGCTGGCGGCCGCGGCGGCGGCACTGGAGCCGGTGGAGCCCTTTGAGCCCGACCCGATCGAGGCGGCGCTGGCGCCGCTGCTCGAGCGCTTCGACATCAAGGCGGGCAAGCTCTACCAGCCGATCCGGGTCGCTATCACCGGCAGCTCGGTCTCGCCTGGCATCTTCGAGTCGCTGGCGGTGCTGGGCCGCGAGCGCTCCTTGCAACGCATCGGAGCCGCTGCCGACCGTCTGCAAAGTGCATGAAAGACGCCTGAAGCGAAGCCAGATTAGGCCTACGGCTGGACGTTTGTACTAGCCGGGGTCGTATGTCGGGGGAACGTTTGGCTAAACCAAACGTCTTCATCTGCCGATGTGGGGGGCATGGCAGCAACGACCATCCCCAAGGCAGAAAAAGCCGACGCCGCGAACGGCAAAGTCATCGCCGAGAACGGCAACGGCAATGGCGCACGCGGGGCCCCGGCTCCGGCCCCCGGTAGCCGCCTCGCCGAGGCCTTCGAGGCCGTCGAGCGCTTCCCCGTCCTGATCGAGTCCCGCGAGCGAGTGATCTCCGCCGCCACTGCGGACACCGCCCGCGTCGGCGAGGTGATCGAAGCCGTCGAGGCCGACGTCGCCCTCTCGATCTCCGTCCTTCGCATCGCCAACCGCAGCGGCATGTCCGCCGGCGGGGTCGGCAGCATCCCGGCCGCGGTCGAGCTGCTGAAGCCCTCGGGCGTGCTGGCGATCGCCGGCACCGCGCCCAGCTTCGACTTCTTCGAGTCCAACGGCGGCTGGGAGTTGAAGCCCGAGCGCTTCCGCGTCCATGCCCTCTCGACCCAGCGCGCCGCCGATCAGATCGGCCGGATCGTCGGCTGGACCGAACGCGACGAGCTCGCCGTGGCGGCGCTCCTGCACGACGTCGGCCGTCTCGTCATCTCCCGCCTGCACCCGGGCTACAAGGTCTACTTCGACGCCGCCTCACGCAGCCCCGAGCAGCGCCTGCGCGACGAACGCGAGCAGCTCGGCATCGACCACGCGCTGGTTGGCGGTGTGCTGGCTCGGCGCTGGAACCTGCCGGCTCGGATCGCCGTCGCGATCGAGCGCCACCACGCCGACGACTCCGAGGGCCTGGCGGCCCTGGTCGCTACCGCCGACATGGTCGCCCACTACTCGCAGGGCGAGTCGATCTCCCCGGAACGCCTGCGGGCCAGCGCCGAGCGCTGCGGTCTCAGCCCGGACGCCCTCCGCAACCTGCTCTACGAGCTGCCGATGGCGCGCCAGGAGTCCTCCCGGATCAGCGAGCCCTGCCCGCTCTCCGCCCGTGAGCTCGACGTCCTCCGCCACCTCTCCGAGGGCATGGTCTACAAGCAGATCGCCGGCGAGATGCACCTCTCGGTCTCGACCATCCGCACCCACCTGCACAACGTCTACGGCAAGATCGGCGCTGTCGATCGCGCCCAGGCGGTCCTCACCGCCAGGGACCGTGGCTGGATCTAGCCCGGCGCAGGGTCAGTCGCTGCAGAGCGAGTGGCGCCGCCGTTCACTGCTGAAGGTCCGCCGTCCCGCCTGGTCGGGACATGGCCCCGAGCACCGCGACTCAGTCGATCAGCGACTCGCGCAGGGCAATCGCGACGGCATGGGTCCGGTTTCGCGCCCCTAGCCGCGCGAGGATGTTCTTCATGTGGGTCTTGACCGTCTCTTCGGAGAGGTCGAGTTCGCGCGCCGCGACCGTGGTCGATTCGCCGTTGGCGAGCAGCTGCAGGATCTGGCGCTGGCGGCCGGTCAGCTTGCCGCGGCTGCCTTTCGGCGGCACATTGGGGTCGACGTAGCTTTCCTGGGCGACGGCGGCGTCGACTGCGCGCAGCAGCGCCTCGGGCCCGGCCGTGCGGGAGACGTAGGCGCTGGCGCCGGCCTGGAGCGCGGCGCTGGCGTTGTGGCGGTGGGGCATGTCGCCGTGGGCGACGATCCCCAGCGAGGGCGAGGAGCGGTGCATGTCCCGGATCGCCTCGTGGGCGCCGATCGTCGGGCCGGCGCCGTTGCTGTGGTGGCGCATGTCGATGATCGCGACGTCGAAGTCGCCGATGTCGCGGACGAGGTCGAGAGCCTCTTCGCGGGTCTCGGTCTCGTAGAGCTCAAAGCGGTTCCCGAGCAACCCTCGAACTCCGAGCCGGACAAGCGGGTGGTGATCGATCACCAGGCAGTTCGGGCGGTCGCTCAGGGCGTGATCCGATCGTTCGAAGGCGGTCCGGGCACCGGTTGCGTCCCTGCGCCCCACTGAATCCGATCCTAGCCCAGCCGCGATCGTTGCGGTAGAAAGGCCCTGTGATCTCGATCACCTCAAAGTCGCGCTACGCGGTGGTTGCCCTCGCCGAGCTCGCCCGCTCGGGCGAGCGCCCGGTTCCGATCAAGGAGCTGGCCGAGCGCCGCGACATCCCCGAGCAATTCCTCGAGCAGCTTTTCTCCACCCTACGGCGGGCCGGGTTGCTGACCAGCCACCGCGGCTCGCGCGGTGGCTACACGCTCTCGCGCCCGGCCGAAGAGATCACCGTGCTGGAAGTCGTCCAGGCGCTCGACGGCAAAGTCGGCCAGGAGGCAGACGAGGCCGGAGGCATCTGGGCCGAGGGCGTCGCCTCCCTGCGCAAGGTCTTCGGCCAGACCACGATCGCCGAAGTCGCCCGCCGCGAGGCCGAGGAGGCCGGCAGCGGCATGTACTTCATCTAGTTGAAATCCAACGAAGGAGCTGCTCGATGCCAACCGTTTTCGTATCCCATGAGGTGAAGGACAAGGACCACTGGCTTGCCGCGACCACCCGCGAGGAGTTCTTCACCCCGCTCGGCGTGACCAACATCAGGGAGTTCGTCGACCCGACCAATCCCGCCCGCGTGGGCGTCCTGATGGACGTTGCCGACATGGACAAGGTCATCGCCGCCCTGGAGACGCCTGAGGCGGCCGAGGCCGAGGAGCGCGACGGCGTCGTCAAGGAGACGTTGGTGATCCTGGTCGAGGCGTAGGCGGCGCGCCGCTTTAAAGTGGCTGGCCATGTCGAGGCCGGGACAAGCGCGATGAGGATCGGGGCGGAGGCGTCCGCGGTCGTCGGCGGCACGCCGATGGTCCTTCTGGACCGGATGGCCGACGGGCTCGGCGGGCAGGTCTGCGCCAAGCTCGAGTACTTCAACCCCGGTGGCTCGGTCAAGGACCGGATCGGGGTGGCGATGATCGACGCGGCCGAAGAGCAGGGGCTGGTCAAGCCCGGGCGCTCGGTCGTGGTCGAGCCGACCAGCGGCAACACCGGGATCGCCCTGGCGATGGTCTGCGCGGCGCGCGGCTACGAGTTGATCCTGACCCTGCCCGAGGGGATGAGCCGGGAGCGGGCGAAGTTGCTGCGGGCCTACGGGGCCGAGGTGCGGGAGACGCCCTCGCTGGGCGGGATGAGCGAGGCGGTGGCGCTGGCCGAGGAGATTCGCGAGCAGCGCCGCGCCTTCATGCCGATGCAGTTCTCCAACCCCGCCAACGCCGAGATCCACCGCCGCACCACCGCGGAGGAGATCTGGAGCGACTGCGACGGCCAGATCGGCGCCTTCGTCGCCGGCGTCGGCACCGGCGGCACGATCACCGGAGTTGGCCAGATGCTGAAGGAACGGGCGCCGGAGGCGCTGGTGGTCGCGGTCGAGCCGGCCAGCTCGCCGGTCCTCTCCGGCGGCATCCCCGGCCCGCACAAGATCCAGGGGATCGGCGCCGGCTTCGTGCCGGAGGTGCTTGACAGCGCGGTGCTGGACGAGGTGATGTCGGTCGGCGACGAGGACGCGCTGGAGACGGCGCGGCTGGTTGCCCGCGAGGAGGGCGTGCTGGCCGGGATCTCCGCCGGGGCCAACATCTGGGCGGCGCTGCAGCTGGCGGCGCGCCCGGAGCTGGCCGGCAAGCGGATCGTCACCGTCGTCTGCGACTCGGGCGAGCGTTACATGTCTCTACCGTTCTTCTCACCATGAGACGCTGGAAGCGGCTGGTCGCCGAGGTCCGCGCCGACGTCGCCGCGGCTCGCGACCGCGACCCCGCCGCCCAGGGCGTCTCCAGCTTCGAGATCCTCAGCAGCTGGGCTGGAGTGCAGGCGCTGCTGGCCCACCGCGCCGCCCACGCGATGCTGGAGGCGGGGGTGCCGGTGCTGCCGCGGATCATCGCCTACATGACGCGGGCGGTGACCGGGGTCGAGATCCACCCGGCGGCGCAGATCGCCAGTGAGTTCTTCATCGACCATGGGGCCGGCGTCGTGATCGGCGAGACCGCCGTGATCGGCCACCGCGTCACCCTCTACCAGGGGGTGACGCTGGGCGGCACCGGCTTCCAGCGCGGCAAGCGCCACCCGACACTCGGGGACAACGTCACCGTCGGCTCCGGCGCCAAGCTGCTGGGGCCGATCGTGGTCGGCGACAACGCCAAGATCGGCGCCAACACCGTCGTCGTCGAGGACGTGCCCGCGGGCGCGACCGTGGTCGGCAACCCCGGCCACCCGGTGCGGGTCGAAGGCAAGCGGGTCGACGGCCCCGATGCCGACTGGATTCACCTGCCGGACCCGATCGCCGAGGCGATCAAGGGCCTCTCCGGCCGCCTCGCCGACATCGAGCGGCGCCTGGCCGAGCTGGACGGCAACGGCACCGCGGCCGAGAAGCAGTCCGAGATCAGCCCGCGCACCGGCCGCTCGCCCGCCGGCGGCTGAGAGCGCCGTGTCGAATCGCTCGCGCACGCGAGCGAGTGACTCGACACGCCGAGGCCAGCCGCGCCCCTCTCTATTCTCGAAGCGATGCTTCAGTCCGAGTTCGAGATGCCGCCGGAGGGCGATTCGGAGGCCCGGGGCGCCCCGACCCAGGTCGGTGCCGACCGGGTCGAGCGCCTGCTGGCGGGCCTCAACCCGCCCCAGCGGGAGGCGGTCGAACACACTGAAGGGGCGCTGCTGGTCGTGGCCGGGGCGGGGTCGGGAAAGACCCGGGTCCTGACCCACCGGATCGCCTACCTGCTGGCCACCGGCGCCGCCCGGCCGGGGGAGATCCTCGCGATCACCTTCACCAACAAGGCGGCGGCGGAGATGCGCGAGCGCGTCGGTGACCTGGTCGGCCGCTCGGTGCGAGCGATGTGGGTCACCACCTTCCACTCCGCCTGCGCGCGGATGCTGCGCGCCGACGCCGAGAAGCTCGGCTACTCGCGCAGCTTCACGATCTACGACCAGGCCGACTCGCAGCGGATGCTCAAACGGGCGATGCGCGAGCTGGGAATCGACCCCAAGCGCTACCCGCCGCGCGCCGTCCACTCGAAGATCTCCGGCGCCAAGAACCAGCTGATCGACTCCGACATGTACGCGGAAACGGCCGCCGGCCCCTTCGAGGAAGCGGTAGCCGAAGCCTTCCCGCTCTACGAGAAACGGATGCTCGAAGCCAACGCGATGGACTTCGACGACCTGCTGGTGCGCACGGTCAACGCCCTGGAGCTGTTCCCCGAGGTGCGCGAGCGCTGGCGCCGCACCTTCCGCCACGTCCTCGTCGACGAGTATCAGGACACCAACCACGCCCAGTACAAATTGCTGCAGCTGCTCTCGGCCGAGCACGGGAACCTGATGGTGGTCGGAGACGAGGACCAGTCGATCTACGGCTTCCGTCACGCCGACATCCGCAACATCCTCGACTTCGAGCACGACTTCCCGGACGCCGCCGTGGTCAAGCTGGAGCAGAACTACCGCTCGACGCAGACGATTCTCTCGGCCGCCAACGCGGTCGTCGAGCGCAACCGCGAGCGCCGGCCGAAGCGGCTGTGGACCGACATCGAGGGCGGCGAGCCGGTCAAGCTCTCCGAGCTCGGCGACGACCACGAGGAGGCGCGCTGGGTGGCGGCGGAGATCGAGCGGCTGGGGGAGGACCACGGGGTGGCCCGCTCCGACGTCGCCGTCTTCTACCGGACCAACGCGATGAGCCGGGTGCTGGAGGACACGCTGGTCCGCTTCGAGCTGCCCTACCAGGTGATCGGCGGCACCAAGTTCTACGACCGGGCCGAGGTCAAGGACGCGGTCGCCTATCTGAATCTGCTGCTGAACCCCGCCGACCAGGTCTCCTTCGCGCGCATCGTCAACTCGCCGCGCCGGGGGATCGGCGACACCAGCCAGGGCCGGCTCGCCGCCTACGCCAACACGGCCGGGCTGACGATCTGGGAGGTGATGGAAAGGGCCGAGGAGGTGCCGGGGCTGAGCGCTGCCGCGGTCAAGTCGGTCGGTCGCTTCTACGAGACCATGGACCTGCTGCGGGGCCGCGTCGACGCCGGCCAGCCGGTCGCCGAGGTCCTGCAGGCGCTGCTCAGCGAGAGCGGTTATCTGGAAGCGCTGGAAGCCGAGCGCACGGTCGAAGCCGAGGGGCGGATCGAGAACCTCGAAGCCTTCTCCGAGGCGGCGGCCGAGTTCGACCGCAACCGCGAGGTCGAGGGCGAGAGCGAGACGCCGGCGCTGGAGGAGTTCCTGCAGCAGATCTCGCTGCTCTCCGACCAGGACTCGATCGAGGACCAGCAGGAGCTGGTGACGCTGATGACCGTCCACAACGCCAAGGGGCTGGAGTACGACACTGTCTTCGTGGTCGGCTGCGAGGACGGCTCCTTCCCGCACATGCGGGCGCTGGAAGAGGGCGGCGAGGAAGAGGAGCGGCGGCTCTGTTACGTCGCCATCACCCGCGCCCGGCAGCGGCTCTACATGACCTGGGCGCGCGAGCGGCGCCTGTTCGGCCGAGCCGAGCGCAACATGCCCTCGCGCTTCATCGACGAGCTGCCGGTCGAGCTGACCGAGCGCCACGCGACCCTGGCCTCCGGTGGCATGACCTGGGATGCGCCGGCAACTGTGCCGGGCGCCTCTGCGCCGGTCGACCCGGGGCCGGCGCTGGGGATGCAGGTCGGCGACGACGTCGTCCACGCCAGCTTCGGCGACGGCGTCGTCACCGCGGTCGAGCCCGACGGCGTCGTCGTGGTCCGCTTCCGCGACGACGGCACCGAGCGCAAGCTGATGGCCGACTACGCGCCGATCCGGAAGCGCTGACAGTGGCTGCCCGGGTCATCGACGGCAAAGCGGTGGCGGCCGCGGTCCGCGAGCGGGTCAGGGTCGACGTCGCCGCCTACGTCGAGGAGGCGGGCCGCACCCCGACCCTGGCGACCGTGATCGTCGGCGACGACCCGGCCTCGGAGATCTACGTCGCCAACAAGCACAAGGCCTGCGAGCAGGTGGGGATGAACTCGGTCCACCACGGGCTCGAGGCGGCGACCAGCGAGGCGGAGCTGCTGGCGCTGGTGGCGGCGCTGGGGGCCGACGACGACGTCGACGGCATCCTCGTGCAACTGCCGCTGCCCGCCCACATCGACCCCGACGCCGTCGTCGCCGCGATCGACCCGGGCAAGGACGTCGACGGCCTCACCCCGGCCAACGCCGGCCTGCTTGCGCACGGGACCCCCGGCCTGGTGCCCTGCACCCCCGCCGGGGTTATGGAGCTGCTCGCCCACGAGGGCGTTGAGTTGGAGGGCGCCGAGGCGGTCGTGGTCGGGCGCTCGAAGCTGGTCGGGGTGCCGGTCGCGCGGCTGCTGCTGAGCGCCAACGCGACGGTGACGATCTGCCACTCGCGCACCCGCGACCTCGACGCCACCTGCGCTCGCGCCGACGTCCTCGTCGCTGCCGTCGGGGTGCCGCGCCTGCTCGGCGCCGCCGCGGTGAAGCCGGGAGCGGTGGTGATCGACGTCGGCATGAACCGGCTCGAGGACGGGCTCGCCGGCGACGTCGACTTCGAGGCGGCGAGCGAGGTCGCCGCGGCGATCACGCCGGTGCCCGGCGGGGTCGGCCCGATGACTATCGCGATGCTGCTGGTCAACACGCTCCAAGCCGCCCGGAGGCGGATGTAGGGTCCGCGTCACTGGGTTTCGCTACGTACTGAGGAGGCGCTATGAGTGAACGTCCGGGAACCGGTGAGATGGTCGCCGGGATCGCAGGATTGGTCCTGATTTTGAGCATGTTCGTCTTCGCCTGGTTCGGCCTCCAAGGCTTCACCGGCGACGCCTTCGACGCGCTCGACGACTGGGTCAACATCGTCCTCGTCTTCACCGCCTTCGCCGGCATGGCGCTGGCCCTGTTCGGCAGCGAGGTGTCGCGCGCCGACGCGGCGCCGCTGAGCGTCGTCACCACCGCCCTGGGCGCCGTCTCGGCCGTGGTGATCCTGATCCACATCATCGCTCCGCCCGGGGTCGAGACCGGCGTTGGCAGCATCGACCTCGACCCCGAAGTCGGGGTCTGGGTGGGCCTGCTCGCGTCGATCGCGGTGGCGGTCGGCGGCTACCTCTCGATCCAGGAAGAGAACGCCGCTCCGGCGGGCGCGCCGCCGCCTCCCCCGAGTTGAGGCTGCGATGAGGGTGAAGGGCCCGCGCAGAGGGTCGGGGCCGCGGCTGCGCGCCGGCGAGGCGATCGCCGCCGCCAGCGCGCTGGTCCTGCTGGTGGTGATGTTCCTGCCCTGGTACGACCTGGAGTACACGAGCAACCTCCTCAACCTCTTGGTGGTCGACGTCGGTCGCAGCGGTTGGCAGACGCTCGGCGGGGTCGCGTTTTTCGTCGCCCTAGCGATCGCCGCCGCGCTCGGGGTCGCGGGGCTGCGGCTGGCGGGGTCGGCCTGGAAGCCGATCATCGCCCCCGGCGCGGCGGTCGCGGTGCTTGGGGGCCTCGCCACGCTTCTGATCCTCTTCCGCATCCTCGCGCCGCCGGGCCTTGGTCTCGAGGACCTCTCGTTCGACGTGACCCCCGGGCTGCCGGCCTTCATCGGCCTCGCCGCCGCCTTCGGGATCGCCTTTGGCGGCTACCGGGCGATGCACGCGGAAGGCACCAGCTTCGCCGGCGTCGCCGACAAGCTCAAGGGCGACCCTCGTCAACGCGAGGGTGGCAGGGGAGAGGGCAAGGACGCAGGGAGGACGACGAAGCGAGCGCACTAACGTGCGTGAGCGGGGCGGCCGACCGAGGACACCGCCATCTCCTCTGCGACCCCGCGCGCCACATGCTTTGAGAAAGCAATGATCGTCATCATCGGATTCACTCCCACCGAGGTGGGGAAGAGGGAGCCGTCGGCGACGTAGAGGTCCCTGGTCCCGTGCACGGCGCCGTCGATGCCGCAGACCCCCTCGGAGGGATCGGCTGACATCCGCGCCGTGCCCATCGGGTGGAAGGCCTCCAGGCGCAGCTCCGCCGGCTTGAAGGTGGTCGCCTCGAACGCCGGCAGGTCGCCGGGCTTGAGGACGCCGACCCGGGCGATGTTGGGGTAGACCTCGGTGGCGCCGGCGGCGAAGTGGATCTCGGCGGCGCGGGCGATCCCGAAGGCGAGCCGGCGGGCGTCGTCGGCGATCAGCTTGTAGCTGGCCCGCAGCGAGCCTTCGGAGCCGAGGCCGACCTTGCCGGAGGAGTGGTCGCAGAGGTGGACGCCGATCGAGCCGACATGGCCGAAGTCGAGCATCCGCCGCTGGTGCTCGACGCCGGCGCCGAGCAGCCAGGCGCCGCCGAAGGCGAGCGGGGTGAAGGTCGCCTCGAGCAGGATCCGCTCGTGCTCCCACTCGTCGACGTAGAAGCTCTGCATCACCCCGTCCCAGCCGCGCACCTCCTCCTCGTAGCGGGCGCCGACCCAGCAGGCGGGGTGGATGTGGAGGTTGCGGCCGACCTGCTTGCCGCCGAGCCCGGAGCGCTGCAGTAGCTCCGGCGTCCCCAGCGCCCCGCCGGCCACGATCACCGCCTTGCGCGCCCGCACCGTGTACGCGCCACCACGAGTCCGCGATTCGCCACCCATACGGGGGTCAATCGCGGACTCGACGCCGATCGCGCGGCCGTCCTCGACCAGGATCCGGGTCACTTCGACCCCGGACCGCACCCGCGCCCCCGCCGCGACCGCCCGCGGCAGGTAGCTGACGTGCATGCCGCGCTTGGCGTCGATCTCGCAGCCGAACGGGCAGGAGCTGCACTGCACGCAGCTGCCGGCGTTGCGGAAGATTGGCGCGGCACTGGCCCCGATCGCCGCCGCGCCCTCCATCGCCAGCTGTCCGTTGCGGCCCATCCGCTCGGGGTCGAGCTGGGTCACGTGCAGGGTCTCCTCGGCCTCGGCGAAGTCGGCGTCGAGGTCGTGCGCCCACTCGATCCCGAAGCGCTGCCGCCAGTCGTCGAGGATCGGGTCCGGCGCCCGGAAGCAGGTGCCGGAGTTGATCACGGTGGTGCCGCCGACCACCTTTGCCACCGGGACCGGGATCGGCGGTCGCCCTTCGGCGATCGTCAGGCCGGCGTCGCGGTAGAGGGTGGAGATCGCCTCCAGGTGGTCGCTCGGGTAGTTGTCGCGGTTGTAGTGGCCGCCGGCCTCGAGGACGAGGACGTCGAGCCCGGCCGCGGCGAGGAGGTCGGCGGCGACGGCGCCGCCGGCCCCGGAGCCGACGATCAGGACGTCGCATTCCTCGCCCTCGCCACGCGGCTCGGTGTCGCCGAGCGAGCCAGCCGGCTCGGGCACGGTGCCGTCGGCGCGGGCGCAGCCGATCTCGAACCCGATCCGCTCCTGGACCTGCGGCGTCACCGCGTAGCCCAGCGTCGAGAACAGCTTCGCCATCAGCAGCAGGTCGTGGTGGAGCGGCAGCCGCGAGCGCTCGAGCCGGTGCAGGAAGTCCTCCTGGGCGGCCGGGTCAAGGCGGCTGAAGCGCCAAGGGAAGGGCAGCCACTCGAAGGCCCGCAGCCCGAGGCGGAGCCGGATCAGGACGCGGGGCGAGGTGGTGGCGAGGAAGCGGGCGACCGGGCCGGAGACCTCGACCTCACGCTCGGCCGCGGGCAGGCCGTCGATTCCCGGCGCCATCGCCGCGCAGATCGCGCTCAGGGTGCGTTGCTCAGCGGCGGAGAGCCCTGGCGGGCGCCTTCAACCGGGGTCGACCGGCCGGCCGATGCGGCCGACCAGGGCCCAGAGCCCGAGCGCGATCAGGACCAGCGAGCCGTCGAGCAGGAAATTGAGCAGGTAGGCGAAGACCTGTTCGTCGAAGATGAAGAAGCCGAGCGTGGCCAGCGAGGAGGCGGTCTTGCCGGCGGCGAGGACCAGCAGCAGCGCCCGGTAGCGGACGACGTCGGTAGCGGCAAGCAGGCAGATGCCGGTGATGACGACCATGTAGGCGAAGCCGAGCGAGAGCCAGAGCTGCTCGTCGCCGTGCGGGGCGCGGGTCTCGTTCCCGAGCCATTCGCCGAAGTCGGAGAGGACGTCGAGGGTGCCGTCGGGGACGGCGATGAACAGCAGGCCGACTACCGCAAAGGTCGCTGCAAGCAGGCGCAAACTGAGCACCACGAATCTCTCGGCGGCGGGCCCCTGCATGGTCGAGACAATAACTGGCTGGGCAGCCAGGGCGCGTGCAGGGGGTTCCGCTTAACTTTTTCGAGAACGCTTGCGCCTGTCCGCGATTGAACGCGCCGAAAAAGTGCAAGACGCTTCACCCCCTGCACGCGCCCTAGAATCCCCGGCCGTGATCGACCGGGACCAAGTGCTGCACGTTGCGAGGCTCGCGCGCCTGAAGTTGAGTGACGCGGAAGTCGAGCGGATGACCGAGGAGCTCTCGGGGATCCTCTCCCACGTCGACCAGATCGCGCAGCTGGATTTGGAGGGGGTCGAGCCGACTTCGCACGTGGTCGCGCTGGAGAACGTGCTGCGGCCGGACGTGCCGCGCCCGAGCTTGTCGCCCGAGGCGGCGCTGGCGCCGGCGCCCGAAGCGGTCGACGGCGCCTTCCGCGTCCCCTCGCCGCAGGCTGAGCAGGCCGACGCCTGATGGGCGAGCTGCTGCAGCTCTCCGTCGCCGAGGCGGCGGCGAAGATCGCCGCCGGCGAGGTCTCGGCCGACGAGTACTTCGCCGCCTGGATGCAGGCGGCCGCGGGCGACGAGCTGAACGCCTACCTCTGGTCGGTCGAGAACGCCGACGACTACCAGGCGCTCGACGGCCCGCTGGGCGGGATCCCGGTCGCGGTCAAGGACATCTTCGCCACCGAGGGCTCGCCGACCACCGCCGGCTCGAAGATCCTCGCCGGCTACCACCCGCCCTACACCGCCCACGCGGTCGAGCGCCTCGACGCCGCCGGCGCCCGCGTGCTGGGGAAGACCAACATGGACGAATTCGCGATGGGCTCCTCGAACGAGACCTCCGCCTACGGGCCGGTCCTCAACCCGTGGGATCGCACCCGCGTCCCCGGCGGCTCCTCGGGCGGCTCCGCCGCCGCTGTCGCCGGCGGCCTCGCGCCCTGCTCGATCGGAACCGACACCGGCGGCTCGATCCGCCAGCCCGCCTCGCTCTGCGGGATCGTCGGCCTCAAGCCCACCTACGGCTCGATCTCCCGCTACGGGATGATCGCCTTCGCCTCCTCGCTGGACCAGTGCGGGCCGCTGACCCGCGACGTCACCGACGCGGCGCTGCTGCTGGCGGCGCTGCAGGGCCGCGACCCCTGCGACTCGACCTCGGTCGGGATCGCGGGCGGGATCGTCGCGCCCAGCCGCGAAGACCTCAAGGGGCTGCGCTTCGGCGTGCCCGCCGAGCTCGCCCGCGACGCCTTCGAGTCCGGGGTGCGGGAGAACTTCGATGCGACCCTGGCGCGGATCGAGCAGCTCGGCGGCGAGATCGCCGAGATCGAGCTGCCGAGCGCCGAGCACGGGATCTCCGCCTACTACGTGATCGCCCCGGCCGAGGCCTCCTCGAACCTGGCCCGCTACGACGGCGTCCGCTACGGGCTGCGCTCCGGCGGCGACGGCGACCTGGTCGAGATGTACGAGACGACCCGCGCCGACGGCTTCGGCACCGAGGTGAAGCGGCGGATCATGCTCGGCACCTACGCGCTCTCCTCCGGCTACTACGACGCCTACTACGGGCAGGCGCAGAAGGTGCGGACGCGGATCGCCGAAGACTTCACCACCGCCTTCGCCGGCGTCGACTTCGTCGTCACCCCGACCTCGCCCTCGGTCGCCTTCGGCCTCGGCGAGAAAACCGCCGACCCGCTGGCGATGTACCTCAACGACTTCTTCACGGTGCCGATGAGCCTGGCCGGGATCCCGGCGATCTCGATCCCCTCCGGGCTCGCCGAGCCCGACGGCGGCGGCCCGCGGCTGCCGGTCGGGTTCCAGATCGCGGCGCCCGCCTTCGCCGAGCAGAAGCTGCTGGAGGCCGCCTTCGCGCTCGAGCAGGGGATCGGCTTCGAGGCCGAGGTCGCGGCGCAGCGGCCCTGGAACCAGGGGGCCGACGGTGGCTGAGCTGGAGGCCGTGATCGGGCTGGAGATCCACGTCCAGCTGGCGACCAAGACGAAGATGTTCTGTGGCTGTGAACTGTCGTTTGGCGACGAGGCGAACACCCACACCTGCCCGATCTGCCTCGCTCACCCGGGGGTGCTGCCGGTGGTCAACGAGCAGGCGGTTCTCTACGCGCTGCAGATCGGGGCGGCGCTGGAGTGCGAGATCGCCCCCCGCTCGATCTTCCATCGCAAGAACTACTTCTATCCCGACAGCCCCAAGGCCTACCAGATCAGCCAGTACGACATCCCGATCTGCGGCCCCGGCCGGCTCGGTGACGTCCGCATCCACCGCGCCCACCTCGAGGAGGACGCGGCGAAGATGATCCACGTCGGCGAGTCGGGCCGGATTCACGGCTCTGGCGCCTCACTGGTCGACTTCAACCGCGGCGGCACGCCGCTGGTCGAGATCGTCACCGAGCCCGATCTGCGCGGCGCCGCCGAAGCGGCCCAGTGGGCGCGGTTGCTGCGGGAGACCGTGCGCCAGCTCGGGGTCTCCGACGTGAATATGGAGGAGGGCAGCCTGCGGGTCGACGCCAACGTCTCCGTGCGCCCGGTCGGCTCGGAGGAGCTGGGCACCAAGACCGAGCTGAAGAACATGAACAGCTTCCGCTACCTGCAGCGGGGGGTCGAAGCCGAGCTCGAGCGCCAGAAAGCGCTGGTCGAGGCGGGGGGGACGGTCGAACAGGAGACCCTCCACTTCGACCCCCGCAGCGGCGATCTGACCTCCTTGCGCTCGAAGGAGGAAGCCCACGACTACCGCTACTTCCCCGAGCCCGACCTGGTCCCGGTGGTGCCGACCGAGGAGATGCTGCGGGCGGCGCGCGAGGCGCTGCCAGAGCTGCCGGCGGCGCGGATCGAGCGCTACGAAGGCGAGGGACTGAGCAAGGACGTGGCGACCGTGCTGGCGACTGACCCGGAGACTGCCGACTACTTCGAGCGGGCCGCGGCGCTGGCGAGCGGGGTGGAGGCGAAGACCGTCGCTAACTGGGTGACCGGCGAGCTCGCCGCGGCCCTGCGCGCCGCCGACTCAGAGTCCGGCGCCGCCGAGTCCAAGGTGACGCCGGAGTCCCTGGCCGCCCTGGTCGCCTTGGTACAGGGGAAGAAGATCTCCCACGGCTCCGGCAAGACCGTCCTCGCCGCCCTAGTCGCCGAGGGCGGCGACCCGGACGCGATCGTCGAGCGCGAGGGCCTCGCCCAGATGGCCGCCGACGACGGCGCCCTCGAGGCGATCGTCGCCGAGGCGATCGAGTCCGACCCCGCCGCCGCCGACCGCGTTCGCGACGGCAACGAGAAGGCGATCGGCGCCCTCGTCGGCGCCGTCATGCGCGAGACCAAAGGCCGCGCCGACGGCGGCGAGGTCAACCGCCTGATCAAGCAGCAGCTGGGGCTCTGAGCCCGCGCCGGTTGCAGCAATTGTGACTTTGTAACAACATGTTACAAAGTGCTACCTTGAAGGCATGGCCTGGAACGTAGTCATCGCCGGTGGTGGATTTGGAGGGGCGGCGGCTGCGCGGGAGCTGGAGCGGGTCTTGCCTAAGCAGTCGGCGCGGCTGCTGATGGCCAACGAGACCAACTTCGCCCTGTACACGCCGTTTCTGCCGGAGGCCGCGGCGGGCACCCTGGAGCCGCGGCACGTGGTGACGCCGCTGCGGGACATCCTCAAGCGCACGTATCTGCGGATCGGCCGGATCGTCGGCCACGACCCGGCGGCGAAGACGGTTGAGCTGCAGGCCAAATACGGGCAGACCGAGTCGCTGCCCTACGACCAGCTGCTGCTCAGCCTCGGCTCGGTCTCGCGGGTGCTGCCGATCCCCGGCCTCGACGAGCATGCGGTCGGATTCAAGTCGCTCGCTGACGCGATCTATCTGCGCAACCACGTGGTCGAGACTCTGGAGGAAGCCAACGCCACCGACGACCCCGCCCGGCGCGAAGAACTGCTCACCTACGTCTTCGTCGGCGGCGGCTATGCCGGCCTCGAGGCGCTGGCCGAGCTGCAGGACTTTGCCGCCGACGCGATGGACCGCTACCCGCGCGCTCGCCTGCACGGGATGCGCTGGGTCCTGGTCGAGGCCGCCGACCGGGTGCTGCCGGAGATCGATTTGCAGCTGGCCGAGTACGCCCTGCGGGAGCTGCGCGGGCGCGGCATCGACATCCGCCTCAGCACGACCCTGGACGAGGTCGGCGCCGACTTCGCCCGCCTCTCCGGCGGCGAGACGCTGCCGACCCGCACCGTCGTCTGGACCGCCGGCGTCGCCCCGCAGCCGATCCTGCGCGAGCTGAGCCTGCCGCTCGACGAGCGCGGCCGGGTTCCGGTTGACCAGTTTCTGCGCGTAGAGGGGCTCGACTCGGTCTGGGCGATCGGCGACTGCGCCGCCGCCCCCGACCCGCGCGGCGGCACCTGTCCGCCGACCGCCCAGCACGCGGTCCGCCAGGGCCCGGTGGCCGCTCGCAACATCGCCGCCGAGCTGGGGATCGGCTCGCCAGCGCCCTTCGAGTACGTCAGCGAGGCTTCCTTCGTCAATCTCGGCCGCTACAAGGCCGTCGGCCGGATCGGAGAGCGCACCTTCCGTGGCTTCCCGGCCTGGTGGCTTGCCCGCAGCTACCACATGTCCCAGATCCCGGGCAACGCCCGCAAGGCGCGTGCGGTGCTCGACTGGACCGCCAGCCTGCCCTTCAAGCGCGACATCTCCGAGGTCGGCTCGATCGGCCACCCCAAGCGCCTGATCTAGGCGTTGGCGGGATAGTCGCTTTATGGGCGACTAGGGCGCCACGACCAGCGTCGCGCTCATCCCCGCGGCCTCGTGGCCGTCGAGGCTGCACCAGAGCCTGTATTCGCCCGCCGGAACGCTGAATTTGCCTTTCGACTGGCCGCCGGGACCGATCGTCGCCAGCGACAGCTCTGGGCCCGATTCGTCGGCGAGCTGGAGGTTGAGGTTGTGCGGGTCCTCGCCCTGGTTGTTGAGCTCGACCACGACCTCGCCCGCCTCGAGTTCGGGGCGCGAGAGCGTGTAGGACCACTCTTCGGCTTTGACCCCGAGCCGCGGGGTCGTGGGATCTTCTGGCTGCGGTTCCGGCGTGGGCGTCGGCGCGGGCACAGGGACGGCCGGCGGCGCCACGACCGGTGCCGGCGCCCACCGCGCGCAGGTGCGCCAGCGCTTGACCCACGCCACCCGCTTCCACTCACCGTCGCGCCGCACCCGCTTCACCACGCGCTTGTGGTGCTTCTTCCAGGCCACACAGGGTTGGGTGATCGCCATTTCACCCCGCAGGGGTGTGAAATGGCGATCACCCGCGCGACTGCCGTCGGCGACGACCTGCGACGCGCCGCCGGGCGCGCCGGCGGCGACCTGCGTGGCGCCGGCAAGCGCCGCGAGCAGCGCCGCGCAGAGGGCGGCTGTCGCCGCTCGCCTCATGCCTTGACCAGGGTCGGCTGGGTGAAGCCGGAGGCGCCAGGGATGATCGGGGCGGCGTCGTGGCCCAGCCACTGCTCCAGCAGCGCGCAGTACATCGCCCGGAAGTCGCTGGTCACCCGCAGGTTGCCGTAGGCGTCGAGTTTGGCGAGGCCCGGGAACTCGCCGACCATCTCGCCTTTGGCTTTGGTCCCGATCACGAAGGCGCAGCCGGCGGCGCCGTGGTCGGTCCCGAGCGAGCCGTTCTCCTCCGGCCGGCGGCCGAACTCGCTCCACATCTCGATCAGCACCCGATCGGCCAGCCCGCGCGCTTCAAGGTCGCGCTGAAAGGCAAGCACGCCCTCGCAGGTTTCGCGCAGGTTGCGCTCGAGGTCGACGGCCTGGCCGGCGTGGGTGTCGTAGCCGCCGGCGGCGCGGACCGTCACCGCCCGCATCGGCAGCCCGGCGGCGATGTAGGCGGAGAGGCCGGCGAGCTTGTGGGCGAAGTTGGTTTTGGGATACGTGACCGGGCTGGTGAAGGCGCCGACCCCGCCGAGGTCCTGGCGCAGCTTGTCGGTCTGGGCGGTCGCCCGGCGCACCTGCGCCATCCCCCGCGAGTCCGACGGCATCGCCCCGAGCTTGGCGAAGCTCTTGAACATCTCCGCCCGGACCGGGTCGCCGACCGCCGACCAGAGGTCGTAGCCGTCGACGCTGTCGATCGCCGCCACCGGCTTGGTCGCGGTGGCGATCATCGGCGACAGCGAGCCGTCCATCGAGAGCCCCTGCAGCGGGTTCTCTTCGTCGCCGACCGAGTCGATGTAGCGGCCGAGCCAGCCGGTCCGGTAGCCGATCGCCAGCTCGCCGACCTCGTAGTAGTGGCGCGAGGTGAAGTGCGACTGGTCGGGGTGGTCGTAGCCGATCCCGGGGAACGAGCTGACCTTGCCCTCGCCGTGCAGCGTCGCCAGGGCGGCGGCGGACGGGTGCCAGCGCAGGCTCGGGTCCTCGCCGAACGCGGTCCCTTCACTTTCATTCAGTGCCAGGTTCGGCCGCAGGCTTTTGTATTTCGCGTCGCCGACCGGGGCCAGCACGCTGAGCGAGTCGACGCCGCCGTCGAAGAAGATCGAGACGATGATCTTGTCCCCCTGCGCCGCCTGCGCGATCCCGTTCTCGAAGGCCGAGAGCGGGATCTTCGAAGCGCCGTAGACGGCCAGCGCCAACCCGGCGCTGCGCATCAGGAACTTGCGCCGTGAGAGCCCGGTCCCGGCCGGCTCCGGCATCCCCGGCTCGATCACCGGCAGCCCGTTGCCGGCCTGGGCGGCGGCGCTCTGCAGCAGCTGCGAGCGCGTGTAGTTGGTGCAGCAGTTGTGGCTGGGGGGCGGTTTCGGGCTCATTGCAGGATCAGGTCAGGGCTGATGCCGATCAGGTGCAGCAGTGCGTTCTGGCGCATCGCCCGGTACGGGCCTTTCTGCCAGTTGGCGACGGCGAGTTTCTCGCTGCGCGCGGCGAAATCGAGCAGCTCGGCCCGGTGCTCGGAGCGCAGCGCCGGCCCCGACCAGGAGGCGAGCGCGCGCGCCAGCGCTTCTTCCGGGTTCTCGGTGGTGCTGTAGGCGTCGCCCCAGGGGTCGACCGAGATCCCCGCCAGGGCGTAGTCGACGATGTTCCAGCGCGCCCGCATCCGCGAGGTGTCGAGCCAGCGGCTGTCGTCCCAGCCGGAGACGTTGGGCGGCCAGAACAGCACCTGCCCGGACGGTTCGCAGAGCCAGCGCCAGGCGTCGGTGTCTATGTAGCGCCCAAGCGCCCGCAGCATCCCCGCCAGGTGCACGATCGGCGGCTTCACCATCGGCGGCCCTTCGTAGAACTCGGGGCTGGTGAGGATCTGCTCCAGCACCGGCCGGATCTGCCAGCCGTTGCCGGCGTAGGTCGAGATCAGCGCCGCCTCGGTCGCCGCCGAGGGCGGGTCGGCGACGAAGTAGCTCCAGAGCTTGCGGGCGAAGAAGACGGGGTGGAGGGGGTGCTCGACGCAGAGCCGGCAGGCGTCTTCCCAGCCCCAGGCGCCGGTTTTGCCGAACACGGTCTTGCTGCCTTTGTCCCAGCGGTTGGCGTCGAAGCGGAAGTTGTAGGCGCCGAGCTCACTCGACCAGTCGTTGCGCCAACCGGTCAGCGAGCGCGCCTGTTCGCGGATGTCGGTCTCGGTGTAGGCGCCGGAGTCGGCGCCGAGGCTGAACAGCTCCATCATCTCGCGGGCGTAGTTCTCGTTCGGCGCCGACTTGTGGCTGCCGCTGCCGTTCAGCCACTGCAGCATCGCCGGGTCGACCGTGACCGCCTTGAACAAGTCCAGGAACGAGCCAAAGCCGCGGGCGCGGAAGAGGTTGGACTGGTCGATCATCTGCTGCTGCTTGGAGACGCCGGCCAGCGAGGTCGCGAACCAATCATGGAAGACCAGTGCGATGCGCTCCACCAGCGACTGGTTGCTGCGGACCATGCGGTCGAGCCACCAGAGGTGGTCGTGGCCCCAGGCATCGGCGGGGGCGATCGGGTAGCCGTCGTCGTCGACCGGCGCCGGCCCGCTCAGCACCGCGGCGCCGCTGGGGCGGGTCAGCGAGTAGACCGCGTTCAGCAACCCCATCGAGGCCAGTTGCTCGGCCTGCCCCGGGGTCGGCCCGAACCCGGCCCGGTTCAGCAGCCGCACCGCCTGCTCGCGCCCGAAGGCGCCCTGATAGGTGCCCGGCGGCCGCGGGTCGAAGGCGGGCGGCGGCGCCGCGACCCGGTTCGCCGGCCGCTTGCCCGGCCCGCGCCGGTGGTTTTTCTTCGGCTTGTGCTTGTGGCGGACGACGTAGCCCTGTTTGCGCCAGCCGCCCTGCCCGTCTTCGACCCAACGCCAGTGCTTGTCCTTCCAGACGTGCCTGTGCTTGCGGCGGTGCCGCTGCTTGGAGTCCTTGCTGGGAGTCGCCTGTGGAATCGCCATCGCGCAATTGCCCCGTCCGGGCGTCTATCTGTTCTCGGCCGTGCCTGGCCCACCTTGAGGGTCACCCCCCGCGGTGGACATAAGGCCCAGGCAGAAGCGCAAGAATGGGGTAGATGGAGTACCTCGTCATCGCCTTCTTCTTCGGCCTCGCGGCAGCGATCATCGGCCGCGCCAAGGGCAGCTCCTTCTGGATCTGGTTCCTGGTCGGGGCCGTGCTGCCCCTGCTGGGCCTGATCGCCGCGATCCTCTACCGGGTCGAGAAGGACGAACCCGAACGCCAGTGCCCCAACTGCGGCAAGGCGCTGAAGCTCTACGTCCAGGTCTGCCCCCGCTGCGGCACTGACCTCTACCTGCCCGACCCCGCCGCCGTGCGGCACCCCGGCGTCAAGTAGCGCTCGATGCATTGCCGCCCCCAGAGGGGCGGAAAGACGACTAGCGCAGCCAGGTCCGCACGATCGCGTTGGCGAAGCCGACGCCGTAGCGGAACACCGCCGGCTTCTTCGAGTGGCCGTTCAGGCGCTGTTCGACCGTGATCGGGATCTCCTTCGCGGGGATGCCGCGCTTGATCGCCTCGATCATGAACTCGGAGGTGTGGAATTGCTCCTGGCGCAGGACCAGCTGCGGCAGCACCGTGGTGCGGACGGCGCGGTAGCCGTTGGAGCAGTCGGTGACGTGGGTGCGGGTGATGAAGGAGACGAGGCGGTTGAAGAAGACGATCCCAAGCTCCCGCGCGAAGTGGTTGCGGTCGGCGTGGCCAAGCACGCGGGAGCCGTGGGCGACGTCGACCTCGCCGTCGAGCACCGGCTTGACCAGGCGCTCCATCTCGCTCGGCAGGTGCTGGCCGTCGGCGTCGAGGGTGACCACGACCTCGGCCCCGGATTCGACCATCAGTCGGTAGCCGGTGCGCAGGGCGGCGCCACCGCCGCGGTTGGTGACGTGGCGGGCGACGGCGGCCCCATGCTCGGCGGCGACGTCGCCGGTGCCGTCGCGGGAGCCGTCGTCGACGACCAGGACCTCGGTGCCGACGCCGCAGACGGCGGCCGGCATCTGCTCGAGGACGACGCCGATGTTCTCGGCCTCGTTGTAGGCGGGGATCAAGATCGCGACCTTGCCGCGGAAGCGCTCCGGCAGCCCCGCCTGGCGGAACTCCTCCCAGGCCAGGCCCTCGAGCGCGGCCGAGAGCTGGCGCGAGTTGCGCGACGCCACCGAGAGCGCCCGCAGGACCATCAGGAAGAGGACGAAGATGGCGAAGACGGCGAGGCCGAGGATGCGGCCGCCATTGCCTTTCTCGAAGGAGAAGGCGGAGAGCAGGCCGTCGACGATTTCGGTCCCGGCGACGAGCGCGAGGCCGACCCCGGAGGCGAGCAGGATCAGCACGTCGACGTTGCGCAGCGAGCGCCGGCGCGCGACCGCGTAGGCGATGATCGCGATCGCGATCAGCACCCCGGCGCCGCGGAGCGCCGTCAGTTCGGCGGGGAAGATGCCTGCTCTGGGGACCATTCGCGACCGGAGGATATGGCCGCGAGCGCCGAGGAGAGGGCGAGGCCGGCAAGCGGAAAGACAAGCGTCATCAGCACCTCGTTGCGCCGCGGGGCCGCCAGCGAGGCCGCGCCGACCAGCGTCACCAGGGCGATTGGGGTGCCCAGCACGACCAGCTCCCACCAGCGCCGGCGTAACCCGAGCAGCAGCAGCCCGGCGAGGCCGAGCGCCACCAAGGCGATCTGGACCGCCCGCCCGGCCGTGCTGCTCATCGCTTCGCCGACCCCGCTCGACCACATGCGACCGACCTTGCGCGCGGTCATCGCCGCGTAGGAGAGCGGGTCTTCGGAGAAGTAGTCGGAGAAGTTCTCTTTGCCGATCTTCCCGAGCGCCTCGTCGCGCGGGAGGTCGGGGAAGCGTTCTTTGGCGACCCGGTCGAAGAGCGGCTGCGGGTCGACGGCGTCTAGCGCCGCCGAGCTCGGCTCCAGGTCGCGCCCTTCGTAGCGCTTGACCAGGATCGCCTTGACCCGCTGGTATTCGCCGTCGGCCGGCAGGTAGGTGCCGACGTAGAGCGCCTTGCCGCCGCCGGTCGAGATCGGCACCGTGCGGTCGAGCTCAATCTGGTTGCGGATCGTCCAGGGCGCGATCACCACCGCCATCGCCGCCAGGGCGATCAGCATCGCGCTCGCCCGCTTGTCCCAGCTGAGCCCGGGCTCGTTGCCGGAGGCCGGGGCGGGGCGGAGGACCGCGACGACCGCCAGCACGACCCCGACCGCGAGGTATTCGGGCCGGAACATCGCCGTCGCTCCGAACAGCAGTCCGGGCACGATCCAGGCCCGCAGGCGCTCCTGCTCGGTAGCCCAGAGCAGGGCGAGGATCGCGGCGGGCAGGGTCAAGATCGCCGGCGGCTCGCTCATCAGCTCGCCCGTTGAGTGGATGAACGGTGGGTAGATCGCCACCGCGGCAGCGGCGAAGAGGCCGACGAAGGCGGCGCCGGGCATCGCTGAGCCGGGTGGGCCGCGGCGGCGCGCCACGGCTGCGGCGAGGCGGCGGCCGAGGAAGAAGACGACGAAGATCGCGCCGACCCCGCAGAGCGCCTCGACGATCCGGGCCACGCCTTCGCGGGCGCCGCCGGTCGCGTAGAAGGCCGCCGCGTAGAGCAGCGGCGCCCCCGGCGACCAGTCGCTGGAGTCGCGGAATTCGGGCCCGCCGTAGCTGCCTTCCTCGTAGAGCGCCTTGGAGAGCGCGAAGTAGGCCCGTGAGTCGTCGGCTGGGTGATCGACCGGATTGACGACGACGTAGGCGCGCGCCACCAGCCCGACCAGGGCGATCGCGCCGAGCGCGATCAGCGTCCGGCGCCCATGGCGGGCGGGCAGCGCTCGGAACCAGTCGGCGACGGCGGTCAAGGCCGGGTCAGGCTATCCGCGCGGCTGGCGGCGGTGATGGGTGGAACCGACCCAGGCACGCCGCAGTGGACGACCGCCGCGGAAATATGATGCGGGCTCCCGCCCGCTCGCAGAGAGGAATCGAAGTGATCGCTCGCCGTCTCGTCGTCCCCGCAGTCGCCCTGATCGCGCTTGCCTTCGCGGCCAGCGCCAGCGCCTCCACGATCAGCCTCAAGTGCGGCGGCAAGGGCGCCCGCAACCAGGACAGCGCCGAAACCGTCCTCTGCGCCGCCAAGCCCGGCAAGGCGCGGACGATCGAAGGCGTGGTCCGCGACGACGCCAACAAGCCGCTCGCCGGCCCGGTCACGGTGACGCTGAGCAAATGGGTCCCCCGGGGCGGCGACTCCTACGCGATCGAGAAATACCAGACGCTGACCGTCGCCGCCAACGGCGCCGGCAAGTTCGCCTACGCGGTCAAGACCGACACCAAAACGAGCATCGCCTTCGAAGCCGCGGGAGCCAGAGCCGAAGCGGAGGTCGCGCGCGAACTCCAGGTCACGGTCAAGAAGCTCGGCGGCGGCAAGGTGAAGGTCTCCGCGAAGGGCGCCGGCAAGGCAAAGATCAAGATGTTCCTGGTCGACGAATCCGGTTACGAAGTCCCCGGCACCAAGGGCAAGTACCTCGGCAAATCCGGCACTGCCGTCTTCGACCTCGGTCGCTTCCACGGAACCTTCAGCTGGGTCTTCGAAGCCGGTATCTACACCGATCTCTTCTGGACCAACCGCGGTCCGACCTTCCGGATCTGAGCCCAGAGCCAGACGGCGCCGTAGCCGGCGCAGGCTGCCAGCAGCGGCGCCATCACCAGCACCCGCCGCGGTGAGGCAACCAACAGGGCGCTGAGCGCGGTGATCGAGACGAACACGGTCGCGATCACCAGCGCCTCCCAGCGCCGCTTCCAGACGAGCGCCCCGAGGCCGAGCAGGCCGAGCCCCGCCAGCGCCCAGTGCAGCGCCGCCCAGATTGGCTCCCGCATCACGTCCCTTGGACCGTGCGACCAGATGCGGCCGACCTTGGTGGCGATGAAGCCCGCGTACTCCATGGGCTCCTCGCTGACGTCGTCCCAGAGCTGTTCACGCCCCATCCGCGAGAGCGCCTTGTCGCTTTCCATCTCTGGATAGGTGGCCGCGGCAAGCCGCGCCAGGATCTGCTCCAGTCGCAGCCGCTGCGCGTCGCCCGGCGCGAAGATCTGCGGGTTTTCAGCCACCACCTCGGCCCCGACCTTCTCCGGGTCCCCGTCCGAGGGCAGGTACGTCCCCGCGTAGAGCACCTGCCCACCGCCGGTCGAGATCGGCACCGCCCGATCCAGCGCCACCACGTTCCGCACCGTCCAGGGCACCACCACAACCGCCATCCCCACCAGAACGAGCGCCGCCGCCCCCAGCCACCACCGCCATCCCAAAGCGCTGTTGTCCTTGTTCGCCCTCTGGGCTATTAAAGACAACCGCGCTCGATCGAATGCGCCGGAAACGAGCACGACGACGGCAAGGAGCACGCCGACGGCCAGGTACTCGGGACGGACCAAGGCGAGGGCGCCGAGCGCCAGCCCGGGGACGAGCCACGGCCATGCCTCCGCTCGGTCCCGCGCCCACAGAAGCCCCAGCACCGCGCCCGACAGCAGCGTCGCCGCCAGCGGCTCGCTCATCAGCATCCCCCCGTACTCCAGGAACGCTGGATAGACCGCCACCGCCAATGCACCCAGCAGTCCGGCCGCGACGCCCCGGCGATCCCCCGCCACACCCAGCGGGGGTGGGGGATCGCCGGGGCCCGCCAACCCCGTCCCCAGCCTCCGCCCGATCAAGTACGTGAACAGCACCGCCAGCGAAGCGAGCAGCGCCAGCACCACCCGCGCCAGCCGTTCGTCGACCCCGCCGGTCACCTCGTAAACGCCCGCCACCAACAGCGGCAGCCCCGGCGAGTAGTTGCTCGACGGCTGCGTCGCGCCCGCCCCGACGGTGAACCCCTCGCCACCCTCCAGGTTCGCCGCGATCGCCGCGTAAGCCTGGGCGTCGTAGACCGGCTCGCGCCCGTCCCAGGCGTAACCGACCCGCAGCCCGAGCCCAACCAGCAGGATCGCCACCAGCAGCGCCAGGCCCACCCGACCCCCGTTGCGCGCCGCCAGTCCGTTTGCCATCCACCTGATTCAACTAAGCTGCCGCGCCTATGCGAGTTCTGATCCTCGGGGGCGACGGCTATCTGGGGTGGCCGACGGCGCTCCGCTTCTCCGCCCGCGGCCACGAGGTTTCCGTCGTCGACAACTTCGCCCGCCGCCGCTGGGTCGGTGGCGCCGGCTCGGACTCGCTGACCCCGATCGCCGACCTCGAGGCCCGCATCACCGCCTGGCAGGAGAGCTCCGGCGACCGCATCCGCAGCTTCACCGGCGGCGTCGAGGACGGCGACTTCCTCGACTCGGTGATCGCTGAGACCAAGCCCGAGGCGGTCATCCACTACGGCCAGCAGCCCTCCGCGCCCTACTCGATGATCTCCCGCGAGACCGCGGTCGAGACTCAGCAGGCGAACGTCGTCGGCAACCTCAACCTGCTGTTCGCGATGCGCGACCACGTCCCCGACGCGCACCTGGTCAAGCTCGGGACGATGGGCGAGTACGGCCAGCCCAACATCGACATCGAGGAGGGCTACATCGAGATCGAGCACAAGGGCCGCAAGGACCTGCTGCCGTTCCCGAAGCTGCCGGGCTCGCTCTACCACTGCTCGAAGGTCCACGACTCGACCAACATCCACTTCGCCTGCCGCACCTGGGGCCTGCGCGCGACCGACCTCAACCAGGGCGTCGTCTACGGGATCGAGACCGAGGAGACGGCCGGCGACGAGCGGCTGATCACCCGCTTCGACTACGACGAGCTGTTCGGGACCGTGCTTAACCGCTTCTGCCTGCAGGCGGTGATCGGCCATCCGCTGACCGTCTACGGCGCCGGCCATCAGACCCGCGGCTTCCTCAACATCCGCGACACCCTCGCCTGCGTTGAGCTCGCCGTCGCCAACCCGGCCGAGCGCGGCGACTTCCGCGTCTTCAACCAGTTCACCGAGCAGTTCTCAGTGCTTGAGCTGGCGGAAAAGGTAAAGGTGGCGGCCGAGCACCTCGGCTACACGGTCGAGATCAACCACCTTGAGAACCCCCGGGTCGAGAAGGAAGAGCACTACTACAACGCGATCCACACCAAGCTGCTCGACCTCGGCCTCGAGCCGACCCTGCTCGGCGAGGAGCTGGTCGAGTCCCTGTTGCACACGATCGAGCGCTACAAGAGCAACGCGATCGAGGCCTCGATCGACCCCCGCACCCGCTGGAACCCGGCGAAATCGCCTGCAGGACAGGCGTAAGTCAGTCCAAATACCGCGGGTGGGGCGGCGCTTCCCCACTGGTACCATCGCCAGTCCGATGAGAGCAGCCGACACCTTGATGGAATCGCTGAAGGCCGAGGGCGTCAAAGACGTCTTCGGGATCCCCGGTGGGGCCAACCTGCCGATCTACGACGCGGTCGTCGATGCCGACTTCCGCCACGTCCAGGTGCGCCACGAGCAGGGCGGCGGCCACGCCGCCGAGGGGTACGCCCGTGCCTCGGGCCGGGTCGGGGTCGCCTTCGCCACCTCTGGGCCCGGTGCCACGAACCTGATCACGGCGATCGCCGACGCGATGCTCGACTCGACCCCGACCGTCTTCATCACCGGCCAGGTCCGCACCGACCTGATCGGCACCGACGGCTTCCAGGAGGCCGACATCCTCGGCGCCACGCTGCCGTTCGTGAAGCACTCCTTCCAGGTCACCGACGCGCGCCAGATCCCCGAGTACGTGCACGAGGCCTTCCACCTCGCCTCGACCGGGCGCCCGGGACCGGTCCTGCTCGACATCCCGACCGACCTCTCGCGCGCCGACATCGACTACGAGCCGCGCACCGAGCCGGTCGACCTGCCCGGCTACAAGCCCTCGACCGAGGGCAACATCAAACAGATCCGGATCGCCGCCAAAGCGCTGGCGAACGCGCGCCGGCCGATCTTCTACACCGGCGGCGGCGTCGTCAGCGCCAACGCCTCCGAGGAGCTGCGAGAGCTGGTCGGCTCCGACGGCTTCCCGGTCACCTCGACCCTGATGGGGCTCGGCGCCTTCCCGGCCTCGAGCGAGAACTGGCTCGGGATGCTGGGCATGCACGGCACCTACACCGCCAACCACGCGATGGACAAGGCCGACCTGATCGTCGCCATCGGCGCCCGCTTCGACGACCGCATCACCGGCAAGCTCGACGAGTTCGCCCCGCACGCCAAGGTCATCCACATCGACATCGACCCGGCGGAGATATCCAAGAACGTCGGCGCGCACATCCCGATCGTCGGCGACGTCAAGCTGGTGCTGCCGAAATTGACCCGCGAGTATCGGGCGCTGCAGACCGACTCCTCCCGGCTCGATGTCTGGTGGGAGACCCTGCGCGGCTGGCAGCAGGCACACCCGCTCTACTACGAGCCCGGGGTGGACGGCGAGATCAAGCCGCAGTTCATGATCGAGGCGCTGCACCGCGCCACCGGCGGCGACGCGATCGTCACCTCCGACGTCGGCCAGCACCAGATGTGGACCGCGCAGTACTACGGCTTCGACAAGCCGCGCCGCTGGATCAACTCCGGCGGCCTCGGGACGATGGGCTTCGGGCTGCCGGCGGCGATCGGCGCCAAGGTCGCCTGCCCCGATGAGACCGTCGTCTGCGTCGCCGGCGACGGCAGCCTGATCATGAACGTCCAGGAGTTCGCGACCTGCGTCAGCGAGAAGATCGCGGTCAAGGTGTTCTTGATGAACAACGGCTACATGGGCATGGTCCGCCAGTGGCAGGAGCTGTTCTGGGACCGTCGCTACAGCGCCGTCGTGATGGGCGCCAGCCCTGACTGGGTGAAGCTGGCCGAGGCGTTCGGCGCCACCGGCCTCTTCTGCGACAAGGCCGACGAGCTGGAGGCGACGATGGCGAAGGCACTGGAGACCGAGGGCCCGGTCCTGGTCGACGTCCGCGTCGCCGCCGAAGAGAACTGCTACCCGATGATCCCGCCGGGCAACGCCGCCCGCGACCTGGTCGAGGCCCCGGGGCTGGTGAAGGGCTGATGGAGGCCGGGACTCCCCAAGCCGTCAAATTGGAGGATCTGCACCTGCCCGGCCAGCTCAGCGGCCGCAAGCACGTGCTCTCGATCCAGGTCGAGAACAAGCCGGGCGTGCTGGCCCGCGTCGCCAGCCTCTTCTCGCGCCGCGGCTTCAACATCGACACGCTCGCGGTCGGGCCCACCGACGACCCCAGCATCTCGCGGATCACCCTCACCCTCGACGGCGCCGTGCACCCGATCGACCAGGTGACCAAGCAGCTGCACAAGCTCGTCAACGTGCTGAAGATCCGCGACATGGAGCCGGACGAGACGGTGGCGCGCGAGATGGCCCTGTTCAAGGTCTCCTCGGCGGTCGAGAACCGGGCCGAGATCATCCAGTTCGCGGAGATCTTCCGCGGCAAGATCGTCGACGTCGCCCGCCGCACGATGACGATCGAGGTGACCGGCTCCGCCGACAAGATCGAGGCCTTCGAGCGCATGGTCCGCCCGCACGGCCTGGTCGAGATGGTCCGCACTGGAGAGATCGCGATCGCAAGAGGCGCCGACTGAGCCTGCAAGCTGCCCTCGATTCGCTGCCCGGCCGCGTCGCGGCGGCGGCCGAGAGGGCGGTTGGTCGTAAGCGGCGGACGCTGGTCAGCGTCAGCGCCGAGGTCGACGTCGCCGACCCCTGTGCGGCGGTGTTCGCCTCGCGGCTGGCCTCCGATCGCTGGTTCTGCTGGGAGCAGCCGGACCGGGAGTTCGCGCTGGCCGGGCTCGGCGTCGCCTCCGAGGCGACCTCGCGCGGGGCCGCCCGCTTCGCCGACGTCGCCCGCGAGTGCGGGCGGACCGGCCGCGACGCGGTCATCGACGAGCCACCGGGCCTGCCCGCGGGCGCCGGCCCGGTCTGGCTCGGCGGCTTTGCCTTCGACCCCGACGGCGGCTCCAGCTCGACCTGGTCCTCGCTGGCGCCGGCCAGCCTGGTCCTGCCGCAGCTCTCGCTCTGCCGCGGTGGAGAGCGCACCTTCCTCACCCTCAACGCCGTAGTCGCTCCCGGTGATGATCCCGAGCGCGTCAGCGCCGCCCTGGAGGCGCGCCTGGCCGGTCTGCGGGCCGAGGCGCCGCTGCCGCTGCTCGACCCGCACCCGACCGCGCACGCCTCGATCCGCAGCGCCCGCCCGCCGGCCGAGTTCGAAGCCGCCGTCGCCGCCGCCACAGCCCGGATCGCCGCCGGCGGCGTCAGCAAGGTCGTGCTCGCCCGCGAGGTGATCGTCGACACCGCCGCCGCCCACGACCCGGCGGCCCTGTTCGGCGCCATGCGCCAGCAGTTCCCGGCCTGCTTCTGCTTCTGCTGCGGGACTCCCGAGGCCGCCTTCATCGGCGCCAGCCCCGAGCTTCTGGTCCGCCGCTCCGGCGCCAGCGTCTCCACGGTCGCCCTCGCCGGCTCGACCCGGCGCAGCTCCGACCCCGCCGTCGACGACCACCTCGGCGAGCAGCTGCTGCGCAGCGACAAGGATCGGCGTGAGCAGCAAATCGTGGTCGAGCGAATCGTCCGCGCCCTGCGCCCGCACGCGGTCTGGGTCGAGGCGGCGAGCGAGCCGGAGATCGTCAAGGTCGCCAACATCCAGCACCTGGCGAGCCCGGTGATCGCGCAGCTGACCGAGCCGCGCTCGGCCCTCGAGCTGGCCGACCTGCTGCACCCGACCCCGGCGGTCGGCGGCGAGCCCTGGCCCGCGGCGGCGGCGCTGATCGCCGAGCTCGAGGGCATGGACCGCGGCTGGTACGCGGCCCCGGTCGGCTGGATGGACGCGACCGAGGACGGCGAGTTCTGCGTCGCCCTGCGCAGCGCCCTGCTGCGCGACCGCGAGGCTCACCTCTTCGCCGGGGTGGGCGTCGTCGCCGGCTCCGACCCCGCCGCCGAGCTGGCCGAGACCGAGGTCAAGCTCGGGGCGCTGCTACCGCTGGTCGCCGAGTAGTCGCCGGCCGCTGCCGGATACTGCTCGAGTGACCGTCCTTCGCCTGCTCGCCCTCGCCATCGGCCTCAGCGCGACCCTGGTAGTCGCGGCCCCGCCCGTCTCCGCGGTCCCGCCGGCGGGACCGCGGATCGCCTTCGTCGAGTGGCTGGCCGAACCACCGATGACTCGGATGGGAACGGTCGGCGCCGACGGCTCGGCCCGCCGCACGCTGCCGGTGGGCGGCGTCCAGCCCGTCCCGTTTGACGGGCCGGCCTGGACGCCCGATGGCTCGACCCTCGTGTACGCCGGTTATCTGGGCGGCCCCGACGGCGAGCCACGCGAGGGTGCCACCTTCCGGATCTACGCGGTCGGCGCCGAGGGCGGCCCGCCGCGCGAGGTTCCCGGCACGCGGGGCGGCTCGCATCCCGTTCTCAGTCCCGACGGTGGCGTCATCGCCTTCGAGCGCAGCAAGCTGAACTTCCACTTCGACCCCGATAACCCGCTCGCCTTCGGCTACTACTCGAGCGCAACCACCTGGATGGTCCCCATCGGAGGCGGCACTCCACGGCGGCTAACCCCTTGGCGGAACGGGCTCACGACCTCCCCGGCGGCCTTCTCGCCCGATGGCTCCACCCTGCTGCTGGAGCGGGATCGGAGACCCGGTTGGGGACCGGAAGTCGTCGCCCGCTCCCTGCGTGGCGGCCTGCTGAAAGTGATCTCGCGCCGGGCCGAGGACCCGGCCTACTCGCCGGACGGGACCCAGATCGCGCTGATCGACTACCGCGACGGCTTCAGCGTCGAGACCGGTGACCGCCCCTCCGCGGTCGGGGAGCTCTACGTAATCGACGCCAACGGCTTGCATCCGCGACGGTTGACCTTCACCAAGGCCGACCAGGAGTCACAGCCGAGCTGGAGCCCGAGCGGCGAGCGGATCGCCTTCCTGCGCGTCCCCGGGCCGGGTGGGCTTGGTTTCGGCAGCACCATGCTTCAGGCAAACGCCGACGGCAGCTGTGCGCGCCGGGTCACCGGCAGCAGCGGGCGACAGGCGCCGGCGCTCTACGGACCCGCCTGGCAGCCCGGCCCCGGCCGCGAGGCCGGCCCGATCAGCTGCGCGACTGCGGCAGCTTCGCGGCTCCCCGAGTCGTGACCGGCGCCGAGGGCGGCGGCACGACGGGTCCGATGTCCCCGTCGGGAGCCTCGTCGAGGTCGACGATCACCGGCGCGTGGTCGCTTGGCCCCTTGCCTTTCCGGGCCAGGCGGTCCACCCAGGCCGCGCGAACCCGGGCGGCAACCGGCGCGGCGGCGAGTATCAGGTCGATCCGCATCCCCAGGTCGCGGTGGAACATCCCGGCCCGGTAGTCCCAGAAGGTGAAGACGCGCTCGCGCGGCCAGCGGTCGCGGACGACGTCATGCAGGCCCAGCGCCTGGAGCTCCGCCAGCGCGACGCGCTCGGGCGCCGTTACGTGCGTTTGCCCGGCAAACGCCTCGGGGTCGAAGACGTCATCGTCGGTGGGAGCGATGTTGAGATCCCCGCAGACGACCGTCGCCTCGGGCCCGGCGGCCACCGCGTCGCGCAGGGCGGCCAGCCAGGCGAGCTTGTACTCGTAGTGCTCGGAGCCCGGCTCGCGCCCGTTCGGCACGTAGACGGAGTGCACCCGGACGCCGCCGCAGGTCGCCGCCAGCGCTCGCGCCTCCTGGTGCGGGAAGCCGGGGGCGTCGGCAAGGCCCGGAGTGACATCCTCCAAGCCGACGCGCGAGAAGATCGCGACGCCGTTCCAGCTCGCCTCGCCGTGGGCGGCGAACTCGTAGCCACGCTCGGCCAGCTCGTCGCCGAGCAGCGCGGCGAGGTCGTCGTCGGCGAGCTTGGTCTCCTGCAGGCAGACGACATCCGGACTGCGCTCGTCGAGCCAGAGGAGCAGTCGCGGCAGCCGCTGTTTGACCGAGTTGACGTTCCAGGTGGCGATCCGCATCGAGCCGGCTCGCTCAGCTGCTGATCGCGGCCGCGACCGCGGCGCTGAGGCGGCGGTGGGAGGCGACGTTGGTGCGGCGGTCGGTGCGGACCTCGATCAGGCCGGTGCCGGCGCCGAGCGCCTCCGGCAGCTCGGCGAGCGATTCGAGGCGGCGGTGGGGGAGGTCGAAGAGCGCTGCGGCCTTGGCGACGTCGACGCCGCGGGGGGTGCCGAGGATCGCCTCGAACTCGTCGGCGGCCAGCGCCTCCTCCTGGGGCAGGAAGTGGAAGATGCCGCCGCCGTCGTTATCGATGACGACGATCCGGACCGGGGTCGAGACCTCGCGCAGGGCGGCGAGACCGCCGACGTCGTGCAGGAGGCCGAGGTCTCCGGTCACGATCGTGGTCGGGCGGCCGCTGGCGTGGGCGGCGCCGATCCCGGAGGAGATCAGCCCGTCGATGCCGTTGGCGCCGCGGTTGCTGAGGAACTGGACATCAGTGGCGGCGCTGGCTAAGAAGCCCTCCTGGTCGCGGATCGGCATGCTCGAGGCGGTGTAGACGAGGTCGCCGTCGCGGTGGGCCTGGCCGAGCGCCAGGTGCAGGGCCGGCTCGGTGATCTCACCCTCGGCGCTGAGCTCGGCGTCGAGCGCCCCGCGCGCCGCCCGCTCGGCCTGCAGCCAGGCAGTCGGCGCACCGCGCTCCTCCTTCTCCAACCGCGTCGCCCAGCCCGCCGCCAGCTCGGTCGGGTCGGCGCGCAGGATCGCCGCCGCGCGCCGGCTCGGCTCGTTCCAGCCGCCGTAGGGGTCGACGACGATCTGGTCGGCGCCGGAGTCGGCCAGCCAGGCCCGCAGCGGCTTGCTGGTCGGCATCTCGCCGAAGCGCAGGACCAGGTCGGGGACGACCGAGCGGGCGAAGCGCTCGTCGCGCAGCAGCTGGTCGTAGGTGGTGACGACGTGGGAGCGCTCGTGGGGGCCGCAGCGCAGCTGCGAGGTCGGCTCGGCGAGGATCGGGAAGCCAGCGGCGCGGGCGAGGCGGGCGAGCGGCTCACGCAGCTCCGGGTCGAGCTGGCGGCCGGCGATGATGACGCCAGCGATCGCGTCGCCGATGTGGCCGGCGACCTCGTCGAGGACGAAGAGCGAGGGCTCGAGGTCGATCCTGGTCACCGCGGTCAGCGGCCGCCCGTCGCGCCCCGCGAGCGCCAGCGGGTCGGTCGCGCTCACCGCGCCCTCGACCGCCACCGGCGCCAGCGGCTCACGCCAAGGCAGGTTGAGGTGAACGGGGCCGGGGCGGGTCTCGCCGCGGGCCGCCGCCAGCGCTCGGCAGGCGACCGAGCGGAAGTGGAGCAGGCCGTCGTCGTCGGCCTCGTGCGTGCCGACTTCGCAGAACCAGCGCACCGATTCGCCGAACAGCTTCACCTGGTCAATCGTCTGGCCGGCGCCGATCCCGCGCAGCTCCGGCGGCCGGTCGGCGCTCAGCACCAGCAGCGGCAGCGCCGATTCGTCGGCCTCGCAGACCGCGGGGTGGTAGTTGGCGGCGGCGGTCCCAGAGGTGCAGAGCAGTGCCACCGGCTCGCCGCTCGCCTGTGCGGCGCCCAGCGCGAAGAACCCGGCCGAGCGCTCGTCGAGGATCACCGTCACCTCGACCCCCGGCGCTCGCCACAGCGCCACCGCCAGCGGGGTCGAGCGCGAGCCGGGGGAGACCACCGCGTGGCGCAGCCCGCTGCGTTCGAGCTCCTCGACGAAGGCGGAGGCGAGGGCGGTGTTGGCGTTGGTCGGGTCCACGTGTCGAGTTTGTCAACCAGTGGTTGACAAAAGCGCCACACGCACTCAGAGGCGGTGCGCTTGCAGGGCGTCCTCGTCGATTTTGACGCCGAGGCCGGGGCCGCGCGGCATCTGCAGCATGTCGTCGAAGAGCTGGCACTCGACCGCGGCGATCGTCTCGCAGAACAGGCGCTGGGTCGCGAGCCCGTGCGCGAGCGGTTCGTCGAAGGGCTTGTGGACTTCGCTCTGGGAGGCGAGCTCGACCGCGGCGGCGATCCCGACCGGCCCGTCGAGGGCGCTGGAGAGGTAGGTCGGCATCACCTCGGCGATTGCTTGCGCCTCGCGCCAGCCGCCGACCTTGGAGAGCTTGACGCCGACGATCGTGCAGGCGCCGAGCTCACGCGCTCGCTCGGCCTCGGCCCGCGAGGCGACGCTCTCGTCGGCGGCGATCGGGATCGGGGTGTCGGCGTTGAGCTGCGCCATCTCCTCCAGGGTCGCCACCGGCTGCTCGACCAGCTCGACGTCGAAGGGCTCGATCGCGCCAAGAATGCGCTTCGCCTCCTCGACGCTCCAGCTGCCGTTGGCGTCGACCCGGATCCGCGCGATCGGGTCGATCACCTCCCGCACCGCCTGCACCTGGCCGACGTCGTCGCCGGCGCCGAGCTTGAGCTTGAAGGTGGAGAAGCCGGCGGCGGCCCAGCGTTCGGCGTCGGCCGCCACCGCGGCCGGCTCGCCGGAGACGAGGGTGGCATTGCAGCGCGCGAAGCGCGGCGCCTCGCTGCCGGACGGGTTGCCCTCCGCCTGGCGGATCAGGTCGTCGAGGGCGGTGACGACCGCGCAGCGGGCGGGTGCCGAGAGCGCCGCCGCGTTGGCGGCGACCGCGTCGCTGTCGAGCTCGCCGCTGCCGAGCGACTCCAGCTCGCGCACAACCGCCGTGATCGTCGTGCCGCCGCGCAGCGAGAGCGGCACCGCTTCGCCGTGCCCGACCCTCCCCTCGCCGTCCCGCAGCCGCAGCAGAGCCATCTCCCGCCGCGCCAGCTCCCCTCGCGCGGTCACGTAGGGACGGCGGAACCGCAGCGCGTAAGGCACCACCTCCAGCGCGGCGAGCCGCATCAGGCGGAGACCAGCAGGCCGACCGTGACGAGCAGGCTGAAGACGCCGAGGAGCGCCCCGGTCTGCGCCAGCGCCCCATTCAGCGAGGGGCCGTCGGTGCGGTTGGCCATCGTCCGCAGCGGCGGCACCGCCAGCGGCAGCGCCAGCAACCCGATCAGCGGCAGCATGCTGGCCTCACCGGCCCAGAGCGCGATCGGCAGCACCACGAAGGAGCCAAGCACGAGCAGGCGGTAGAGCAGCACCGCGTTGGCCCGGCCGACCCGCACCGCGAGCGTGTTCTTGGCCGCGCGGCGGTCGGTTTCGACGTCGCGGACGTTGTTGACGACGATGATCGCGGTGGCGAGGAAGCCGATCGAGATCGAGAGCCCCAGCGGCAGCGCGTCGAGCTCCTCCAGCTGCACGTAGTAGGAGCCGTTGACGGCGACCAGGCCGAAGAAGAGGAAGACGAAGACCTCGCCGAGGCCGGCGTAGCCGTAGGGGCGGGGGCCACCCGTGTAGAGGACGCCGGCGGCGATCGAGAAGGCGCCGACCAGGAGGATCACGATCCCGGCCACGACCGCGAGGTAGATCCCGCAGGCGACCGCCACCGCGAAGGCGATGTAGGTCGCGGTCAGCACCCGCTGCGGCGTCACCAGCCCGGCCGAGGTGACCCGCACTGGCCCCAGCCGGTCGGCGGTGTCGGCGCCGCGGCGGGCGTCGGAGTAGTCGTTGGCGAGGTTGGTCCCGATCTGGATGAAGATCGAGCCGACCAGGGCGGCGATGAAGGCGCCGACCCGGGGCAGCTCGCCGGCCCACTGGACCGCCGCCGCGGTGCCGACCAGCACCGGCGCCACCGCCGCCGGCAGCGTCCGCGGGCGTGCCGCCTGCAGCCAGATCCTCATGCGCGCCGGGGGAACTTCGAGAAGTCGGGCTGGCGGCGCTGCTTGAAGGACTCGCGCCCCTCCGCCGCCTCCTCGCTGCCGTAGAAGAGGAGGTTGGCGTCGTGCGCCAGCTGCTGGATGCCGGCGTAGCCGTCCTCGTGGGCGTTGAAGCTGGCCTTGGACAGGCGCAGCGCGAAGGGGGAGAGGACGAGCATGTCGCGGCACCAGGCGACGGTCTCGGCTTCGAGTCGGTCGAGCGGGACCACCGTGTTGACGAGCCCCATCTCCCGCGCCTCCTCGGCGTCGTACTGGCGGCAGAGCAGCCAGAACTCCTTCGCCTTCTTGGTGCCGACGAGATCGCGCAGCAGCGAGGCGCCGTAACCACCGTCCCAGGAGCCGACCCGCGGCCCGGTCTGGCCGAAGACGGCGTTGTCGGCGGCCAGGGTCAGGTCGCAGCAGAGGTGGAGGATGTGGCCGCCGCCGATCGCGTAGCCGGCGACCATCGCCACCACCGGCTTCGGCAGCCGCCGCATCTGCACCTGCAGGTCGGTGACGTGGAAGCGGCCGACCGCGGCGCCCTCGGCGACGTAGCCGGTGTCGCCGCGCACGTTCTGGTCGCCGCCCGAGCAGAACGCCTTCGTGCCCTCGCCGGTGAAGATGATCACTCCCACCTCGGGGTCCTCGCGGGCCGCCTCCATCGCGGCGGAGACCTCGATCAAGGTCTGCGGCCGGAAAGCGTTGAGGACCTCGGGCCGGTTAATCGTGATCTTCGCAATTCCGTCCGCCTTCTCGTAGCGGATATCGGTGTGCTCGCCGGCCGCCTGCCAGGCGATCGGGGCATAGAGGTCGGCTTCGGGCGGAGCGTCCTTGTGGCGTTTGGGCATGATGGGCACGATATCCGGCTGATGAAGCTCGACGACTGGCTCGCCCAGAGATCCCAGAGTTGCCCCGACCGCACGGCGCTGATCGCCGAAGGCGACGAGATGACCTACGCGCAGCTGGAGGCGGAAGCGACCTGGGTCGCGCGCCGCCTCGCCGCCCACGGGGTCCGCCGCGGCTCGACCGCGGCGCTGACCATGCACGGCCGCCGCGAGCAGGTCGTGCTCGCCCACGCGCTGATGAAGGTCGGTGCCACCCTGCTGCCGCTGAGCCCGCGCCTCACCGCCCCCGAGCGGGCCGCGATCGTCGCCGCCGAGGAGCCGATCGTCGACCTCGACGACCCCGGCCTGCTGACCCAGACCGAGGCCGACCTGCCGCTGCTCGGCGAGCACGACATGGACGACGTCTGCGCCCGGGTGCTGACCAGCGGCAGCTCCGGCACCCCGCGCCCGGTCGGCCTCACCTACGGCAACTTCCTCTGGAACGCGGTCGGCTCCGGCTTCAACATCGGCGTCGACCCCGGCGACCGCTGGCTCTGCTGCGTCCCGCTCAGCCACATCGCCGGCCTCAGCATCGTCGTGCGCTCGACCATCTACGGCACCGCCGCCGTCCTCCACGACGGCTTCGAGGTCGACCGCGTCGCCGCCTCGCTGGCGGACGACGGGATCACGATCGTCTCGCTGGTGACGACGATGCTGGCGCGGCTGCTGGAGGCCGACGCCGACCTCTCCGGCCCGCGGGCGATCCTGGTCGGCGGTGGGCCGGTGCCGGCGGAGACCCTGGCCGAGGCGAGCGCCCGCGGCGCCACCGTGGTCCAGACCTACGGCCTGACCGAGACCTGCTCGCAGGTGACGACGCTGGCGCCGGCCGACTCGCGCCGCAAGCTCGGCTCGGCCGGGCGGCCGCTGCTGACCACCCACCTGCGGATCGCCGCCGACGGCGAGATCCTGATCCAGGGCCCGACCGTCGCCCCCGGCGCCGCCGACGCTGACGGCTGGCTGCACACCGGCGACCTCGGCGACATCGACGAGGAGGGCTTTCTCTACGTCCGCGACCGGCTCGACGACCTGATCGTCAGCGGCGGCGAGAACGTGGTCCCGGCCGAGGTCGAGGCGGTGCTGCTGGCCCACCCGGAGGTGGCCGACGCCGCCGTGGTCGGGCGCGAGGACCCCGAGTGGCAGCAGGCGGTCACGGCTGTGGTCGTGCTGGAGGCCGGCTCCGCGCTGACACCGGACGAGCTGCGCCGCCACTGCGCCGAGTCACTGGCCGGGTTCAAGGTGCCGAAGCGGGTCGAGCTGGCGGCGGCGCTTCCGCGCACTCCCTCGGGAAAGCTGATGAGAAGGGCGCTCAGGTAGCCTGCCGGCCATGAAAACTGACGACATCTTCTACGACAAGGACGCCGATCTCGGAAAGCTCGACGGCAAGACCGTCGCGATCCTCGGCTATGGCTCACAGGGGCACGCGCATGCCCTCAACCTGAAGGACTCCGGCGTCGACGTCGTCGTCGGCCTGCGGCCCGATTCCGCCAGCCGCGCCAAGGCCGAGGCGGCCGGCGTCGAGGTGCTGGACATCGCCGAAGCCGCCAGCCGCGGTGACGTCGTGATGATCCTGCTGCCGGACGAGAAACAGGGCGAGATCTGGCGCGGGGAGATCGCCGACGGGATCGCCCCCGGCAACCTGCTGCTCTTCGCCCACGGCTTCGCGGTCCACTTCGGCGAGATCGAGCCCCCCGCGGGGATCGACGTCGGCATGGTCGCGCCGAAGGGCCCGGGCCACCTGGTCCGCCGCCAGTACGAGGAAGGCAACGGCGTGCCCTGCCTGATGGCGATCCACCAGGACGCCACCGGCAACGCCCACGACCTCGTCCTCGCCTACGCCGCCGGGATCGGCGGCGGCCGCGCCGCGGTGATCGAGACGACCTTCAAAGACGAGTGCGAGACCGACCTCTTCGGCGAGCAGGCGGTTCTCTGCGGCGGCGCCTCGGAGCTGGTCCAGGCTGGCTACGAGACCCTGGTCGAGGCCGGCTATGACCCCCGCCTCGCCTACTTCGAGTGCCTGCACGAGTTGAAGCTGATCGCCGACCTGATGTACGAGAAGGGGATCCAGGGAATGCGCTACTCGATCTCCAACACCGCCGAGTACGGCGACATGACCCGCGGCAAACGCGTCATCGGCGAGGAGTCACGGGCGGCGATGAAGCAGATCCTCAGCGAGATCCAGTCCGGCGACTTCGCCCGCGAGTTCATCGCCGAGACCAAGGCCGGCAATGAGAACTTCGACCGCATGCGCAAAGAGGCGGAGGGGAAGCAGATCGAGGAGGTCGGGGGCGAGCTGCGGACGATGATGCCTTGGATCGACCAGGAGTTCTAGGAATCTCCGGGACGCCGTGGGACGGGGTGGCGGTCACCTCTCCCGGGAATTGAGTCGCGCCCCCTAAAGGGGACTGCTCCGCGATGTTGAGCTTGCCTATGGCAAGCAGATTTAAGGAAAGCGCCTTCGGCGACATTCCCGGGAGAGGCGACCGCCACCCCGCCTCGTAGCCGCCCAGATTCTTCTTAGCTCCCAGGGTTCGGTCGTTTAGCTCAGGCTCGAGGTCCGGGATCTTTCGCCTCCGAGAGATGGCCGAACCCTGATGGTTGAGTCCTGAGGAACGTGTGGGGGAGAGGGTCCGGCGGGTCTCCGGGCGAATGTGCTGAAGGCCCTTTCCTTAAATCTGCCCGCCATAGGCGGGCTCAACACTGCGGAGCCAGCCCCTTTAGGGGATGCGACTCAATTCGCCCGGAGACCCGCCGGACCCTCTCGCTCTCCAGCCCCTCAGCCGAGCCCTTCGGGCCGCGCCGTCTCACCCTCCGGCTCTTTGCCATCCCGACCCACATAGCCGTCCTTGGCGCCGATGATCACGTAGACCGCGTCCTCGCTGTCGCTGACGTTTCTCACTTTGCGGTGGGTCGGGGCGTCGACCCAGGCGAGGCCGCCGGGACCGAGCTCGTAGGAGCTGCCGTCGCCGAGGGTGATCTCGATGCGGCCGCTGTGGACGAAGTAGAGCTCCTCCTGCTCGTCGTGGTAGTGGAACCCAGCCGCGTAGCCGGGCGGCTGCACGATCGCGTTGGCGCCGAAGGCGGTGATCCCGAGGTCCTTGCGGATCTTGCGGAACCCCCAGCCCTCGCCGAGGTCGTCGAGGTTGGCGACGGCATAGCCGTCGCCCCTGGTCACCTTGTCGTTGTCCTCCGCCATTCCCAGCCTCCTAGACGGTCGGAGCCGCGGGCGGCTCCGGGATCGTGGTCGCCGGCGCGGCGCTGACCGGCTTCGACTTCTCCAGCCCGATCGGCGGGTAGTCGTCGGTGAGGATCGTCGCGTAGCCGTAGACGCGCGCCTGGAAGCTGTGCAGGTGGGTGAGGGTGGTGAACAGCCATTCCGGCAGATAGCCGCGGAAGACGATCGTCAGCCAGGCGATCAGACCGACCAGCTGGATGATGTAGGAGGTCCCGTAGGCGACGATGAGAAGGACCGGGAAGGCGAGGATCAGGCGGAAGAACGCCTTCAGGCGGCTCTGGCTCGCGGCCGGGGGCGGGAAGTTGACCCGGATCGGGTAAGTGGGGTCGTCGCTGAGGCTGAAGGGTGGCCAGACGTCGGTCTGGAGGAAGATCCAGGCCGAGACACGGGTGCTGAAGCGGACGACGCCGGCGTTGAAGTCGTAGAGCCACTGCGGGTAGCGCCCGAGGATCACCACCGCCACCCAGGCGAAGAAGTGGGTGAAGATGAAGAGGATTCCCCAGAACATCGCGACGATGAACCACGGAATCGCCAGCAGCAGCCGGAAGAACGTCGTCCAGCGGTTCGGAGTCGGATTGAAATCCGCTTCATAGGTGATCGGGTACACGGGCTCTACCTCCTGTAGGACTGGGAAAAATCGACTGCGCGGCCAGCCTAACCCTGCCCCCGGCGCCAGTCCACCCGCGCCTGTCGATACGGTGTCGAGCCCGCATGACTGTCCAGACCGACGCCCAGATCCCGACCGACCTCAAGCCCGCCGACGGCAGGTTCGGCTGCGGCCCCTCGAAGGTGCGCCCGGAGGCGCTCGCGAGGCTGGCCGAGCAGGCGGCGCTGATGGGGACCTCGCACCGGCAGGCGCCGGTGCGCGACGTGGTCAAGGGGATCCGCGAGGGCCTCGGCGACCTCTTCTCGCTCCCCGACGGCTACGAGGTGGCGCTCGGCAACGGCGGCACCACCGCCTTCTGGGAGGCGGCCTGCGCCTGGCTCGTGCGTGAGCGCGCGCTCGCCCTCACCTTCGGCGAGTTTTCGCAGAAGTTCGCCAAGGCGACCGCCGCCGCGCCCTTCCTCAGCGATCCGATCGTGGTCGCGGCCGAGCCCGGCGACGCGCCGGCCCCGGTCGCCGACCCCGGCGCCGACGTGATCGGGTGGGCCCACAACGAGACCTCGACCGGGGTGATGGTCGACGTCGTCCGGCCCGAGGGCGCCGGCGACTCGCTGGTCCTCGTCGACGCGACCTCGGGCGCCGGCGGCCTGCCGGTCGACGTCAGCCAGGCCGACGCCTATTACTTCGCCCCGCAGAAGGCCTTCGGCTCCGACGGCGGCCTCTGGCTGGCGCTGCTGAGCCCGGCCGCTATCGCCCGCATCGAGGAGCTCGACGGCGCCGGCGACCGCTGGCAGCCCGCCTTCCTCTCGCTGCAGACGGCGCTGGAGAACTCGCGCAAGCAGCAGACCTACAACACGCCGGCGCTGGCGACGCTGATCCTGCTCGCCGACCAGGTCGAGTGGATGAACGCCAACGGTGGCCTCGATTGGTGCGTCGGCCGCACCCGCGCCTCCTCCGACCACCTCTATGGCTGGGCCGAGCGCAGCGAGTTCGCCACCCCGTTCGTCGCCGACCCGTCGAAGCGCTCGTTGCTGGTCGGGACCATCGACTTCGACGACTCGATCGACGCAGCGGCGATCGCCGCCGCCCTGCGCGCCAACGGCATCGTCGACACCGAGCCCTACCGCAAGCTGGGGCGCAACCAGTTGCGGATCGGGATGTTCCCGGCGGTCGAGCCCGACGACGTCGCCGCGCTCACCGCCTGCATCGACTGGGTGATCGAGAACGTCGACGGGGTGGCCTCGCGATGAAGGTCCTGGTCAAGGAGAAGATCGCCGACACCGGCGTCGACCTGCTGCGCTCGAACTTCGAGGTCGACCTTGGGCTGGAGATGTCCGACGAGGAGCTGCGCGAGCGGATCGGCGAGTACGACGCGATCCTGATCCGCTCGGCGACCAAGCTGACCCCGGAGTTGATCGACCTCGCCACCAACCTGAAGGTGATCGGCCGCGCCGGGACCGGCGTCGACAACGTCGACATCCCGTCCGCCACCCGCCGCGGCATCATCGTCGCCAACGCGCCCGAGTCGAACTCGGTCGCCGCCGCCGAGCACACGCTGGCGCTGGCGCTGGCGCTCTTCCGCAACGTCCCGCAGGCGCATGAATCGCTGGTTGCCGGGCGCTGGGACCGGGCCAAGTTCAAGGGCGCCGAGCTCTACGGCAAGACGCTCGGGGTGATCGGCTTCGGCCGGATCGGCCAGCTTGTCGCCAAGCGCGCCCAGAGCTTCGACATGGACGTCGTCGCCTTCGACAAGTTCGTCTCCGCCGAGCGCTTCCGCGAGCTCGGGGTCGAGGGCGCCGAGAGCGTCGAGGACGTCCTCGCCAAGGCCGACCTCGTCACCCTGCACGTGCCGAAGACCCCGGAGACGATCGGCCTGATCGACGCCGAGGCGATCGCCGGGATGAAGGACGGCGCCCGCGTCGTCAACTGCGCCCGCGGCGAGCTGGTCGACCTCGACGACCTGATGGCCGGCCTCGAGTCGGGCAAGCTGGCCGGCGCCGCGCTCGACGTCTTCCCCTCGGAGCCGTTCACTGAGCATCCGATCTTTGCCCGCCCCGACGTCGTCGTCACCCCGCACCTTGGCGCCTCGACGGCGGAGGCGCAGGATCGCGCCGGCGTCGTCACCGCCGAGCAGGTGACCGCGGCGCTGACAGGCGGCGTCGTCACCAACGCGGTCAACATCGCCGCGGTGCGGCCCGAGGTGATGGAAGCGCTGGCGCCGTTCGTGCCGCTCTGCGAAAAGTTAGGTCGGCTTGCTCAGGGACTGGGCGAGGGCTCGGTCGACCGCGTCACCGCCGAGTTCCGCGGCCGCATCGCCTCCCACGACACCCGCCTGCTCGGGATCGCGGTGATGGCGGGCATCCTCTCCGGCAACACCGAGGAGCCGGTCAACCTCGTCAACGCGCCGCAGATGGCCGAGGAGCGCGGGATCGAGCTGACCGAGACCAAGGACGCCAGCACCGAGGACTTCACCGAGCTTGTCACCGTCCGCC
Organism: Solirubrobacterales bacterium; assembly: GCA_036265715.1. GTDB lineage: Bacteria > Actinomycetota > Thermoleophilia > Solirubrobacterales > 70-9 > VAYN01. The sequence continues at coordinate 14,527 of DATAON010000087.1, read as the reverse complement.
TCCACTCGGGCGAGAGCGAGGTCGAGGTCGCCGGCACCAGCGTCGGCCCGCGCAACGAGCCCTACCTGGTCTCGGCCTGGAAGGAGAGCTTCTACCTCCCGTTCGCCGAGCACATCACCGTCTTCCGCTACGCAGACCAGCCGGGCATGATCGGCCGGGTCGGGTCGATCTTCGGCGAGGAGGGAGTCAACATCGTCTCCGCCGCCGTCGGCGCCGAGGCCGGCACCGAGAGCGCGGTGATGGCGCTCACCACCGACGCCCCCGTGCGCCCCGAGGCGCTCGACCGAATTTTGGCCCTCGACGGCTTTGCAGTCGGCCGTTCCGTGGATCTCTAGGTAGCAAGTAGGCTCCCCGCCGTGCGGGCGGTGGTGCTGACGAAGACGGGGGGTCCGGGGGTCCTGCAGGTGCAGGAACGGCCCGACCCTGTGCCCGGCCCGGGGGAGCTGCGGATCGCCGTCCGCGCCGCCGGGATCAACTTCGCCGAGCTGCTGGCCCGGGTCGGCCTCTATCCCGACGCGCCGAAGACGCCCTGCGTGCTCGGCTACGAGGTCGCCGGCGTGGTCGAGAGCCTGGGGGAGGGGGTGAGCGGCTACGCGGTCGGCGACCGGGTCGTCGCCGGCACCCGCTTCGGCGGCCAGGCCGAGCTCGTCTGCGTCGCCGAGGGCGACGCCCTGCCGCTGCCCGAGCAGCTCAGCTTCGAGCAGGGAGCTGCCTTCCCTGTCAACTACGGGACCGCCTACGCGGCGCTGACGATCATGGGCGGGATGCGGGCCGGCGACCGCGTGCTGATCCACTCCGCCGGTGGCGGCGTCGGCATCTCGGCGATCCAGCTGGCCCGCAACGCCGGCGCCGAGATCTTCGGCACCGCCTCCGCCGCCAAGCACGAGGCGATCCGCGCCCACGGCCTCACCCACGCGATCGACTACCGCACCCAGGACTTCGAGGACGAGGTGATGCGCCTGACCGGCGGCGAGGGCGTCGACCTGATCATCGACCCGCTCGGCCCGACCTCCTTCCGCAAGGACTACCGGCTGCTGCGGCAGGGCGGCCGGCTGGTCATGTTCGGCCTCTCCGAGGCCTCCAGCGCCGGCGCCCGCGACCTTCCCGCCACCCTCAAGAGCCTGGCGAAGATGCCGCTGGCGACGATGCCGTGGTGGAAGAGCCTCTCGATGATGAACGAGAACAAAGGCGTCTTCGGCCTCAACATGCTGAGCTGGTGGGATCGCGAGGGCAGCCTCGACCGGCTTACCGAGCCGCTGATGGCCGACCTCGAATCCGACCGCCTGGAGCCCGTCGTCGGTGCCTCCTTCTCCTTCGAGCAGGCCGGCGAGGCACACGAGTTCATCGCCCAGCGCCGCAACGTCGGCAAGGTCGTGTTGTTGCCATAGGCGAGGGTCCGGGCGCTCCGGGCCGAATCAACCTCGCAATGAACAAGGCCCTACTGATAGCGATCACCGTGCTGGTGGCGATAGCCGCCTCGCCCGCGCACGCCGCCGAACGGTTCAACGTGCTCTTCACCGGTGGCCCCGAGGACAACGTGCTGGACATCAGGCTGAGCCTGGACGGCCGCTCTTACCTCGTCAACTCGATGGTGCCGCTGGAGGTGGGGGGCAACCTTTGCACCCATGTCGGAGGCCGTGAAACCACGCTCAGCTGCGAAGCGGTGGCGATCGCCAGCTTTGAAGTCAACTCCGGCCCCGGCGACGACTCGGTGATCATCTCGCCGAAGATCACACTGCCGACGACGCTGCGCGGAGGCCCGGGCAACGACCGCCTGCGCGCCGGCAGCGGCGGCGACAAGCTGATCGGCGGCGCCGGCGACGACGTCCTCTACGGGTCCAATAGTGACGACCTCTTGATCGGCGGCAGCGGTGAAGACTGGCTCTTCGGTCAGGGCGGCGACGACCGCCTGCTCGGAGGCCCCGACGACGACTGGCTCAACGGCGGCTCCGGGGCCAACTCGATAGTCGGCGGCTCCGGCAACACCACGGTCGGGCCCTACCCGCCGGGAGCCTAGCCCGGCTCCGTCTAGGCCGCGTCGGCTCGGCGGCGCGGCAGCGAGATCAGCCGGCCACCGACGAACAGCAGAGCGATCACCAGGCCGACCAGCGAGAGCGCCGCGTCGAGCCGGAAGGCAGCCTGGACGCCGTCGACGAAGGGCGGCTCCGCGGCCGAGAAGACGGTGGTGGTCAGCCCCAGCCCGATCGAGCCACCGGCGATCTGGAACATGTAGACGATGCCGCCGGCGAGGCTGGTCTGAGAGTCGTCGACCGAGGTGACCCCAGCCGTGGTCGCGGTCGGGTAGAAGCTGCCGACCCCGATCCCCAACACGACCATGCCGAGGATCAGCGACTCATAGCCAGAGCCAGAGTCGACGGTCGAGAACAGGAACGGCGCCACGGTGATGCAGGCGGCCCCCAGCACCACCAGCTTCTTCGCCCCGACCCGCTCGTACAGCGGCCCGGCGATGAAGGAGACGAGGGCGAAGGTGCCGAGGAAAGGCAACAGCCCGACCCCGGCCTCCAACGGCGAGTAGCCGAGCTGCTTCTCCATGAACTGCGGCAGGTAGAGCAGCGCCGCGAAGAAGGTCGCCGACATGAAGAGGATCGCGAAGCAGGAGGCGCGGAAGCTCTCGTTGGCCATCACCTCGCGCGGGACCAGGGCGTGGGCGCCGGCGCGGCGCTCGATCGGCACGAAGGCAAGCACCCCAATCGCCGCCAGCGCCAGCAGGGCGATGATTTTCGGGTCGCCCCAGCCCCAGTCGTCGACCTGGTCGAGGGCGATCAGCAGCGAGACGAGCCCGACCGAGATCGCCGCGATTCCCGGGTAGTCGATCGTGCGGTCCTTGCTCTCGGGCTCCTTGACGTGGACCAGGAAGTAGGTGACCGCGACCGCGAAGACTGCGATCGGGACGTTGAGGAAGAAGATCCAGCGCCAGCTCAGGAGGTCGGTGAGGACGCCGCCGATCAGCGGCCCGATCGCGTTGCCGAGCCCGGCGGCGCCGAGGATGATCCCGCCGGCGAGGCCAGCCTTCTCCTCGGGCAGGATCTCGAAGGTCATGCCGAGGATCGCCGGCCACATCAGCGCCCCGCCGATCCCCATCACCACCCGCGCCGCGATCAGCCAGGCCTCGCTCTGGGCGCCGCCGCCGAGCGCCGACATCGAGGCGAAGATCGCGGTCCCGAGGAAGAAGGCGTTGCGGCGGCCGAACATGTCGGCGAGGCGGCCGCCGGTGACGATCATCACCCCGAAGGTCAGCGCGTAGGCGTTGACCACCCACTGAATCGTGCTGACGTTGGTGTCGAAGTCCTTCTCCATGGTCGGAAGGGCGACGTTGATCGCGGAGAAGTCGTTGGCGATCACCACCACCGCCATTCCCATGGCGAAGAGTGCGAGCCAGTTGGTGCTTTGCTGCGGCTTGGTGATCGCGGCAGCCTACGCTAAGGTTCGGAGCAGAATGAGCCTTCGCTGCACCAGTCTCGCGCTTCTCCTTCTCCTCCCCCCTCGGGGGGAATAGCGCTGGGCGGCGCGATAGCCGCGAGAGACATAAAGGCCATTCGATTCACTTAGAGAAGGAGACGGTCCTATGGGACCCAGTGACACCGACGTAAACCGCGTCCACATCTTCGACACCACGCTGCGAGACGGCGAGCAGTCGCCCGGCATCTCGCTGAACACGGCCGAGAAGGTCGAGATCGCCCAGCAACTCGCCCGCCTGGGGGTCGACGTGATCGAGGCCGGCTTCCCGATCACCTCGCCCGGCGACTTCGAGGCGGTCCAGAAGATCGCCCGGACGGTCGAGGGACCGGTGGTCTGCGGGCTGGCCCGCACCCACAAAGCGGACATCGACGCCGCCTGGGGGGCGGTGAAGGACGCGGCACGACCGCGCATCCACACCTTCATCTCGACCTCCGACATTCACATCGAGCATCAGCTGAAAACCGACCGCGAGGACGTCAAGGGCCAGGCCCGCGCCGCCGTCACCATGGCCCGCGCCTACTGCGAGGACGTCGAGTTCTCGCCGATGGACGCCACCCGCGCCGACGTCGAGTTCACCGCCGAAGTGGTGGCGATCGCGGTCGCCGAGGGCGCCGCCGTCATCAACATCCCCGACACCGTCGGCTACACGACGCCGGAGGAGTACGCGGCCTACCTGGCCCGGCTGTACGAGCTGGTGCCCGGGCTGGACGCGGTCGAGCTGTCGGTCCACTGCCACGACGACCTGGGCCTGGCCGTCGCCAACTCCTACGCCGGCGTCCGCGCCGGCGCTCGCCAGGTCGAGTGCGCGGTCAATGGGATCGGCGAGCGGGCCGGCAACTGCTCGCTGGAGGAGATCGCGATGCTGGTCAAGGTGCGCGAGGACGCGCACGGCTTCACGACCGGCATCAACACCAGGGAGATCGCCCGCAGCAGCCGCATGGTCTCGCGCCTGACCGGCTACCCGGTGCAGCCGAACAAGGCGATCGTCGGCCGCAACGCCTTCGCCCACGAGTCCGGGATCCACCAGGACGGCGTGCTGAAGGAGCGCAGCACCTACGAGATCATGGACGCGACCGAGGTCGGCCTGGAGTCGAACTCCATAGTCCTGGGCAAGCACTCCGGCCGCCACGCGCTGAAAGACGCCCTGGAGCAGCTGGGCTTCAAGGTCGAGGGCAACGCCTAGAACTCCGCCTTCAAGGCCTTCAAGGAGGTCGCCGATCGCAAGAAGCAGGTGACCGCGCTCGACCTGGAGGCGATCGTCTCCGACGAGATGCGGGAGCGCTCCGACGCCCACGAGCTGGCCTCCTTCGAGGTCAGCGCCGGCTCCGAGCGCGAGCCTGCGGCCAAGGTCAGCGTCACCATGCCCTCGGGCAAGATCGCCGTCGGCGAGTCCGGCGGCGACGGCCCGATCGACGCGATCTTCCGGGCGATCCAGCAGGCGACCGGGACCGATAGCGAGCTGAGCCAGTACACGGTCGACTCGGTGACCGGGGGCGATGACGCGCTCGGCGAGGTGACCGTGGTCCTGCGCACCGACGGCCGCCTGGCGACCGGAGTGGGGGTGGCCACCGACATCATCGAGGCCTCCGCCCGCGCCTACCTGCGAGCGCTGTCCAACGCCCTCGAGGGCGCCGCCACCCGTGAGGCCGAGGCCGCCACCGCCGAAGCCATCCCCCAACGCACCCCCGGCCCCTAGTCAGCCCGAGGGGGGGAGACCCCACCACGAGTCCGCACTTAGCCCCCGTATCGGGGGCAAAACGCGGACTCGTGGGAGGGACGACCGGATTGCGGCGCTGGCCGGGCGACAGCACGGGGTTGTGAGCCGGCGGCAGTTGGCCGAGCTTGGAGTGGGGAAGCGGGCCGTCGAGCGGCGGTTAGAGGGGGGACGGCTGCATCGCCTCTATCCCAGCGTCTACGCGGTGGGGCACCGGGCTCTCACCCAGCGCTCCCGCTGGATGGCGGCGGTGCTCGCCTGCGGGCCCGGCGCTGTGCTCAGCCACTGGTCTGCCGCGGCCCTCTGGGGCTTCCGGAGCCATGCAGGCGGGCCGATCCACGTCACCTCGCCCAGCAAGACCAACTCTTCCCGCAGCTCGATCTGTCGTCACCGCGTGCTGCTGCGCCCGGATGAAGTCGGGATCGAGGACAACATCCCCGTCACCACCGTCCCGCGCACCAACTTCGACCTCGCCGCCATCTCCGACGCCCACCTCGTCGAGAGCGCCCTGCGCCAGTGCGAATACCTCAGGCTCTACGACTCTCTCTCCCTCTGGGATCTATTGGATCGGCACCCGCGCCACCGCGGCAGTCGCGCCGCCCGCACGGCGCTGTCTCGCCTGGAAGAGACCCCAGGGGAGGTCGAAGAGGGCCTCGAGGAGCGCTTCCTATCCTTCCTCGATGCCCAAGGCCTACCCCGGCCAGAGCTCAATCCCTGGTTGGAAGTGGATGGCCACCGCTACAAGGTCGACTGCCTCTGGCGCGCCCAGGGCCTGATCGCCGAGCTCGACTCCTGGCAGGCCCACGGCACCCGCTCGGCGTTCCAGATCGACAAAGCCCGCGACCGACGCCTCCAGGTCGCGGGCTATGCCACCACCCGCATCACCGACCTCCAGCTCAAGCAAGAACCCGACGCCCTCGCCGCCGATCTCCGCGCCCTGCTGCAATACAAGCGTTCGTGATAACGTACAAACCGTGAGCCAAGCTGTCATTCAAGCCCCCGTCGATCCTCCCGCAGCCGTCGGCCCCCGCATCCGCGCCCTGCGCGACGCTATGGGCCTCTCGCTTCGCGACCTGGCCGAGCGCTCAGGCGTCAGCGCGCCGATGCTCTCGCAGGTCGAGCGCGGGGAGACCAGCCCGACCCTGGCCTCGGCCGCGAAGATCGCTTCCGGCCTGGAGCTGACGCTCTCGCAGCTGCTGCGCCTCGACGAGGGCCAGCACGTCGCCGTCAGCCGCGCCAGCGAGCGCCGCCACTACGAGCGCGGCGGCCACCGGATCGACGAGATGACGCCGCCGATGCCGGGCCAGCGCGCCGACGTCTCCCTGCACGTGCTGGAACCGGGTGCCACCACCGGTGGCCGCACCGACCCGCCGATGCACGAGCCGGGCAGCCGCGAGACCGCGGTTGTGCTCGCCGGCGCCCTGGCGCTGGTGGTCGACGGCAGCCGCTATGACCTGCAGGAGGGGGACAGCGTCACCTTCGACGCCGACCTGCCCCACCATTTCGAGAACGATGGCGAGGAGCCAACCAGCTTCTTCGCCGTGATCGCCGCCGGCCTCAGGCGCGGCTAGAGGAGAGACAGATGCCGAAAACGATGTTCGAGAAGATCTGGGACGCCCACGAGGTCTCCGAGGGGTTGATCTACATCGACCTGCACCTGGTCCACGAGGTCACCTCGCCCCAGGCCTTCGACGGCCTGCGCCTGGCCGAGCGCCCGGTCCGCCGCCCCGACAAGACCCTGGCCACCGCCGACCACAACACGCCGACCGATGGCACGATGGCGGCCCGCCTGATCGCCGACCAGCTCTCCCGCGTCCAGGTCGAAACCCTGGAGCGCAACTGCGAGGAGTTCGGGATCCCGATCTACTCGCTGGGCTCCGACCGCCAGGGCATCGTCCACGTGATCGGCCCCGAGCTCGGCGTCACCCAGCCGGGGATGACGATCGTCTGCGGCGACAGTCACACCTCGACCCACGGCGCCTTCGGGGCGCTGGCCTTCGGCATCGGCACCTCCGAGGTCGAGCACGTGCTGGCGACCCAGTGCCTGGTCCAGAAGCGGCCGAAGACGATGCGGATCAACTACAGCGGCGCGCTCGGCTCCGGCGTCACCCCCAAGGACCTGATCCTGGCCACGATCGGCCGCCTCGGCACCGGCGGCATGACCGGCTACGCGGTCGAGTACGCCGGCCCGGCGATCGAGGCGCTGGACATGCCGGGCCGGATGACGATCTGCAACATGACGATCGAGGGCGGCGGCCGCGCCGGCATGATCGCCCCCGACGAGACCACCTTCGAGTGGGTCCGCGGCCGCCCCGCCGCCCCGCAGGACTTCGAGGCCGCCGTCGCCCGCTGGCGCCAGCTGCCGAGCGACGAGGGCGCCAGCTTCGACACCGAGGTCGACGTCGACGCCGGCGCGATCTCGCCGATGGTCACCTGGGGGACCAACCCCGGAATGGTCGTCGAGGTCACCGACACCGTCCCCGACCCGGCCCAGATGGACTCGCCCGCCGACCGCGAAGCGGCCGAGCGCGCACTCGCCTACATGGGCCTGGAGGCGGGCACGCCGATGACCGAGGTCGCCCCCGAACGGGTCTTCATCGGCTCCTGCACTAACTCGCGGATCGAGGACCTGCGCGAGGCCGCCGAGATCGTCGACGGCCGCAGGGTCGCCGCCGGCATCCACGCGATGGTCGTCCCCGGCTCCCAGCAGGTCAAAGCGGCCGCCGAAGCGGAGGGCCTGCACGAGGTCTTCCGCGGCGCCGGCTTCGAATGGCGCGAGGCGGGCTGCTCGATGTGCCTGGGGATGAACCCGGACACGCTCTCCGAAGGGGAGCGCTGCGCCTCGACCTCGAACCGCAACTTCGAGGGACGCCAGGGCAAGGGTGGGCGCACCCACCTGGTCAGCCCGAGGATGGCCGCCGCCGCGGCCGTCGAGGGACATTTCGTCGACATCAGGGATTGGAGCTAGCCATGCGGCCACTGGACATCATCGAGGGCAAGGTCTCGTTCCTCGACCGCGCCGACGTCGACACCGACCAGATCATCCCCAAGCAGTTCCTCAAGCGGGTCGAGCGGACCGGCTTCGGCGAGTTCCTCTTCTACGACTGGATCCGCGACGGGGAGATCGAGCTGGAGCCGAACCCGATCCTCGTCACCGGCCCCAACTTCGGCTGCGGGTCCTCGCGCGAGCATGCTCCATGGGCCCTGGAGGACTTCGGCTTCGAGGCGATCGTCGCGCCCTCCTTCGCCGACATCTTCTACTCCAACTGCACCAAGGTCGGGCTGTTGCCGGCAATCGTCGACGAGGAGCACTGCCGCGCGATCGCCGCGGCCGGCGACGCCCGCATCGACGTCGACGACGAGACGATCACCTGCGCCGCCGGCGTCTTCCAGTTCGCGGTTGAGCCCGACGTCAAGCACCGCTTGCTGAACGGCCTCGACGACATCGGCATCACGCTCGCCAACGGCGGCGCGATCGACAGCTTCGAGGCGACCCCGGCGGGCGATCACGGCCCGGTGACGACGGCGCTCTGATGGCCGGCGTCCGCGAGTGGGATGCCGCCACCTACCGGCGGATCTCGGTCCCGCACGAGGAGTGGGCGCGGGCGGTGCTGGAGCGGCTGCCGCTCCAGGGCGACGAGGTGGTGCTGGACGCCGGCTGCGGCACCGGCCGGGTCACCCGGATGCTGGTCGAGCGCCTGCCCGAGGGGCGGGTGATCGCGGTCGACGGCTCGGAGGCGATGATCGCCGAGGTGCGCGACGTGCTGCGCCCCGCCGACGAGGCCTTCGCCGCCGACCTCACCGCGCTGGAGCTGCCGGAGCCGGTCGACGCGGTCGTCTCCAGCGCCGTCTTCCACTGGATCCACGACCACGACTTGCTGTTCCGGCGGATGCGCGCCTGCCTGCGGCCGGGCGGGCGCCTGGCCGCCCAGTGCGGCGGTGCCGGCAACATCGACGCCTTCCGCCGCGCCGGTCTCGCGGTCTCCGAGCGCGAGCCCTACGCGCCTCATTTCGAGGACTTCGGCGACCTCTGGCACTACGCCGGTGCCGAGGAGACCGAAGCACGCCTGCGCGCCGCCGGCTTCGAGGGGGTGCGCTGCTGGCTGGAGCCATGGCAGGTGATCCCGCCCGAGCCCGACCAGTTCACCCGCACGATCATGCTCTCCGGCCACATCGACCGCCTGCCGGCCGAGCTCCACGACCGCTTCGTCGCCGACGTCCTCGCCGAGGCCGGCGAGCCGCTGGTGCTGGACTACGTGCGGCTCAACATCGAGGCCGTCGCCGTCGATTCCGCATAAACGTGGGAGTTTGTACCTAAACTCACAAATGTGAGTGATCCGGCCCTCGACGGCAGGGAGCGCCGCGGCACCGGGGGCTGGGAGACGGTCCTCGATTCCGAGGCGCACGACGTCGCTCCGGGCGGGGAGTGGCGCTCGGAGCTCTGGCGGGTCGCCGCCACGCAGTTCAACCGCGCCGCCGACCTGCTCGGCCTCGACGCCGACGCCCGCACCCGCCTGCTGGAGCCGCGGCGGGCGATCGTCTGCAACCTGCCGATCCGCCGCGACAGCGGCGAGATGCAGAGCCTCACCGCTTACCGGGTCCAGCACACCGCGATGCTGGGCCCGACCAAGGGCGGCGTCCGCTACGCACCCGGGGTCTCGCTCGGCGAGTGCGCTGCCCTGGCGCTCTGGATGAGCCTCAAGTGCGCGCTGCTGGAGCTGCCCTTCGGCGGCGCCAAGGGCGGTGTCCGCTGCGACCCCAACCGGCTTTCGGCGACGGAGATGGAGCGCGTCACCCGTCGCTTCGCGGCTGAGCTGGTGCCGGTGATCGGCCCCGACCAGGACATTCCCGCGCCCGACATGGCCACCGGCGAGCGGGAGATGTCCTGGTTCATGGACACTTACTCCCAGCACGTCGGCCACTCGACTCCCGGCATCGTCACCGGCAAGCCGGTGGTCCTCGGCGGCACCGTCGGCCGCCGCGCCGCCACCGGCCTCGGGGCGACGATCTGCGCTGAGGCGATGGTCGAGCGGCTCGGCCGCCGCGTCGCCGGCTCGCGGGTGGCGATCCAGGGCTTCGGCAACGTCGGCGCCGTGATCGCCACCGAGATGGCCGCCCGGGGCGCCACCGTGGTGGCCCTCTGCGACGTCTCCGGGGCGATCGTCGACCCCGAGGGCCTCGACGTCGCCGCCGCCCGGGCCTGGGTCGCCGAGAACCGCTTCCTGCGCGGCTTTCCCGGCGGTGAGGAGCGCAGCCGGGGGGAGATGCTGGAGACCCCGTGCGAGGTTTTGATCCCGGCGGCGCTGGAGTGCCAGATCACCGCCGAGAACGCCGGCCGCCTCCAGTGCGAGCTGATCGTCGAGGCCGCCAACGGGCCGACCACCCCCGAGGCCGACGAGATCCTCGCCCAGCGCGGGATCCCGATCGTCCCCGACCTGCTCGCCAACGCCGGCGGGGTAACCGTCAGCTATTTCGAGTGGGCGCAGGACCAGCAGCGCTACTCGTGGGAGCCGAGCGAGATCGAGGCGCGCCTGCGCAGCCACCTGGAGGCGGCGATGGGACGGATTGCCGAGAGCGCCGAGCGCCACGGGGTCGGCTGGCGCGAGGCCGGCCAGGCGGTGGCGATAGCGCGCCTCGCTGAAGCTGGACGAATGCGCTCCGTCTACCCGTAGCGCCACGGCGCGTGCGTACGGGAGCGCGTAGAGTGCCGGCCCGTGAGCGACGCTCCCCGCATAGTCGTCCTGCCCGGCGACGGGATCGGCCCCGAGATCGTCGCCGCGGCGATCGAGTTGCTGGGGTCGCTGGGGGAGTTCGAGTTCGACGAGCGCCTGATGGGCGGCTGCTCGATCGACGAGCACGGAACCGCGCTCACCGACGAGGTCCTCGACGCCTGCAAGGCCGCCGACGCGGTTCTGCTCGGCGCAGTCGGCGGACCCAAATGGGACACGACGGACCCCAACGCGCCGCGCCCCGAGCAGGGCCTGCTCGGCCTGCGCAAGGGCATGGGCCTCTACGCCAACCTGCGTCCGGTGCGCCCGAGCCCGGCCCTCGTTGGGTCCAGCCCGCTGCGCGAGGAGCGGATCGCCGGCACCGACCTGCTGGTCGTCCGCGAGCTCACCGGCGGCATCTACTTCGGCGCCTCCGGGCGCGAGGGCGACCGCGCCTTCGACACCTGCGAGTACGAGGCCTTCGAAATCGAGCGGATCGCCCGCAGCGCCTTCGAGGCCGCCCGCCGCCGCGCCGAGAGCTCCGGCCGCAGGCCGAAGGTGACCTCGGTCGACAAGGCCAACGTGCTGGAGAGCTCACGGCTCTGGCGCGAGGTCGTGACCCGGGTCGCCCCCGAGTACGACGACGTCGCCCTCGACCACCTGCTGGTCGACAACGCAGCGATGCAGCTGGTCTCGCGCCCGGCCGACTTCGACGTCGTCGTCGCCGAGAACCTCTTCGGCGACATCCTCAGCGACGAGGCGGCGATGCTGACCGGCTCGCTGGGAATGCTGCCCTCCGCCAGTCTCGGTGCCGCCGGCGACCCTGGCCTGTTCGAGCCGGTCCACGGCTCCGCCCCCGACATCGCCGGCAAGGGCCTCGCCAACCCGCTCGCGACCTTCCTCTCGGTGGCGATGATGCTGCGCCACGGCCTCGACCGGCCCGATGATGCCGCCCGCATCGAGGCTGCCGTCGACGCGGTGCTGGAGAGCGGCCTGCGCACTCCCGACCTCGCCGCCGGCACGGTCGCGCAGCCGCCGATGGCCGACATCCCCGCCGAGGTCGAGGTCGGCACCGCGGAGATGACCTCCGCGGTGCTCGACGCTCTCGCCGCCTAGCGCGGCGCCTCAGGCACTACGGAGCGGTAACGGCCCACTGGCCGTAGGCGCTGAACGTGCCAGCCGCTTTCGCTTTGGCGGTCAGGCCGAAACCAAGCCGCTGGTTGTTGACCGCTTCGAGGGGAGTCGTTTCCTCGAGGTTGACTTCGTCGGTCAGGTAGATGCAGAGATTGCCGGCGGTCGCCGTGGGGGCGGAGCCGCTGCCGATCCCGGCACAGTTGGCGTTGGTGGTGCCTTTTTTGAGGATGCTGACCGCGGGCGGGTTGCCCGCCAGCGGGAACTGGTAGCTGATCGAGTCGAAGGCGAGCGGATCGCCCGCGCCGGTCGCGGTGCCACCGATCGCGAACACGCCGCGCAGCGTCTGCCCGCTCTTCAGCGCGCCGAGCAGCGGGGTGACGTCATCGGCGAGTTTCGCCAGCGTCACCGAGCCTTTGCCCAGTTTCGCCGCGGTCACGCCTTCGTTCTGCAGCTTGTTGGTGGTCACCACGCCGTTCTTGATCGAGTTGGCGATCACCGCACCGGCACCGAGCTTGGCGCTGGTGATCGCGCCGTTGCCGATGTTGCCCGGGGTGACGGCGTTGGGGCCGAGCTTGCCGTTGGTGACCGACTTCGGCGCCAGCTTGGCGCTGGTCACGGCGCCCTTCTTCAGTTTCGAGGCGTTGACGGCGCCACGCTTGATCTGGTTCGGCCCGACGCTGTTCTTCGGCAGGCCGGCCGCGACCGCGACGCCGCTGAGCGCCGCGAACAGCGCGATCGTGGCGATCACGTTCGCGTAGTTCAGCTTCGGTCGGAGTCTCTTCTTCATGGACTGTCGCTCCTTCGTTTCGGGTTTGAGCAGTCATTCGGGACCGCAGGGGTGAAGCCCTTGGTTTGATCGGGCATACTTCCCCAACATGGATCCGCAGGAGTTGATTTGGAAGAACGGCGAATTCGTCGCCTGGGAGGACGCCCAGGTGCACGTCCTCACGCACGGATTGCACTACGGAACCGGCGTGTTCGAGGGGATTCGCTGCTACGAGACCGAGCGCGGCCCGGCTGTCTTCCGTCATGCCGACCACCTCAAGCGGCTCGAGCAGTCGGCCGGCCTCTACTACCTGGAGCTGCCGTACTCGGCCGAGCAGATCCGCCAGGCCACGCACGAGCTTTTGCGCCGCTGCGAGCTGACCTCGGCCTACATCCGGCCGATCGCGTTCCGCGGCTACGGCAACCTCGGCCTCTTCGCCCAGGACGCACCGGTCGACGTCGTCATCGCCGCCTTCCCCTGGGGCGCCTACCTCGGCGACGAGAGCGCCGGTCGCGGCATCCGCGCCAAGGTCTCGAGCTGGCGCCGGATCAGCCCCGGCGGCTCGATCCCGCACGCCAAGGCCTCCGGCTCCTACCTCAACTCGATCCTCGCCAAGACCGAGTCGCACAACGCCGGCTACGACGAGGCGATCCTGCTCGACGAACGCGGCTTCGTCTGCGAGGGCTCGGGCGAGAACATCTTCGTCGTCCGCGACGGCCAGATCCTGACGCCGCCGCACGTCGCCTCGATCCTCGACGGGATCAACCGCAAGTCGGTGATCCAGATCGCCCGCGACCTGGGCTACACCGTCGTCGAGCGCGACATCGCCCGCGCCGAGCTCTACCTGGCCGAGGAGGTCTTCCTCACCGGCACCGCGGCCGAGCTTGTCCCCGTGCGCGAGATCGACGACCACCCGCTCGGCGAGCCGGGGGAGATCACCCGTGTGATCCAGGCGAGGTTCGAAGACGCCCTGCACGGGCGCGCCGAGGAGTACCTCGAGTGGCTCGACCCGGTCGAGGTCGCCGCCGGGGCGGATCAGCCGAGTAAGGTGAGTTCCTGATGCAGCGCCGTTTCGAGTCGATCGGGCGAATTACCGCAGCCGCCTAGCGCGGCTGCCCGCTCCCCGATCCCTCGAACCGCGAAAGACATCAGATGACACAGGTCAAGCTCTACGACACCACCTTGCGAGACGGCATGGGCGGCCACGGCATGTCGCTCTCCGTCGGCGAGAAGCTGAAGGTCGTCCAGGCCCTCGACGCGCTCGGCGTCCACTTCATCGAGGCCGGGTTCCCGAGCTCCAACCCGAAGGAAGCGGAGCTCTTCGAGCGACTCGCCGAGATCAAGCTCGAGAACGCGACGGTGAGTGCCTTCGGCATGACCCGCCGGCGCGACGCGAAGGCGGAGGACGACGAGGCGCTCGCCGTCCTGGTCGAGTCCTTCGCGCCGGTCGTCTGCCTGGTCGGCAAGAGCTGGGGCCTGCACCTCGAGAAGGTGATCCGCGTCTCCCCGGAGGAGAACCTGGCGATGATCGCCGAGTCGGTCGCGTTCCTCGCCGCGCAGGGCAAGCGCGTCGTCTACGACGCCGAGCACTTCTTCGACGGTTATCGCGACGACCCGGCCTACGCGCTGGAGTGCGTGCGCGCCGCCGCTGACGCGGGCGCCGAGAACGTCACCCTCTGCGACACCAACGGTGGCAGCCTGCCGGGCTTCGTCGCCGAGACCACC
>DATAON010000086.1:0-9895 GCA_036265715.1 Solirubrobacterales bacterium | reverse complement strand
CTCGCCGGTTCGGCCCACACCGCCGAATCGCTCTGGGCGGCCCTGGCCGATCTGCCCGACCTGCGGGAGAAGACGCGGCTGGGGCCGCCGGGCGTCGACGTCGAGGAGTTCGCGCCCGGAGGCGAGCGCGAGGACCTGGTCGCCTTCGTCGGCAAGCTGATCGTCTCCAAGGGCGTCGACCTGCTGCTCGCCGCCTGGCCGCTGGTCCGGGCCGAGCGCCCGCGGGCGCGGCTCGAGGTCGCCGGCTTCGGCGCCTACGAGGAGGGGCTGCGGCGGCTACTGGCGGCGCTGGAACGGGGCGACCTCGACGACGCCCGCGAGGTGGCCCGGCTCGGCCGCGGGCTCGAGGGTGGCGACGCGGAACCGCTGTCGATCCTCTCCGCCTTCCTCGCCGACCCGCCGCCCGGCTACCTCGACGCCGCCCGTGCCGCCGCTGGCTCGCTCGAGTTCGTCGGCCGGCTCGAGCACGACGAGGTCTCCAGCTTCCTCCCGCGCGCCGACGCAATGGTGATGCCGAGCACGTTCCCGGAGGCCTTCGGGATGGTCGCCGCCGAGGCCGCCGCCTGCGGGACGCTGCCGATCTCGGCCGGGCACTCGGGCATGCTCGAGGTCTCCCGCCAGCTCGCCTCCGGGCTGCCGCCCGAAGTCGCCGAGCTGCTCTCCTTCGCCGTCGAGGCCGGCGCGGTCGAGGCGATCGCCGCCCGCCTCTCGGCCTGGCTGTCGCTTCCACCAGAGGTCCGGGAGCCGAGCCGGCAGGCGCTGGTCAACACCGTTGCTCGGCTCTGGAGCTGGGAGGGAGTCGCCCGCGGGGTGCTTGCCGCAGCGGCCGGGGACCTGTCCGGACTGCCCGATCCGGCCTAGTCGCCGACGTCCGGCGGGTGGACCGCAAAGCCTCCCGCCGCCGCTTCAATAGAATGCCCGCCGCTGCATGTACGGACGCCTGCCGATAGTGAAACTCCTCCTCGCGACCGTCGCCATTGGTACGGCGATGTCGGCCGTGATGGTCTCGATTAATTGGGACGGACAGCAGGGATCCACGGCCGCGCCGGAAATCGACGATCTCCTCAACGTGATGATCGTCCTCTCCTCTTACGTCTTCTCGCTGGTCATGGTGATGCTCTTCTACGCGCTGTGGAAATTCAAAGCCAAGCCCGGCGACGAATCAGACGGCGAGCCGATCCACGGCAACACCCGGCTGGAGATCGCCTGGACCCTGATCCCGACCGTGATCGTCCTCTTCGCCGGCGGCTACAGCTGGTCGGTCCTCGACTCGATCGAAGAGCCGGCCCAGAACCCGCTCACCGTCGACGTCTTCTCCCAGCAGTACGCCTGGAGCTTCGGCTACCCGGGCAAGGACCTGGCCTGGTCGGAGGGCGAGCTGCACGTCCCGGTCAACCGCCAGGTCCACTTCAAGATGCACGCCCAGGACGTGATCCATTCCTTCTGGGTGCCCGAGTGGCGGATCAAGAAAGACAACGTCCCGGGAATCACCACGACCGCGATCGTGACGCCCGACAAGGTCGGCACCTACCAGCTCGTCTGCACCGAGCTCTGCGGCTTTGGGCACGCGACGATGCGGGCGAAAGTCGTCGTCGAGTCCCCCGCCAAGTTCCGCGAATGGGTCGCCGGCCTGGAAGACCCGATTCCGGACGCGCTGCTGGAGTCGATCAAGCAGGACACCGAGACCGACCCGATTCCCGTCGGGGCGGGCGGGGCATAATGGAGGCAAGCTGAGATGGTCGCCGCAATAAAACAGCCCGGCTGGATTCGAGGCGCGCTTGGCGCCCTCGCCGCGGCGGCATTTGGCTTCGGCCTCGTGATCGCCCTGCGCGCGATCTCCGACCTGCCGCTCTACCAGACCGAACAGACCGGCTACCCGCACGTGATCGTGCCGCTGACGCTGGCCCCGCTTGGCTTCCTCGCCGGCTTCGGCTGCTTCGACTACTGGCTGCGCTGGGCTGCCGGCGCGCCGACGATTCCCGACGACCACTCCCAGCACGGCGCCAAGAGCTGGAAGGACTACTTCCGCTTCAACACCGATCACAAGGTGATCGGCATCCAGTACATCGTCACCACCTTCTTCTTCTTCTTCATCGGCGGCCTGATGGCGATGCTGATCCGGGCCGAGCTGGCGGCGCCGGGCACCCAGATCGTCGACGCGGCGACCTACAACAGCCTCTTCTCCACCCACGCCGTGCTGATGATCTTCGTCTTCGTGATCCCGGTCTTCGCCGGCATCGCGAACTACGTCCTGCCGCTGATGATCGGCGCGCCGGACATGGCCTTCCCGCGCCTCAACGCGCTCAGCTTCTGGATGCTGCCGCTGGCCGGGCTGCTGTTCATCGGCAGCTTCCTCGCCCCGGGCGGCGCCTTCGACGCCGGTTGGACCGGCTATGCGCCGCTCTCCACCGGGGCCCCGTTGGGCCAGTCGTTCTTCAACCTCGGCGTCCAGTTCGCGGGCGCCTCCTCGATCGCCACCGCGCTCAACTTCCTGGTCACGATCATCACCATGCGGGCACCGGGCATGACCTTCTGGCGGATGCCGCTGCTGGTCTGGGCGAACCTCTCGACCTCACTGCTGGTCGTCGCCGCGACCCCGTTCATCGCCGGCGCCCAGTTCATGGTCCTCTTCGACCGGATCCTGCACACGAACTTCTTCCAGTTCGCCGCTGGCGGCGACGTCATCAGCTACCAGCACATCTTCTGGTTCTACTCGCACCCAGCCGTCTACATCATGATGTTGCCCGGCTTCGGGATCATCAGCGAGGTCATCTCGATCCACTCGCGCAAGCCGATCTTCGGCTACCGCCTGATGGCGCTGGCGCTGATCGGGATCGTCGTCCTCAGCTACTCGGTCTGGGCGCACCACATGTTCGTCGCCGGGATGTTCTCCTGGCTGCGGGTGCCGATGATGCTGACCACGCTGCTGATCGCGGTGCCGACCGGGATCAAGATCTTCTCCTGGCTAGGCACGCTCTATTTCGGCAAAATCCACACCTATTCGACCGCGATGCTGTTCGCGCTCGCCTTCATCGTCACCTTCACGATCGGCGGCATCAGCGGCGTCATGCTGGGCATGGTCCCGATCGACATCCACGTCTCGGACACCTACTTCATCGTCGCCCACATCCACTTCGTCCTCTTCGGCGGCTCCGTCTTCACGATCTTCGCCGGGATCTACCACTGGTTCCCGAAGATGACCGGGCGCATGTACGACGAGAAACTCGGCCGCGTCCACTTCTGGGGCACCGTGCTTGGCACCTGGGGCACCTTCATCCCGATGCATTGGGTCGGCATGGACGGGATGCCGCGACGGGTCGCCGACTACGCGACCCAGTTCGGCGAGTGGAACCTGCTGATCAGCGTCTTCGCCTTCTTCCTCGGCGCCGCCCAGCTGGTCTTCCTCTACAACATGATCGTCAGCTGGAAGTTCGGCCCGAAGGCCAGCGCCAACCCCTGGCGCGCCAATTCGATCGAGTGGCAGGTTTCCTCGCCGCCGCCGATCTTCAACTTCGACGAGATTCCGCGGGTCGTCGGCGGTCCCTACGAGTTCGGGGTACCCGGTGCCCGGCACGCAATCATGGCCGGCGAAGGCGCCGAGGTGCCCGCCGGTGAGCCGAGCGTGGTGGGCGCCAAATGAGCGATGCCGAGAAGCGCCCGCTGCTGGTATTCGTCAACGAGGTGGCCGGCGGCCGCAAGCTGCTGCAGGCGGTGCGCGAGCGCCAGGACCAGACCTCTGGCGTCGTCGTCGCGGCGCCCCAGAATCAGCCTTCGGTTGGCCAGCTGATCGACGCCGGTGAGCAGCGCGAGGCGGCGCGGGCCCGGGTCGAGGTGACGATGGCGGTGCTTGCCGAGTTCGGGATCGACTCGGTCGGCGAGGTGATGGACCCCGAGCCCTCGCTCGCGGTCGACGACGCCGTCCGCGCCCACCAGCCCGGTGAGGTCCTGCTCTCCTGCCTCTATGACTCGCGCTTTGGCCTCACGCGCAAAGACCTGGTCGAGTGGGTGCGCGACCGGATCGAACCGGAGACGAAGCTGACCCACATCCCGGTCCGGATCGAAGACGACGCGATCAGGCTCGACCTGATCCACACCCTCGTCGTCGCCACCCAGACGGTCGCCACGCCGGACCTCGTCGCCCGGCTCAAGGAGCGGGCTGCCACCAGTCCCCATCGCT
This sequence comes from Solirubrobacterales bacterium, assembly GCA_036265715.1. Lineage (GTDB taxonomy): Bacteria > Actinomycetota > Thermoleophilia > Solirubrobacterales > 70-9 > VAYN01. Next base: position 5,718 of record DATAON010000086.1, on the reverse strand, counting down.
ACACGATCGTCTGCCCGCGCAGCGAGGATGTCACCGAGGCCGAGATCGTCACCGACCTCGCCTCGACCCTGGCCGAGCTCTACCGCGCCGACATCGACGCGACCGGCCAGCCGATGAGCCCCGATCCCTTCCAGGCGGTCAAGAACGCGATCGAGCACTACCGGATCGACGAGGTCCTGATCTCGACCTTCGCCGGCGAGGGCTCGCGTTGGCTCGAGGACGATCTGATCGGCCGCGTGCGCGAGATCACCGACAAGCAGGTGCAGCACGTCGAGGTCGGCCGGCCGCTGGCGGCGGTTGCCGCCGCCGTCGCCTCCGAGGGGGGGGCCCCCTGATGGAGAGCGCGACGGTAACCCTGGATCACGGTCACGCCGAGGAGCACCACGGCCCGCCCGAGGCCAATCAGAGCTCACGGATGGACAAACAGGTCCTCGGGATCTTCCTTTTCATCATCTCCGAGGTGATGCTCTTCGGAGCGTTCTTCGCCGCCTACTTCTTCCTCCGGGTCGTCGTCGACCCGCCGGCCTGGCCGCCGGAGCCCTACGAGCTCCCGGTCGCGGTCGCCGGCATCAACACGGCGATCCTGATCTCCTCCAGCTTCACGATCCACTACGCCCTGGAGTCGATCCGCCGCGGCAACCGCGCTGGGTTGAAGATCGGCCTGGTGCTGACCCTGATCCTCGGCGCCACCTTCCTCTTCATCCAGCTCAACGAGTACGCCAGCATCGGCTTCAGCGCCCGCGACCTCGCCTTCGGCTCGATCTTCTACGGCCTCACCGGCCTCCACGGCGCCCACGTCTTCGTCGGCCTGATGCTGCTCAGCTTCGCCTCGATCCGCGCCTTCCGCGGCCACTTCGGCCCGAAAGCGGAGGACCACCTCGGCGTCGAGGTGCCAGGCATCTATTGGCACTTCGTAGACGTGATGTGGATCGTGGTCTATTTGACCGTCTATATCTTGTAGGCGGCCGCTGCAAACCGGCGCATCTCGCGGTCCTCAGTCGTTCGGATCGAGTCACGCACTAGAAGTGCGCTCCTCTCACCTCACTCCCTGCGTCCCACGACCTGCTTGGTTTTCGCGGCCGTGCTTGGGCCGTGCGTGCTTCAGACTGCCCTTCATGGAGAGGACCGAGCCGATATGAAGCTCAACGAGGCAGCGGTTTTCAAATGGGTCGTGATTATCGGCGCCGCGGCGGCGTTCGTGATCGCGGTGACGTTGTTGACCAGCCAGCTGGTCGGGGCGTTGCTGGGGCTGATGCTGGTGATCGCAGGGTGCGTCTACGGGTATCGCTGGGCTGCGCGCAAGCGGCGCGAGAGTTGATTCGAACCTCTTAGTAAGCGCAGACAACACGTCGCATTTTTCTGGCTACTCTGCCACCATGGCGGTGATGAGACAGAGCTGGACCGACGAGCGACTGGACGAGTTCGGCAAACGCATGGACGAACGCTTCGACCATGTCGATCGGCGCTTCGAAGACGTCGACAGGCGCTTCGAAGACGTCGACAGGCGCTTCGAAGACATCGATCGACGCTTCGAAGACGTCGATCGACGCTTCACCGAAGTCAATCGGCGCCTCGACCGTATCGACGACCGGCTCAACACCGAACTTCCCCGGATCCACGATCGCATCGACTCCCTGGGCCGCGCCATCATCTTCGGCTCGATCACTCTCTCCTCGGCGATGATCGCCGGATTCGTCGCTATTGCAACGCAGGTCTAGTCCGGCTCCGCCCGCTTAGCTCCAGCGCCGCCAGCGCCAGCGCGATTGGCACGGTGGCGGGGAGGGTGTCGAGGGCGAAGAAGAGGAAGTCGAAGCAGATGCAGAAGGCGGCGACGTGGACGGCTCCGGTCAGCTGCAGGCGGCGGTCGTAGGCGAGCAGGGCGCCGAGGGTGGCGGCGACGAAGAGGTCGCCGAAGCCCATCAGGGCGCTGCCGAAGTGGGCGAGCTGGAGCTTCGGCAGGCCAGCGGCGGGGGCGGCGGCGTTGAGGGTCGCGTTGGGCTCCTGTAGGAGGTTGCTGCCGACCAGGTAGGCGTCGATCGCGGCCAGGGCGTAGATGCCGAGCTTGATCCAGCGAGCAGGGACGACGCAGGCCAGCGCCCACCCCAAGCTGGTGCAGGCGAGCGCCGAGAGCGCCAGCGCCGCGCTGTGGCCGCCGAGGTCGCCCTTCCAGGCCCAGGCGATCGCGAACAGCGGCAGAACCGCCAGCGCCAGCGGTGGCCTGGCCCCGCGGACGACCGCCGCCAGCGCCAGCGCTGCCAGCGGCGGCACCGCGACCAGGGCCAGGTAGGTGAGGAAGTCGGCGCTGTCCGAGTCGAGGTAGATGGCGCCGACCACGAGGCCGATCGGCAGCGGCAGCGCCAGCGCCCACCAGCGGCTGCGGACGCGCTCGAGCAGCGGCGCGACCGCGGGCCTCGGCGCGGCGACCAGGCCCGCCTGGACCAGGCCGAGGGCCCCGATCGAGAGCCAGAACGGCAGCACGGCCCCGCTCGCGCCCTAACCGGCGCCGGAGGTGGCCCCGGCGGTTCGCGCCGGGTCCGCCGCCGCCGGCTTCTCCCGCGGCTCGAGCTGCCCCGCGGCGGCGATCGTCCAGAGCATCGCCAGCCAGTTGGCGGTCGCCAGGGAGACGTGGAGCCAGACGATCTCGCTGGGTAGCTCCAGAGACCACTGGAGCCCTCCGATGAGCCCCTGGAGGGCTAGGAGGCCCAGGACCACGGTCAAGGGCGTCAGGGCTCTCCTGTCGCCTCCTGGGCGCCGCAGGTAGAACCAGACGCCGATCGCGGCGAAGCCGTAGATCGCGGCCAGAACGGCATGGCGCTGGACCACCCATTCCAGGGTCTCGGCGCCCTGGAAGTCGAAGCGCTTGACCAGTTCGCCCTCGTGGTCGCCGGGGTGAGGCCCGGAGGCGGTCGCGACCGTGCCGGCGATGATCGTCAGCTGGCCGAGCGGGATCAGGCCCCGCACGGCCCAGACCCCGCGCCGGTCGCTGGACTTGCGCCGCTCGCCCGGTTCGTAGCGCGAGCACCAGGCCAGCGCGAAGGCGGCGTCGAGCAGCATCATCGAGAGGATGAAGTGGCACATCACCAGGCCGGGGGCGAGGTGGTACTTGACGACGAGGGCGCCGAGGGCGGCCTGGCCGATCACGCCCAGGGGCAGCAGGGCGCCGAAGATCGCCAGGTGGCGCCGGAACGGCCGGCGGTAGAAGGCCAGCACGCTGGCGGCGATCACGGCCACCCCGACGAACCCGGTGAGCAGGCGGTTGCCGTACTCGATCACCGCGTTCGCGTCGAGCGGAGGCACCGAGCCGCCGTAGCATTTCGGCCAATCAGGGCAGCCGAGCCCGGAGCCGGTGAGCCGGACGGCGGCACCGGTGAGGACGATCAGCGCCAGCGAGGCGAGAGCGACCGCGGTCACCTGCGCGTAGCGCGCCGGCGAGATCTCCAGCCGGTTTCGGATCAGCCGCTGGATTTGCCGGATTTACCTTCGCCGGCGGGGGTGTTTTCGAACAGGAACTGGACGAGGTCTTCGAGTTCTTTGGCCGACAGTTCTTTGCCGAAGGTCTCGGGCATCACGTTGGGCGGGTAGCCCTGGGCGATCTCGGCGTTCGGGTCGACGATCATCTCTTCGATGTCGGCAAGCGTGTCGCCGGGGACCAGGACTTCGTTCAGGTCCGGGCCGGTGACGCCGCCGGAGTTGGCGGCGGCGAGCATGTGGCAGGCGCCGCAGCCTTTGTTGGCGAAGACCTGGGCGCCGGGGCCGCCGGGCACCTTCGGCGGGGCCGCGCCGGGCACCCCGGCCCACATGCCGAGGTAGGCGGCGACGTCGTCGAGGTCCTGGCCGGTGACGATGTCGGCCGGCATCGAGACCGCCGGGTTGCCGTTGTCGGGGCGCGGGTTCTCGACCTGAGCCTTGACCACGCCTTCGATCGTGTCGCCGTTCTGGCCCGATTCGCGGGCGGCGGCGAAGGCGTCGTCGAGGTCCGGCCCGATCTGGGCGGTGCTCCCGGCCTGGGCAAGGGCGTGGCAGTTGCCGCATTTCTGTTCGAAGAGGACGCGGCCGCGCTCCTCGTCCGCGGTCGTGGTGCCGCAGCCGGCGGCAACGACGACGATCGCCCCGAGGGCGATCAGGGCGAGCAGGGGATGGATGAGTTTGGCGCGGGCGTTCATACGGCGTAAGCGCGGCGGAGTCTATATGTCGGGGCACTCCGAAAGCGTCGTGTAGGCGGTCGTGATTCGGGTAATCTCGATGCGATCCGCACTAACTCCGACGGGACAGGAGGACGCCATGCAGGTGAGAGACGGGATGACGGAGGTATCGCTGACCGTGGGCCCGACCCACACGCTGCGCGACGCCGCCCGGATGATGGTCGAAAAGGGGACCGGGGCTGCCCTCGTCTCCGACGGAGAGTCGCCGGAGCCGGGCATCGTCACCGAGCGCGACCTGCTGATCTCGGTGGCCGCCGGTGAGAGCCCCGACACCGAGCTGGTCGGCGAGCACATGAGCGAGCGGGTGATCGCGGCGACGCCGGACTGGAGCCTCGAGCGGGCGGCCGCCGAGATGTCCCGCCGGGGCGTCCGGCATTTGGTCGTGTTCGATGGTGGGGACGCGATCGGCGTGCTCTCGATGCGCGACATCGTGCGGGTGTGGACTTCCGAGGGGGCGACGTCCGGGATGACTCCTGGGTGAGGTCATGGGGCCGGGGCGGTAGGCCTCTGGGGGAATTAGTCGCATCCCCTAAAGGGGCTGGCTCCGCAATAGGGAGCTCGCCTATGGCGAGCAGGAATAAGGAAAGGGCCCTTCGGGCACATTCCCCCAGAGGCCTACCGCCCCGGCCCCACCAACACGCCCAGTTGTTCCGGCAAAGCCCGAGGGACGGGATCTAGAGGATTAGGCGGGATCCGACGGCAGGGCTCCCAAGGGATGGCTATCTCCCACGAAAGCGGCGCTGCTTCTTGGGAAGCGGGCATCTCCTTTGTCCTGAGCTGATGAAGGACGTGAGCGTGGGAGGGAGGCTGTTTGCCTCTCTCGGGAATGTGCCGAAGGCCCTTTCCTTATTCCAGCCCGCCATAGGCGGGCTCGACATGGCGGAGCAGTCCCCTTTAGGGGACGCGACTCAATTCACGGGAGAGGCAAACAGCCTCCCTCCGTCCTTCGCCGTTTTTCAGCCTTGAGGCTTAGGAGGCGCCGAAATGGTTTCGACGGGAAGCGCAGCGCCGCGCACGTGCTGTTTGCGAGGCAACCGGTAGTAATCGCGGATCGCGCCGCGAACGAGGCTGCGGAAGGTGGCGAGGGCGAAGATGGCGCCGGCGACCGCGTAGATGTAGGGGGCGAAGATGAAGCCGGCGGCGTAGGTGCCGCAGACGAGGCCGACCGCGCCGAGGGCGAGGAAGGCGGGCGCCCAGGAGGGGCGCGGGGTGTAGATCGTCTCGCCGGGCTCGGGGATGTGTCGGTGCTCGCTCATGGCGCTACTGGGCGATGTAGAGGAAGGCGGCGATGAAGGAGAGCGCGAAGACGGCGGTGGCGAAGGCGCCGGCGACCAGGCCGGCGCTCATGCTCTTGCGTGCGGTCTCGCGATCCACGTGTGGATTTCTATCAAGGACGGCCGCTGGCGCGCGTACGCGCGGGGTTTCGGATGGAGGGCGAAGCCCCCCGCCGGCGGGGCGGGGCGGATCTCGTGCTCAAACCGGGTCCCGACCAAGTTGTGGTTCCTTTTTCGCCTAT
>DATAON010000085.1:0-7465 GCA_036265715.1 Solirubrobacterales bacterium | reverse complement strand
ACCTGGCCGTTGCCGCCGGTGGCGAGGATCACCGACTTCGCCTCGAACAACTCCATCGAGCCGTCGGCGACGTTGCGGGTGACGACGCCGCAGCACTCGCCGTTCTCGTCAATCGCCAGGGCGGTGCTGAACCACTCCTCGTAGCGGGCGACCTGCTCCGAATATTTCATCAGCTGCTCGTAAAGCACGTGCATGATCGCCTGGCCGGTGATGTCGGCGACGTAGTACGTGCGGGCGGCGGAGGCGCCACCGAAGGCGCGGGTCCCGAGTTTGCCTTCCTCGTTGCGGTGGAAGGTGACCCCGAGGTGCTCAAGGTGGAGGATCTCGTCCGGGGCCTCGCGGGTCATGACTTCGATCGCGTCCTGGTCGCCCAGGTAATCGGAGCCCTTGATCGTGTCGAAGGCATGCGACTCCCAGGAGTCGCCGGGGTTGAGCGCGGCGTTGATACCGCCCTGGGCAGCATTTGAATGGGAGCGGACCGGGTGGACCTTGCTGATGATCCCGACCGACACGCCTTGCTCGGCGGCGGCTAGTGCGGCTCGCTGTCCGGCGAGGCCGGCACCAATTACGAGAACGTCATGAGTAGGCACGAGCGCTGATGCTATAGGTGCGAAATCCGAGCTTGCAGTCGGATTTAGGCGGGTCCTACAACCAGCGTTCGCCGAGGCGCCGGATCGCCGCCTCGCTGAGCCGGATCCCGTCGGCGACGGTGTCAAAGTCGACGTTCTCGGCGAGGTCGTGTGACCAGTGGTAATTGGCGGGCTGCTTGAGGTCGGTGCAGCCGGCCAGCACCGCGGTCTCGTAGCCGGCCGCGGCGGACTCGAGCCCGTCGGTTCCGTTGTGCAGGCGCAGGTTCGGGAACAGCCAGATGCCGAGCTCCTCGGCGAGTCCGTCCATGAAGGCGAGCGAGCGCGGCGGGTACTCGCGCATCTTCAGGAAGCCCTCGCCACGCAGAACCAGCAGGTGCGGCGAGCCGATCGACTCCAAGCAGAGGAAGAAGGTGCTCTCGCGGGGCAAGCGCGGGAAGTGGCGCTCGCCGAACGCTTTCATCCCCTCGCTGAAGGACTCCTCGGAGCCGGTCGAGAGCAGGATCACCCGCGTCCCCGCCGGGGGCTCGGCGGCGAAGCGGCGGGCCAGCGCCAGCAGGGTGACGACCGAGGTGCCGTTGTCGTTGGCGCCGGGGACCACCTTGCGGGCGCCGATGTCGGCCATTGCGGCGACCGAGCCGATCCCCAGCAGCAGGCCGAGCTTGGCCAGCAGGCGCCGGCCGGTCAGGGCGCCGAGCGCGGCCAGGATCGGGCCGCCGATCACCGGCGCCATCAGCGGCGGGCTGGTGTCGGTCTTCTCGATCAGGCCGAGGCGGTCGGCCAGGGGCGGGACGGCGGGGTGGAAGACGAGCCCGGAGTGGGCGGAGTCGTGGTGGGCGATGACGACGACCGTGCGCTCGGCCTCCGGGTCGCCGAGCTCGCAGACGACGTTGTAGGTGGTGCGCCTGGGCAGGACCCGGCGCAGGCGCCGCTGCCCGGGCGGGAAGTCGTCGGCGATCCCGGCTGCGCCGACGGCGCCGAGCAGCGTCCCCAGTAGCCGGCGGCCACGCAGCGCCGCGAGCGCGCCCAGCGCGCCCAGCGCGGCGCCGATCCCCAGCGGCCACCAGTAGGTGCCGTGCGCCGGCTCGGCCTCGATCCGCGCCTCCGCGCCCTCCTCGGCGAAGCGCGCGACCAGCCACTCGGCGGCCCGGCGCTCGCCCTCGGAGGCCGACGGGCGGTCGATCCGCTCCAGTTCCTCGAGCCGCTCGCGCAGCCAATTCGTCTCACTGGCCATCTGGCCAAGGACCGTACCCGCTTACCATTGGCAGATGCTCGGAGGCGGCTCCTTCACTCTCTTCCACGTCCGCGGGATCAGGATCGCGGTCGACTGGTCCTGGTTCCTGATCCTCTTCTTCTTGATCTTCACCTGGGCTGGCGCCTACGGCGACGCCCTCGACGAATCGAGTACGGCGCCCGCCCCGTTCGCCCTCGCCCTCGCCAGCGCCCTCGGATTCTTCGGCTCGATCCTCCTGCACGAGCTCGGCCACGCCTTCGCGGCGCTGCGGCGCGGGATCGGCATCACCAGCATCCAGCTCTGGATCTTCGGCGGCGTCGCCACTCTCGACCGTGAGTCCGACACCCCGCGCACCGAGTTCGAGGTCGCCGCCGCGGGGCCGGCGGTGACGCTCGGCCTGATCGGCGTCTTCTACCTGGTCGGCTCGGTGATCGCCGGCTTCGGCGAGTTCGCCGAAGTCTTCCGCCTGGCGATCGAATTCAAGACCGACCCCGGCGTCGCCGGCGTCGTCTCGCTCTTCTCCTGGCTGGCGATGATCAACGCTCTGCTGCTGGCCTTCAACCTGCTGCCGGCCTTCCCGATGGACGGCGGCCGGATCGCCCGGGCGCTGATCTGGTGGCGCACCGGCAGCCGCACCAAAGCGACCCGGATCGCGGCGACGATGGGTCGCGGCTTCGGCTACCTGTTCATCATCATCGGCTTCGCCCTGATCGCCTCGGGGGACATCGTCAGCGGCATCTGGCTCGGCTTCGTCGGCTTCATGATCAACGGCGCCGCCCGCGGCGCCGCGATGCAGACGGCGCTGACCAGCCGCATCGACAGCATTCGCGTCGCCGACGTAATGGACCGCGAGCCGGTCACGATCCCCGGCGACATCAGCGTCGAGCGCGCCCTCGACGAGTACTTCCTGCGCTACCGCTGGCCCTGGTTCCCGGTCGTCGACGCCGCCCACCGCTTCCTCGGCCTGGTCCAGCGCGACCGCGCCGACGAGGTCCCCGAGGTCTCCCGCGCCAGCTCCCACGTCTCCGACCTGGTCGACGCAGACCGCAGCCTCTTCGTCCGCGACGACACCCCGTTGGACGCCCTGCTCTCGAACCAGAACCTGCGCAAATTCGGGGCGCTGATGGCGGTGGACGGCGAAGGGCGGCTGAGTGGGGTGATCACGGTCGAGCAGGTCGGGCGCGCGCTGCGGGACGCCTGAGGGACCGATCGGACCAGGTGGCGGGGGGACCCGGCATGGGTTCCGCTTAACTTTTTTGTGGGGCGAGCACGGGCCGTCCGAGATGCGGGGAAGCAAAAAAGTGCAAGACGCTTCACCCATGCCGGGTCCCCCCGCCACGAGCTCCGGAAGAGTCAGGAGTCCCGGGGCGCTAACCGCCTAGATGTAACTGCGTGTGGCCTTTGCCGCGATATACGCGGTTAAAGCACCACGGAGTTGGTGCGCACCGCTGCGGCTAGCGGGGGACGAGGCGGTAGACGGGACCTTCTAGGGACGTGACGTAGAGGCGGTGCCTGGTGTCTTCGCCGAAGGACGAGGGGGACTGGACCGAGAGGCCTAGCTTCTTGTCGTTGCTCGCCCTTTTGAGGTGGGGGACGAGGGTGCGGAGTTGGCCCTCGCAGAAGTCGGCGTAGACGTAGCGCTTATATAGAGAGCGCAGGGAGCGGTCGGCTACCACGTAGCCGCCGGTGATCGAGCAGCTGCCGCCGCGGCTGTGGGGGTAGGCGAGGATCGGTTTGACCGTGCCGCCGGGATCGCCGGTGCCGCTGTTTTCGTCGTCGTAGGGGGCGAAGCCCTCGAAGGCGTCCCAGCCGAAGTTGGCGCCGTTGGCGCGAACGACGGTCGCGTAGTCGATCTCCTCGAACCGGTTCTGGCCGACGTCGCCGATCGCGATCCGCGGCTGCGCCGCGGTGACCGTGTCGAAGGAGAAGCGGAAGGGGTTGCGCAGGCCGTAGCTGTAGATCTCGTCGCGCCCCGCGCGCCCGACGAACGGGTTCGAGGCGGGCACCGAGTAGGGCCGGCCACCGCGCTGGCGCGGGTCGATCCGCAGCAGCTTGCCGAGCAGCGCCTCTTTGTTCTGGGCGTTGTTCGGCGGGTCGCCGCCGGAGCCGCCATCGCCGGTCCCGAAGTAGAGGAGGTTGCCGAGGAACTGCATCTGGCCGCCGTTGTGGTTGGAGTTCTCGCCGTGGGGGATCGCGATCACGCTGCGCCGCGAGCCGGCCAGGGCGCGGGTCGGGCTGGCGCGCTTGAACTCGTCGACGCGGATGCTGCCGGCGGCGTCCGTGTAATAGACGTAGAAGCGCTTGCTCTGCGTGTAATTGGGCGGGAAGGCGATCGAGAGCAGGCCGCGCTCGCCTTCGAACTGGACCGGGCCGCTGATGTTGAGGAACGGCGTGCCGAGGCGCCGGCCGTTCTTCAGCACCTGCACCTTGCCGCCCTGCTCGACCACGAACAGCAAATCAGGGAAGCCGGGAGCGCCGGTCACGTAGACCGGCTGCTCGAAGCGGCCGATCGACTTCAGGCCGACGCCGCCCTTGGCGCTCGCCCCCGCGTCACTCGTCTCGGTCGGGTCCGCCGACCCGCACGCCGGCAGCGCCAGCGAGGCGATCAGGACCGCGAGCAGTGTCGCCAGTAGGGAAGGGCGGCGCATCTGCGCCAACGCTACCCCGGCACCGCCTCCGCTATTCGCCGCCCTTGCGACGATCGTCGATTTCGACCACTTCGCCGTCGTCGGTGACTTCGGTTTCCGGCAGCTCGGCGGTGATGTCGGCGACGAAGGTCCCCTTCGGCACCTCGCCGCTGGGGGTCTCGGCCTTGACCTGCGTTCCGAGCCCGGCGCCGACCCGGTAGGCGATCTTCCAGTCCCCGGCTCTGACCGCGCTCAGCTTCCAGATCGCGCTCGCCGTCTCGTTCGGCTTCAGTTCGCCAAGCGCGAAGGTCTTGCGGTTGGAGGTCGAGGCACCGCCGGGGTCCGAGGAGCCGACGAAGCGTGGGTACGTTTCCGCCAGCACCCAGACCGGGCGATCGGCCTGGGCGAGCCCTTCCTGCGGGCTGCGGATGCCGAACGGCAGCACCGAGTCTTCCCCGTCTTTGCCGGTGATCCCGATCGTCACCGTCACCGTCGGCACCGTCTCTTCGCCGGTGTTGCGGATCGAGAGCTTCAGCAGCGAGGTCTGCCCGAGCCGCTGCTCGTTCGGGAAGCTGGCGTCGACCACGTCCACCTGGTAGGTGCCGGCCTTCTCGTTGGAGTCCGAGGACGATTCGCCGCAGGCACCGAGAAGCGCCGCCACGGCCACAGCGGTCAACCCAATCGCCGCGACTCGGAGGCGGGTGCGCCGGGCATGTCTTCCGGTCCCCCGCAAAGCGGCCCGAACATACCACGGCCTTTCCCAGCATCCGGGCGGTTTTCGGCCCGGCGGATTGGGTTAGCGTGATCTCAATACGGTGCTAACGGAAGGGGCTGATCCATCCCATAGACTCCGCAAGCAGTGGGCGTCGCGGGAGTGTGGCGCCCCATCTGGAGGAGCAGATGGTCGGATCCGCGGTGAACAGGGCATTCCTGCCCGCTAAGTCTGTGTTCGAAACGGTCGGGGAGATGATGCTCCTAACCGGACGTACGATCGTTTCCGCGATCAGGCCGCCGTACCCCTACGGCGAGGAGTTCATCGGCCAGTTCCTCTTCGCGCTGCAGCTCTGCTGGTTCCCGTTGCTGGTCTCGACCGTCGCCTTCGGCTTCGGCGCCCCGGGCCTGCAGGCGGCCAACTTCCTCTCGCTGTTCGGTGCCCTCGACCGCCTCGGCGGCTTCTTCGTGCTCGCCTCGATCCGCGAGTTCGCGCCCTTCGTCACGGCCGTCGTCGTCGCCGGCGTCGCCGGCACCGCGATCACCGCCGACTTGGGAGCCCGCAAGATCCGCGAGGAGCTCGACGCCCTGCAGGTGCTTGGCGTCGACCCGATCAAGAACCTGGTCGTGCCGCGCTTCCTGGCGCTGATGCTGATCACCGGCCTGCTCGACATCTACGCCCTGGTCTTTGGGATCAGCGGCGGCATCCTCACCGAGATGCTCTACAGCCAGCCGCTCGGAGGCTTCTTCGCCACCCTCTTCTCCAACGCCTCGATCACCGACCTCTGGGGCTCGGTGATCAAGTGCACCCTGTTCGGCGCCCTGATCGCCGTCGTCTGCTCATACAAAGGGATGACCGCGTCCGGCGGCGCCGCCGGCGTCGGCCGCGCCGTCAACGAGGCGGTGGTGATCTCGTTCATGGGCGTCTTCGCCTTCAACTACGTCTTCACCCAGACCCTGCTCGCCACCAACCCCGAGCTGCAGACGATCCGATGAACGAATGGCTCGCAGTCCCGCGCGGCTGGCTTGACTCCTTCGGGGAGATCGCCCGCTTCGGATCCCGCGTCTCCGGCCTCGTCTACTCCGGCCGCGTCTTCCGCTTCTTCGGCGAGAGCCTGCGCCAGGCCGGGATCCTCATCCTCGGCTCCGCCTTGATCATCTGGGGCCTGGTCTTCACCCTCGGCCTGCAGTGCGGGATCGAGGGCGCCTACCTGCTGCGCGCCCAGGGCGCGCCCGCCTACGCCGGCGTCTTCTCGGCCTGGTGCGACCTGCGCGAGATCATGCCCTACGCCTTCGGCTACATGCTCGCGGCCAAGGTCGGGACCGGGATCGTCGCCGAGCTCGGGGCGATGCGGATCTCCGACGAGATCGACGCGCTCGAGGTGATGGGCGTGCCGCCGGTCACCTTCCTCTGCGCGACCCGCCTGCTGGCCGCCTGGATCGCCTTCCCGTTCATGTACCTGGTCGGGATCGGGGTTATGTACCTGGCCAGCTACATCGCCGTCGTCCAGCAGATCGGCGACGTCTCCTCCGGCGGCTACCTGCTGATCTTCTGGATGTTCCAAAATCCGCCCGACCTGGTCTTCAGCCTGATCAAGGGGATGGTGATGGCGACCGCGATCGTGCTGGTCGGCTGCTATTACGGATACACGGCTTCAGGAGGACCTGTGGGGGTGGGGACCGCGACGGCGAAGTCGATGGTCCTGAACATCGTCTTAGTCCACATCATCGGCATGCTTGGGACCCTTGTCTTCTGGGGGGCCAACCCGAGGGCGCCAATAGGAGGTTGACGAGTTCCATGGACGACCAGAACCGGGGCAGCGGGCCCTACGTGAGCGAGGACGGCGCGGTGATGGGCCGCGACTTCGTCATCCCCGGAGTCGACCCGGCCGAGCCCGACCCCTACCGCTTCCACACCGGCCGCAAGCGCGACCACGGTGGCGAGGACGCGATCGAGATCATCGACCTCGTCAAGCAGTTCGGCCGCGCCCGCATCCTCAACGGCCTCAACCTCGGCCTCCCCGAGGACCAGGTGTCGATGGTGCTCGGCCCCTCCGGCACCGGCAAGAGCGTGCTGATCAAGCACATCGTCGGGCTGCTCTACCCGGACTCGGGCGACGTGCTCGTGCACGGCGAATCGATCCCGAACATGACCGACGACGAACTCTTCGAGGTGCGCAAAAAGTTCGGCCTGCTGTTCCAGGACGGGGCGCTCTTCGGCTCGATGAACATCTACGACAACGTCGCCTTCCCGCTGCGCCAGCACACCGACAAAGGCGAGGAAGAGATCGGCGAGATCGTCAACC
>DATAON010000084.1:0-13939 GCA_036265715.1 Solirubrobacterales bacterium | reverse complement strand
TGCACCGTGTCGTAGACCGGGACGCCGTGCACGTCGCGCCCCTTCCGCCCAGGCGTGACCCCGCCCACGATCTTCGAGCCGTAATCCAGGCACTCACGGGTGAGGTTCACGGCCTCGCGGCCGGTGATGCCCTGCACGATGAACGTGAAGTCCTTGTCGAGGAGGATGCTCACGCGGGCGCCCCTTGGATCTTGGCAACGGCGCGGCCGGCGGCCTCCCACATCGAGACCGAGCGGTCGCAGGTCTCGACGCCGTATTTCTCGAGGATCTTGAAGCCCTCCTCCTCCCAGGCACCCGGGATGCGGAAGATCGCGATCGTCTCGCCCGGGTCCTTGCCGAGCTCGAGACAGGCCTTGATCACACCGCGGGCGACGATGTCGACGCGGGTGTTGGAGACGATCGACATCATCACCGCGATCTTCTCGACGCCGTCCTTTTCGAGCACCTCCTTGGCGAGGCCGCAGGCCTTGGCAACCGACGGGTTGCCGCCGATCTCCGAGTAGTTGGCGGGCTTGCCGCCCTGGCTGCGGACCGCGTCGGTCAGCGTCAGCGAGCCGCCGCCGGCGCCGATCACGAGGCCGAGGTCGCCCTCGAAGCCGTGGTCCTTCCCCTGGATCACGCCGCGGTGGTCGGCGGCGTCGATCGCCGCCACGTTGCGCTCGAACGCCGACGGCTCGTAGGGCTCGCGGGTGTCGTCCTCGGCGATCTCGAGCTGCCTGCGGAGCAATGCCTTCTGGCGCCCCACCGCCTCGTTCTCCATCTCCATGTGGGCGTCGAGGGCGACGAAGCTGCCGTCGCTGAGCTCGGCCAGCGGGTTGATCTCGGCCAGCGTCATGTCGTTGTCGCGGAAGAGGCGGGCGAGGCGGGCGAGGACCGGGGTCGCGCGGTTCAGCTGTGAGCCGGTGACGCCGGTCGCGGCTACGACCTGCTTGGCCTCGAAGTCGGAGATCGGCAGCAGGTTCGAGACGTGGCCGCGGCCGACGTGGTCGGGGTGGGTCTCGGCGACCTCCTCGATGTCGATCCCGCCCATGTCGCTGAACAGCATCAGCGGTCGCTTCGCGGTGCCGTCCCAGACGACGCCCGCGTAGTACTCCTGCTTGACCTCGGCTTTGGGATCGACCAGCACCCCGCGCGGGAGCTGGCCGCCGATCTCGAGCCGGAGGATCGCCTCGGTGTGCTCGGCGGCCTCGTCCGGGGTGTCGGCGAACTTGACACCGCCGGCCTTCATCCGGCCGCCGCTGAGGACCTGGGACTTGACGACCACCGGGCCCCCGATTCCGGCCGCGGCCTCGCGGGCCTCGTCGGCCGTCTGGCAGAACCCGTAGCTGGTGACGGGAATCCCCGCCAGCTCGACTATTTTGCGTGCCTCGTACTCGTAGAAGCGCATGCGCGGCGCGCAACCCTACCCGAAAGGGCCTGGGATACTGCCGGGAACCCGGCGCTCCCGGCAATCGATGACCTTCTCACCCCGCATCCTGCTCCTGATCGCCCTCCTGGTGGCAGCGGCCGCGGCGGTCGGCTGCGGCGAAACCGTGGTCGACGACGTCAAGCTCGAGGAACAGCTACAGCACGAATTCGAGACCAAACGCGGGGAGAAGGTGAAGTCCGTCGATTGCCCATCGGGGGTGGAGGTCAAGCCGAATACCAAGTTCGATTGCACGATCGTTCCGCAAAAGGGAGAGAAGGAAACAGCCGTTCTACTGATACGAAACGACGAAGCGGACATCACGCTCGTCGAAACGAGGTCGGGCGACGTTGACCTCAGCGCCGGTGGATAGAGTGCCTGAAATGAGCCAAACCACTGCGGCCACAGCGCCGACCACGCACGTAAAGCTCCTCGACTGGGTCGGGGAGATCGCAGCCCTGACCAAGCCCGACGCGATCCACTGGTGTGACGGATCGGCCGAGGAGTACGACGCCCTTGCCCAGACGCTGATCGAGGCCGGGACCTTCGAGCGCCTCTCCGAAGCGAAGCGCCCGAACTCCTACCTGGCCCTCTCCGACCCCGCCGACGTCGCCCGGGTCGAGGACCGGACCTTCATCTGCTCGGAGACCGAGGACGCGGCCGGGCCGACCAACAACTGGCGCGATCCGGCCGAGATGCGGGAGACCCTGAAGGGCCTCTTCGACGGCTGCATGAAGGGCCGGACGATGTACGTGGTGCCGTTCTCGATGGGGCCGCTGGGCTCCCCGATCGCCCACATCGGCGTCCAGCTCACCGACTCCGCCTACGTCGCGACCTCGATGCGGATCATGACCCGGATGGGCAAAGGCGCGCTCGACGTGCTCGGCGACGACGGCCATTTCGTCCCCTGCGTGCACTCGGTCGGGATGCCGCTGGCAGAGGGGCAGGAGGACGTGCCCTGGCCCTGCAACGCGGACAACAAGTACATAGTCCACTTCCCTGAGACGCGGGAAATCTGGTCGTTCGGGTCCGGCTACGGCGGCAACGCCCTGCTCGGCAAGAAGTGCTTCGCGCTGCGGATCGCCTCGGCGATGGCCCGCGACGAGGGCTGGATGGCCGAGCACATGCTGATCCTCAAGCTGACCTCGCCGAGCGGCGAGGTGAAGTACGTGACCGGCGCCTTCCCGTCGGCGTCGGGGAAGACGAACCTCGCAATGCTGATCCCGACCCTCGAGGGCTGGACGGCGGAGACGGTCGGCGACGACATCGCCTGGATGAAGTTCGGCGAGGACGGCCGCCTCTATGCGGTCAACCCGGAGGCCGGCTTCTTTGGCGTCGCCCCCAACACCAGCCATAAGACCAACCCGAACGCGATGGGGACGATCGAGCGGAACACGATCTTCACCAACTGCGCGAAGACCGAGGACGGCGACATCTGGTGGGAGGGGATGACCGGCGAGCCGCCGGTGAAGGCGACCGATTGGCACGGCAAGGAGTGGACGCCCGAGAGCGATCACCCCGCGGCCCATCCCAACGCCCGCTTCACGACCCCGGCGTCGCAATGCCCCTGTATCGCCCCCGAGTGGGAGGACCCGGCCGGAGTCCCGATCGACGCCTTCCTCTTCGGCGGCCGCCGCGCGACCGCGGTGCCGCTGGTGGCCGAGGCCTTCGACTGGGAGCACGGCACCTTCCTCGGGGCGACGATGTCGGTCGAGACGACCGCCGCCGCCGCCGGCGAGGTCGGCCAGCTCCGCTTCGACCCGATGGCGATGCTGCCGTTCTGCGGCTACAACATGGCCGACTACTTCGGCCACTGGCTGCGGGTCGGCGACCGCGAGGGGGCGAAGCTGCCGAAGATCTTCCTCGTCAACTGGTTCCGCAAGGACGACGACGGCAGGTTCATCTGGCCCGGCTACGGTGAGAACAGCCGCGTCCTCGAGTGGATCTTCCGCCGCTGCAACGGCGAGGGGGAGACGGTCGAGTCGCCGATCGGGCTGCTGCCCGCCGCCGGCGAGCTCAACATCGAGGGGCTCGAGATCTCGGAGGAGGCGCTCTCGGAGCTGCTCTCCGTCGACCCCGACCTGTTCAAGCAGCAGCTGCCGCAGGTCAAGGAGCATCTCGAGCGCTTCGGCGACCGCCTGCCGCAGCAGCTGCAGGATCAGCTTGCGAGCCTCGAGGCGCGCCTAGACTGAGGTCGTTGCGCCGAACTGACCCGAAGCTCGCATTCGCCCTGATCGCCGCGATCGTCGCGCTCGACGGGCTGTGGGAGCTGCTGGTCGGGCCGACGGGGCCGCTCACCTACGGGCTGGTCGACGAGCCGGCCCACCTGGCGACCTGCGTGGTGCTCCTGCTGGCGCTCGCCGCTGCGGCCGGCGGGCGCCTGCCGCTGCCCTTCGTCGGGGCGGCGCTGATCGCGACCGTGGCGATCGATCTCGACCACGTCCCCGGCCTTCTCGGCTCGCACCTGATCACCGGCGCGCTGCCGCGCCCCTACACGCACAGCATCGCCTCGATCGCGGTGCTGCTGGCGCTCGCCGCCGTCCTCAAGCGCGGCGGTCAGCGCCAGGTCGCGCTCGGGCTGGCCTTCGGCATCTCCGCTCACCTGCTGCGGGACGTGGCGACGGGCCCCGGCGTGCCGCTCCTCTGGCCGCTCTCCGAGGATGTCGCGCGGATGCCCTACGCGATCTATCCGGCGGCGCTGGCGCTCGCCTCGCTCGGCGCCGCGCTCAGGATGCGGCCCCGCCCCGTCCGGAGGCGGAGATCGCCGCTTGGCGCGCGGCCCTTGCCGAGCGCCGGTCTTCGCGGCGACTCCTGACCATCCGCGCCAGCATCACCAGTGCCGGGAGCGGGTCGGACCAGCGCAGATAGGCGCGGGTGAGCGGATACCGCGGCCGGATCACCGCGAGCGCGTCGCGCAGCCTGCCCGACCGGAGCCTCAGCAGCAGGTTGCGGACCTCGGCCTCCTCCCAGCGGTAGTAGACGCCGGGCCTCGCCGGCGCCGCGTCGGAGCCGCCGTCGAGCATCCACCTGCACCAGACGGCCGGGATCGCCGCCCCCGCCCCGGTGGCCAGCGCGATGCATCCGTAGAGGCGCGGGTTGAAGTCGATGGCCGCGAACCGGCCGTTGTCGCCCTCGATCATCTCGAGGTGAAAGATGCCCTGCCAGCCGAGCGAGTCGATCAGGGTTCCGACGCGCGCGACCAGGTCCGGCGGAGCTTCCTCGGTGCGAGCGAACGACAGCGAGCCGGCGTCGGCCGGCCAGGTGCGGAGGTCGCGCGAGAAGGTCACGGCCAGGAGGCGACCCTCGACGGCGACGCCGGCGAACGAGCAGAGGCTGCCGCGATCGAAGCGCTGGAGCAGGCACGGCAGCCCGAACTCGGGGAGCTTCTCCAGTAGCGATTGCTCGTCGGCGGCGACGAATGTCTGCCGCTGGCGGACCGTTCCCTCGTGCTCGAACGCCGTCTGACGGGGCTTGAGCAGGACCGGGTACCCGAGCTCCTCCGCGATCGCGCTCGCCTCGCCTGGATCGGCGCAGGCGATGCTCGGCGGCGGCGCCAGGCCCGCCGCGGAAGCGTCGTCGAGCATCGTCAGCTTGTTGACCGCCCGGTTCACCGCGTCCCTGTCCGGCAGTCCGTGGCGCACGCGGTCGTCGAAGACGTCGCGGTGGTCGGAGATCGCGAGGACCGACGCATCGCTCCCCGGCAGCACCACGGCAAAATCACCCGCCGAGGCGTGCTCCGCCACTTCGGTGGCGAACCGCCGTGGGTCCTGGCGCGGATCGCAGACCCGGAGCCGGGAGCTCACCCGGCGCGACCACTGGCCCGGAGCGGGGGGGTCACTGGTCGCCGCGCCGACGCGGAAGCCGTGGCGGGCGAGGCACTCGCAGGTCCCGACGGTGGAGCGGGCGTGCGCGTCGGTGAGCAGGACGCCTGGCTTCATCGCGGCTGGCTAGCGTACGGCATATCCCCCGGCCGAACGACCTCTTGATTCTCTGCTACCACGGGGTCAGCGACCGCTGGCCGAGCGATTTCGCACTCTCGCCGCGGCGGCTCGAGCGCCAGCTCCGTCACCTGCTCGGGCGCGGCTACCGGCCGCTGACGCTGGGTGCCGCGCTTCGCGAGCGCCCCTACGGCAGGACCCTGGCCGTCACCTTCGACGACGCGCTGCGCTCGGTCCTGAGCGAGGGCGAGCCGGTGCTGTCACGGCTCGGGGTGCCGGCGACGGTGTTCGTGCCGACCGGCTACGTCACGAATCGGGAGCCCGTCGCCTGGCCGGGGATGGACGAGTGGGTCGGGACCGCGCACGAGAGCGAGCTGGAGTGCCTGACCTGGGAGGAGCTTCGCGGGTTGAGGGACCTCGGCTGGGAGATCGGCTCCCACACGCGCAGCCATCCCGACCTGGGGACGCTAGACGACGACGCGGTCGCGGCCGAGATGACCGAGTCGCGCCGCGAATGCGAGCGCGAGCTGGAGCGCTCGTGCGAGCTGCTGGCCTACCCGTTCTCCAGCTACGACCGGCGGGTCAAGGAGCTGGCGAAGGCCGGCGGCTACGCGGCGGCGGTCATCCTCGACAACCGGATCCCGATCCCGCGCCGGTCTGTGCCACTCTTGCCGGGCTCAGACCCGTTCGAGTTGGTCAGGGCCGGTGTCTATCGTCATGACGGATGGGGACGATTCCTCGCGAAGACGTCCCCGGCCGTTCGGCGGGCTCGTTCAACCCGGGCCCTGCAGATGGCGATACGTACCGAGATCGACCGGGTTAGCAACTGAGATGCCGACGACGAGAACCGAGAGGAACCTCCTGGGCGCGGTGGCGATTCTGTCGACCCTGCTCGCCTGCCTGCTCCTTCCCGCCGCATCGCGGGCGGACAGCGTCACATTGGGCTCCTACATCCCGCACGCCGACGAGAGCCCGGCGCTGATCGACTCCTTCACGGAACAGGTCGGCTGGAAGCCGGTGATCCTCACCTCGTTCAAGACCTTCGACCAGGCTCCCATCTATCACCCGCAGCTCGACGCGATGCGCGAGAGGGGCGCGGTGCCGATGATCACCTGGGAGCCCCAGACCTCCTCCGAAGGCTGGATCAGCCTCGCCAAGATCGCCCGGGGGCGCTACGACGGATACATCCGCTCGGCCGCCCAGTCGGCGGCGGGCTGGGGCGAGCCGATGATGATCCGCTTCGGCCAGGAGATGAACGGCTCCTGGTACCCGTGGTCGCCGGGGTTCGGCAACACCGCGCGCGCCTTCGTCCGCGCCTGGCGCCACATCGTCCGGGTCTTCAGGCGCGAAGGCGCGACCAACGTCCAATGGGTCTGGACCCCCTACGTGGAGACCGACGAGAACATTCCGTTCGGCCGCTTCTACCCCGGCGACCGCTACGTCGACTGGGCCGGCGTCGACGGCTACAACTGGGGCGGTCGCTTCCCCTGGAAATCGTTCCGCGACCTCTATGCCCGCTCCTATCGCGACCTGCTCCGCCTCACCAACCGGCCGCTGATGATCGGCGAGGTCGGCTGCGGCGAGGTCGGCGGCAGCAAGTCGAGCTGGCTGCGCCTGATGTTCCGCCGCGACCTGCCCCGCATGAGTCATTTTCGGGCGGTCGTATGGTTCGACGACACCGATGAAAAGGGCGATCTCCGGATCGACACCTCCTCCTCCGCGCTTCACTCATTCCGGCGCTGGACGAGCGCACCCCTCTACGAATCCAGTCGCAGGCGGCTCCTGAGCACGCCCAGGCAGCTGTTGCGCCACCGCTCGGATCGCCGGCACCTGCGGTGACCCCGCCCTCAGCCGCGCTGGTTCGCCGCCTCCTCGCACCGCCGGCAACCTGCTTGCTGCTGCTGCTGCTGCCCGCCGCCGCCGCCCGAGCGGCGCCGATCTCGCTCGGGGTCTTCGTCCCCGACGTCTTCGAGCACCCGGGACGGGTCGCCGCCTACGGGAAGCAGGTCGGGCGCCAGCCGGTGATCGTCCTCTCCTACAAGAACTGGAGCGTCGAACCGTTCTACGAACCGGAACTGGAACGGCTCTGGGACGGGGGCGCGGTTCCGCTGGTCACCTGGGAGCCGGAGACGGCGGACGGCGAGGGAATCCCGCTGCGGGAGATCGTCGAAAGGCGCCACGACCGCTACATCCGCAGGGCGGCCGAAGCCGCTGCGGCCTGGGGCAAACCGATCATGCTGCGCTTCGCCCAGGAGATGAACGGTGACTGGTACCCCTGGGGCCACCAGGTCGACGGCAACACGCCCCGCCTCTACCGCGAAGCCTGGCATCGCGTCTTCTGGATCTTCCGCAACCACGGCGCCGACAACGTCAAATGGGTCTGGTCACCGAACGCGGATGCCGGCGGCGGCCATCCCCTCGCCGTCTTCTATCCCGGCGACGAATTCGTCGACTGGGTCGGGATCGACGGCTTCTGCTGGGGCGGCGACATCGGCTGGCCCTCGTTCACGGCGATCTTCGGCAGCACCTACGACCGCATCGTCGGGATCACGTCGAAGCCGATCATGATCGCCGAGACCGCGGCCGGCGAGGAGGGCGGCAACAAGGCCGAATGGATCGCCAGCGCGCTCGAACGGGAGGCGCCGGCGTTCCCGAACATCCGCGCTCTCGTCTGGTTCAACGACGAAGACCCGAAGGGGGACCTCCGGGTCGACAGCAGCCCCGCCGCTCTGACCGCCTTCCGCAAGGCGATCGCCTCGCCCACATACGGGGGCACCCGCCGCACCCTGCTCGCGACCCCGGCGAGCCTGCCGCCCGGGTCGGCGGCCCCGGCGGAGCCGAGCGGCGGCTACGGCGCCCCGTCGTTGCTCGAAGAACTGAGGCTGAAGCTCCACGGCCGCTACCTCGTCCTCGCGATAGCGATCGGGGTCGCGGTGCTGATACTCATCGTGGCCGTGGTTTCCCTTTTCTGGCGCCGGCGGTCGCGAAGAGCGCGCACCACGCGTCCCGCCAGAGCCGAGCGATGAGCTCCGGGAATCCGGGCGTGGATGGCGACCGCCGTGTGACCGAGGTGCTGGTGCTCTGCTACCACGCGGTCAGCGACACCTGGCCAAGCCCGGCCGCGCTCCCGCGCTCGGCGCTCGAGTCCCAGCTCCAATTTCTGCTCAGGCGCGGCTATCAGCCGCTGACCCTCTCAGCGGCCCTGCAGGAGGACGCGCCGCGCCGGGCGATGGCCGTCACCTTCGACGACGCCTACGTCTCGATCCTCGAGGCGGGCCTTCCGATCCTCGAGCGGCTCGGAGTGCCGGCAAGCGTCTTCGTCCCGACCGGCCCGGCGAGCGCCGGCGGCCTGATGGATTGGTCGGAGCTCGCGCGGTGGGTCGGGGGCGAGCACGAGCACGAGCTGCGCTGCATGAGCTGGGAGCAGCTGCGAAGCCTCTTGGAGCAGGGCTGGGAGATTGGATCCCACACCGCTACGCACCCACATCTGACCGAGATCGGCGCCGAGCGCGCTTCGAGCGAGCTGCGCGACTCCCGCGCGGCCTGCGAGGAGGAGCTGCAGCGCCCCTGTCACTCGCTGGCCTATCCATTCGGCAGCTACGACGCGACGGTTCTCGACCTCGCCGCCGCCGCGGGCTACCGCACGGCGGTCACCCTCGACGAGCGGATCGCCGCCCCACTGCGCGGGCGCAGACGTCTCGAGGTGCCGCGCGAGGCGATCTACCGCTCGACCGGGTGGGTCACCTTCGCCGCCAAGACGTCGCGGCTCGTGCGACGCGTCCGGGTCTCCAGGGCCTACGCGTCCCTGGCCTAGCTCCTCACGCACGAGCTCGTGCAGATTCGCGCACGGTCTCAAACAAACGTCCAGAAGGTATTTGACGTGGCTCCGACCGGGCGCGGCGGGGCCGAAAGATTGGGGTGGCCGCGCCAGTCGGAAAGAGGATCCGCAAGCTGCTCGCTGCCGTCGCGGTCTCCGCGCCGTTCCTGCTCTCCATGGCCGGTCCGGGCGCCACCACGGCGCAGGCCGCCCCGATCCAGCTCGGCGCCTTTCTCCCCGGCAACTCCGACGAACTCGATCAGTACGGCTCGATGGTCGGCCGCCGGCCGGACATCCTGCTGCTCTTCCGCAACCTGTCCGGTCCGCTCCTCTATTCGAGCGAGATCTCGACGCTGAGGTCGCACGGCGTCACCCCGATGGTCACGCTCGAGCCCTACACCGACGACGGTGTCGCCTCGTTCTCGGAAATCGCCAGCAGCACCTACGACGAATACTTCCGCCGGCAAGCGGACCAGATCAGAGGCCTTGGCATCACGGTGATGCTGCGCTTCGCCCACGAGATGAACCTGCTGAGCAGCGACTGGGGCCCCGGCAAGGAGGGCAACACGCCCAGCGGCTACGTCGAAGCCTGGCGCCACATCGTCACGATCTTCCGCCAGGAGGGCGCCGAAAACGTGAAGTGGGTCTGGGCGCCGAACGTCGACTACGGTGGCCGACCGTTCACCCAGTTCTTCCCCGGCGACGAATGGGTCGACTACGTCGCTCTCGACGGCTACAACTGGGGAGCGTCGGAAGGCGAACCCTGGGAGACGTTCTCGCAGATCTTCGCTTCCTCCTACGCGACGATCACGGCGCTGAGCACGAAGCCGGTGATCATCGCCGAGACCGGCTCGAGCGAGACCGGTGGCGACAAGGCCGCCTGGATAGAAGAATCCTTCTTCAGCACGATCCCCGAGCAGATGCCGCGCGTCGCGGCGGTGATCTGGTTCAACGACGCCAAGGAGCGCGACTGGCGCGTCAATTCCTCCCAGGCGTCGCTGGAAGCCTGGCGCCGTGTCGTCGGATCGACCCTCTACGGCGGTGACCAGCCGCCCCCGGTGCGGGAATCGGCCCCGGTCGTCGACGACCTCGAAGTGGTCCCCAAGGTGGCCCCGAAGGGCAAGCGCCATCGGCGACCCGTCCGGCTCCGGGTCAGGGGTCGGATCACCTACCGGCTCTCGCATCGCGCGATCGTCCGAATCGCGCTGCACCGCCCGAGGGGCGGGGCGGCGCCGCTCGTCTTCAGCGCCGAACAGCACGCCGGCCACAAGCGCGTGGCGCTCTCGCGGCTGGTCGGGAGCCGCCATCTCCGCCGCGGCCACTACAGCGTCTCCGTGGTCGCCTTCAGCGCCGGCGGCGATCGCTCGCGGCCGCGTCACCACGGCTTCCGCCTCACTCCTCCGCGGCGAAGCCGGCGCTCCTGAGGTAGCGCCTCAGAACTTCTCGACGATCGTCTCCTCGAAGGAGGCGATCGCCTCCGCCTCATCCTCGGCCGGCTCGCCGTCCTCGACCGCGACGATGTGCTCGGAGCGCAGCGCCCGCAGCACCTCCGGCCCCATCACGATCGCCTCGATCGTGGCGCCGGCGACCCAGCCGATCGCGACGGCGGAGAGGCCGTCGCCGAGAACGGCCCCGAGCAGCCCGCCGCCGACCTGGAGCAGCGCCCCGCCCCAGATCACCGGCAGCGCCGTCGCGAGCCGCCGCTCGATCCGCCGCAGCGCCACGTAGTGGGTCATCACCGTCGAGGGGAAGATGTCGAGGGCAAGGATGTGGAGCGTGCCCTTGGCTTCGCTCGCATAGCTCGCCCCGAAGATTTCGAGGAGTGGCGTGCCGAGCCCGAGCAGGGCGAGGTTGGAAACGACGCCGAATCCCAGCGAGACGTAGACGGTGAGCTTGAACCGATCCGCGAGCCGCTTCGATTCCCCCGAACCGACCGCGAAGAGCACGGTGCTGAGCGAGAGCGGGACGAAGAACATGAAGCTGGTGATCATGTAGGCGATGTAGAAGCTCGCGTTGGCGGAGGCGGTCAGGAAGGTGACGACGACGATCGGCAGCGCGAGCTCGGGGGTGCGCAGCGCGAGGTTGACGGCGTGGTGGGTGACCGCGTGGACCCGCATCTCCCTCAGGAGCCGGAAGTCGGGTCCGAGTGGGTCGCCTTCGCGGGACCGGTAGAAGCGGACCAGGACGACCAGCGAGATCGCGATCCCGACGGTCCAGGTGCCGTAGATCCACTGCGGGCCGGCGTCGGCGATCAACGCCGCGACCGGGATCAGCGCCGCGAGCTTGACGACGCTGAAGACGACGTTGCGGTTGAGCTGCAGGCCGCCACGGAGGAGGCCGATCAGCGCCTGGTCGAGGACGAAGGCGAGGGCGGTGAGGGCGACGCCGATCACGAACACCAGTGCCGCCACCCAGGTCTCCCGCAGCGGGTCGAAGTTCGACGACGCCAGCGGGGCGATCACCACGAAGGCGACCCCCAGCGTCGCACCGATCGAGCCCGAGGTGAGCAGCGCCGCGTTGATCACCGACCGGTGGCCCTTTTCGAGCCGCGGCAGCTCGCCCATCAGCAGCGTTCCCAACCCGACCGTCGCCATGAAGCCGAGCAGGGTCATCGCCGACATCGCGGCGCTCGCGACGCCGACCGAGTCCTTGCTGAACTCGTGCGTGGCGACCCACCAGAAGGCGGCGCCGAGCAGAGAGGTGACGACCGCGGTCCCGACCATCGACGCGGCGTTGCTCAGCAGCGAGCGGTTGGCCTCGGCGGCTGCCCGCGCCCGCGCGCCGAGTTCGCCTAGCCGGCGCCTCACGGTTTGCGCCGGGACCGGAGGTGGGTGGTGTCGTAGATCGCGATCGCTCCGTTGTCGTAGATCCGATCGAGGCCGTCCAGCGCGGCGAACTTCTGCAGTGCTTCACGGCTGACCGGGTTACCGCCCGATGGCTCGCCGGGTTCGTAGTAGAAGTCGGAGGAGGGGGGAACGTCGATGAAGCGGCGGTCGACGACTATGTAGTCGATCGCGTCTTCGCTGATCACCTCCTGGTCTCTGCTTTCGTAGGTCCGGCTGAAGAAGACCCTCGAAACCGGGATCCCGTTGACCGAGCCGATCACCGGGTCGAGATGCCCGAGGCCGGCCAGCAGGGTTCCATTGACCCGGTCGACGAGGATGCGGCTGTGAGGGGGGAGGTGGTTGTCCGCGAACTGCGCCGCGGCGAGCCCCTCGGGACTGAGCGAACGGGACTCGCCGGCGACCAGATACGGGCCGGGCTGGCGAGTGATCGGCGATTCGCCGACGATGAAGCCGCCGATGAAGACGATCGTCGCGATCGCCGCGAGCGCGATCAGGCGGGCGGCGCGGCGCCCGAGGTTTCGCGGCGGGAGCTCGGTGATCAGCAGTCCGCCGACGAAGGCGAGGCCGACGAAGACGAACTCCGAGGCCCTCTGGGAGGTCTCGGTCCCGGCCTGCGTCAGCCGCAGGCCCAGCGTCACCGGATAGAGCAGAGCGACCACGGCGAGCGCCCGCCAGACGGCGCTCGAGTCACCGCGCACCCACGTCCTGCGCAGCCCGAACGGGATCACGACGAGGAGCGGGATGATCGAGGCGACCCCGAGCAGGCGAGCCGCCGTGGTGTTCGTCTCGCCGTGGCCGGCGCCGAAGATCGTCTTCGTCCCCGAGTTCCCGCTGATCAGGTCCGTTACCGAGGTGAAGGCGTCCTTGAACACCGAGCCGAGCTCGGTGCTGGTCACGTCGCCGGCGACGAAGATGAGCCAGAGGGCGCCCGCGACGAGGACGAACAGCGCCGGCAGCGCCGGCCCGTCGAACCACCTGAACCCGGCCAGCCGCGAGGGGTCGCGGGCACGGGTCGCCGGGAAATGCGCGTTGACCGCGCTCCGCCGCCCCACCTGGACCAGGAGCGCCCAGGTGAGGAGAAAGAAGAACATCGCGTAGGCGGTGAGATGGTGAATCGTGACGAGGGACGCAGCGAGCACCGCCATCGCCGCGATCAGGCCGCTCCGGTTCAGGCTTCGCTCGAGCGGCTCGGCATCGCTCCAGCGCAGCGAGACGAGGAGCAGGGTGGCACCGATGGGCAGGGCGAGGGACTCGTAGGCGAACTGCGAGTCGAAATAGAGGAAGCTCGGGTTGCAGGCGTAGACAGCGACCCCGATCGCGGCGACCCGATGCGAGCCGCCGACCCGCTCGAGGAACAGGAAGAGCGCCAGCATCAGCATCACGCGGGAGCTGCCGAGGACGATCATCCCGGCGACGAACAGGCTCTTCTCGGAGATCTGCGAGAGGGCCGCGGTGACCGCCTCGAGCCCCGGGTATCCCGCGTAGCCCTGCACGACCGGGTTGTCGGAGAAGAAATGCCCGGTTTCCAGCAGCTCCCAGGTCTGCCGCAGGGTCGCCATCTCGTCGTGGGGGATGAAGCCGGTCGGGTTGTAGAGGACCTTGACGATGAAGAGGGCGGCACCGAGCAGGACCGCGAGCGCCATGCACTCCCGGCGCGACGCCGACGGCGAGAAGAGGCGGAGGGTGATCGGGGCGTAGATCAGGAGCAGGCCGCCCCAGAAGAGGATCTGGGCGCCGCCGGCTTCTTCGCGGGCCGCGTTGTTGCCGAGGGCGACCATCAGCAGCCCGACGCCGGCCAGCAGCGCCAATGGGGCGAGCGCTCCGAACGGATTCGAGCGAAGAGCGCGGGAGCGGCCGGCTATCGGGGCCTCGATGGTGCTCACGCCCCGACCTCGGTCTGGAGCTTGACGCGCCGGTAGAGCGTCCCGTCGCG
>DATAON010000083.1:0-78791 GCA_036265715.1 Solirubrobacterales bacterium | reverse complement strand
TCATCGCGACGTCGTTGTGGATGGCGCGGCCGCTGATCAGCGAGGAGAGGGCGACGGTCATCGCCACGCCCGCCGAGGGCCCGTCCTTGGGGACCGCCCCGGCCGGCACGTGGATGTGGATGTCGTTGTCGGCGAACCAGCCGTCGGCGAGATCCGGCGCGATCTTCGCGCATTGGCCGCGCACGTAGGAGAGCGCCGCCTGCGCAGACTCCTTCATCACCTCGCCGAGCTGCCCGGTGATCGTCAGCTTGCCGGAGCCCGGCATCGACGTCGCCTCGATGAAGAGGACGTCGCCGCCGGTCGGGGTCCAGGCGAGGCCGGTGGCGACCCCGGGGACCTTGGTGCGGCGGCGCTGCTCGGCGAAGACGCGGCGGCGGCCGAGCAGCTCACGCGCTTTCTTGCCGGAGACCTTGACCTTGCGCTTGACCTTGCCCTCGGCGACTTCGCGGGCGACTTTGCGGCAGATCGTGCCGATCTGCCGCTCGAGGTTGCGGACCCCGGCCTCGCGGGTGTACTCCTCGACGATCGCCTTCAGGGCGGCGTCGGCGAACTCGATCTGCGAGGGCTTGAGGCCGTTGGCCGCGATCTGGCGGTCAACCAGGTACTGGCGGGCGATGTGGACCTTCTCTTCCAGCGTGTAGCCGGCCAGCTCGATCGTCTCCATCCGGTCCAGCAGCGGCCCCGGGATCGTGTCGAGCACGTTGGCGGTGGCGATGAAGGCGACGCTGGAGAGGTCGAAGTCGAGGTCCAAGTAATGGTCGCGGAAGGAGTCGTTCTGGGCCGGGTCAAGCACCTCCAGCATCGCCGAGGCGGGGTCGCCGCGGAAGTCGGCGCCCATCTTGTCAATCTCGTCGATCATGAAGACGGGGTTGCGGGAGCCGGCGTCGCGCAGGGCGCGGATGATCGTCCCCGGCAGGGCGCCGATGTAGGTGCGGCGGTGGCCGCGGATCTCCGCCTCGTCGCGGACGCCGCCAACCGAGATCCGCTCGAACTCGCGGCCCAGCGCCTTCGCGATCGAGCGGCCGAGGCTGGTCTTGCCGACCCCGGGCGGGCCGACGAAGCAGAGGATCGGCCCCGGCGAGTCGGGGTTGAGCTTGCGCACCGCCAGGTACTCGAGGATTCGGTCCTTGACCTTTTCGAGGTCGTAGTGGTCGGCGTCAAGCACCTTGCGCGCGTGCTTGATGTCGAGGTTGTCCTCGGTCTCGACCGACCAGGGAAGCTCGACCAGCCACTCGAGGTAGGTGCGGATGACACCGTGCTCGGCCGCCGCCGGCGGCAGTTTCTCCAGCCGCGCGAGCTCGCGCTCGGCGGCTTTGAGGGCGTGCTCGGGCAGCCCCGCGGCCTCGATCCGCTCGTGCAGTTCGTGAACTTCGGCCTGCTGCTCGTCGCCCTCGCCAAGCTCGTCCTGGATCGCTTTCATCTGCTGGCGCAGGAAGAACTCGCGCTGGCCTTTGTCGACTTCGGACTGGACCTGGGTCTGGATCTGGGTCCCCAGCTGAACCACCTCGAGCTCGCGGGCGAGGATCCGCGAGAGGTGGCGCAGCCGCTTGGCGACGTCGACCTCTTCCAGCAGCTTCTGCTTCTCCTCGACGGCGATCCGCAGCGAGCCGGCGATCAGGTGGCCGAGCGCGGTCGGGTCGTCGATGTTGGCAACGGCGAGCTGCAGCTCCTCCGGCAGGTAGGGGATCTGCTCGACGATCTCCGAGAAGGTGCGCTGGACGTTGCGGGTCAGCGCCTCCAGCTCCGGGCTGGGCTTGCTGACGTCGGGCAGCTCGGTGATGTTGGCCAGCAGGTAGGGCCGCTCGGTGACGTAGTCGGTGAGGCGGACCCGCTGGGTCGCCTGGACGAGGATCCGCAGCGAGCCGTCGGGGACCTTGACCATGCGGGCGACGACGCCGGCGACGCCGACGTCATAGAGGTCGGCCGGGCCCGGCTCCTCCAACTCGGGATCACGCGAGGCGACCATCACCAGGGTCCGGTTGGCGCCGAGGACGTCGTTGACGAGCTGGATCGAGCGCTCCTGGCCGACCGCGAGCGGGGTCAACGAGTCCGGGAAGGTGACCGAGTCGCGCAGCGGCAGCACCGGCAGCGCGTCGGGCAGCGGCGCCCCGGCGCGGATCAGCTCCTCCGCGTCGAGCGGCGATTCGACCACCTCGAGGACCGGGGTCCCCTCCATTCCCGCGCTCACCTAGCTGCGGCCGATCGGGACCCGGCGGGTGGTCTCTTCGGGGTCGCGCAGCGGCAGCTCGATCCGCAGCACGCCGTCTTCGTAGGTGGCGCTGGCGCGCTCGGCGTCGACCTCGACCTGGAACTCGACGACGCGGCGGAAGGGCCCGGAGGGAATCTCGACCTGCTGATACACGCGGCCCTCGGTCTCCTGCACGGGCCGTTCCCCGACCACGGCGAGATGGCGGCCGGAGACCTCGATCCCGACCTCGCTGAGAGAGACGCCGGCAAGGTCGACCTTGACGATCGCCCGCTGCGGCTCGCCGCAGTAGTAGACGTCGACGTTGGGCGAGAAGCCGGTGGTGCGGCGGCTGACGTAGCGCCCGCGGCCCCAGGCGTCACCCAGCATCTGGTCCATCTCCCGTCGCATGCGGGCGAAATCAGCGAAGAGATCGCGTTGCGGCATCGCCAAAAACATAGCCCGCGCGGCGCCCCGGCGGGCTCAGACTGGAGTGGCGGCCTTCTGCGAGGCCCAGCGCGGCGCCCGCATCAGCAGGACCGGCTGACGGGGCGGGACGAGGCCCTCGGGTCGGTTGGGCCGGAAGGTCGCACAGGCCTCGCTCAACTCGAGCGCGCAGAGCTTCTTCTTGTGGAAGAAGCAGTCCTCGCAGGTGGGCGGTTTGGGCTTGCGTGCCATCGGCTCGCGCATGGTGGCACCGACGCCTGGCAGGCGTGAGCCGCGACCCCGCAAATCCCGCACCTCTTTGAAACGACTTCGTCACATCTTCCCCGCGTCTTGCGAACGTGCCGGTCGGCGTCGCTAACATCCGGGCAGATGGAGGCTCACTCGAACCGCAGCGACAAGCTCTCAGCCTCGCCGCCGCTCTTCAAAAGCGAATTCCTCAACTTCTTCTCCCGCGTGCACCCCGCGGTGCCAGCGGTGATCTTCATTCCGGTCGTCGTCGGGATGGAGTGGCTGGGGGTCAACGCCGACTTCGGAGCCTGGGCGCTGATCGGGCTGACCCTGGCCGGGATCGGGGTCTGGACCCTGACCGAGTACTGGCTGCACCGGCTCGTCTTCCACTGGGAGCCCGACAATGCCTTCGGCCGCCGCATGCACTTCATCATCCACGGCATCCACCATGACCATCCCAACGACAAGATGCGCCTGGTGATGCCGCCGTCGGTCTCGATCCCGCTGGCCGCGCTCTTCTTCGCCGCCTTCTGGCTGATCCTCGGCGACGTCGCCTTCCCGGTCTTCGGCGGCTTCATCCTCGGATATCTCTTCTACGACTACACGCACTACTACGTGCATCACTTCGTCCCCAAGACGAAGTTCGGCAAACGCCTGCGCGAGCACCACATGCGCCACCACTTCCAAGACCACCGCTTCGGCTACGGCGTCTCCTCTCCGCTCTGGGACGTGGCGTTCCGGACCTTGCCGCGGCGGCGCAAGAAGTCTGAGTAGCTCGGTGCGGGGCGGGGGTCGGGTAGCCCTCTGCACTTAACTTTTTCGACGTCGGCACCGGCCGTCCGAGATTGTGCGCCGCGGAAAAGTGCAAGACGTTCCGAGGGCTACCCGACCCCCGCTCACACAGCGGGCAAACGGTTCTTGGGCTGAACAGCTAGAGGCCAAACCCGCAGTCCAAACCGCGAGTAGACGCCCTGGACCTGCGCGCTGGGAGATTTTGGTCGGCGACGCGGATGCTTGCTTGGAGCTGGAGGGGGACGCTGGATTGGAGGTCGGGTGGCCCTCGGAACGTCTTGCACTTTTTTGCTTCCTCGCTCCGGGCGCCAGCCAGAAGGCGATCCCAAAAAAGTTAAGTGGAGAGGGCCACCCGACCTCCCGCCCGCAACGCCAACTCCAACTCAAAGCGCGCGTCAGGGTCCTCGAGCTGGTCGCCGAGCAGTTCTCGTAGCTTGGCGATGCGGTAGCGGGCGGTTTGGGGGTGGACGTGCATCTCGGCCGCCATCGCCACCGCGTTGCCGTTGTGGCGGACATGGGCGAGCGCCGTCTCGCGCATCCGCGCCGCCGCCTTCGGCGTCAGCTCGTCGAGCGGCGCCAATCGCCTTGCCGCGATCCGCGCCGTCAATCCCCGCGCTTCGTAGACGATGAGCGCCGCCAGGTGCTCCTCAGCCATCACCAGCCCCGAGTTGCCGGTTGATCCCTCTATAGGGGAGTAACCGGCAACTCGGCCGGGAGCGGCAAGGAGGTCGCGGGCGAGGGACCAGGACTCGGCGAGCGCCTCGGGGTCGGCGGCGGGGCCGAGGACGACGCGGGCTTTCGCCGCGGCGCTGGCGAAGGCGTCGGCGCGGCCGGGGCCGTCAGGATCGGCCAGCAGCAGGCAGCCGACGCCGTCATGGACGGTGGCGAGGCAGTCGGGCGGCAGGCGGCGGGCGACCGCGGCGACGTCGGCCTCGGCGCAGGCGCCGGCGGCGATCCGGCTCGGCAGCCTCCACCCCGCCGCCCGCGCCGCCGCGGCGAGGTCGGCTTGCTCGACCGGCGCCTCGCTGACCAGCAACGCTGCCAGCTCACGGCGGCGACGGCGCCGCAGGTCCTCGACCTCGGCCTGCGCCTCGGCGTAGCCGTCGACCGAGTCGGCGGAGATTTCGTCGATGTAGGCGAAGATCGCCTCTGCCAGCAGGGTAAGCGGCTCGGCCTCGAGCTCGGCCTGGCGGCCGACCGCGGCAATCCGCCGCCATGCGACCCTGGCGCCGACCCGGTAGGCCGCCAGCAGCGAGTCGAGCGTGCGGCCCTGGCGCTGCTCGCCGCGGCCGAGCTGGACGTAGACCTCGCGACCGGCGCCACGGCCGGCGTCGGGATCCCGGATCAGAGAGACGAACTGCGCCAGCGCCTCGCCGACGCCGGCGCGGATGCCGCGCCCGAAGCGGCCCTCCAGCGGCCGTGCGTACTCGGGCACCTCACGTGCGATCGTCGCCAGGATCTCGCCGGTGATCGCGCCGAGCTCGGGCTCGATCAGGTCGGCGACCTGCTCGGGAAGGCCGCGCCAGGGCTCGGAATCCAAGGTTTTTGTCATCTAGATGACGATAGTTGCTCCCATAACGTGACATCTACGCTAATAGATATCGCGCAGAGCAGCGTATCTTCGCCGCATGGGCGAAATGACGCAGACCGAGAAGGCCGTGAACCTTGGCGCCGTGGTGGTCCCCTTCATCGCCACGCTGACCGCGATCGTGCTGCTCTGGAACAGCTGGGTCACCGGCGCCGACCTGATCATCGCCGCGGTGATGTACATCCTGACCGCGGTCGGGATCACCGTTGGCTTCCACCGACTCCTCACCCACCGCTCCTTCCAGACCTCGAAGCCGATCGAATACACCTTCGCGATCCTCGGCTCGATGGCCGTGCAGGGCCCGGTCATCTCCTGGGTCGCCGACCACCGCAAGCACCATGCCCACACCGACGAAGAGGGCGACCCCCACAGCCCCCACGTGAGCCCCGAGGGTGGTGTGCAGAGCGTCTTCGCCGGCCTCTGGCACGCACACACCGGCTGGCTGATGTCGAGTCAGGGTCGGGCCGACTGGAAGAAGTACGCCCCTGACCTCTACGAGGACAAGGGGATGCGGTTCATCAACCGTAACTTCCCCGCCTACGTCTTCCTCAGCCTGGCCATTCCGGCGCTGGCTGGGTTCCTCGTCACCGGCACCGCTGTCGGCGCCCTCACCGGCCTGCTCTGGGGCGGCTTGGTGCGAATCTTCTTCGTCCACCACATCACCTGGAGCGTCAACTCGGTCTGCCACTTCCTCGGCAGCCGCCGCTTCGACACCGACGACCGCTCCACCAACGTGTTTTGGCTGGCGCTGCCGTCGCTGGGCGAGTCCTGGCACCACAACCACCACGCTTTCCCGCGCTCGGCAGTGCACGGCCTCAAGCGCTGGGAGCCGGACCCGTCGGCGCTGATCATCTCCGCGATGGAGAAGCTCGGGCTCGCACGCAACGTGATCCGGATCTCACCCGAGCGCCAGGCCGAGCGCACCAACTAGCCTGGCACAGGGGTTTTTCACCATTACGGCTGTAGTCACCGCCGAATGGTCGTCTAAACCCACTTGACCATTCGGCACACACAGTGAGAGTGTGTCTCTGCCACACTCGCAGGTTCAACCCAAACCCCCCTTTTTGGATGGAAAGGAAAAGATGCCGAGCAACAATGTGGTCGAGGAGGCCCGTCAGCTGATCCACAGTCGACTGGCCGAGCTCGATGATGAGCGCCAGCGCCTTGAGGGCGCCCTCAAGGAACTTGGCGGCAAAGTCGCCAAACGCGCTCCCGGCCGCCCCAAAGGCAGCGCCAGCAAAAAAGCAGCCGCCGGTGGCACTGGCGGTGGCGGCACCCGCAAACGGCGTAAACGCCGCGGCGGCACCCGTGCCGACCAGGCGGTGAAACTGATCGAGAGCCAGCCCGGGATCAGCGCCTCGGACGTCGCCAAGACGATGAAAATCAAGCCGAACTACCTGTACCGCGTTCTCGGCGACCTCGAGAAAGAGGGCCGGGTCAAAAAGGACGGCCGTCAGTACTACCCCGGCGCCTAGCGCCGTCCACACCTGAACTGCCAGAGGCCGGCCCAATGGGCCGGCCTCTTTCGTTCCGGTCTTAGATCAGGCCGAGCTGACCGACCGCGTCGCGCTCCTCCTGGAGCTCCATGACGCTGGCGTCGATCCGCTGGCGTGAGAAGTCGGGCACGTCGAGGCCCTGGACGACGCTCCACTCGCCGCCGCTGCAGCTGCAGGGCAGGCCGCAGATGATGCCCTCGCCGATCCCGTAGGAGCCGTCGGCGGGAACGCCCATCGAGACCCAGTTGCCCTCCTCGGTGCCAAGCACCCAGTCGTGGACATGGTCGATCGCCGCGTTGGCGGCGGAGGCAGCACTGGAGGCGCCGCGGGCGTCGATGATCTCGGCCCCGCGCTTGGCGACCCGGGGGATGAACTCGTCGGCGATCCAGGCCTCGTCGTCGACCGCATCCCAGGCGCTGCCGCCGTCGACCTTGGCGTTGACCAGGTCGGGGTACTGGCTGGCGGAGTGGTTGCCCCAGGTGGTCATGTTGCTGACCGACGAAACGGGCTTGCCGAGCTTGTTGGCGAGCTGGGAGATGCCACGGTTGTGGTCGAGGCGCATCATCGCGGTGAAGCGCTCCCGCGGGACATCGGGCGCGTTCGACATCGCGATCAGGGCGTTGGTGTTGGCCGGGTTGCCGACCACGAGGACCTTGATGTCGTCGGCGGCGCCGGCGTTGATCGCTTCGCCCTGCGGCTTGAAGATGCCGCCGTTGGCCTCGAGCAGGTCGGACCGTTCCATGCCGGGGCCGCGCGGGCGGGCGCCGACCAGGAGGCCGATGTTGGTGCCGTCGAAGGCCTGCTTGGGATCGTCGGTGATGTCGATCCTGCTCAGCAGCGGGAAGGCGCAGTCGTCGAGCTCCATCGCCGTGCCCTCGGCGGCCTTCAGCGCCGGGGTGATCTCCAGCAGGCTCAGCTCGACCGGCGTGTCGGGGCCGAGCATCTGGCCGCTGGCGATGCGGAACAGCAGCGCGTAGCCGATCTGGCCGGCGGCGCCGGTAACGGTGACCTTGACAGGGGTGCTCACGAAATCGTCTCCTCGGATTCGGGGTTTCTGCTGACCGTTAGGCCATCGCGGACTGCAGGTTCTCGTCGATCGAAGCCAGGAAGTCCTGAGTCGTCTGGAACTCCTGGCCTGCGCCGACGAGCAGCGCGAGGTCTTTGGTCATCTTGCCGCTCTCGACCGTCTCGATGCAGACCCGCTCGAGCGTCTCGGCGAAGGCCGATACCTCGGGCGTGTCGTCCATGCGCCCGCGTGCCGCGAGGCCGCGGGTCCAGGCGAAGATCGAAGCGATCGGGTTGGTGGAAGTCGGATTGCCCTGCTGGTGCTGGCGGTAGTGACGGGTGACGGTGCCGTGCGCGGCCTCGGCCTCGACGGTCTTGCCGTCGGCGCTCATCAACACGCTCGTCATCAGTCCCAGCGAGCCGAAGCCCTGGGCAACGGTGTCGGACTGGACGTCGCCGTCGTAGTTCTTGCAGGCCCACACGTAGCCGCCTTCCCACTTCAGCGCCGCCGCGACCATGTCGTCGATCAGGCGGTGTTCGTAGGTGATCCCGGCAGCCTCGAAGTCACTCTTGAACTCGGCCTCGTAGACCTCTTCGAAGATGTCCTTGAAGCGGCCGTCGTAGCGCTTCATGATCGTGTTCTTGGTCGAGAGGTAGACCGGGTAGCCGCGGTTCAGCCCGTAGCGCATCGAGGCGCGGGCGAAGTCACGGATCGAGTCGTCGAGGTTGTACATCGCCATCGCGATGCCGGGCCCCGGAAAGTCGTAGACGTCGAGCTCGACCGGCTCGGAGCCGTCCTTGGGGGTGTAGGTGAGGGTCAGCGAGCCCTCGCCGGGGACGACCAGGTCGGTGGCGCGGTACTGGTCGCCGAAGGCATGACGTCCGATCACGATCGGCTTGGTCCAGCCCGGCACCAGGCGCGGCACGTTGGAGATCACGATCGGCTCGCGGAAGATGACGCCGCCGAGGATGTTGCGGATCGTCCCGTTCGGCGAGCGGTACATCTCCTTCAGGCCGAACTCCTCGACCCGCGCCTCGTCTGGGGTGATCGTCGCGCACTTGACGCCGACCCCGTGCTTCTTGATCGCGTTGGCGGCGTCGACGGTGATCTGGTCCGCGGTCGCGTCGCGCGCCTCGATCCCGAGGTCGTAGTACTCGAGCTCAAGGTCGAGGTACGGAAGGATCAGCTGCTCTTTGATGAACGACCAGATGATGCGAGTCATCTCGTCGCCGTCGAGCTCGACCACCGGGTTCTTGACCTGGATCTTTGCCACCGGCGGGCGATGCTATCTACCTCGGCACTTCGGTCGCAGGCTCGGGAGGAAAGCGCTGGAGGTGTCACAATCCGTACCCAATGGCAACTAGGGAGCGCCAGTCTTTCGGCAACCACGAGGTTGCCAACCAGCCGCCGCCGCTGGCCGACTACAACCTCTTCGAGGCGGACACCACCCTGCGCGAGGCGGTCCGCCGCGAGGGGGCCGAGTGGGCCGAGTCGCGGATCACCGCCGTCGGCGCCTACGCCGGCAGCGCCGACGCCCAGGAGCTGGGCCGGCTCGCCAACGACAACGGCCCGCGCCTGAAGACCCACGACCGCTACGGCAACCGCGTCGACGAAGCCGAGTTCCACCCCGCCTGGCACGAGCTGCTCGGGGTCGCGGTCGAGCACGAACTGCACAGCTCCCCCTGGAAGGACCCGCGCCCCGGCGCCCACGTCGCCCGCGGCGCCGCCTTCATGTGCATGTCGCAGGCCGAGGCCGGGATCGGCTGCCCGATCTCGATGACCTACTCGGTGATCCCCGCCCTGCGCACGCAGCCGGAGCTCGCCGCCGAGTGGGAGCCGCGCTTCCTCTCCCCCCGCTATGACCCGCAGAACGCGCCGGCGCCGAGCAAGGCCGGCGCCCTGGCCGGAATGGGGATGACCGAGAAGCAGGGCGGCACCGACGTCCGCGCCAACACGACCGTTGCCCGACCGGTCGACGGCGGCGGGCCCGGCGCCGAGTACGAGCTGAGCGGCCACAAGTGGTTCATGTCGGCGCCGATGTGCGATGCCTTCCTCGTCCTCGCCCAGGCCGACGGCGGCATCTCCTGCTTCCTCTTCCCGCGCTGGACCCCGGACGGCGAGCGCAACCGCTTCCGACTGCAGCGACTCAAGGACAAGCTCGGCAACCGCTCCAACGCCTCCAGCGAGGTCGAGTTCGACGCCGCCTCCGCCTGGCTGGTCGGCGAGGAGGGCGCCGGCGTGCGGACGATCATCGAGATGGTCAACCACACCCGCCTCGACTGCGTGATCGGCGGCGCCACCGGGATGCGGGCCGGGGTCGCGCAGGCGATCCACCATGCCTCCCACCGCTCGGTCTTCGGCACCGTGCTGAGCGAGCAGCCGCTGATGGCGAACGTCCTCGCCGACCTCGCGATCGAGTCCGAGGCGGCGACGATCGGCGCCCTGCGCCTGGCCCGCGCCTACGACGAAGCGCTGGCGGGCGACGAAGATGCAGCCAACCTCAAGCGGGTCGCCAACGCCGTCCTCAAGTACTGGATCTGCAAGCGGGCGCCGATGCACGCGGGCGAGTCGCTGGAGTGCCTCGGCGGCAACGGCTACGTCGAGGAGTCGGGGATGCCGCGGCTGTTCCGCGAGAGCCCGCTGAACTCGATCTGGGAGGGCTCGGGCAACGTCCAGTGCCTCGACGTCCTGCGGGCGATGATCAAGAGCCCGGCCTCGCTGGAGGCGTTCTTCGCCGAGGTCGAGGAGGGCGCGACCGCGGAGCCGCGCCTGGCCGCCTACGCGAGCGCGCTGCGCGACGAGGTGCCCGGCGACGTCGCCACGATCGAGACCCGCGCCCGCCACCTGGTCGAGCGGATGGCGCTGGCGCTGCAGGGCTCGCTGCTGGTCCGCTACGGCGACGAAGCCGTCGCCGACGCCTTCTGCGCCTCGCGCCTGGCCGGCGACTGGGGCCAGGCCTTCGGCACGCTCCCCGCCGGCGTCGACTTCACCCGCATCGTCGATCGCCACCGCGCCGCCGTTTAGCGGTTACAGTTTGGCTGGGCAGCCAAACTAGGGTCGAAAGAGGGGATTCACGGTGGAGAGCGGAACCGCGGCGCGCAGCACGGAGACCAACGGCAGTTCCAACGGCGTCACCGCCGCCGAGAGCTTCGAGGTCAAGAACCCGGCGACCGGCGAGGTCATCACCACCGTCCCGATCGACTCCCCCGAGGCCGTCGCCGCGACCGTGGCCCGGGTTCGCGCCAACCAGGCCGACTGGGAGGCGATGGGGAACGAGGGCCGCTACCACTGGCTCGGCAAGCTGCGCGACTGGCTGTTCGACAACCAGGACCGGGTGCTGGCGACGATGCAGGCGGAAACCGGCAAGGTCCAGGCCGACGCCTCCACCGAGGTGATCTACCTCACCGACCTGATCAACTTCTACGGGACCAATGCGAGCAAGTTCATCGGCGAGGAAAGCGTGCGCGCCCACTCGGCCCTGATGGCGGCGAAGAAGCTGCGGGTCCAGTACCGCCCCCACCCCGTCGTCGGCATCATCAGCCCCTGGAACTTCCCCCTGATCCTCTCGCTTGGCGACGCGATCCCGGCGCTGCAGGCCGGCGCCGCCGTCGTCATCAAGCCCTCTGAGTTCACGCCGCTGGGCCTGGCCGAGGTGGTCGACGCCTGGAAGCGCGAGATCGGCGGCCCCGACGTCCTCGACGTCGTCCAGGGCGTCGGCGAGACCGGCGGCGCCCTCGTCGACGCGGTCGACTTCATCGGCTTCACCGGCTCCGACCGCACCGGCCGCAAGGTGATGGCGCGCGCCGCCGAGACCCTGACCCCGGTCAGCCTCGAGCTCGGCGGCAAGGACCCGATGATCGTCCTCTCCGACGCCGACGTCGACCGCGCCGCCAACGCCGCGGCCTGGGGCGGGATGATGAACTCCGGCCAGATCTGCATGTCGGTCGAGCGGATCTACGTCGAGGAACCCGTCTACGACGAGTTCGTCACCAAGCTGACCGCCGAGGTCGCGCGCCTGCGCCAGGGGCCCGACGACGCCCGCAACCCCAAGGACGTCGGGGCGATGACCTCGCCGAACCAGGCGGCGATCGTCGAGGACCACGTCGACGACGCGCTCGCCGCCGGCGCCCGGGCGCTGACCGGGGGCAAGCGGGTCGAGGGCCCTGGCGACTACTTCGAGCCGACCGTGCTGGTCGACGTCGACCACTCGATGAAGGTGATGCGCGACGAGACCTTCGGCCCCGTGGTCGGGGTGATGAAGGTGCGCGACACCGAGGAGGCGCTGCGACTCGCCAACGACAGCCGCTACGGGCTCTCAGGCTCGGTCTTCGGCGAGAAGCAGCGGGCCGAGCAGGTCGCCCGCCGGGTCGAGTGCGGCGCCGTCAACGTCAACGACGTGCTGGTCAACTACCTGGCCTCGGACGTGCCGATGGGCGGCTGGAAGGAGTCGGGCATCGGCTACCGCCACGGCGAACCGGGGATCAAGAAGTACTGCCGCACCGAGTCGGTGGTGATCACCCGCTTCGGCGCCAAGCGCGAGCCCACCTGGTACCCCTACACCCGCACCCGCCGCGGCCTCGTCGGCCGCATCGCCCAGGCCTTCAACGCACGCGACCTGAAGCGCCGCCTCGGCCTGCGCGGTTGATTCCGCGCACTACCTAGACCACTCGGCTACCCAATTATGGGTCGACCGGTGCGCCATTCAGGCATGGCGCGCAGATTTGCGAGGGCGAGTTACCCAGGAATAAACAAGTTCCTTGATAAATGGAGGGGATCCTTTTAGGGTGCCTCCAAGGGGATCACAAGGGGATTCCACGCCACCCTTCGGGAGAGGGAGCGAGATGAAATACGACGCTGCGACGCTTGAGCGGACGGCCAAGACATTCCGCTCGGATATGTGGGGAACGGTCTGCGACGATGCGGTCACGGAGTGCGGGATCGCCGAAGCCTGCTTCGGCCCCGTCCAGGTCACCGTCTTCGAAGCGCTGCCGGACGACCCCAGCCTCAACCTCATCCTCGGCGCCGCCGAGCCGGGCGCGGTCAGCGACGGCCACCTAGCCCGGGCGATCGCCTGGGCGGACGAGTTCGACGTCGCCTACCGGGTAGCGGTGGCTCACGGTCTCGCCGGCACCGCGATCGCCGAGAACTACCTCAACCATCGCGGCTTCGAGCAGGGGCGCGGGAGCTGGAAGTACGTTCGCGACACCTCCTGGCCGAGCCTCAGCGGGAACCCCGCGATCACCGTCTGGGAGATCGCCGAGGAGGCGGCTGGCGAAACGATGGCCGTCGACGCGGCGCCGGCGGCGGGGCTGCCTTCAATGGCCGGCAGCCTGCTGTTCGCGCTTCCGGTGCACGAGCGCTGGCGCACCTACACGGCTGAGCTCGAGGACCAGATCGTCTCCTTCGGCTCGATGCTGATCGACGGCGGAGTCGCCCACGTCGGCCTCGACGGCACGGTGCCGGAGCACCGCGGCCGCGGCTGCAACCTGGTGCTGCTGCGCAAACGCATCCTCGATGCGAAGGAGGCCGGCTGCCGCACGATCTTCGCCCAGCTCGAAGAAGGCGAGACCGAGGGGATCGCCGCGGCGGGCCGCAACCTCCTGCGGGCGGGCTTCGTCCCCGCATACAGAAGCATGCATTGGCAGCGCCCCCGGTAGCCTTTACAAGTTCATGGCAGAACGTGACTACCTAGCCGCGGTGCGGGACCGCGTCGTCGTCTTCGACGGCGGCATGGGCGCGACCCTGGAGATGTTCGAGCTGACCCAGGAGGACTACGGCGGCCTCGCCGGCAAGTGCCACGAGGCGCTGGTCCTCAATCGCCCCGACGTGATCGAGGGCGTGCACACCTCGATGCTGGAAGCCGGCGCCGAGGTGGTCGAGACCGACACCTTCCAGGGCTCCCGCCTGAAGCTCGAGGAGTGGGGCCTGGGCGAGCACACGCTGGAGATCAACACCAAGGCCGCGCAAATCGCCCGCAAGGCGGCCGGTGACGACCGCTTCGTCGCTGGCTCGATCGGCCCAACCGGGTTCCTGCCCGCCTCGACCGACCCGACCCTGGGCAACATCTCCTTCGCCACCCTGGCCGAGGTCTTCGCCGAACAGGCCCTCGGCCTGGTCGAAGGCGGCGCCGACCTGATCATCATCGAGACGGCCCAGGACATCCTCGAGGTGAAGGCGTCGATCTTCGGCGCCCGCGAGGCGTTCAAGCAGGCCGGCAAGACGCTGCCGATCCAGTGCAGCGTCTCGCTGCTGCCCAACGGCGGCAAGATGCTGCTGGGGACCGACATCCAGGCGGTGCTGACGACGCTGACCGCGCTCGAAGTCGACGTCGTCGGGCTCAACTGCTCGACCGGGCCCGAGGACATGCGCGACGCGATCCGCTTCCTCGGCGAGACCAGCCCGCTGCCGGTCCACTGCATCCCCAACGCCGGCCTGCCGCTGCAGGGCCCCGACGGCGAGACGATCTTCCCCGAAAAGCCGGAGCCGCTGGCCGCGACCCTGGGCGAGTTCGTCGAGCGCTACGGCGTCGGCATCGTCGGCGGCTGCTGCGGGACCACGCCCGACCACATCGCCGCGATTCGCGAGCGGGTGGGTGGCCACAAGGTCGGCGAGCGCCCCGCCCCGGGCCCGATCGAGGTCTCCTCGATGATGACCTCGGCGCCGCTGGTGCAGGAGCCGCGGCCGACCCTGGTCGGCGAGCGGGTCAACTCCCAGGGCTCGAGGAAGGCGAAGGAGCTGCTGCTGGCCGACGACTACGACGGCCTCGTCCAGGTCGCCGAAGACCAGGTCGAAGGCGGCGCCCACGTGCTCGACGTCTGCGTGGCGCTGACCGAGCGCCAGGACGAGGACGACCAGATGAGCGCGGTGGTGAAGCGGATCTCGTTGACCCAGCCCTCGCCGATCCAGGTCGACTCGACCGAGCCCGAGGTGATCAAGGCGGCGCTGGAATCGATCCCCGGGCGGGCGATCGTCAACTCGATCAACCTCGAGGCGGGCCGCGACAAGGCCGACACGGTGATCCCGCTGGCGAAGGCGCACGGGGCGGCGCTGATCGCGCTGACCATCGACGAGGTCGGGATGGCGAAGACGGCTGACCGCAAGGTCGAGATCGCCAAGCGGATCGTCGAGATCGCCTGCGACGAGCACGGGCTCGAGCGCGAGGCGCTGATCTTCGACCTGCTCACCTTCACCCTGACCACCGGCGACGAGGAGTGGCGACCCTCGGCGGTGGAGACGATCGAGGGGATCCGCCGCCTCAAGGCGGAGATCCCCGAGGTGAAGACCTCGCTCGGCGTCTCCAACGTCTCCTTCGGGGTCTCGCCGCGGCCGCGCGCGGTCCTCAACTCGGTCTTCCTCCACCACTGCGTCGAGGCCGGGCTCGACCTGGCAATGGTCAACCCGAACCACATCACCCCCTACGGCGAGATCTCCGACGAGGAGCGCGAGCTGACCGACGACCTCGTCTTCAACCGCCGCGAGGACGCGCTGGAGCGCTTCATCGCCCACTTCGAGGCGCAGGGCGAGGAGGCCGAGGCCGAGGTCGCCGACCCGACCGCGGGCATGGAGCCCGAGGAGGCGCTGCACTGGCACATCCTGCGCCGCAAGAAGGACGGCGTCGAGGAGTGGATCGACCGCTCGGTGGAGAAGATCGGCGCGGTCCCGACCCTGAACGAAGTGCTGCTGCCGGCGATGAAGGAGGTCGGCGACAAATTCGGCGCCGGCGAACTGATCCTGCCCTTCGTCCTGCAGTCGGCCGAAGTGATGAAGCGCGCCGTCGCGCAGCTGGAGAACTACCTGGACCGGATCGACGGCCACACCAAGGGCAAAGTCGTGATCGCCACCGTCTTCGGCGACGTCCACGACATCGGCAAGTCACTCGTCAACACGATCCTCACCAACAACGGCTACACGGTGATCGACCTCGGCAAGCAGGTCCCGATCGACACGATCATCGAGGCCGCGGTCGAAAACGAAGCCGACGCGATCGGCCTCTCCGCCCTGCTCGTCTCCACCTCCAAGCAGATGCCGATCTGCGTCCAGGAGCTTCACGAGCGCGGGCACGATTTCCCGGTGCTGATCGGCGGCGCCGCGATCAACCGCGACTTCGGGCGGCGCGTCCTCTACCCGAAGGGACGCGCGTCCGACGAGGTCTATGACCCCGGCGTCTTTTACTGCAAGGACGCCTTCCAGGGCCTCGACACGATGGACGCGCTGGTCGACGACGAGGCGCGCGCGGCGCTGGTCGAGCGGATCAAGTCGGAGGCGAAGACCTTCCGTGAGAAGCCGGTCGTGGTTGACGACTCGCCGCCGGTGACCGACTCCAGCGTGCGCTCCAAGGTCAGCACCAAGGTCGCGATCCCGGAGCCGCCGCAGTGGGGCGTGCGCGAGGTGCCGATCGACCTCGACGACGTCTTCCCCTACCTCGACCGCCACGTGCTGTTCAAGCTGCACTGGGGCGGGCGCGGGGTCAAGGGCGAGGCCTGGCGCGAACTGGTCGAGGGCACCGCCGAGGAGGAGGGGTTCGCGCCGCGCCTGGAGCGGATGTGGCGCGAGCAGGACTACCTGCACCCGCGGGCCAAGCTCGGCTTCTTCCCCTGCAACTCCGAGGGCAACGAGCTGATCGTCTTCGACCCCGAGGATCCCGAGCGTGAGCTCGAGCGCCTCGTCTTCCCGCGCCAGCCCAAGCACGACCGCATCTGCCTGGCCGACTTCTACCGGCCACTGAGCAGCGGCGAACGCGACGTCGTCGCCCTCCAGGGCGTCACCGTCGGCGCCGAGGTGACCGAGTTGATGGAGCGCCTGGAGCAGGAAGGCGAGTTCGCCGAACAGCTCTACGTGCACGGCCTCGGCGTGCAGTCGGCCGAGGGCCTGGCCGAGTGGCTGCATTCCGACATCCGCCGCCAGCTGGCGATCGACCTCGACCAGGGCCGCCGCTACTCCTGGGGCTACCCAGCCTGCCCGGACCAGTCCGAGCACGAGAAAGTCTGGCGCCTGCTCGGCCTCGAAGATATCGGCATGACCCTCTCCGACGGCTTCGCGGTGATGCCCGAGCAGTCGACGGTGGCGATCATCGCCCACCACCCGCAGGCGGTCTACTTCGGGATGAAGTCCGGCTTCATCCCCGAGCAGAAGGTCTCCGACGAACTGATCGCCGGCACCGACCGCGGCGGCGGCCTGCCGCCCGAGGTCGACCCGGAGACGGACGACGGCAAGGGCGACGAGCCCGAGCCGAGCGCCGCCCCGGCTGCCTCCTAGAAGTAGCGGAAGCGCTCGGTCGTGGCCGGGTGCAGAGCGGGGCGCTGCCAGTTGCGGGCCGAGTAGGCCTGCTCGAAGCCCGCCTTGACGAAGATCCGGCCGGCCGGAGAGAGCTGCTCGGGCCGGCAGTCCCAAACCTCGGCGAAGATCATGTCGCAGCCCGCCACGTTGGCGTCGAGCATGCGCTGGCGCAGCAGGGCCGTGTTGCAGCCGCGCCCGCGAGCGTGCGTCAGGGTGTTTCCCGGCCCGAGCTGGGCGACGCCTTCGTGGATCAGCATCGAGGCGGTCGAGACGATCCCCTCCGCCG
Source organism: Solirubrobacterales bacterium (assembly GCA_036265715.1). Lineage (GTDB taxonomy): Bacteria > Actinomycetota > Thermoleophilia > Solirubrobacterales > 70-9 > VAYN01. The sequence goes on along the minus strand of DATAON010000083.1, from coordinate 61,487 downwards.
GGTCCAGCGAGGCCGTGTAGCAGTGCCAATGCAGCCGCTGCGGCAGGGAGAAGAACAGGGTGCCGGCGGTGATCGGCAACTCCATCGCCTCGGCGACGATCGCGCTCATCCCTTCGCCGTCGATTTCGCTCTGCCCCAACGGCCAGATCTGGATCCCGGGGTTGGGCGGGATCTCAGGCGGCGAGGCGTCGCGGACGAACTTGACCCAGCCGCTGCCACGCTCGTAGCCGCGCTGGCCGAGCCAGGCCTCCGCCTCCTTGCTTCCCGGCCTGCCGTCGGCAACGGGGATCCTGTAATCGACTTCGCGCGCCCGCATCCATTCGACCGCGTCCGCAAGGTGCCCACCGGAGATCGCCCCCGGCTCAGCCGCCCCCTGGATCTCATTGAGGTTGTGGACCTCGGGCAGATCACCGAACGACGTCGCCTGCACCGGCCCGAAGCGCTCGACTTCCACGCCCGACTCGGTCACCGCGTCCGGCACAACCGACTCCCACATGTCCCGCCTGAACTTCTGCGCTACCCGCTCCAGAACTGCCGCGTCGTACTTCAACCCTGTCCCCCTCCCAATCGAGCCCTTTTGGGATCTTGGTCAAGCGAGGGGGTCAGCCGGCGCCGGTGGATGGATCGGCGCCGGCCGGCGCCACCTCGTTAACCAGGAGTGCCGGCCTGGGAAAGGTGGCGGCACGCCTCCAAGCACATATTAACCCAATACATAGCAGTTTTTTAGCGTTCGATCATTCACTTTTCGCTTTTCTGCGCGAGCAGAACGATGGAGAGACTGAGCAGGAGCGCCAGAAGCACTGCCTGGGAATCCTTGGCGGACTCCAGCACGAAGCTCTTGACGATGAACACCGCGGTCGCCGCCACCAAGACGATCCGAATCCACTCCGCGACCCGCGCCTGAGCGTCCGATTTCCCCCTACGGGGTTGGGATGGCTCGCCCTCCGATCCAAGGTCGGAGCCCTCGTCCCGTCGGGGCAGCTGTGCATTTGGCAAATTCCCTCCCGATTCGACTGTGCGTCAGACGATTTTATATAAAATCGAGCGGTCGTATTTGTAAACGGTCTGTCTATCGGGGGCGACGCCTTGGGCGGGCGCCAGGTCTCGAGCCTGGCGCCCGCGCGAAGGCGTCGCAGCTACTTCTTCGGAGGCTTGAGCTTGACCGAGCCCTTCATGCCGGGCCCGCTCAGCTTCGCGGTAATGCTCTTGCCTTCGTTGAGGAGCTTCTTTGCCGCCCCGTTCAACTTCACCTTGATCGTCTTCGACTTGCCCGCCTCGACGTTGTAGGAGGCCTTGCCGATGACGACGTTCTTCATCTTTTTGCCCTGCTTGATCTTGGCGGTGAGCTTCACGGTGCCGCTACAAGGCCCGCTGCCCTTGCAGCTGATCTTCAGCGGCGCCTTGCCGCCACTCACGACAACAGGGGTCGCGACCTTCGGCGTGCCTTCCTTCGCAGCCTCGGGGGCAAACGAGGCAAGCACGACCGCGTCGGCTTTGAGCGTGATCACACAGTTGCCGGTGCCCGAGCAACCCGAGCCTTCCCAACCCGTGAAGGTTGACCCAGCCGCCGGCGTGGCGACGAGCGTGATCACGGCGCCCTCCGGGTAGCTCGCGGCGCAGGGCCCGCCGTTGCAGGTGACCGAGCCGCTGCCCCCGATGGTGACCGAGAGCGTGCGGGTGATCTGGGCGAACGTGGCGGTGACCGCCTTCGCCGCGTCCATCGTCACCACGCAGGTGCCGGTGCCCGAGCAACCCGAGCCGGACCAACCGGTGAAGGTCGACCCAGCTGCGGGGGTAGCGGCGAGAGTGACCACCGCTCCGTCCGCGTAGCTGGACGCGCACGCGACCCCGTTACAGGTCACCGTGCCGGTGCCGGTGCCCGCTTTGGTCACCGTCAGCGGCCGCTGAATCAGGTTGATAGTGGCCGTCAGCGTGCTGTCGGCTTCGATCGTGAACGTGCAGGGCGAGGTGGCGCAGGCGCTCGCCGAGCCGGTGCCGCCGGAGAAGCCGGCGAACTGGGAGCCAGCGTTGGGCGTGGCGATCACTTTGACCGAGGTCCCGTTGGGGTAGCTGGCCGCGCAGGCGCCTTTGATTGAGGCGACTTCGCACTCGATCGTGCCGCCGCCGGTGCCGGCTTTGGTGATCGTCAGCGCCCTGCCGATGAGCGTGAACGTCGCCGTCAGGGTGCTGTTCGCTTCGATCGTGAACGTGCACGGCGAGGTGGTGCAGCTGCTCGCCGAGCCGGTGCCGCCGGAGAAGCCGGCGAACTGCGAGCCGGCGTTGGGTGTGGCGATCACCTTCACCGAGGTGCCGTTCGGGTAGCTGGCCGCGCAGGGGCCGAGGACCGAGGCGACTTCGCACTCGATAGTGCCGCCGCCGGCCCCAGCTTTGGTGACCGTCAGCGTGCGCGGGATCAGGTTGAACGTCGCCGTCAGCGTGCTGTTGGCGGTGATCGTGAACGTGCAGGGCGCGGTGCCAGTGCAAGCGCCTGCCGAGCCGGTGCCGCTGGAGAAGCCGGCGAATTCAGAGCCGGCGTTGGCGGTGCCGATCACTTTGACCACGGTTCCGTTCGGGTAGCTGGCCGCGCAGGCGCCTTTGACCGAGGCGACTTCGCATTCGACGACGCCGGTTCCGGTGCCCGCTTTGGTGATCGTCAGCGTGCGCGGGATCAGGTTGAACGTCGCTGTCAAGGTGCTGCCTGCTTCGATCGTGAACGTGCAGGGCGAGGTGGTGCAGGCACTCGCCGAGCCGGTTCCGCTGAAGCCGGCGAATTCAGAGCCGGCGTTGGCGATGGCGATCGCTTTCACCACGGTGCCGTTCGGGTAGTTGGATGCGCAAGCGCCTTTGATCGAGGCGACTTCGCATTCGATCGTTCCGCTGCCGGTGCCATCGTTGGTCACGCTCAGCGAGCGCGGGATCAGGTTGAACGTCGCCGTCAGCGTGCTGTTCGCTTCGATCGTGAACGTGCATGGCGAGGTGGTGGTGCAGGCGCCTGCCGAACCGGTCCCGCCGCTGAAGCCGGCGAATTCAGAGCCGGAGTTGGCGGTGGCGATCACTTTGACCACGGTGCCGTTCGGGTAGCTGGCCGCGCATGGGCCTTTGACCGAGGCGACTTCGCATTCGACGACGCCGGTTCCGGTGCCCGCTTTGGTGATCGTCAGCGTTTTCTCGCCTTCGATGCTGAACGTCGCCGTCAGCGTGCTGTTTGCTTCGATCGTGAACGTGCATGGCGAGGTGGTGGTGCAAATACTTGCCGAGCCGGTGCCGCCGGAGAAGCCGGCGAATTCAGAGCCGGAGTTGGCGGTGCCGATCACTTTGACCACGGTGCCGTTCGGGTAGCTGGCCGCGCAGGGCCCGAGGACCGAGGCGACTTCGCATTCGACGGTCCCGGTTCCGGTGCCCGCTTTGGTGATCGTCAACGTGCGCGGGATCAGGTTGAACGTCGCCGTCAACGTGCTGTCGGCTTCGATCGTGAACGTGCATGGCGAGGTGGTGGTGCAGATACTTGCCGAGCCGGTGCCGCCGGAGAAGCCGGCGAATTCAGAGCCGGAGTTGGCGGTGCCGATCACTTTGACCACGGTGCCGTTCGGGTAGCTGGCCGCGCATGGGCCTTTGACCGAGGCGACTTCGCATTCGACGACGCCGGTTCCGGTGCCGGCTTTCGTGATCGTCAGCGTGCGCGGGATCAGGTCGAACGTCGCCGTGACTGATTTGGGAGCGCTCATCGTCAGCACACAGAAGCTTCCGGTGCAGTCGCCGCCAAAGCCTGTGAATTCAGAGCCGGCGTTCGGCGTGGCGAACACTTTTACTTCGGTGCCGTTCGGGTAGGTGGCCGCGCAGGCGCCTTTGACCGAGGCGACTTCGCATTCGACGACGCCGGTTCCGGTGCCGGGTTTCGTGATCGTCAGCGGTTGACCGGGAATCACCTCGAACACCGCGCTGACCGCTTTGGCGCTGCTCATCGTGACCGAGCAGGCGCCCGAGCCAGTGCAGGCGCCAGTCCATTCTTTCAACTGCCAGCCGGAGTCCGGCGTGGCGGTGAGCGCCACGACTTCCCCTTCGGCGTATTCCTGGCTGCAGTCGACGCCGCAGACGATTCCTGCGTCTTCGACTCCGGCGAGCGACGACCGGACCGTGCCGTTGCCGGTTTTCGCCACGCTCAGCGTGAACTTGGGCGACAGCGCTTCGTAACCGTAAACGCTGCCGGTGCCAACGCCAGCGCTCACGTACACAGTGCCTTTACTCGCGGTGCCCGAATTGTCGACCGCGATATCGGCCGGGTTCCCTTCGGTGAAGGCGGGCGTATGGGTGATCTCGGTTACGTATTTACAACCAGCGTTGAACTCATCGACAACGCCATGCCCTTTGACGTCTGACACAAGCATGTTGCCGTTGGACTGATCGACCGCGACGGCCGCTTTATCCATGGCGGTGAAGGCGCCGGAGGGCGCTTCGGATCCGTTCGTTTCACAGACCGTCGCGGATCCGGCGGGATTGAAGATCAGCGCTTTGTTGTGGGCAACGTCGGCGGCATAGACCCGGCCGTTAGCGCCGTACACGTCCACGCCGTAATAGCTTGCGCCAGCGACGCCAGTGCCGATCGTGTTGGACACAGGCGTGCCACTAGGTTCATAAAAGGAGATTCGGGCAGCTGCCCCATTCTGCGTGGTCGCCGATTTCGCGATGAGGCAGCTCGGGTCGGCCGGGCACCCGGTGCCGGTGGCCTTGCGAATCTCGATTGCTTCGGCGGGAATGTTCGTATTGGCGAGGCTGCCACCGAAAGTCAGCGTCTTCAGCGCCACCGACCCGGTCAGGGTCCCGTTCCCTGCGCCGAGGATTTCGGTGATCATTTCCTGAATCGGAGCGAGCGTGTTGACGTTGCAGGCAGCCGTTTTGACCGACGTGGTGTTGGTCGGCACGTAAGTGAGCACGTACTGCGTCGCCGGTTCGCACTGCACCGTCGTGGGCCGGTTGAACGTCTGTTTCTCGTTCGCTCCGGCTTCCGCGACGTAGATGTTCTGACTCACGAAGGGGCCAGGGCTGACAGCGACGCCGTTGCCCCCCGTGGTGATCAGTTTCCCGGTCCCGTTCAGGGTGGTATCGACGCTGTAGGTGGTAGTCGCCGTGGGTGGATATTCAGAAGGCTGGTAGCGCGTGACGGCTCCTGAGACGAGCCCGGGGCTGCTGTAGATCCGGCCCGAGGAATCGACCGCTAGGTTGCACGCCGCTTCGGTGGCGGTGAATTCGACGAGGGCGTTGCCGCTCGGTTCATAGATTTTGACTTTGCTGGTTCCCAGCAGGGAGCCGCTCGAGACGTAGTAGTTACCGACCGAGTCGGTTGCGACTCCGCAACCGTTTTCGCCGACTTCATGGAATAGGGCAGGATTTTCCGCATGGGAGGGAGCGGCCTGAGCGCTCGCGGCAAAGAGTGCAAGGACTGCCACGCAGGTGAGCGCGAACATTGCGCTGGCCGCGGTTGCGCTCCGTCGCGTGGCTTCAACTACTCGATTCGGTTGCAGACTTCTCACTTGCCTTCTCTCCTTGGCTCTCCCGGCGACGACCACGACCGACTCGGAGTCGGTCATGGCCCGCCACACCGGCCTTGTTGTTATCCCTGCCAACCCCGAACCCAACGGGGCTTACCTTTGCTTCTTATTCCCTTTGCTGCCTTTTTTGCCGCAGTCGTTCCCGACCTTTGGCCTGAAGTTGTGCGTCTTCCCGTTCTGAGCGGAGAAGCGAACCGTCGCCCGCTGGGTTCCTTTGCAGAGGTCCCGCGAGTTGACGATCAATGCATGGTTCCCGCCCTTCAGCTGCAGGCTGAATTTCGTCACGGGGACGTCGGGAACGATGTCGAAGGTGTTGCGGATTCCGCCGTTCTTCGAGTCCGTCCGCCCCTGCAACTCAACTTCGATCGGAAGCCTGTCGGGACCCCGCAGTGCCGCGACCAGGTCCGGCAGTTCGTGTTCAGGGTTCGAGCGCAGATAGATCGGGCCCTGAACCGGCTCCTCGAGCAGCGGGGAGATCGCGGTCGCGTATCCGTAGATGGATCCCGTGGGGCAGGCTTTGGCGGCGAACTGAACCCGGGTGCAGATTTTGTCCAGGTGCTCCTGGGCGAGGAAGGCCGAGTGCGGGAAGGTCACGGCGGCGCGCGAGATATTGGCGTCCCCGGGTCGCGCGGTCAGCGTCGCGACGACACGCTGGTAGGCGCCCCGCTTGGTCTTGCCGTGTAGCTGCAGCTTGAGAGCGGGCTTGAAGCCAAGGGCGGCGCAGGCCCCAACCTGGAAGGGGCTGGAGAGGTTCGCGACCGCCCCGGAAGCCCCGAACATCTGGCCCGAGACCGACATCGCTTCGCAGTTCGTCGGGTTCAAGCCAAAGCCGGGACGGTCGAGGTCGACCCGGATGTCCCGGATGTTCAGCGGCACCCCGTCGAGGATCTGGGGGATCGCGTCGGACACGGCCGTGACCTGGGCGGTCTTGGGATTGACTTCGAGGGCGGTGCGGACGACCTGAACTCCGAGGTCGAACGGCCCGGCCACCGCGGGAACGATGAAGGTGAGGCTGATCGGGGCTGATTTGTACGGCCCCGTCAGGTAGACCTTTCCGGTCTTCACGTAGAACGGATCCCCGGCGCCGGCGCCGATCGTCGTCGTCCCGACCTGGCTGGACGCGGGACAGGAAGGGCTTTCGAGCTCCAACTTTCCGGTTTTCCCCGGAGCGGCAGCGCTCGCCACAGCTGACTCCGGGCAGACCGAAGTCCCCTTGAGGGTCGCGGCGAAGCCGGGCGGGGTGGTGACGCGAATCCGATCGATCTCCTGGCTCCCAGACGGGCGGGTGACCCGCAGGCTGAAGGGAGAGTGAGTGCCCGCCACCGGAACCATCGACCCAGCCTGGAAGCCGAGGTTGAAAGGCCGCTCGGCCTTACTCGCGGGACAGGACGCCGCGCCCTCAGCAGCAGCGTTGATCACGAGTGGGCTCTCCGAGACCGCGGTCTCGGCCGCGGTCGGGTGGTCCGGGTCGACCGCCGACCAGGGAGTCAGGCGAGCCAGCGTCGAGTAAGTGCCGCAGACATCAGGATTCGTCAACGAGGCGCGCGACCCACCGAAGAAGTCGACGTCGAGCGCTTCCAGCGGGACCTGGGGATTGTTGAGGAAGGTCGCCGTGATCCGCCCGTCGGCTTTGTCCGGGTTGACCCGGCCGGCGAGGGTGACTTTGATGCCCGTCTCCTCGTCTTCGATCACGAGATAGGTCGCAAAGCGGGAGCCGAACGGGTTCAGGTCCTGAGCGGCGAGATAGATATTCCCGTGCAGGACTTTGTCCAGCAGGGGGGTTTCGACTTTCACGGTGCCGATCTTGGAGCTGTCAGGGCAGCCGGCGGAGAGGGTCGAGAAGTGCATCGGGTTCGGCGACGCGAACCCATTGCCCAGGTAGCCGGCCTCAGCCTCGGTGCAGACGCCAAGGCCGTGCGCGGCGGATGGGTTCAGGACAACACCGGCCGGCAGGATCACTTCGGTGTCCTTGAGGTGGGCCGCGCTCCTGCCGGACGGCGAGAGCAAGCCCTCCTGGGGAATTCGAAGCTGAGCCGAGTAGGCAGCCGGAGCGGCAGCCTGGTTGCCGTCGGAGACGAACGCGAACGAAGGGTCAGTTGCGGGATCGGTCCACGCCTCGGTGAGGGCATCGCAATCAGTCACAGCCGGCGCCACCGCGCTCGCACCCAGCCAGGCCGGGTCGGTCAGATCCGGGAACCCTTCCGCGGTCTGCGCCCCCAGGTTCGTCCAGGAGTCGATGTAGGTCCTGGTGACCGGCGGAGCCCCGTCGCAGCGCGTTGGGTTGGTCAAGAACGGGACTTCATTGGCGTCGTCTGCGACAGGGTTCTTGCACCCTTCGTAGGTGGCCCGGTTGCCGGGGGACACGGCGCTCACTTTCGCCCCGAACCCGCACAGGGTGATGAACTCAGCCCTGAGCAGCTGTGGCGATCGCGGCGGCAGAGGAGCAGCCACCGTCACGCCATAGTCGCCGTTCGAGCGCACTTTCGCCCGGATGACCACCGTGAGCTTGGAGATCCCGTGCGGGGCAAACGCAAATGCAGCCACGTAGCCATCAGCGGGAACGACCTTGTAGATCGGCGTGATATCGGTGCCTGAAGGCGCCTTGCCAGGTTCCAATTCGAGCGCTGCTCCTCCGACCACCGCCGAGGCGGGACAGAAGAATTCACGCACCTCAAACACCGTGCATTGCCGCGTGGCGGCACGAGGATTGCCGATGAAACCCGGAGGGAGCTCCGTGAAGAGGTCGCGAAGGTCTTCCACCTGCGCGTTGAGGTTTGCCGGGTTCTTGCGGGTGTTGACCGCGAACGTCGTCGTCGCGGAGAAGGGGTGACCCCCTGCCACCGCGTAGTCCGCTCCCAGTTCGTCTTCCGCCTTCGCGGTGAAGGTCGCGAGACCGAATGGCACCGCCGGCCCGAAGGCAAGGGGGTCATTTGCGGTCACTTCGACTGCCCCTGGGCTGTTCGCGGAGAACGTCGACAACGCCACAGGCGGCGCGACGTCGGGATACACCCAGACCTCGAGTTTCAGCGTCGGCAGAGCTTCACCGGCCAGGAACGTCCCTGCGTTCGTGCAGACCGAGGCATTGACGTCGCACGCCCACGCTTTCGGATTTGCGCCCCCGCCGCCGGCGGCCAGTTTCAGGCCGGTCGGAAGCGCGAACGTGACCGTCGTCGGTCCGGTGGTCGGATCGGGACCCGTGTTTTTGACTTTGACGGAGTAGCTGAAGTATTCGTCATTGCGGTGAACGGTCGCCTGGTCCCGACTCGCTTCCAGCGTGAGGACCGGAGCGGCATATGCGGTTGAGGCAAAGGCACACGCGGCGATGACCATCGTCAGTGCAACTGCGATTCTCCGCCTCATCGGTTCGCCCCCTGCCGGTTGTGGGCTCGTTGCTTTTGAGAGCGCCGGTGTTTCGCCTTTTTCTTCTTCACACACTTCCCATTACGTCGCACTTGCCCCTTCTTGCAAGTGGGAGGCGGTGGTGGCACGTTCCCGCTCCCCTGGAAGCTCGGGCTGGCGGGGGTCGCTGGAACTGGAGGGGGCAGCGGCGACCCTTGGCACTCCTCAGTTCCCACGCACTCGATGCGATTCTGCTCCGCGGGAAAGCCACCGCCGATCCTGGCGTCATACAGATCGTCGGCACTGTTGGTGTCAGACGCAACCAGTGGGGCGCGGGTGACGAAGAAGACGTCACGGCCGTCGGCCGACACCGCCGCCGGAGAAAGACTGGGGGCGCTGATGCCAACCCCTTCGGTCCCGCCGGTGATCAACTCGATACTGCCGTTATGCCAAGCGTAAACGTCGCAGCCCTGGACATCACTGGCGTTGGCCGTGCAGGTCAGATTGACTCCTGGGCTGACGTCATCGTCGTCGAGCTTTTCGGCGGTCGCGAACACGACCGTCGAGGCATCAGCGCTTGCAATGGCAGCCTGCTCAGCGTAGTCAGGGCGGCTTACCAGGACGTTCCGCGCGGTGATGCTGACATCGAAGGAGCCATTTCCGCTGCCACCCTCGCCCGCGCAGGATAGGCATACCATCTGCCCCAGGGAGTCGTCGAACCGGTACAGATCCTTGGCATCATCCAGGTCTACAGCCGCCAGTTTCGCGAAACTGGCAAACAGCAGAATATGACCGTCGCCGCCTCCGCTGCCATCGGTCATAGGCACGGCCACGGCCGACTTATTGCCGTTCGAGCCAACTTCGCTCCATAGGAGAGGGTCTCCAATGGCGTTGCTATTTGAATCCTGCCTGGCCAGCGGGTCCAGGGCGCCCACAAAGACAAGGCGGCCTTCGGGATGCGCAGCGTTGCGCTCGAACACGTAGAGGTTGGGTTTAGTTGCCACTGGGCTCTTACTTTCACCGTTGGGGCCGGTTAGCACGCCTTTGGCAACGAAGTAGACGCGCGAGCCATCGACGGAGCTATCGAGGACGCCTTGCACGTCGGCCCCAGCTCCCGGCGTGGGGTGGCCAGACACGCTCTCACCTTTAGACGCCTGAATGAGTGCCGCCTGACCCGCTGGCGGGGTGGCATCGTAAAGATAGAGATCGGCCGTCGCATCGCCATCCGAGTTCGTCAACCTGCGAGGCGTCGTGAAGAACGTCACCGCTCCATCAGCCGAAGCGCCTTGATAGCTGTCGTTGCCAGTTGGACTGCCGGGGCAGGCGGGGGTTGGAGAGCACGCGGGGGCAGAGACTTCCACGGTAGTTTCACCGTTTATGCGCTTGAAGATCCGCTTGGGAGAACTGCCGTTGCAGGTTCCACTCGCCGCTTCTGCCGGCCGAGCGGTGAAATAGACAACCGAGCCATCGTCTGAAACAGCATGCGTTGCGTTCCCCCGGACCGGTCCGAGGTTGGCACCAAGGCCTGCACCGCACCGCCCGCCAATCACGGCGCCACTGACGCCATTTGCCCGATTGACCAGCTTCATAGTTGAGCCGGAGACCTCGTACAGGTTGGAATACCCGGCCCCGGCGTTGACCCCGGTCTCGTCGGGAAAATAGGTAGCGCTGCCGTCGCCCGACACCCCGAAGACAAAACTGGACAGATCCTGAGAGGCGCCTCTCAGGTTATAGCCCTGGAGCAAACCAGTCCGACTCGCAGGAGCAATCGAAGAGGAGGCAGTGCTCCTGGTTCCGTCGATCCGAGAAATCCCGAACTGAACTTCCCCACGTTGCCGCTCTGCGACGGTGCTTTCCGGCCAGAGGGAAGCACCAAGACCTCGCGCGGTCAACGTGTTCAGCCCTCCCAATCCTTGGTCGCTGGAGTTATCGACCCTTGCCAACATCGACCCAACAACCCAGCCCGATGAGCTTCGCGTTGAGACAAACGGGGTGCTTGGACCTGGGAGCGACGGGGGCTGGCCGAAGGCCTGCGCGGCGAACATCGCTCTTCCGCCGCTGGCGGCCACAGGGCCTACGTCGGCCCCGAGGCCGGAGCCCCAGCTGTCGCCAACGCTGACCAACTCGTAATAGCGGCCACCGTCAGCCGGAGGGTCGACAAATTGGGCCTCTCCCGCTTGCTCAGCGACAGGATTGCTGCCGACCAGGCGATATGCGTACCGCTTCGTTGTGTCGAGACCTGCAACTGCCTGGCGAATCGACACGTCTTCGGAACCTCTGCCAGCCTCCGCCTCCCTTCTTGGTGCTACGACCGAATGCTCAAAGCCGTTGCCCCCGGCCGCCTTGTCGGAAAGGTATGTAGCTTCCTCGACATACTCAAAATGGTACGTGGTCCGCGCGTAACCGGGGTTGATAATCCCCCCAAGCAATAGGCTTGGATGGGTCGCTCCTGGGCTGCTCCAACTGGCCTTACCGGTACTTACCGCCGGTGGCGTCGGATGCGTCACGAAGACTCCATGCGCGACGCTCACTGCTCCGTTATAGACAGTGTGGGCGACTAGACAGAACTCATATTCACCTTCGAACGCGAGGTTCGCAATCGCCGCTGCCACTGACACCGAGGACGTTCCATTACCAACGTCCCCTTCAATCAACGGGGTGCGGATCCATCCGGAGGCGCTTTCTCCGCATGCTCCTGCAGTACCCACCCGAGCGTACTCGAAGTGGTACAGAGTGTGCAGGTTTGGGAGAGCCGATGGCAATATCGACCCGACAAGCTTTGCAGTGGTGGATCCGACCTCTTGCGCGGCGACTCCTTGGAGGGATATCGCGGGAACCTCATCCAAGAGGAAGGCAGATGCGCCGGAATTGCCTGGCACATCCGTCACATATATGCGTCCCGTGGACTCGTTTACAGCGAGACCGGCCGCGTTGCTGAGATGTCCAATGCCTGCACCTGACGCGAGCACACCGGTGACTTTCCCTGAGCCACCGTTGCCGGCTGGGTCCACTTCAAACACTCGGCTCTCAGGGGCGTCCAGCGGTGGCTGGCCCGCACCTTTTGGCACGTATTTGAGCACGAACAGAGTCCCTGGCGTTCCTGGAGGCGTAGAGGAGTCCACAGCTACATCTATTGGCGTATCTGCGTCTTGAGTTGCGTTGACGGGAAAGCTGCCGCTTAACTCCGCGCTATCAACAGTGCCTAGAGGAGTCACAACGTTTCCTGGCAGGTTGAATTTCTGAACCCGGAAATTAGACGCTGACTCAACCGTATAGATGTTCCCCGATGAGTCCTCAGCGATGCCATTGGGGCCGCGGTTGACCCCTTCGAGATCTGCTCCGCTACCTCCAGAGTACTGACCGATCCCGTCACCGGAAGAACCCGGTTTGCAGGCGTCGCTTGAAGCCCCCACACACACCTCAAACTCATTGATCGGACCAGCTGAATCATTTCCAGGTCCTGCGGCCACTACATCCCAACCGAAAGCCCGCAAGAAGTCGCCCGTCCCCGAGAATTCTTGGACTCGCCGATTGAACCCGTCTGCCACCATGACTCCGCCAGCGTTCGGCGCCCCGACTGGTGCAACAGCAATGGCGTTCACCGCCTGACTGCCACTTCTCCCAAATGCTCCAGCCGTACCGCCATCTCCAGGAGAAGCCTGACAGTCAGCGGCCACTTCGCAGATCTCGAAGCCGTTTGAGCCAGACACGCTCGACACGACAGCGGCGGTCCCTCCGACCAGCGGATCCCCAGCAGTGGATGCCGCGACGATGGTCGGCTCCGGATTCATGGCGTGCCCGCCTTTGAAGGTGATGGTGTAGGGACCGGCGCCAGTCACTTCAATATTTCCCACGCCGATCGCAGGTAGGGGCCCCAATGCACCAGTTAGTTCCGCGGCACTTGCGTTGAATGGCAGGTCGCCCGTTTTCTGCCCCGCGAATTCAAGGAGATACTTGCCTCCGGATGCGGATACCGTCAACGTCTGAACTGCCGAAGCGGCAGGATTGTCGCCAGGCTGCCCAGTTTTGACAATATCTTTGCCCCACGCACGGACAAAGCTACCCGTTGCGGAGTACTCCTCGATCCGACGGAACCCGGCATTTGAAACATAGACGTGGCCGGTCTGTTGGTTCACCGCAATTCCCCAGGGTGAACTAAGTGCGCCACCAGTCTGCGCGGTGGTAATTCCGGTCTTGCAGTTAGCGGCAGCAACACAGATCTCGAACCCGTTGCCCCCGGCAGTATCCACGTCTTGGCCCCACGCGCTCACGAAGCCACCGTCTGCATCAAACCGTTGAATTCGGTTGAACCCGCGATCCACCAGGTAGATTTCCCCAGGCTCAACCCCACCGGCACCAGTCTTGTTCACAGCAACGTCCGCAGCGCCACCCGTGCCAGCTTTTTTGAAGGCTCCCCCGGTGGCACTGTTGCTCACCGGCCCAAACGCTTCGTAAACACCCTGCGCGGCCGAAGCAGCCGAAGCTGAAAGGGCCCCGAGCAGGGCCAAGCTCACAACGCACCCCAACATCTGCCATGCCCGATGAATTCCCCGGCGGCCCCTTGGCGCCTTCATGTTCTTCAGAACCACAGTCTCTCCCTCCGGCAGTCGCAACGCATGCCAACATCTTGCGAGTTGCTCCTGCAGGGTTAACCAACCCTATGTCCCTGTCTGTCCCTGCTCCATGCGACAGCCTGACTCCCTGGCCTGCGTCGCTGAAGTTTGGGAATTATGGCATATCTTTCAGGAAACCGCGTGTTTTTATGCCAATGTCAACGTAGGGCTGGGCTTCTCCAATTGCCTCTGATCCTTCCAGTCGAAGCAGGCAGAGAGACCGCCCGAGGGCGGTCTCTCTGCTCAATCACCGTATGTCGACCTATGTAAGAACCGGCCCCGACGCGATGCAGGCTTCGCCGTTGACTGTTAGCGGAGCGTTATTTGCCTCGAGTTTGAGGCCCTCGGCATTAACGGCGGTGGCGCACTGAGTTTCGAGGTTGAATGTCCCCGACCCCGTACCGGCGGCACTAACGTTGCTTGGCAACCCGAGAGCGGCGCATCCAGCCGTGTAGTGAATGGTGAATGTGCCGTTGCTCAGCGTGACAATGTCCGATGTGCTGCTTGAAGCTGCCCACGGCAATGCAGAGAAAGAGAGTTCTTCGATCGAGCAAAAGCCGAAGTTGGTCCCGCAGGGACCGCCAGAGCCTCCTTCGATCTGGGTTCCGGATTCCGTGGCTGAACCGCTCAATTCAACCGGACATGGCCCGTTGACCAGCGTGGGCCCGGCATTCTGAACCGAGAATTCACCTTCGACAGTGAATTCACCTTCTTCGCTCCACATCAAATTTGCCTGCGCGACCGGGGCGGCGAACGCGACCAGCGCGCCCACGGCCATAGCCAGCAGCGTGAGTTTCATCTTCATAATTGAACCCTCCTGAGGTTCGTCCTGGCAGGGTCGCGTAAGAAGCGGCCGAGGGACGCGACCAAGGTGGATCTTTTCGCGTCATACATATCGCGTTGGGCGCTGACCGATCAAGAATACCCGCGTATTTTGGAGGATAGGCCGCCACGAGCCTCCTCCTCATGTAAGGACCGGGCCTTCGCCGATGCAGAGTTCGCCGTTAAGTGTTACTGGGCCGCTGCTCGCCTCAAATTTGAGGCCCTCGGCGTTGGTGAATGTGATGCACTGGGTTTCGAGGTCGATTGTCCCGGTCACCGTGCCCGCCCAGCTCACTTCGGACGGAAGGCCGATCGCTGAGCAACCAGACGTGAAGTGGTTGGTGAATGTCATGGCATCGATGGTGACAAAATCAGGTGTGGAGGTTGTCAGTTCCCATGGCAGATTTCCGAGTTCGAGTTCTTCGATTTCGCAGAAGCCGAAGTTCGTCCCGCAGGGACCGCCGCTGCCTCCGGTGATTGACCCTCCGGCGACGCCGCCGGTATTCACGGCCTCGCCGTTGAATTCACAAAAGGGCATGGGCCGACGACTAGCGTCGGCCCAGCGTTCTGGGTCGAGAGTTCTCCTTCGATGTGGATTTCGCCGGCTTTGTCCCACATCAGATTCGCCGAAGCCGAGGCCGGGACGGCGAGCGCGACCAGCGCGACCACTGCCAAGGCCAGCATCGTGAGTTTCTTCATCATTTCTTATCTCTCCCGAGATCGGTTGCCAAAGAAGAGGGGCCGCCAAATTGGCGGCCCCTCTTGCGGTGCTGCTACTGCATGCTTGAACCTATGTAAGCCTCGGTCCACCTTTTGTGATGCAGACTTCCCCGTTGAGTGTAAGTGGGGCATTGTTTGCCTCGAGGGTGAGTCCCTCGGCGTTGGTGAATGTGATGCACTGTTCTTCGTCTTCGAGATGGACTGTCCCGGTCACTGTTCCTGTGGCACTAACTTTGGCCGGCAGGCTGATCGCTGCGCAGCCTGCACTGTAGTAATTGGTGAATGTCGCACCGTGGATGGTCACAAAATCAGGTGTAGACGTTGTCAGTTCCCATGGCAGCGCGCCGAGTTCGACTTTTTCGATTTCGCAGAAGCCAAAGTTGGTCCCGCAGGGACCACCTTCGCCTGATTCAATTTGCCCTCCGGCGACGCCGCCGATATTCGCGGCGGAGCCTTCGAATGTGACCGGACACGGACCATTTATAAGCGTCGGGCCAGCGTTCTGGGTCGAGAGTTCGCCTTCGATATGGATTTCGCCGGCTTTGTCCCACATCAGATTCGCCGATGCAGCGGCCGGGACGGCGAGCGCGACGAGCGCGCCCACTGCCATAGCCAGCAGCGTGAGTTTCTTCATCATGCTTGTACCCTCCTGAGGTACGTCCCAGCTGGGCCGCCCGACAGTTTGGCCGAGTGGCCTGACTGGGTTGTTTTCCGGGGCGTCGGCACCTATGCCGGGCTCCGGACTTGTCCCGACCATCCATACCGTAGAAAGTATTGAGCGGTCAAGGATGGTGACTTATTCTCGGTTTATGCCTGAGGCGGGTGTGATTTTGTCCCTGGAAATCGCAGGATGTCCGATCCGCGCGGACGCGGATCGACGCCGTCATCGTTCGGCAAAGAGGGCTTGGTGAAGGCCGGATGCGAGGTCGAGGGCGTGTTGGGGGCGCTTGCCGCCGATGCGGAGGTTGTCGATGCAGCCATCGATGACGACGTCGAACCAAGCTTCGGGGGTGCCGACGACCCAGGTTGATGGTGAGTCACTCACCTGGGGGACGCAGCTGTGCACTTGGCCGCGCTCGAACTCGACCGCGACGCCGGCCAGGCCCTGGCCTTCTTCGGGACCCTCGGGATCGGTCTGGGCGGCGAGCATGCAGCTGCCAGTGAGGTGGTCGGGCAGAGGCGCCATCGGCGTCACCAGAAGGAATGACGTCTCGACCTCAATGTTCGTGATCGGGGGACTGGAGGCCGTTAGGTGCCGCCGCTCGCAGCGGCCGGCGGCGCAGAGCGGGGCAATTGCCTGCCGAAGCCAGTTGGTGACGGTGTAGGGAGTGCCTCTCCCCTCCCGTTCGATCGGCTCGATCTGGCCGGTCATCTTCATCCAGGTCACCCTTCGCTCGAGGCTGGGGTAGCTGACCTCCGGGATGAGGGCGCTGAGTTCGGTCAGGGTGAAGGGGTGGCTGGCGAGGGCGCGCATCAGGGTGGAGCTCCAGCCGCCCGCCAGGGCTTTGACCGCGGTTTTGGCCCCCTCGCTGTCGGGAGGGATCGGGCCGCCGGGGGCACGGGAGAGCCAGGTGTCAATGATGTCGGCCACGAACACCATTTCCTTTCCGGCCTCGGTCAACGTCGTCTCCACGGCCTGGGTCGACCTCCCTGCCGCTTCCTTGACGATCGCGCCGACCTCGCAGAGATTGGAGACGGTGGCGCGGACGGTCGACTCAGCCGCCATCCCGACCGCGCCCTGAACATCGGCCAGCCGCCTTGGGCCGTCGAGGTGAGCGCGCAGAACGCGCGCGGTCAGGGGGCTGACGAAAAGGGAGAGAACGCGCGTGCCGGCGCGAACCTCTTCCTCTGAGAAACCAGAGTCGGGCACCGGCCCAGTGTAAATAAACACACGAGAGTTTTTTAGTGAAAGAGAGTTCTCGTCTAAATACTGACGCCGCGGCGAGAGTCACGGGGCACCGGCTTCGGCTCGAGATGGACCGGGGCCGTGGAGAGGGCCTGGACGCGGAGATCGCTCCAGGTGAGGCCCTCGCGGACCAGGGCCGGGAGGCCGAGGGCGACGGCGGTGGCGATCTCAACCGCCTGCAGGATCACGCCGTAGGCGAGGGCGTCGGCGGTGCTGATGTCGAAGCCCGTGTGGAGGACGCTGATGACGGCGAGCTGGAAGACGCCGATGTTGGAGGGGGTGGCCGGGACGACGGCGGTGACGTTGACCGCGAAGAGGACCGCGGCGGCAGCGCCGATGCCAGCCTTGCCGTCGAGGTTGAGCGCGTAGAGCAAGGCCCAGCAGGCGGCCAGCTGGATCGCCCAGGCGCCGAGCTGGGCGGAGGCGGCGAGGGCGCCGCGGCGCGGGTTGCGGAAGACGGCTAGCCCAGCGCGGACCTGGATCAGGGCGCGGTGGACGGCGGCGCCCATCCGTGCGATACGGCCGTTGCCGTTGCGGCGCATCAGCATCGGCGCGATCAGCACGACCACGAGCAACAGCAGTGGCACCAGGCTGAAGGCGAAGATCTTCTGGGTGCCGGAGTGGAACAGCGGCGTGGTCGAGACGATGACCACGCCCAGCATCGCCAGCGCGACCAGGTTCAGCATCGTCTGCGAGACCAGGGTGCCGAGCAGGACCGGGAACGTTTCCCGCATGCGGCCGGTGCGGCGGGCCAGGGCCAGCGCTCGTGCCGGCTCGCCGAGTCGGGCCGGCAGGGTGGCCGACATCAGCACCCCGATCATCGTCGCCGAGGTGACGTCGCGGCGGCGGATCGGCCGGTTCGGCAGCGCCGCGCGGGCGATCCAGTACCAGGAGGCGGCGCGGAAGAAGAGGGAGATCCCCATCAGGGCGCAGGCGACGATCACCAACGTGAGGTTGGAGCGGACGATGCTTTCGACCACCTTGTCGACGCCGATTTTCTGCGCCGCCAGCACGGTCAGGCCGACGCCGAGGGCGCCGGCGACGCCGAGCCCGACGCGGCGGGCCACCTTGCGCCCGCGCTTGCCGGCCTGCGCCGGCGCCGGGTCGAGCGAGGGAAGCCGTTCGGCCGGGCGCTTGGGCATCCCGTCGGCGGGGCGGACGCCGATCCAGTGAGCGGTCTTCTCACCGCGGGTCGCCGGCCGCGGCACCGCGATCGCGCGCTCGTAGACCTCGGTGACCTGGTCGGCCACCCGCGGCCAGGCGTAGCGCTGGGCGCTGCGGCGGGCGGCCTCGCCCATCGCCCGCAGTCGCTCCGGCTCGTGGTAGATGCGCTGCAGCTCCTCGGCCAGCCGCTGCGGGTCAGCGGGCGGGACCAGGAGGCCGTCGAGGCCGTCGGTGACGACGTCGCTGTAGCCGGCGATCGCCGAGGCGATCACGGGCGTGCCGGCGGCGAAGGCCTCGGTCAGGACCATGCCGAAGCTCTCGCCCGAGAGCGAGGGCGCGCAGAGCACGTCGGCTCGGTGCAGCTCAGACCACAGCTCCTCGCCGGAGACGCGGCCGCGGATGTCGATCGACTCGATCAGCTCCGGGTCGGTCAGGTAGCGCTTGACGTCCTCCTCCTCGGCCCCGATCACGCTGAGCCGGCAAGGGACGTGCTCGACCAGGGCGCCGAAGGCGGTGAGCAGGATCGGCAGGCCCTTGCGCTCCTCGGGACGGCCGACGAAGAGGATCCGCAGGGTGCCGTCGCTCGGCTCCGGCGTGTTCGGCGCTGTGTCGACGTCAACCCCGTTGGGGATGATCGTGTACTCGCCGCCGAACCAGCGGCGGCCGGTCCAGGCGGCGGCCTCGGAGACGGCGATCCGGGCCGAGAGCCGGTTGAAGACGCGGCGGGCGCCGAGCCCGTTGGCGATGTAGTTGGGCAGCGGCTTGGTCGAGTAGGTGTGGAAGGTGCCGACGATCGGCGTCCGCGCGCCGAGGGTCGCGTTCCAGCCGACCAGCGGCACCACCGGCTCGTGGACATGGATCACGTCGAAGTTGCCGTTGCGGACCGCGCGGCGCGGCGCGACCACGCCGCCGGCCGGGAACGGAGCCAGGTTGGCAACGGAGCCGTTGGCGCCGAAGCCCGCGGTGCGCCCTAGCGGCACCAGGTAGTCGGGGAGCGCCCGCTCTTCGGCAGCAGCCCGGTGCAGCACCCGGCTGATCCGCCCAGGGGGATCCACGGGAGCGAGGACACGGACGTCATGCCCACGGCCGAGGAACTCCTCCGCGAGAGCTTCGACGTGCCGGTTCACGCCGCCCTGGTAAGACCAGGAATATGGCGAGACGAGACCAATGCGCACGAACTACAAAGGGTAGGGCATCGACCGGCCCTCGCCCGCGCCCCAATCCTAGATTTCGCCACATTTCTTCAGCCCGAACGCCGTGGCTTTCGCTTTCGCCACCCCGAATGGGTCCACCTGGGGATCGAGATCCTCAACCGGGACTTCTTCGAGATGGCGAACAGCCTTTTCGAACGCGGCGGTGACGGCAGCGGCTTCCTCGGCGCCGGGGTCGGGGGCCTCGAGTTCAGACAGTTCTTCGGTCATCTGGTTGAACGGTGGCACCACCGCGGTGGAAATCAGTTCCTGGCTGAATGCGTCAGTGGACCCCTTGCCGCTCGCTTCCTGCTTTTTGAAGGCAGCGGTCACGGCAGCGTCCCGCTTTGCGTCAGTCTTCGCGCAGATCGCGTTCGCCTGTGCAGTGAATTCGGCCTTGGTGACGGTCTCGTCATCGCCGCCGCCACATCCCGCAATCGCCACCAAGGCGATGCAAACCAGCCCCGCTATCGCTCCTCCCCGTTTCACTGCCGCTCCCCCCGTTAGCCCATTACTCAAGTCTCCTAAGTTAATCAGGAGTGTCTAGGTCTTTACTTGACACGGGGGTACGCAGGCTCTCGGCCCAGGCGAAACCCGTGAAGACCAGGAGATAAGCGGTCCCGATCTCCAACAGCAGGGCGCCGGAGTCGTTGGCGAGGGTGCCGACGATGGTGGCGGCGAGGGCGCCGAGCAGGCCCGCCCGCACCGCGGGCACGGCGCTGACCCAGGCGCGCAGGCGGTCGCGGCGGACGTAAGCCAAGCCAGCGAGGATCGCCACCACGGGCAGGAATGCGAGCAGGACCGGGCGGGCGAAGCTGTGGGCGGAGAGCTGAAGGCGGCGCTGGGCGACGTCGGAGAGGTCGCCGAGGCCGCCGGCGTCGAGGACCGAGCGGGTGAGGTGAGCGTTGGCGCCGGAGACGAGGTCGATCAGCGCCAGCAGCGCCAGCATCGCGAAGGGCGCCGCGACCACCGCCAGCAGGCCGATGCGCCGGCCGCGGCCGGCGATCGCGACAGCCGCGACCACGGCGCCGACAGGGAAGACGATCGCGGCGCCGACGTCGGCGCCGAAGCGGCCGGCGGCGAAGAGGAAGGCGGCGAGCAGGCCGATGGCGACGAAGGCCGCGGCGGCGCGGCGGCGCTCGATCCCGGGCAGGAACCCGGCGAGGCCAGCGCCGGTTCCGGCGACGACAAGGACGGCCAGCAGCGCCTCCAGCTCATTGCCGATCCCGTAGAAGCGGACCCCGAGGCCGGGATTGGGGCCGAGCAGCGAGAGCGAGGTCAACGGCGAGCCGGCGACGAGGTCGATCCCGTAGGCGCAGACGGTTAGCGCGGCGGCCGCGGCGAGGGCCCGGTAGCCGGGGAGGAGCGCCAGGGTCAGTGCCCCCAGCAGCGGCGCCCCGAGCATGACCAGCAGCACTTCGGCGGTTTGCGCCGGCTCGATTGCCGCCGCGCCGAGCAGGACCAGGGGCATGTAGACGATCGCGAGCCCGGTGACGCGGACGGCTGGCCGGGTCAGCGCTCCCTTGCTTAGAGCAATCGCCAGCCCCAGGGCGGCGATCCAGGCCAGCAGGCTGAGCCCGATCACCGGGCCGCGGCGGTGCGAGATCACCCCCATCCGGTCGCCAAGCGACTCGATCGCGGCAACGTCGACCGAGCCCTCGCTGCGGATCGGCTGTCCCGACATCTGCGAGGGGATCGCAAGGCCGGCGTGGTCGAGGATCGTTGGCGCGACGTCGGTGCTGAGCACGTAGCCGTCCATGCGAGTGCTGTCGGAGGTGAGGTTGCCGTCGAACCCATCCCCCGCGATCCCGATCGCCAGCGGCGCGTCGGATTCGCCGCTCGGCCGCTCGATCGCGATCAGCAGCTGCTCGTCGTCCGCCTGCTCCACGATCCGGCCGAGCTCCGCCAGGGAAGCGCCACGATCCTCGAAGTCATCGACATGCGCCTTGGCGAGCGTCGACCCGAGCAACCTGGGCACGATCTCCGCCGGCGCCGATTCCGCCCGTTCGACCACTTCCCGCCACCATTTCCGCCGATCGCCATCGAGAACCGGCAGCGGCTCCTTATATAGAGAGCCAAAGACCCGGTTCCCCTGCCCAACGTCCAGATACGTCTGCTCCGCCGGCACCTTTCCCAGCCCCGCGCTCATGATCCCCGGCGACAGCCCCGCATCAGCCAGCTGCTGAACGGACGTGCCCTCGGGCATCCAGACCAGCAGCACCTGTCCTTCTGGGGGTCGTGGGTGGGATGAAGCGTCTTGCACTTTTTCGGCGCCCACCCCCGAGGCGCCAGCCGCAACCGGATCCACGAAAAAGTTAAGCGAAATCCCACCCACGACCCCCAGAACCACGACCGCTATCGTGATCTGAATGCCCGACCGCACCTTCGCAAAGTTCAGTTTCTTCAAGATGGATCCCGCCTGGCGCCGCCGCGATCCCGAGCTGCGCGCTGCCGACAAGCGGGAGTTCCTCGCCGCCTGCGAGGACTTCGGGGTGGATCGCTCGCTGCGCGCCTACTCAACCATAGGCACGCGGGGCGATGTCGACCTGGTCCTGCTCAGTCAGAGCGCCAACCTGCAGAACATCCACGACTTCCACGTCGTCCTCGGCCAGAGCGGCCTGGCGCAGTGGGCGCAGACGCCCTACTCGTTCCTCTCGATGACGAAACCGTCGCCCTACTCCGAGGAGCAGGCGCGGACCGAGATCTGCACCTCCGAGCGCAAGTACCTCTTCCTCTACCCGATGGTCAAGCAGCGGCGCTGGTACGGGCTCGACCCGAAAGAGCGCGGCCGGATCATGAAAAGCCACATCGAGGTCGGCCGCCGCTACCCCGACATCACGATCAACACGACCTACTCCTACGGGCTCGACGACCAGGAGTTCGTGGTCTGCTTCGAGGGCGACGACCCGGGGATGTTCCTCGACCTGGTCAGCGAGCTGCGCCCGACCGAGTCGAGCGAGTACACCGAGCTGGAGACGCCGATCTTCACCTGCGTGGCGATGTCCGTCGGCAAGGCGCTCGACGCCCTCGACGGGACCCCGGCCGCGGTCACCGTCAACGCCTGATCGCCGCCCGCGGCGGCCATTTCCCTATCCTTTCGCGCTCGCTGTCGCCAGGAAGCGCCCACTCCAGAAGGAATCGTCCATGAGCCAGATCGGTAGTCCAGAGAACCCACTTCGAGTCGCCATCGTCGGCGCCGGCCCCTCCGGCTTCTACGCCGCCGAGCACATCCTCAAGGGCGAGGAGCTGCACGCCCAGGTCGACCTCTTCGACCGCCTGCCGACCCCCTTCGGCCTGGTCCGCGGCGGCGTCGCCCCCGACCATCCGAAGATCAAGTCGGTTACGCGTGTCTACGAAAAAACCGCGGCGCGGGAGGGCTTCCGCTTCTTCGGCAACGTCAAGATCGGCCACGACATCGAGGTCGAGGACCTCGAGCGCCACTACCACGCGATCGTCTTCACGGTCGGCTGTGAGACCGATCGCGCGCTCGGCGTTCCCGGCGAGGAGCTGCCCGGCAGCCATGCCGCCACCGCCTTCGTCGGCTGGTACAACGCGCATCCCGATTACGCAGACCATGACTTCGACCTCTCCAGCGAGCGGGCGGTGGTGATCGGCAACGGCAACGTCGCCATGGACGTCGCCCGGATGCTGGCGCTGACCGATCACGAGCTGCGCCAGACCGACACCGCCGACCACGCGATCGAGGAGCTCGACCGCAAGCAGATCCGCGAGATCGTCGTGCTCGGGCGCCGCGGGCCGGCCCAGGCCGCCTTCACCAACCCGGAGATCAAGGAGCTCGGTGAGCTCGAGGACGCCGACATCATCGTCGACCCTGCCGAGGTCGAGCTCGACCCGGCCAGCGCCGCCTTCCTCGAGTCCGACGAGGTCGACAAGACGACCCGGGTCAACGTCGAAACCCTGCGCGAGTTCTCCCAGAAGGTGCCGGAGGGCAAAAAGCAGCGGGTAGTGCTCCGCTTCCTCGCCTCCCCGATCGAACTGCAGGGCGACGGCAAGGTCGAAAAGATCGTGATCGGCCGCAACGAGCTGGTCGAGGAGGGCGGCACCCTGCGCGCCAAGGACACCGGCGAGCGCGAAGAGCTTGAGTGCGGCCTGGTCCTGCGCTCGGTCGGCTACACCGGGATCCCGATCGAGGGCGTCCCCTTCGACCACCAGCGCGGGCTGATCCTCAACGAGGGCGGCCGCGTGCTCGACTCCCACGACTCCGGCCACAAGGTCGGCCACTACACGGCCGGCTGGATCAAGCGCGGCCCCTCGGGCGTGATCGGCACCAACAAGAAAGACGCGCTGGAGACGGTCACCCACCTGCTCGCCGACGTCGAGTCTCAGACGTTGCTGGCGCCGGAGAACCCGGCCCCGGCGGCGATCGAGGAGCTACTGGCGGAGCGCAGCATCCGCTTCATCAGCTTCGAGGACTGGCAGGCGATCGACCAGGCCGAGGTCGGCCGCGGCGAGCCGCACGGCCGCCCGCGGGTCAAGTTCGTGCGGGTCGAGGAGATGCTCGACACCGTCGGCGAGAGCGTCGGCAACTAGCCGATGGTCGACCTGGCGGAGCTGAAGACGATGATCGAGGCGGCCCTGCCAGGCGCCGCGGTCGAGGTCTTCGACGAAGACGGGGGCGGTCAGCACCTGAAAGCCGTGGTCGCCGCCCCCCAGTTCAAGGGTCTCTCGCGGATCGACCAGCACCGACTGGTCAAGGCCGCGATCAAACCGCGCTTCGACGACGGCTCGGTCCACGCGCTCTCGGTCAAGACCAGCGTCGCCTGAGCAGCGCTTCGCGGACGCAGACAAAAAGTTACAATCTGCGCACCACGCGTTGCGTTTGAATCCCTAGCCTGAGGAGCGTGGAGGCGATGAGATCAAGTTGGACCGACGAGCGATTGGACGACCTGAATGGTCGCGTCAGTCACCTCAGCGCGCGGATCGATGCCCTCCAACACGCGATCCTGCTTGTCGGCGGCGGGCTCTTTGCGGCTTTCGTCGGCCTGATGGCGGCGATGATCGGCCTGATCGCCACCCAGATCTAAGCCGGCGAACCCGGCTAGCTAATCTGTGGGCCATGTCCGACCCAGAGCTGAAGTCCAAAGTCCAGGAACTGATCGCCGCCAACCCGGTCCTGCTGTTCATGAAAGGGACCCCCGACGCACCGCGTTGCGGGTTCTCGATGCGGGTGGTGCAGGTGCTCGACCAGGTCGACGTCGAGTACGGCGCGATCGATGTGCTGCCGGCGCTGCAGCCGCTGCGCGAAGTCACGGCCGAGATCTCCGACTGGCAGACCTTCCCCCAGCTCTACGTCAACGGCGAGCTGATCGGCGGCGCCGACATCGTCGAGGAGATGTTCGAGTCCGGCGAGCTTGCCGAGGCTCTCGGCGTCGAGCAGCCGGCGACTCCCGCAGCCGCACCCAGCGCCGAGGGGCTGCCCGCGCAGTCCCCGCCTCTACAGATCGAATAGCGCGCGAGCGCTAGACCGCGGCGGGTGAAGCCTCGGCGTCGTCTTTCACTTGGAAAGACGAGCCGCAGCCGCAGGCGGCGACGACGTTCGGGTTGTTGACCTGGAAGCCAGCGCCCTGGAGGCCTTCGACGTAGTCGACCTCCGAGCCGAAGACGAACTGCATGCTGACTTTGTCAACGATGACCGCGACCCCGTCGACCTCGAAGACGTTGTCGTCCTCCTTGGCCTGGTCGAAGGCGAGCGCATACTGGAACCCGGAGCAACCGCCGCCGCGAACGGCGACGCGAAGCGCCTGCTGAGCGCCGTCGGGCTGCGAGCCGAGCAACTCGCCGATCTTCTCGGCGGCCTTGTCGGTGAGGGTGATCGCGGCGTTTGGGGTATCGGTCACTTCACAAAGTGTAGCTGGCCGACGGCGGCAGCTCGGCGGGCGCCCGTCTGAGAGAATCGTTTGGTTGACCGGGAGCGAGAAGACCGCAGTTGTCTGCGACACCACCGCCTACCTTCCCTCCGCGCTGCTGGCCGAGCGGGGCATCGAGACGATCAGCCTCTACGTCTCCGTTGACGGTGAGCAGGAGCGCGAGGCGGACATCACCGACTACGCCGCTTTCTACGAGCGGCTGCGGGCGTCGCAGAGTGGGGCAACGACCTCCCAGCCCTCCATTGGCGACTTCATCTCTGTCTACAAGCCGCTGCTGGCCGCCGACAAGGAGATCGTCTCGATCCACATCTCGGCCGGCATCTCCGGCACCTTCGAGGCCGCCAACCAGGCGCGCCAGCGGCTGATCGACGAGGGCAGGGGCGGCGAGCGGATCGTGGTCATGGACTCGCGCTCGGCCGCCGGCGGCATGGGGCTCTGCACGCTCGGCGCCTCGACCGCCGCGATCCAGGGCGCCAATGCCGCCGAGGCCGTCGAGCAGGCCGAGCGGGTCCGCAACGAGCTGAAAATGTGGTTCGCGATCGACACCCTCGAGTACCTGCGTCGCGGCGGCCGCATCGGCGGCGCCCGGGCCTGGATCGGCAGCGCCCTGAAGATCAAGCCGATCCTGACGCTGGAGGAGGAGATCACCCCGGTCGAGCGGGTCCGCACCCGCGCCCGCTCGGTCGAGCGCCTGCGCGACTACATGCGCCAGCGCCACGACTCCGGCCTCGACGGCTGGGTCGTCCAGCACATCCAGGACGAGGAGACCTCCTCGAAGCTGATCGAAGACTGCCACGAGATCTTCGGCTGCGGCCCCGTCTTCACCTCGGAGGTCGGCCCGGTCCTCGGCGCCCACGTCGGTCCCGGCCTGCTCGGGGCCGGCAGCGTCACCACCGAGCTGGTAGTTCCCAGCTAGCGCGCTAGCGCTTGCGGCGGCCGAACATCAATCGAGCGCCCACGAGGAAGCCAACCGCGGCGGCGCCGATGATCAGCTCGGTTTTGTGCTCACGGACCTGACGGCGCCAGTCGGTCAGCTCGGTGACGCGGCCACGCAGAGCTTCCACCGAGGTCCCCAGCTGCTCGCGCTGGAGGTCGATGTCACGGCGGATCTGCTCGGCGGAACGTCCGGGCATGCCGGTCGAGGCCGGCGGCCGGGTGGGGTCGGCGCTCAACTCGTGCCCTCCTTGTCGTCCTTTTCGAACAGTTCCTTGGTCAGCTTCGCCTCCGCGATCGCCTGCTCGGGCACCGGCGGCGCGCCGGCCTTGACGGCGCGGTAGGCGACGAAGCCGGCGGCGGCGGCGAGCAACAGGAAGGCGGCGGCCTCGACGAAGAAGCCGGGCCACGTCTTGCCGTCGAAGACCTCTTCGTTGAGGACCCAGGCAATCCCGTGCATGACCAGGATCAGGGCCAGGAAGGCGAAGGTGCCGGCGGCGATCCCGACGGCGGAGCCGCGGGCGATCTTGCCGACTTTCTCGGTTACCTCTGCCTTGGCGAGCTCGATCTCCTCGCGGATCAGGATCGAGGTCCGTTCGGAGACGTCGAAGACGAGCTCACCGACGCTGCGGTGCGCGGACTTGGGCGCCACCGGCGGCACCTGCGGCGGCACCGGAGGGGTCTGCGGAGGCTGGATGGGCGGCGGAGTCTGGCTTGGCTCGGGCATCTGAATCCTCAGTCAGGCGGGTCTTCATTGAAGAGCCGTCGGTAGAGCAGCGACGAGGCCTTGGCGGCGAGAACGCTCGCGAGCGCGCCGGTGGCGGCGAGCATGCCGCTCCAGATCAACCGTTTGACTATCTCGTTGTCCACGCGGCGACCATACCTATCGGGGCTCCAAACCGTCGCAAATCGTCGTCACCAGCAAGTCTTTTGCCTCGTCGTACCCAGCATCCGAGGTTGGAATCACGTCGAAGATCCAGCCCGAGAGCAGCTGCTCGACGGCGCCGTAGAAGGTCATCGAGGCGAACAGCGGCGGCACGTCGTCGCGGAAGGCGCCGCTGGCCTGCCCGTCCTCGACGATTTTCGCGATCCCCTCGTAGGCGCGGCGGATCTCGACCAGGTGGGTCTGGCCGAAGGAGTTGGCGGCGCGGGTGACCTCGACGATGATCACCTTCATCAGCTCCGGGTCGTAGCGGTAGGAGTCGACGATGAAGCCGGCCACCGCGCCGAGGCGGTCGCGATGCGGGCCGCCGGCCCGATCGGCCTCCTCGATCGCCGACAGCAGCAGCGACCAGCGCTCGACGAAGAGCTCGTTGAGGACGTCGTCCTTGGAGCGGAAGTAGTGGTAGACGAGGCCGTAGGCGACACCCGCCTCGTCGGCGATGTCGGAGACCCGGGTCGCGTGGAAGCCCTGGCGGGCGAAGACGGCGACGGCTGCGTCGAGGATCTGGCGGCGCTTGTCGGCGGGCGGTGCCTTCGCCATCAGGACGACGCCTCCAGCAGCTGCGGCCAGACGTAGGCGCCGGGCCGGCGGTTGGCGAGCGAGGGCAGCGAGGAGCGGGTCCGCTCCTGGGCGCCGAGGTCGAGGTCGGCGGCGATGAAGCACTCGCCCTCGGGAGCGATCGCGAGGACGGTCCCCCAGGGGTCGACGATCGCCGAGTGGCCGAAGGAGTCGTAGTGCGGTGGCGCGGTGCCAACCTGGTTCGGGGCGATGACGAAGACCTGGTTCTCGATCGCCCGCGCCCGCAGCAGCACCTCCCAGTGGTCGCGCCCGGTGGCGCTGGTGAAGGCGGAGGGAACGGTGATCAGCTGCGCCTCGCGCAGAGCGAGGATCCGGTAGAGCTCGGGGAAGCGGAGGTCGTAACAGACGGTCAGGCCCGCGACCAAGTCGCCGAGCGAAGCGGTGACCACCTCGGTCCCGGGCTGCTCATGCTCGGACTCGCGGTAGGAGACGCCGCCGGCGTCGACGTCGAAGAGGTGGATCTTGCGGTAGACGGCGAGGTCGTCGCCGTCGGGGCCGATCAGGACCGAGGTGTTGAAGGCCTTGGCGTCAGTGCGCTCGCTGATGCTGCCGGCGAGCAGGAAGATGCCGAGCTCACTGGCCCAGGCGCGGGCGGCGCTGAGGCTGGGCCCGTCGAGGGTCTCCGCCTCGGCGCGCAGCTCCTCGCCGCCGGCCAGGCGGCTCCACTTCTCCGGCAGCGCCACGAGATCGGCGCCGTCGGCCGCAGCGGCACGCACCAGGCGCTCGGCCGTGGCTAGATTGCGGTCCCTGTCGTTCGTCGAGTTGAGCTGTGCTGCGGCTGCGCGCAAGGCCTCACGTCCCCACTGATTGACCAGTCAATCAGTGCAGTTTAGAGCCCCATCGTGCGAGCGACGATCCGGTCCCAGACGGGGGTCGGGATCAGCGGCCGGATCCGCGCCTGGACCTTGGCGTCGATCCCGACCAGGTAGCGGCTGCGGGGGCGGCTGGCGCTGAGGGCATGCTCGATCGTCTTCGCCACCTTCTCCGGCGGGATGCCGCGTTCGGCGGTGCTTTTGACGACCTTGCGGTAGCTCTCGATCGCCTTGCCGTAGAGGGCTTCACGCTGGGGGGAGCGGCTGCCGATCTCGTCGGAGGTCGCCTCGCCGCGATTCCAGATCGGCGTGTCGATCGAGCCGGGCTCGACTATGGAGACGGAGATGCCCCAGGGGCGGAGCTCCTGGCGGAAGACGTCGCCGACCGCCTCGATCCCGAACTTGGCGGCGTGGTAGGCGCCGGTCAGGGGGAAGGCGATGCGGCCGCCGATCGAGCTGATGAAGACGATGCGGCCCCGGGCCTCGCGGAGCGCCGGCAGCATCGCCTGGGTGACGGCGACGTGGGCGCTGAGGTTGACCTCGATCTGGCGGCGGAAGTCCTCGATCGGGATCGTCTCCAGCGGGCTCGGGATCGCGACCCCGGCGTTGTTGACGAGGCCGTCGAGACCGCCGGGCTCGGCGGCGACGGTCTGCGCCGCGGCGGCGATCTGCTCGGCGTCGGTGACGTCGATCAGCAGCGGCGTGAGACTTGGCGAGGCGGCCTCGCGCAGCGCCTGCGCGTCCTCCTCCCGCCGCACCCCGGCGAAGACGCGCCAGCCGGCGGCGTCCAGGCGCAGCGCGGTGGCCCGGCCGATCCCGGTCGAGGCGCCGGTTACGAGCGCGGTTGGCATCTGACCAGGATACGGGCGTAGTCTTTGTGACCGTTGTGACCCAGCCTCGCACCGACGACGCCGAGCGCAAGCAGGTGACCGTCCTGTTCGCGGACGTGAACGGGTCGATGGACCTCGCCGAGCAGCAGGACCCGGAGGAGTGGCGCAAGATCATGCAGCGCTTTTTCTCGCTGCTGGCCGAGGCGGTGAGCGAGTTCGAGGGGACCGTCGACAAGTTCACCGGCGACGGGATCATGGCTGTCTTCGGCGCGCCAGTAGCCCACGAGGATCACGCCCAGCGCGCCTGTTACGCCGCCCTGCGGATGCTCGAGAAGACCGCCGAGTACGCGGCCGAGCTGCGGCGCGGCCAGGGGCTCAACTTCTCGGCCCGGATCGGGGTCAACTCCGGCGAGGTGGTCGCCGGAGAGATCGGCGACGGCGGCGACTACACGGCGATCGGGCACACGGTCGGGCTGGCGCAGCGGATGGAGGCGCTGGCGGAGCCGGGCCGCGCCTACCTGACCGAGCACACCGCCGCGCTCGCCACCGGCTTCCTCGACCTCGACGACCTCGGCGAGTTCGAGATCAAGGGCGCCAGCCAGCCGATCCGGGTCTTCCGGCTGGAGGGCGTCGGGGCGGCGCGCTCGCGCCTCGACCTCTCCCGCGACCGCGGCTTCTCCCGCTTCGTCGGCCGCGAGGCGGAGATGGGCGAGCTGCGGCTGGCGCTGGAGCGGGCGCAGGCGGGTGAGGGCGGCGCGGTCGGGATCGTCGCCGAACCCGGCACCGGCAAGAGCCGGCTCTGCCACGAGTTCGCCGAGCGCTGCCGGGCCGACGGGCTCGAGGTCTTCGAGGCGCAGGCGCAGTCGCACGGCACCTCCAGCCCCTACCTCCCGGTGCTGCAGATGCTGCGCTCGTTCTTCGGGATCGGCGACCGCGATCCCGAGCAGCTCGCCCGCGAGCGGATCGCCGGCCGGGCGTTGCTGCTCGACCCCGAGCTGAGCGCCGAGCTGCCGCTGCTGTTCGACTTCCTCGGCGTCCCCGAGCCCGAGCGCAACACCCCCGTGCTGAGCGCCGAGGCGCGCCAGCGGGCGCTGACCGACGTCGTCTGCCGGATCGTCAACGCGCCGACCAGGCGCAAGACCCTGGTGCTGGTGATCGAGGACCTGCACTGGATCGACGCCGGCAGCGAGGCGATGCTGGCGAGCCTGCTGGAGGCGATCTCCGCCACCAACACCCTGGTCGTCGTCAACCACCGGCCCGAGTACACGCCCGCCTGGAGTGAGGCTCCCGTCTACACGCAACTCACACTGGCACCGCTGGAGCCGGCCCACACCGGCGAGCTGCTGCGTGACCTTGCCGGCGCCGACCCCTCGCTCGACGGCCTCGACGAGCCGATCCACGAGCGCACCCAGGGGAACCCGTTCTTCGTCGAGGAGATCGTCCGCGAGCTGGCCGAGAGCGACCACCTGCAGGGCGAGCCCGGCGCCTACCGCCTGGTCCGCCCGATCGACGACGCCCGCGTGCCGGTGACGGTGCAGGCGGTGCTGGCCGCCCGCATCGACCGCCTCGACCCCGAGGCCAAGCAGCTGCTGCAGGTCGCCTCGGTGGTCGGCAAGGAGATCGGCGCCGAGGCGCTGGGGCTGACCGCCGGGCTCGAGCAGGAGCAGATCGACCGCGCCCTGTGCGACCTGGTCGGCGCCGGCTTCCTCTACGAAGCCGAGCTTTACCCGCGGCGGGTGCTTGCCTTCCGCCACCCGCTGACCCGCGAGGTCGCCTACGGCACCCAGCTCGCCGACGGGCGCGCCCGCACCCACGCGGCGGCGGCGCGGGCGACGATCGAGCTGGAGCCGGAGCGGCTCGACGAGCTGGCGCCGCTGATCGCCGCGCACATGGAGGCCGGTGAGGAGCTGCGCGAGGCGGCGCGCTGGTCGGCGCGGGCCGCCTTCTGGGCCGGCCACAGCCGCCCCCAGGACGCGCTGCGGCTGTGGCGCGACGTGACCAGGCTGGCCGCGGAGCTGGAGCCCGACGAGGAGACGACGGCGCTGGCGCTCTCTTCGCGGCTGCAGCAGCTCGACTACTCGTGGCGGCTGGGGATGGACCCCGCCGAGGCCGACGCGCTGGCCGCGGAGGCGACCGAGATCGCGACCCGGACCGGCGACCGGCGCTCGCTGGCGCTGCTGAAGCTGATGACCTCGGCCCGTCCCGGGGTAGCCCACACCGCCTCCGAGTGGATCGCCGCCTCGAAGGAAGCGGTCGCGCTGGCCGACGAGGCCGGCGACGTCGACCTGAGGATCGCGATCCGCGCCGTCGGCTGTTACGCGCAGATGTGCTCGGGCGACCTCGACGCGGTCGACGCGTCAATCGACGAGATCCTCGAGCTCGGCGGCGGCGACATCAACGCCGGCGCCAACATCGTCATCAACTGTCCCCACGCCTGGGCGCTGATGGCCCGCAGCATCGTCTGCAAAGAGCGCGACCAGCCGGAGGAGGCCGACGCACTGGCGGCGGAGTCGCTGCGGGTCGCCTCCGAGTTCGGCGATCCCGAGACCGAAAGCTGGGCGCGCGGCAACCGGGCGATGATGCTGGCCGAACGGGGCTCGATCGAGGCGGCGCTGGAGCTGGGCCAGCGCAACTGGGAGCTGACCGACCAGCTCGGCGACGTCTTCTCGCGCTCGGTGGCGCTGTCGAGCCTCGCCCACGTGCAGATCCAGGCCGGGGATTTCGCCGCGGCACTGGAGTCGATCGAAGCCTCGGAGCGGATCTTCCGCGAAGCGATGGACAGTGGCGGCGAGCAGGAGCACTGGCGCGGGACCCTGCGCACCTGGGCGCTTCTCGGCGTCGGACGCGACCAGGAGGCGCTGTCGCAGGCCGAGGCGATGGCCGCGATCGCCCGCGATCGCGAAATGCACTGGGGGCTGCCGACGGCTCTGCTGGTCCTTGCCCAGGCGCGGCAGGCAAACGGCGCCAGCGGTGCGGAGGCGGCGCTGGACGAGGCGACCGCTGTCTGCGAACGACTCGGCCACCGGCAGACGCTGCGCAAGGTCGAAGCCGAGCGGGCGAGCCTGGCCGCGGCCTGATTGGCGACTTTGTCAACCAGAGGTTGACTTAGTCGACACGGCTCAGTGGACGGGGGCGACGGCGCCGGTGAGGACGAGGTCTAGGGCTCGCTTGGGCGAGGGGTCGTAGACCTCGACCTCGTAGCCGGACCCCGGCCAGGCGAGGTAGACACTCTGGGGGCGGCGGGCGTCGAGCAGGGCGAGGCCGCCGCCGGGGAGGTCGCGGGTGACCGCGGTGGGCTGTTCGGCCGCGCGGCTGACCACGGCGAAGGCGCCCGGGACCGGGTAGGTGCCGACGGTGGTGAAGCGGCCGCGCTGGTCCCCCACCTCGCCGTCGCCGCTGAGATAGCGGACGTAGACGGCGTCGTCGGCGCGGGTCAGCTCCAGCTCGGTGCCGACGCTCGGGGCGCCGGCCCAGAAGACCGGGTGGCCAATCGTGGCGGAGAGCTCTTGGAGCTGGGCGAAGTCGGTGGCCTGCGGGGTCGCAGTCCCCTCTCCCCCTTTTCCACTCAGCAGCAGTACCGCGAGCAGAGCGGCGACAAGGAAAGCGAGCAGGGCCAATACGAACGGGCGGCGCGCGATCCGCTGCAGCGGGGCTCCTACGGCGACGGTAGCGGCGCTCACTTGACCATTTCCTCCAGCTTCAGTTTCTTTTCCTCTTCGGTTTCTTCGGTTTCTTCGACGGGTTCCTTGCCGCCGGCTTTGGCGCAGATCGCGTAGGCGGTGTAGGCGCCGGCCGCGGCCTTGACCCGCCAGCCGGTCGGCTGCTCGCCTTCGTGGACGAGTTCGTGGCCGTGGATCGGAGCGGAGATTTCGAGCGCGGCGCCCTTGCCGTCGCCGGAGCCGCCGCCGGAGATCGCCAGCGGGGCCTCCTTCGGGCAGCTCGCGTCGGCGGGCTCGCCGCCTTCGGAGGCGGCGGTCACGACGACGACGCCGCTGAAGCCGCCGCTGCCGGGAGGCCCTTCGGGGCCGGATTCGCCCTGCGGGCCGGGTTCGCCGGTAAGTCCTTGTTCACCCTGGGGTCCCGGTTTGCCCGGCATCCCCTGCGGGCCTTCGGGGCCAGGCTCGCCCTGTGGGCCTTCGGAGCCGGGAAGTCCTTCGAGGCCGGGGGCTCCTTCAAGGCCCGGAGTGCCCGGCAGCCCTTCCGGGCCGGCTTCGCCGCGAGGCCCTTCGGGGCCGATCGGGCCTTCGGGGCCGGCGGGTCCTTCGGGGCCTTCGGCGCCCGCGGGTCCGGCGGGGCCTTCGGGGCCGATCGAGCCGGCCTCGCCGGCAGCGCCAGGCGCTCCGGGTGCCCCAGCGGCCCCAGGAGTTCCGGGCGCCCCCTGCGGGCCGGTGGGGCCCTGGGCGCCAGTCGCGCCCTGGGCGCCAGCCTCCCCCTGCTGGCCGGTGGGGCCAGCGGCGCCCGCGTCGGCGGCGTAGAAGGCGGAGGGGCCAGTGCCCCAGCGCAAACGGCGCTCGGAGGGCAGGCACTTGGCGCTCTTGCGGACGAGGCGAATCGAGGCTTTGGCGCGGTGTTCGGTGTTGCCGTGCTTCTGCACGCAGGCGTAGAAGGTGCTGGCGCCGGCGCCGCTCACCTGGACGACGAGCAGCAGCACGGCGGCCGCAAGCAAGGCCAGCGTGAGGCGGAGGGTGGTGTTGCGCGGAACCGGCATCTCCGTCAACACTTCGGCTGCAGCCGGCGCGTCCTTTGATCCTGGAACGCGACGTGCAGCGGAGCCGCGGCTCAGCCGCGGCGCGCGGAGCGCTGGCGCTCGAGCTCGGCGACCATCAGCTTCGTGTGCAGGGCGGCGATTAGGTCCCGCAGCGGCTGCGCGCCCTCTTCGAGCATCTCGATCACCCGCTCCGGCGGCAGCTCGGCGGCGAGCCGGCTCATCACCATGTCGACCTCCTGGCGGACCAGCTCTTCGAGCGCGGTCTTGTAGCGCAGGGTGTCGTAGACGGTGAAGCCGATCTCCTCGTCGTAGCCACCAGCGCGGAAGCGGGAGATCGCCTCGATGATGGTCACGTCGGAGGGCGAGTAGCCGCGGCTGTTGGGGGTGAGGATCTCCAGCTCGGCGAGCCGCTCGAGCACCTCGGCGGGGACGCCGTAGCGCTCGCGGACCTCGGTGGCGCTGGTGCGGGCGCGCTCGCCGGCGAGCGCGCGATCGAGGATCTGGTCCTCGAGCTCGAGCATCGCCATCGCCCGCTCGGGATCCTCGTCGAGGATCGACTTGATCGCCTTCAGCGGCATGAAGCGCGTCTCCTGCAGGCGCTTGATCAGCTGGATCCGCTCGACGAACTCAGGCGGGTAGTAGGCCATGTTGCGGCTGGTCTTGACCGGCTCTGGCAGCAGGCCCTCGCGCAGGTAGTGCTTGATCGTCGGCGCCGGGACTCCGGACGCCTCCGCCAGCTCGCCCATCCGCAGCAGCTCCGCCCCGACCTCGGTCACTTCATGAACTCCGGGTGGTCGGCGCCCGCCTCGTTGGTGGCGGCGGCGCCTGACTCGATCATCGCCGCGATCTCCTCCGGGCCGTAGCCGGCCTCGGCGAGGACCTCGGCGGTGTGCTCGCCGAAGGCGGGAGCGCCGCGGGTCGGGTCGGCGGGGGTGCGGCTGAACTTGACCGGGGCGCCGAGCTGGCGCACCGGGCCGATCTCCGGCTGGTCCATCTCGACCACCATCTGGCGCTCCCGGACCAGCTCTGAATCGAGGGCCTCGTCGATGTCGAGGACCGGCTCGACGCAGCAGTCGTGCTCGTCGTTGAAAGCCTTCCATTCGGCCCGGGTGCGCGAGCGGAAAACCTCGGCGACGTGCCTCCACCCGCTCGATCCCGGCGCCTCGAACTGAACGTCGACCAGGTCCGGGCGTTCGACGCCCGCGCAGAAGGCCGCCCAGAACTTGGGCTCCAGCGCCCCGCAGCTGATCCAGCCGTCGGCCGCCTCATAGGGCAGATAACAGACGAGGCCGCCGGCCAGCGCCTGCTCGCCGCGCCGGGGCACCTCGCCGTCGCAGAAGTAGCGGCCGGCGACCATCGCCAGCCAGGAGAGAGCGCCGTCGGCCATCGAGACGTCGACCATCTGCCCCTGGCCGGAGCGGCGCGCCTCGTGCAGCCCCGCCATCACCCCGAAGGCGGCCATCAGGGCGCCGCCGCCGACGTCGGCGATCTGCCCGCCCGCCTGCACCGGCGGCCCGTCCTTGGCGCCGGTCAGCCCCAGCAGCCCGATCAGGCCGAGGTAGTTCATGTCGTGGCCGGCGCGCTGGACGTAGGGGCCGTCCTGGCCGTAGCCGGTGATCGCGCAGTAGACGACGGCCGGGTTGGCCTCGCGCAGGCGCTCGTAGCCGACGCCGAGGCGGTCCATCACCCCGGGGCGGAAGCCGTCGAGGACGACGTCGTAGGAGGCGA
Organism: Solirubrobacterales bacterium; assembly: GCA_036265715.1. Taxonomy (GTDB): domain Bacteria; phylum Actinomycetota; class Thermoleophilia; order Solirubrobacterales; family 70-9; genus VAYN01. The sequence continues at coordinate 25,766 of DATAON010000083.1, read as the reverse complement.
CCAGGCGCAGGAAGGCCTCGCGGCCGGCCTCGGACTTGAGGTCGAGGCGGACCGAGCGCTTGCCGCGGTTGAGCGAGAGGTAGAGCGCCGAGCGGGTGCCGAGCGCCTGCTGCTCCTCGCTGCCGTAGTAGGGCGGCGCCCAGCGGATGTAGTCGCCCATGCCGGTGTCCTCGACCTTCAGCACCTCGGCGCCGAGGTCGGCGAGGAGCAGCGAGCAGAAGCCGCCGGGCAGGAGCCGGGTGAGGTCGAGGATCTTGACGTCGCTGAGGGGAAGGTCGCTCATGAGGGCTCCACGGAGACCGGGAAGTCGACCGAGTTGGCGATGAAGCAGAGCTCGTGCGAGCGCTGGTGCAGAGCTTCGATCGCCTCGGGGGCGGGCGGCTCGCCAGCCCAGCGGACGCGCGGGCGCAGGGTCGCCGAGCTGAAGCGCTTGCCCTCGAGCACGCCGTCGGCGTCGTCTTCGTAGGAGGCGACCTCGAAGCCTTTTTTCCTCGCCAAGGCCAGGAACCAGAGCATGTGGCAGCTGGAGAGGGCGCCGACCAGCAGCGTCTCCGGGTTCGACTTGAAGTCGTCGCCGCCAAGCTCCAGTGCCGAGGAGCTGGGCAGGGTCTGGCCGCCGAGCAGGACGTCATGCGCCTGCACGTCGTCCCCCTCGCCGCCGCTCCAGGAGACGCCGGCGCGGTGGATGCTCGACTCCACGCCTAGGCCTCGGCCCGTTTCGGGACTCCCAGCAGCTCCCGTGCCTCGGCGACGCTGGCGGGGCGACGGCCGATGTCTTCGGCCATCTGGCGCGCCTTCGCGATCAGCTCGCCGTTGGACTTGCACATCTCGCCGTTCGGCAGGTAGAGATTGTCCTCGACGCCGGCGCGGACATTGCCGCCAAGCACCAGCGAAGCGGCAAGCAGCTTCCACTGGTCGCGGGAAATGCCGATCACCTGCCACTGGTTGCGCCCTTCGGGGCCGCCGGGGATCTGGTCCGACATCAGGGTGACGTTGCGCGGGGTCGGGCGGATGCCGCCGGTCACGCCCATCACCAGCGAGATCTGCATCGGCTCTTTGAGGATGCCCATGTCGAGCAGCGGGTCGAGGTTGGCGACGTGGCCGGAGTCGAAGCACTCGTGCTCGGGCTTGATCCCGATCTCGTTCATCGCCGTCAGGAACTCGATGATCGTGTCGAAGCTGTTTTCGAAGACGGTGTTGAAGACGAAGTCCTTGCGCCGTTTCGAGTACTTCGCGTAGTTCATCGAGCTCATGTTGAGGGCGGCGACGTCGGGGCGACAGGCGCGCAGGTACTCGAGCCGCTTCTCGATCGAGACCCCGATCGCCCCGGTCGAGTAGTTGACGATCACGTCGCCGACCTCGGCCAGGATCGCCTCGGTGATCGCCTGGAAGTCCTCGACCTCGTAGGACGGGGTGCCGTCGGGGGTGCGGGCGTGGATGTGGATCTGCGAAGCGCCCTCGTCGACCGCGCGGCGCGCCTCGGCCGCGTACTCGGCCGGCGTGTAGGGGATCGCCGGGCACTGGTCGCGGTTGGCGATCACGCCGCTGATCGAGCAGCTGATCACCACCGCGTCGTCGAACTTGCTCATACGGGCATCACTCCATGACGTTTGCGTGGCTTCTCGACGTGCTTGTTGCGCGCCATCCGCAGCGCTTTGACGATCGTCGGCCGGGTCTCCCGCGGATCGATGATGTCGTCGATGACGGCGTTGCCGGCGGCGATGTAGGGGTCGATCGTCTGGCGCACGGCGTTCAGCATCGCCTCACGCGTGGCCTCGGGATCGTCGGAGGCCTCGATCGCCGAGCGGCCGATGATTTCGACCGCGCCCTCGGCGCCCATGACCGAGATCTCGGCCCCTGGCCAGGCGACGATCAGGTCCGGCTCGTAGGCCTTGCCGCACATCACGTAGTAGCCGGCGCCGTAGGCCTTGCGGACGACGACGGTCACCTTCGGCACGGTCGCGCGGCTGACCGCGTAGAGCATCTTCGCGCCGTGGCGAATGATCCCGGCGTGCTCGACTTTCTGGCCGACCATGAAGCCGGGGATGTCCTGGAGGAAGACAAGCGGAATGTTGAAGGCATCGCAGAGGTTGATGAAGCGGGCGGCCTTGTCGGCGGAGTCGTTGTCGAGGACGCCGGCCAGGTGCTTCGGCTGGCTGGCGATGATCCCGACCGGCTGGCCGCCGAAGCGGGCGAGGCAGGTGATGACGCTGCGGGCGAAGCGCGGCTTGAGGTCGAACCACTCGCCGTCGTCGACGATCTCGGCGATCACCTCGTACATGTCGTACGGCTTGCGGTTGGAGTCGGGCACGATCTCCATCAATTTCTCCGACATCCGGTCGTCGAGATCGGCGCTGTCGCGGATCGGTGGCTTCTCTTCCCAGTTGGAGGGGAAGAAGGAGAGGTAGGTCTTGATCGCGGCGATGCACTCCTCGTCGTCCTTGACCTCGAGGTCCCCCACTCCTGATTTGCGGCAGTGGACCTTGGCGCCGCCCAGCTCCTCCATCGAGATCTCCTCGCCGGTGACCGCTTTGGTCAGGTGCGGGCCGGCGAGCGCCATCGCGCCCTGGCCGGAGACCATCGGGACGAAGTCGGCGAGCGCCGGAATGTAGGCAGTGCCGGCCGCGCAGGGGCCCATCATCGCCGCCACCATCGGGATCACGCCCGACATTTCGACCTCCTCGCGGAAGAGGTGGCCGGAGCCGGCGAACAGCGAGCCGGTCGCCTCCTGGATGCGGGCGCCGGCGGAGTCGAGCAGCCAGACGAACGGCATCCGCTTGGCCAGCGCCATCTCGCGCAGGCGGGTGACCTTGAGCTCACCGGTCATCCCCATCGAGCCGGCCATCACCGTGAAGTCGTAGGCGGCGATACAGCAGGCGCGGCCGTCGATGTCGCCCCAGCCGGTGATGACGCCGTCGGCCGGCGCCTCCACCCCGTCCATCGCCCGCTGGGCGAAGTGCGGGCGGCCGTGGACGCCGAGTTCGACGAAGGTGCCCTCGTCGACCAGCAGGTCGAAGCGCTCGCGGGCGGTCAGCTTGCCGCGGCCGTGCTGTTTGGCGATCTTCTCCTCGCCGCCGCCGAGCTTCGCCTTGGCGCGGCGCTCGTGCAGCTGCTCGGTCAGCTCGCCGAGCGGCGCGGTGCCCGGCAGCAGGTTCTTCTCGGTCTCGTCGGTGGCGGCCATCAACGCCCTTTCCACTGCGGGTCGCGTTTCTCGAAGAAGGCGGTGACCCCCTCGACGATGTCCTCGGTCGAGAAGGTGAGGGAGAGCTGGGAGCGCAGGTAGTCGAGCGCGTCGTCGACGGCCATGTCCTGCTGGCGGTAGATCGCGTCGTGGCCGAGGCGCATCAGGACCGGGCTCTTGGAGGCGAGCTTGCCGGCCCACTCGGAGACGGCGGCGTCGAACTCCGAGGCGGGGACCACCTTGTTGGCGAGCCCGAACTCGACCGCCTGCTCGGCGCTGAGCCGCTCGCCCAGCAGCATCATCTCGTTGACCTTCTTGCGCGGAACGTTGCGGAAGATGAGCGCCATGATCATGTAGGGGAAGGCGCCGACGTTGATCTCCGGCGTGCCGAAGGTGGCGCCCTCCTTGGCGATCACCAGGTCGCAGCAGAGGGCCAGGCCCATGCCGCCGGCGAGCACGTGACCGTTGGCGGCGCAGAGCGAGGGCTTGCCGAGGCGCGGCATCAGGCGGAAGAACTCGAGGAAGAGGTCGGAGGCGAAGTGTTTTTCGACCAGCGTGGCGTTGGCGGCGAAGCCGCCGAGGTCGGCGCCGGCGCAGAAGACCTTCTCCCCCGCCCCGGTGAGGACGACGGCGCGCACCTCGTCGGAGTCGCGCGCCTGCTTCATCGCCGCGACCAGCTCACCCAGCATCTGGCCGGAGAGCATGTTGCGCTTGTCGGGGTCGTTCAGCGTCACCGTGGCGACGCCGTCGGCGACCTCGTAGGCAACCTTCTCGTAGTTCCCGGAGCTCATCGGCGTCGGCAACCATAGCCGACCACGCTGAAAGTGGGAAGTGCTACTGTCTACTCGCTTTCCGGGGCGGGGATCCCGGCTCAAAACGACGAGCGAGGAGTGACACCAGTGGCGACCGCGACTTCCGACGGCTCCAACGTCATCAAGCCCGACCACGCAGCCGGGCGCAAGCACTTCATCTTCAGCCAAGAGCACGAAGACCTGCGGGAGTCGATGCAGTCGTGGGTGAAGAAGGAGCTGTGGCCCCACCGCAACGAGTGGGAGGACACCTACTGGCCGACCTCGGCGATGGAACGGGCGGGGGAGCTCGGCTTCCTCGGTCTCTGCTTCCCGGAGGAGTACGGCGGCCAGGGCGGCGACTACTTCTACTCGCTGGTCCGCGCCGAGTGCATGAGCTACTCCGGCTCCGGCGGCACCAACATGGGCTTCGCGGTCCAGAGCGACATGGTCCTGCCCCCGATCCACCTGCTCGGGACCGAGGAGCAGAAGCGCAAGTACCTCGAGCCGGGCCTCAAGGGCGAGAAGATCGGCAGCCTCGGGATCACCGAGCCGGGCGCCGGCTCCGACGTCGCCGGGATCCGCACCACGGCGATCCGCGACGGTGACGAATACGTCATCAACGGCTCGAAGACGTTCATCACCAACGGGCCGCGAGCGGACTTCATCGTCCTCGTCTGCAAGACCGACCCCGACGAGCGCCACGCCGGCATCACCCTCTTCGTCGTCGACCTGCGTGACGAGAACGGCGAGAAGGTCCCGGGCTTCACCGTCTCCGCCGAGCTGGAGAAGATGGGCATGCACGCTTCCGACACCGGTGAGCTCGCCTTCGAAGACGTTCGCGTCCCCGCCGACGCCGTCCTCGGCGAGGTCGGCAAGGGCTTCTACCACATCGCCTGGGAGCTCCAGGGCGAGCGGCTGGTCGCCGCCGCCGGCTGCCACGCGGGGGCCGAGCGGATGATCGAGAAGACCCTCGAGTACGCGAAGGAGCGCGAAGCCTTCGGCCGCCCGATCGGCAAGTTCCAGGCGATCCGCCACAAGTTCGCAGAGATGGCGACCAAGACCGAAGCGGCCAAGCAGTTCACCTACTCGACCGCCTGGCGCTTCGCCAACGGCGAGTACCCGGTGCGCGAGATCACGATGGCGAAGCTCTACGCCTCGCGGATCGCCTGCGAGGTCGCCGACGACTGCGTCCAGATCCTCGGCGGCTACGGCTACATGAAGGAGTACGAGATCGAGCGCGCCTACCGCGACGTCCGCCTCAACCGGATCGGTGCCGGCACCGACGAGGTGATGCTCGACGTGATCGGCCGCAGCTACGGGCTATAGGCCGGCGGGTCAGGTCCTGGTTAGGACAACGGCGACGATCGTCACCAGGATCCCGATCATGTTCGTACCCCAGAGCTGGAACATCAGCGTGCGGAGGTCCCTGACGTCGGTCCGCAGCTCGCGGATGTCGGCATCGAGGCGATCGAATCTATCGTCCAGCCGCTCGTCGGTCCACACGGTTCGCTCCATATCTCGACGCTACAAGGAAAGTTCTCACGTGAAACGTGTTGTCTGTAACGCTAGCGGAACTTCTTTGTGACGTGACTGTCGTCAAGGACACCGGGGCGCGTGCCATCCTGCCGCCGTTCGGCTCCGAGCACGAGGAGCTGCGGCAGACGGTCGCGCGCTTCGTCGCCAAGGAGATCGCGCCGAACGTCGACGAGTGGGAGCAGGCGCGAGAATTTCCCCGCGACCTCTACCGCCGCTGCGCCGAGCTCGGCTTCCTCGGGCTGAAGTTCCCCGAGGCCTACGGCGGCCAGGGCGGCGATCACCTGCACGACGCGATCTGGGTCGAGGAGCTGGCTCGCTCCGGCGGCTCCGGCGGCGTCGCCGCCGGGCTCAACGCCCACGCCTCGATCGCGATGCCACCGATCTTCAACTTCGGCAGCGAGGAGCAGAAGCGGCGCTGGCTGGTCCCGGGGATCGCCGGCGAGAAGATCGGGGCGCTGGGGATCACCGAGCCGGGCGCCGGCTCCGACGTCGCCGGCATCACCACCAAGGCCGAGCGGATCGACGGCGGCTACCTCGTCAACGGCGCCAAGACCTTCATCACCAACGGCGTCCGCGCCGACTTCCTCGTCTGCGCCTGCAAGACGACCGCGGAGGGCGGCCACGGCGGCATCTCCTTCCTCGTGCTGGAGCGCGAGATGCCCGGCTACGAGGTGGCGGCGAAGCTGGAGAAGATGGGCTGGCACTCCTCCGACACCGGCGAGCTCGCCTTCAGCGACGTCGAGGTGCCGGCGGAGAACCTGCTCGGCGAGGAGAACGGCGGCTTCAAGCTGATCATGGCCAACTTCGCCTGGGAGCGGCTGCTGATGGCGATCGGCGCTGTCGGCGCGATGCAGCGCCTGATCGAGGTCACCGTCGCCTACGCCCTCGAGCGCGAAGCCTTCGGACGCCCAATCGGCAAGTTCCAGGCGATCCGCCACCACGTCGCCGAGATGGCGACCAAGGCCGAGGCCGCCCGCGCCCTCACCTACAACGGGCTGCGCCTCTTCCACGAAGGCCAGGACTGCATCCAGGAGGTGACGATGGCCAAGCTCGTCACCCAGCGCGCCGTGCTGGAGATCGCCGACCAATCGCTGCAGATCCACGGCGGCTACGGCTACATGCGCGAGTACGGCATCGAGCGCGCCGTCCGCGACGCCCGCCTTGGCCCAATCGGCGGCGGCACCGACGAGGTGATGAAGGAGATCCTCGGCAAGACGATGGGCCTGTAGGGCCCTTCAGCCCAGCACGACCTCGGCGTCGTGGCGCGGCGTCTCGGTGATCGCACGACGGAAGGGGCGCTCGGAGCCCTCGCGGGCGGGCCGGATCTGGTGGGCCTTGACCAGCTCGCGGAGGACGACCGCCATCTCGAACTGGGCGAAGGCGGCGCCGAGGCAGCGGCGGACGCCGCCGCCGAAGGGGATCCAGGTGTAGGTGCCGGGCGGGTTGTCGAGGAAGCGCTCGGGGAGGAAGCGCTCGGGCTCGGGGTAGATCTGCGGGTCGCGGTGGACGAGGTGGATGCTCGGCGTGACCCGAGCGCCGGCGGGCAGCTCGTAGCCGCCCAGCTCGACCGGCTCGGTCAGCTTGCGGATCACCAGCACGATCACCGGGCGCAATCGCAGCGTCTCCTGGATCGTCGCCGTCAGGTAGGCCTCCTCGCCGGCCAGGACCTCGGCCCGCAGGCGCTCCAGCTTCTCGGGATGGCGGGCGAGGCGCTCGACCGCCCAGGCGAGCGCCGTCGCGGTCGTCTCGTGGCCGGCGACCAGCAGGGTCAGCAGCTCGTCGCGGATCTCAGCCTCGCTCATCGGGCTGCCGTCCTCGTGCCGGGCGCCGACCAGCATCGAGAGGATGTCGTCGCGCTCCTCGAGGTCCTCGGCGCCGCGGCGGTCGGCGATCTCGCGGTGGATCAGCTCGTCGACGCGGTCGATGCGACGGGCGAACATCGGCAGGCGCCGGATCCGCTCGGGGCCGGCCAGGACCACCGGCAGCAGGAAACGAGGGTCGGTCGTGAGGTCGAGGAACTCGCGCAGGGCGGCCCGCAGCGGGTCCATCCGCTCGCGATCGTGGACCCCGAAGACGGTCTCGATGATGATCTCCAGGGTGATCGCCTGCATCCGCGGCCGCAGCTTCCAGGGAGTGCCGCTGGGCCAGCTGCCGATCTCGCGGGCGGCGATCTCGGTCATCGTCCGCTCGTAGCCCTGCATGCGCTCGCCGTGGAAGGGCGGCAACAGCAGCCGGCGCTGGCTCAGGTGCGGCTTCTCGTCGAGGACGAGGACCGAGTTGTCGCCGAGGATCGGGCGCAGGATCTGGTTGCCCTCGCCGGCGTGGAAGACCCTGGGGTCGCCGGTGAACACCTGCTTCACCATCGCCGGGTCGGAGATCATCACCCAGTTGCCCTCGTGGGCGATGCGGATCGTGAACATGTCTCCGAAGCGGGCCCGCGACTGCTCGAGCATCCACTGCGCCTGCCGCGACCAGATCGCCGTCTGCAGCACCCGCGGCATCCGCGGGCCGGGAGGAAGACCGCGTTTGACGGCGCGCGGCGGGGCCGAAGTCGGAGCCGCCTCTTTGACCGTCGCCTCCATCGTCCTCAGGTCAACCTACTCCGTTCACTACACAAGAATGTGTGACGTTCGTCCGCGCTAACGCGGGACGGAGATGCGGACGATCACCCGAGCGGCGCATAGGAGCTGCGCGGACCCGTCCTCGAAGCGGCGCAGGCGCAGCGTTTGCGGGGTGCGACATTCGGTCTGAAGTGGCGCCGCAGCGCGGGCCGGGCGGCTCTCGGAGAGACCGGCGGCGGCGCCCATGGGGACCAACGGAATGGTCGCGGGAAGCAGGGCGGAGAAGGTGACCAGAAAGGGGGCGAAGCGCCTCACCCCCTGTCGAGGGTGCGGAGAGGGTCGGTTCTCCCCCCGCCGCCTCAAGTACCCTGGCGCGGCTGTGGACGTACCGCACCTACCGGCCGAGCTCGAGTTCAGATTGCTGCGCCGCGCCTGCGGGCTGCGGCCGCGCACGCAGCGGCGACTGTTCGGCGCCCCGGCCGAGATCGACGGCCAGGTGCTGGCGCCCGACGTCAACGCGCTGATCGCGATGGCACGGCTCTCCGGCACCCGCTCCTACACCAACGGTCTGCCGCCGGCCGAGGCGCGGGCCTTCAACAGCCGCGGCTCCGCGGCCACCCAGCCGCCCAACCCGATCCCGATGGCGCGGGTCGAGGACCTTGCGATCCCGACCGCCGCCGGGCCGATGGGCGCCCGCTTCTATCTGCCGCCCAACCTCCCCGGCGGCACGCCGCCGCCCCTGCTCGTCTACTACCACGGCGGCGGCTGGGTGATCGGCAACCTCGACACCCACGACGGCGTCTGCCGCTTCTTCGCCGCCGCCGCCGGGCTGGCGGTGCTCTCGATCGATTACCGCCTCGCCCCCGAGCACCCCTTCCCCGCCGCGATCGAAGACGCCTGGGACGCGCTCTCCTGGGCCGCCGTCAACGCCCATGCGCTCGGCGTCGACCCGAGCCGGATCGCTGTCGCCGGCGACAGCGCCGGCGGCAACCTGGCCGGCGGCGTCTCGATCCGCGCTCGCGAGGAGGGGGCGCCGATGCCGGCGATGCAGCTGTTGCTCTACCCGGTCACCGACTCCGCCGACGACCCCCGCTCGCGCACCCTCTTCGCCGACGGCTTCCTCCTCACCAAGGGGGACATGGATCACTTCGAAGGCTTCTACCTGCCCAACCGGGCCGATGCCAACGACCCGCGGGTCTCGATCTTCAAGGCGCCCGACCTCTCCGGCCTCCCCCGCGCCTACGTCGCCACCGCCGGCTTCGACCCGCTGCGCGACGAGGGTGAGGCCTACGGGATCCGGATGCGCGAAGCCGGCGTGACCGTGGCGCTGCGCCGCTACCCCGGGCTGATCCACGGCTTCGCCAACCAGACGGCGGTGAGCCGCTCCTCGCGAGCGGCGATGTTCGAGATCGCCGGCGCCCTGCGAATGGGCCTGGCGGCCGGCGCCGCCTGAGCGCGCGCCCGCTACTCGTACTGCAGCGACTCGAGCACGTCGAGCCGGGAAGCGCGGCGCGCGGGGGCGATCGCGGCGACCACACCGATCAGCGCGGCGAAGAACAGCAGCCCGATCAGCTGCCCGACGGGGAAGGTGAGAGTGAAGCCTTCGTCCTTCAGCGGCTGGGCGATCAGGACCGCGAAGATCAGCCCCAGGACCATCCCCAGGATCGCCCCGATCAGCGCCGTGATCACCGCCTCGTAGCGGATCATCGTTCGCACCTGGCGCCGCGACATCCCGATCGCCCGCAGCATGCCGAGCTCACGGGTGCGCTCGTGAATCGAGAGCGCCAGGGTGTTGGCGATGCCAAAGATGGAGATCACGATCGCCAGCGCCAGCAACGCGTAGATCAGCGTCAGCAGGCTGTTCACCGCCGATTCCTGTTTCTCCTTCAGTTCCTGCTGGTTGACCACCTCGGCGGTCGGGAAGGAGGCTTCCATCACAGATTCCAGCCGCTTCTGAACCTGATCGGGATCGGCGCCCTCGGCGGTGCGGATGAAGTCGATCGTGTCCTGGGTCTGGTCGAAGTCGCGCGCCAGCACCTCCTGGGTGACGATCGCGCCGCCGATCAGCCCGACCTGGGTGTCGTAGGTGCCGACGACTTCGAAGCTGGGCCTATTGCCGGACTGGCTCAGCAGCTGGAAGCTGTCGCCGACTTCGAGGCCGTGGGAGTCGGCGAACGATTCCTTCAGGATCGCCTGGCCGTTCTGGAGGTCGCGCAGGGTCTCCGGGCCGCCCTGCTTCCATTCGAGCTTGAAGACGTCGCCGGCATCGCGGGAGATGCCGTTGATCCGCGGCTTCGAGCCGCTGCCGACCAGCTTCGCTTCGGCCGCCCGCATCGTCGCCACCAGCTCGACCCCCGGGACCTTGCGGGCGGCGTCGGCGGCACCGGGCGGGATCGGCGAGAAGCCGTCCGTGTTCTGAACCACCAGGTCGCCCTGGAAGGTGTCGTCGACGGCGGAGGCAATCGAGTCCTTGGCGCCGGCGGCGAAGATCGTCACGAAGGCGACCAGGGCGAGGCCGATCATCAGCGCCGCCGCGGTGATCGCGGTGCGGCCTGGGTTGCGCTGCGCGTTCTCGCGGGCGAGGCGGCCGGTGAGCCGACGGATCCGCTCCAGAGGCCAGCCCGCCAACGCCGCCAGCGGCCGCACCAGCACCGGGCTGAAGAGCGAAACGGCGAGGATGAAGAAGACGGCACCGGCACCCATCAGCCCAGCGGCGGCATCGCCGTCGGCGCCGCCGAAGAGGCCGATCAGCAGCATCGCGAAGCCGACCAGGCCAAGCAGCGCAGCCAGCACCGCGTTGAGAACCCGGCGGCGCCGGCTCGGTGCCGCGATCTCGGCCCGCAGGGCCGCGATCGGGGGGATCCGGGTCGAGCGCAGCGCCGGGATCAGCGAGGAGACCATCGTGATCCCCAGCCCGACCAGGATCGAGACGATCACGGTGCGGCTCTCGAGGATCAGCCCGGTGGTCGGCAGGTTCGCCCCGACCGCCTCGAACAGCGCTTTCAGCGCCACCGCGATGAGGAAGCCGAAGGCGATTCCCAGCAGCGAGCCGACCAGGCCGATCACGAACGATTCCCCGATCACCGAGCGCAGGATCTGGCCTCGCGAGGCGCCCAGCGTCCGCAGCATCCCGAACTCGGTGATTCGCTGGGCGACCGTGATCGAGAAGGTGTTGAAGATCAGGAAAGCGCCGACGAAGAGGGCGACGAAGGCGAAGACCAGCAGGATCGTGGTCAGGAAGCCGAGGTTGTCGCGGATTTCGCTGGAGGAGCGTTCGGCGTTTTCTTCGCCGGTCTCGACCCGGACTCCGGACGGCATCTGCTTGGCGATTCGTTCTTTGAGGGCCAGCGGCGTCACGCCGTCTTCGGCGGCGACCGAGATCTGGTCGAACTCGCCTTGCTTGTCGGTCAGGCGCTGCGCTTCCGGCAGTGAGACCTGGGCGATGCTGGCACCGCCGAAGGAGGCGTTGCCGAGCCGGGTGATCCCGACCAGTTCGAACTTCTGTGCCGGGATGCGACCGACGATCGAGATCGTGTCGCCGACCCCGAGGTCGAATTCGTCGGCGGCGGCTTCGTCGAGCGAGGCTTCTCCGGGGCCGCGTGGGATGTGGCCGTCAACGTAGGTCAGCGACTCGAGGCCGTCGGGCAGGGTCGAGGAGATGAACTTGGGCGAGAATTTGGCCCCGATCGCCTCCCCTTCTTCGTCGAAGAACCCGCCTGGGGTGAAGACCGCGCCCGAAGCGACCTTGACGCCCGGAGTCCGCTGGATCCGCGGCAGCAGGTCGGCCGAGATCGTCGGCACTTCGCCGCTCTGCTGTTTGACCAGGTTCTCGGAGCTGACGACGACGCTGGTCCCCTTCAGCGACTCGCTGAAGATTTCGTCGAAGGCGGCGAAGATCGTGTCGGTGAAGACGTAGGAGCCGGCCATGAAGGCGACTCCGATGACCACCGCGAAGGTGGTGGTGAGGGCGCGCACCTTGCGAGCCCAGAGGCTCTTGAGCGCGAGGCTAGTCAATCGTCTTCATCAACTCGATCACGTCGTCGGCCGAGCCCGGGGCCGCGTCGTGGACGATCTTGCCGTCGCGCAGGGTGATCAGGCGGTCGGCGTGGGCGGCCGCGGCGGGGTCATGGGTGACCATCACCACCGTCTGCTCGAACTCGTCAACCGCCTGGCGCAGCAGCGCCAGCACGTCCTCGCTGGCCTTCGAGTCGAGGTTGCCGGTCGGCTCGTCGGCGAAGACCACGGCGGGTTTGGAGAGCAGCGCCCGAGCGACCGCTACCCGCTGCTGCTGGCCGCCGGAGAGCTCGCCGGGCCGGTGCGTGCGGCGGTCGGCGAGGCCGACGGTCTCGACCAGGCGCTCGAGCCACTCCGGGTCGGGCTTGCGGCCGGCGATTGAGAGCGGCAGCAGCATGTTCTCCTCGGCGGTGAGGACCGGCAGCAGGTTGAAGAACTGGAAGACGAAGCCGAGCTTGTCGCGGCGCAGCTTGGTCAGCTCGCCGTCGTCGAGGCTGGAGATCTCGACCCCGTCGAGCTCAACCGTGCCGCTGCTCGGCTTGTCGAGGCCGGCGAGGATGTGCATCAGCGTCGACTTGCCGGAGCCCGAGGGACCCATGATCGCGGTGAAGCGACCACGGTCGAAACCGGTGCTTACCCCCGCCAGCGCGTCGACTGCCGCGTCGCCCTCGCCGTAGCGACGGGTCAGGTCCGTGGCGACCACAACCTGTCCGTTCGAGCTCACTGCCGACACCGTATCGAGATCAGTCAAATAGCCTGGCCGCGATGGCTCTCGCCGATCAATTCGACGGACTTCTGATCGACCTCGACGGGGTCGTCTGGATCGGCCGCGAGCCGGTGCCGGGCTCGGTCGAGGCGCTGCGCGCGCTGCAGAGCGCCGGCAAGCAGGTGGTCTTCGTCACCAACAACCCGGCCAAGCGGCCGGCCGCCTACGCGGAGCGCCTCGGCAAGCTCGGGGTCGAGGTCGATCCCGAGCGGATCGTCACCGCCGGCATGGTGACGGCGCGGCTGGCCGGCGAGGCGGCGGAGGGCGGCGGCGCCTTCGTGATCGGGGCCGATGCGCTGAAGGAGATGGTCGCTGAGGCCGGGGCCGCGCTCCTGGTCGGCGAGCCCGCGCGAGCGGCCCGGGTGGTCGTCGTCTCCGGCCACCGCGGCTTCGACTACGAGGAGCTGCTGACCGCGAAGTTCGCGCTCGACGCCGGGGCGGCGCTGGTCGCGACCAGCCGCGACCCGACCCTGCCGATGCCCGGCGGCGAGTGGCCGGGGACCGGCTCGATCCTGGCCGCCGTCGAGACCGCATCCGGCCGCCGGGCGGAGATCGGCGGCAAGCCCGAGCGCCACCTCTTCGAGCTGGCCCTGGAGGCGATCGGCGGCGCCGAGCGGGTGGCGATGGTCGGCGACCGGCTCTCCTCCGACATCGCCGGCGGCCACAACGCCGGCCTTGCGACCGTCCTGGTCCGCAGCGGCACCGAGAGCGAGGACGGCGGGGCGGCGAGCGTGACCCCCGACCACGTGGTCGCGGACCTGGCCGCCCTGCTGCGGTGAGCGCCGCCAGCGGCCCGGCCCCGCCCCCGCTCGGGCGCAGCTTCGCGGCGCTCTTCGCCGTCACCTTCTGCGGCTTGGTGGCGGTCGGCGCCGTCCTCCCCGTCCTACCGCGCTACATCCACGGCCCGCTCGACTCCGGCGACGTCGCGGTCGGCGTCGTGATCGGCGCCTACGCGATCACCGGCCTGCTGCTGCGGCCCTTCGCCGGCCGCCTCGCCGACCGGCGCGGGCGCAAGCCGACGGTCCTGCTCGGCGCCCTGATCCTCGCCGCCAGCGGCCTCCTCTACCTGCCCAGCCTCGGGATCGCCGGGCTGATCGTCGCCCGGCTAGCGCTCGGCGCCGGCGAGGGCGCCCTCTACACGGCCGGCGCCAGTTGGATCGTCGACATCTCGCCGGTCGCGCGCCGCGGCCGGGTGCTGGGGCTGTACGGGCTGGCGGTCTGGGGCGGGCTCAGCGTCGGCCCGCTGGCCGGCGAGCTGCTGCTCGACGCCGGCGGCTACCGGGCCGTCTGGATCTTCGCCGCGGCGATGCCGCTGCTCGGCGCCCTGATCGCCTCCCGGGTCGACGACCCGTTCGTGCCGCTCACCCACGCCGAGCCGCATCCCTTGATCGCTCCTGAGGCGGTGCGGCCAGGGCTGGCGATCGCGCTCGCCTCGGTCGGCTACGCCGCCGTCGCCGCCTTCGTCGTCCTCCACCTCGAAGATCGCGGGGTCGGCCACGGGGTGATCGTCTTCGGCGCCTTCGCGGCGATGATCGTGCTGACCCGCCTGGTCGCCGGCGACCTGCCCGACCGCGTCGGCGCCCTCAAGGTGGCGATCGTCGCCACCCTGGTCGAGGCAGCGGGACTGCTGACGATCGGCTTCGCCCACAGCCTGCCGGTGGCGCTGCTGGGCGGCTGCGCGATGGGCGCGGCCTTCTCGCTGCTGAACCCGTCGCTGATGCTGATCGCCCTCGGGCGGGTCTCCGAAAGCGCCCGCGGCGCCGCGATGGGCACCTACACCGCCTTCTTCGACGCCGGCGTCGGCTTCGGCGCCCCGCTGGCGGGGCTGGCGGCGGCGCTGACCGACTACGAGGGCGCCTTCGTCCTCGCCGCCGCGATCGCGGTCTGCTCGACCCTGCTGAGCCTGACGATGCTGCGCGCCGGGCGGCCAGCGGCGCGCCCCGCCTAGGTCTCTCCTAGCTGGGGCGCTCGCTGATCAGCAGCGTCTGCAGGGCGCGGCCGATCCGGCCCTGGCGGTCGCTGAGGACCGACTCGGCGGTCCCGATCCCGCTCGGCTGCGGCAGCGTTGTCGCGTCGACGCAGACCCATTCCCCGACCGGCATCCGCTCGAGGTGGACCGTGAGGTCGACGTTGACGAAGACGAAGCGGCGGAAGTCGAGGGCGGCGCTGATCCCGTTGCCGACGTCGGCGGCGATCAGGGTGCGCTGCAGCGGCGAGGGCTGCTCGCCAACCACCAGCGGGTCGCGCATCCGCAGCCAGGCGATCGCCGGCCCCAACTCCATGAAGCCACCCGACTCGAAGCGCAGCTCCATCGCCGAGTGGTAGCCGAGCTCGTGGCCGGTCGGGAAGAACTCGAATCCGCCCTCGTCCTCAGGGAAGGGGGGTGGGGGCGGCGTCGAGACGAAGTCGGCCGGGATCTCCAGCGAGGAGGTAGCCAGCCGCCAGCCACGCGCCCGCATCAGCACCTCGCCGTCAACGCTTAGCTCGGCGGCGACCATCTGCACCCGGCGCCCCGGCCGCACGATCTCGGCGCTGACGGTGACCGGCGCGATCGGGACCGAGCGCAGGATCTCAAAGGTGATGCGGCCGACCTGGAAGCCCTCGCCGCCCGGCAGCTGCTCGAGCGCGCGCCCGAGCAGAGCGGCGGGCGGGCCGGCGTGCTGGGCGCCGGCGTCCCACGGCCCCCGCGTTAGCTCGGTCGCGACCAGCAGCTCGCCGTCGGGTTCGTAGAAGGCGTCGGGCACGCCGCCATCCTAGGAGGGTTTGGCGAAACGCCGCCCCTGGCGCCCTCGCGATATTGACCCACCTTCTGGTGAGGTCAATGTCGCAATCGTGCTCATGGGTCTTGCCTGGAGCCGCATATAGAAGCCGAAGCAAGTTGCGGTTCCTTTTTCGCCATATAGGTGACTAAGGAACCACAACTTGGTCGGGACCGGGTTAGGCGCCAGACCCGTCTGTCCCGCCGGCCCACCCCGCCCACCTACCTGCCCTGGCGGTGGGCGGGGTGGGCCGGCGAGTCTTGGCGAAGCCCCCTTGGACCCTTTCTAGGCGCAGCGGCGGGAGCCGAGCTCCTGGGTCCAGACGTGGGCGCCGGCGGTGCGTTCAAGGTTGCCGACGCGAAGGCCGACGCCGAGGTCGGTGTAGGGGCCGAGGATGTTCTCGCGGTGGCCGGGCGAGTGGATCCAGGCGCTGAAGATCTTCCGCACCGAGCCCAGCGACCCGGTGCCCCAGGCGATGTTCTCGCCGAGGGCGGTGCAGCGACCCTCGTAGCCCACCTGCTCGAACCAGTGGGTGAACTCGCGCCCGCAGGCTTCGTGGTCGAACTGGTCGCAGCGGAGCATGTCGGCGGACTTGGCGGCGGCGGCGCGGTCGAGCGCCGCGACACGATTGAGCGCCGGCTTCCCCTCCTTGGCGCGGGCGAAGTTGACCATGCAGTGCATCGCCTTCACCTGAACGGCGGTGGCGTCGGTGGGATCGCCCTGGCTCGGACAGGCGGAGGCCGGCGCGATCAGGCCCTGCGGGGGCGCGGCGCCGGCGGCCGGGGCCGCACTCGCGAGGGCGGCAGAGGAGACGAGAACGCAGAGCAAAGGGCGCATTTGGGGCACTTACCCGGGGAGCGGCGACCCGTCACAAACCCGTAAGGGAGAGGGCGTAGTCTGGACACAAGGACGAAAGGAGATTTCAGATGACGGCAAAGGTTCAGAAGTCCGAGCAGGAGTGGCGTGAGCAGCTGACCCCAGAGCAGTACGAGGTGACCCGCAAGGCCGGCACCGAGCGTGCCTTCACCGGCCCCTACCTCGACGAGAAGCGCAACGGCATGTTCCGCTGTGTCGGCTGCGGCACCGAGCTCTTCTCCTCCGACACCAAGTTCGACTCGGGCACCGGCTGGCCCAGCTTCACCGACCCGGCCAACCTCGAGAACGTCGAACTGCGCGAGGACAACAGCCACTTCATGAAGCGCACCGAGGTCGTCTGCAAGACCTGTGACGCCCACCTCGGCCACGTCTTCGACGACGGCCCCGGCGACAGCGGCCAGCGCTACTGCATCAACGGCTGCGCGCTCACCTTCGACGAGAAGTAGCGGTCAGGCGGCGCCGGGAGGCGATGCCATCAGCTCGACCCGGTGGCCGGCGGGGGCCAGCACTCGGGCCCGCGGCGCGCCCCAGTGCTCGCGCGCGGCTTCGACCTCGAAGCCGCGCTCGCGCAGCGCCGCCAGCGTCGCCTCGAACTCGGGGACGACGACGGCCAGGTGCCCGCGCGGGGGCGCCTTTGGATCGGGGTCGGGCATCAGGTGGACCTGGGTGCCCTCGCGCTCGAGCCAGGTGAACTCGGCCAGGGTCGGCGGCGGCTGCACGCGCTCGAAGCCGAGCAGCTCGAAGAGCTCGGCGGCGCGTTCGACGTCCTCCGGCGCGACCTCGATTCCGACGTGATGGATCATCGCCCCGAAGAGTTACAGAGATGGCACATCGGTCACCCGCATGTAACGTTTTGTCCGCTACGGTGCAATCATGGAGGCCATGCGACAGAGCTGGACCGACGACCGACTGGACGACTTCCGCGAGGACGTGGGCCGGCGGTTCGACGAGGTCGACCGGCAGTTCGACAAGGTCGACCAGCGGTTCGAACAGGTAGACAAGCGGTTCGAACAGGTGGACAAGCGATTCGACAAGGTCGACAAACGCATGGAAGACGGCTTCGCCCGGATCGATGCACGGTTCGACGCGATCACTGCCCGGTTTGATGCCCTGATGCGCACGCTGATCCAGGTCGGTTTCGTCCTCGCGGCGGCGCTGATTGGCCTGATCGCCACCCAGCTCTAGTCGAGCTTCTAGAACGCCAGCGAGACCAGGGCTGCAGCGACCACGATCGCGGTCGACCAGGTGACCGCCTCGGCGACGATCTTGTTGTCGAGGCCGTAGGCGTGGGAGACGACCATCGAGTTGATCCCGCACGGCATCGCCGCCATCAGGCGATAGGCGGGCGGGAGGTCGATCAGCGGCGCCGCGATCAGCATCAGCAGCGCCGGGACCAGGGCCAGGCGCACCGCCAGGGCCAGCACCACCGGCTTGGTCAGCGGCGGCGGCAGCGGCAGCTCGCCCTGCAGCGCCCCCTCGGCCAGGGTGGCGCCGATCGCGAAGAAGCCGATCGGCAGGATCGCCACCACCAGCGCCTGCGAGATGTCGACCGCGATCGTCGGTGCCAGCGCCTTCGGCGCCAGCAGGCCGAGGATCGCGGCGTAGAGCGGCGGGTTGCGGGTGAAGAAGGCGGCGACCCGCTGGCGCGGCGTTTCCCCCGCCTTGGTCCCGAAGGCGGCGCCGACCGCGAAGGCGCCGAGCAGCAGCGAGGGGCCGGTGACGAGGACGTCGTAGAGGACCGCGTCGGAGAGCTGGTCGCGCCCCAGCAGCGCCACCGTCATCGGGTAGCCGAGGTAGCCGGTGTTGACGCTGAGAACGACGCAGACGACCGCGCCCACCTGGTAGCGGGGCAGCTTCAGGACCCGGCTCGCGACCCACCAGGAGACCAACGCCGCGATCGTCACCGCGACCAGAGCCAGGCCCAGCCCAACCCCGTGGTCGAGGTCGATGTCGGCGGCGGCAATGTTGAAGAAGATCACCGGCGGCAGCAGCACGTAGAGCAGCACCACCAGCGACTTGCGGGCGGCGTTGGCCGCTCCCTCGGGCCAGCGGCGCTCGGCCCAGATGCCGATGCCGGTGGAGAGGAAGATCGCGCCGGCGGTCAGCAGTACGCCCATCTAGGCCATGAGCCTAGAAGAGCGAGGAGCCGGCGCGTTCGGCGAACTCGACCAGCGGCTGCGGAATGATCCCGAAGAAGACCGTCGCGGCGGCGGCCAGCAGGGCCGGGCCGACCAGGTACCAGCGCTTGCCGGCGTCGGGGTCGATCGGGTCGGCCTCGGGGGAGGCGCCGGCGATCGCCGGGGCGCCGGTCGCGGCTTCGCCCTCGGGCCGCATCCACATCGCCGCCACCACCCGCAGGTAGTAGGCGAGCGAGATCATCGTCCCGATCGCGATGAAGACGCCGAGCCAGGTGTAGTCGCTTTCGACCAGGGCCTCGATCAGGTAGAGCTTGCCGATGAAGCCTGCGGTGGCCGGGAGGCCGGCCAGGGCCAGCATCGCGATCGTCAGCGGCCAGGCCAGCAGCGGCCGCTCGGCGCCGAGCCCGCGCATCGCCCGGATGTCGTCGCCGAAGGGGGTTTCGCGCTCGCGGGCGATGACCACGGCGAAGGCGGCGAGGTTCATGAAGGCGTAGGCGGCCAGGTAGAAGACGAGCGCGTTGACGCCGGACTCAGAGGCGACCACGATCCCGCCCAGCATGTAGCCGGCCTGGGCGATCCCGGAGTAGCCGAGCATCCGCTTCAGCGAGTCCTGGCCGAGCGCGCCGACGTTGCCGACGATTATCGAGATCGCCGCCAGCACCGCCAGCGCCGGCTGCCACTGGTCGGCCTGGGAGATGAGGGCGTCGTCGAAAAAGCGGACGAAGACGGCGAAGGCCGCGGCCTTGGTCGCCACCGCCATGAAGCTGGTGATCGGCGTCGGCGCCCCCTCGTAGACGTCGGGCGTCCACTGGTGGAAGGGCGCGATCGAGGTCTTGAAGGCGAGCCCGACCGCGCACATCGCGATCCCGACCAGGATCAGCGGGTCGTCGAGCATGCCCTTGTGGACGATGCCGAACGCGATTCCGCCGAAGTCGGTGGAGCCGGTGCCGCCGTAGAGGAAGGCCATCCCGTAGAGCAGCGTCGCCGAGCCGAGCGAGCCGACGATCAGGTACTTGAGGCCGGACTCGAGCGAGCCCTCGCGGCGCAGGTTGGCGGCGCAGAGGATGTAGAGCGGGATCGAGAGGGTCTCGATCGCGACGAAGAAGGTGACCAGGTTCTGCGCCTCGGCGAGCAGCACCATGCCCAGCACCGAGCCCAGCAGCAGCGCGTGGTACTCGCCCACCCCGACCTGCTCGGTCGCCGGCTCGCGGGTCGAGAGGACGACGCAGAAGGCGGCGGTGAGGATCGCGATCAGCGAGATCGAGATCGCCAGGTCATCGATCCGCAGCGCCCCGGAGACGAGGTCCTGGGGCTCGCCCCAGCGCCAGATCAGCAGGCCGGCGGCGGCCGCCAGAGTGAGGATCGTCAGCCCCGGCCCCCAGCGCCGCACCGGCTTGAAGACGGCGCTGAGCAGGACCACGCAGATCCCCACCGTCAGCGCGATGATCGGCGCGATGCCGGCGTAGTCGATGGTCGGCTCGTTGAAGCTCACTTGCGCGCCAGCTCCGCTTCGGGGGCGTCGCCGTTGGTGACGCCGGCGATCGTCTGCTGCACGGTCGGCGCCGTGCGGTGGAGGATCAGCTGCGGGTAGAAGGCGAGGGCGACGATGCAGAGCACCAACGGCGCCAGCACGACCGCGTCTCGCAGCCCGATCTCCCGCGAGGCGACGCCGTCGGGCTGGCGGTTGTGCATCGTCTGCTGGTAGAGCCGCAGCGCGTAATAGGCAGACATCGCGACGCCGCTGATCGCGATGAAGGCGAAGACGATCTTCTCCTGGAAGAGCCCGTTGAGGATGTAGAACTCGCCGATGAAGTTGGCCGACCCGGGGATCGCCAGGGTCGCCATCGCGACGACCAGGAACAGCACCGCGAGGACCGGCGCGCGCAGCGCCATCCCGCCCATCTCACGGATGTCCTCGGTGCCGGTGCGCTCGACCAGGATCGCAACGATGATGAAAATCGGGGCGACGACGAGGCCGTGGTTGACCATCTGCAGGATCGCCCCGTCGGCCCCGTCGGCGCGCAGGGCGAAGACGCCGGCGGTGATGAAGCCGAGCTGGGCGACCGAGGAGTAGCCGGCGATCAGCCGCACGTTGGTCTGGGTGAAGGCCATCACCGAGCCATAGAGGATCGAGGCGAGGGCGATCACCAGGATCACCTCCTGGAACTCGATCGTGGCGTCGGGGAAGATCGGCAGCACCACCCGCAGGAAGCCGTAGGCGCCGACCTTGGCGAGGACGCCGGAGAAAACGACGAGAACCGGCAGCGGCGCCGCCCGGTAGGCGTCGGGCATCCATCCGTGCAGGAGGAAGGCGGGCATCTTGACCAGGAAGGCGGCGGCGAAGAACCAGAAGATCCAGCGCTGGGAGTCGACGTCGAGGCCCTGCTGCTGGATCGCCGCGATCGAGAAGGTGAGGTGGCCGCCGTCGGCGGAGATGATCGCCGCGGCGATCGCCCCGACCAGCATCAGCAGCGAGCCGATCAGGGTGTAGATCATCATCTTCAGGGTCGCCGCGGCCGCGGTCGGGCCGCCCTCGCGGTCGCTGCCCCAGGCCCCGAAGAGGAAGTAGAACGGGACCAGCATGAAGTCGAAGAAGAGGACGAAGAGCAGCAGGTCCTGAGCCAGGAACGAGCCCAGGGTCGCGGTCTCGGCCAGCAGCATCAGGAGGAAGAAGAGCTGCGGGCGCTCCCACTCGCGGAAGGCGGCGAAGGCGATGCCGCCGACCCAGAGCACCGCGGTCAGCACGATCAGGAAGAGGTTGAGGCCGTCGATCCCGAGGCTGTAGTCGACGCCGAGGCCAGAGATCCAGGCGATGTCGACGGTGTGCTGGAGGCCAGAGGAGCCGTTGTCGAAGTCGAAGACCATGAAGACGGCGATCGCCAGGGTCGCGACCGCGCCCAGAGTCGCCCACCAGCCGACCGCCCTCTTCGGCAGGAAGAGGCCGACGATCCCGAACGCGAGCGGTGCCCAGAGCAGTGCGTTGATCATGAGCTGGAGATGAGGAAGTAGAGGGCGAGACCGGCGAAGCCGGCGACCAGCAGCAGCGCGTAGCTACGGACGAACCCGTTCTGGACGGCGCGGACGACGCCGCCGGCACCGCGGACGGTGCCCTCGGTGCCGGTCACGAGGCCGTCAACTACGACCTTCTCGAAGACGCGGTTGGCGAAGCGGCCGATCGCCAATGCCGGGCGCACGATCAGGAAGTCGATCAGCTCGTCGAAGTACCACTTGTTGACGAAGAGCGTGTAGAGCGGGCGCAGGCGCTCGATCAGGTAGGCCGGCGTGGTCGGCTGCTGGACGTAGAAGAAGTGCGCCATCGCGATCCCGATCACCGAGATCGCGCCGCCGACGCCGAGCCCGATCCAGTCGGCGCTGAGCGTCGGCTCGATGTGGACCAGCGGGGAGTTCTCGAAGACCGGGTCCAGCCACTTGGTCAGCACGTCGTCGACGCCGGGGATCTGGATCAGGCCGCCGATCAGGGCCAGCACCGAGAGCACGCCCATCGCCAATTTCATCGGCCAGTTCTGGTCGGCGATGTGGTGCTCGGCACCGGGGAAGCCGACCTCGGCGTCCTCGAGCTCACCGGTGGCCGGGTTGCGCGGCTCCCCGTGGGCGACGTGGCCGGTGTCGATCAGCTCCTGCGCCTCCTTGCACGGGGTCCCGGGCAGGACCCGGAAGACGAGCCGGAAGGTGTAGATCGCGGTGATCAGGGCGCCGACGTAGCCGCCGATCGTGAAGATCAGGTACATGCCGCCGCGGGCCTCGGCGTAGGCGAGGATCTCGTCCTTGGAGAAGAAGCCGGAGGTGCCGGGGAACGCGGCCAGCGCCAGGGCGCCGCAGAGGAAGGCGATCGAGGTGAACTTCATCGCCTTCGCGAAGCCGGACATGTTGTCGATGTTCTGGTTGTTGGCCATGCCGGCGATGATCGAGCCGGCGGCCATGAACAGCAGCGCCTTGAAGAAGGCGTGGGTCATCAGGTGGAAGAGGCCGGCGCTGTAGGCGCCGATCGAGACGCCCATCACCATGTAGCCGATCTGGCTCATCGTCGAGTAGGCGATCGCGCGCTTGAGGTCGGTCATCACCAGGGCGATCGTGCCGGCGATCAGCAGCGTCACCAGGCCGACGAAAGCCGCGATGTCGGCGGCGGTCGGGGCCAGCTCGAAGAAGACGTGGGTGCGGGCGATCAGGTAGACGCCGGCGGTGACCATCGTCGCCGCGTGGATCAGCGAGGAGACCGGGGTCGGGCCCTCCATCGCGTCCGGCAGCCAGGTGTGGAACGGCAGCTGCGCCGACTTGGCGAAGGCGCCGACCAGCAGCAGCAGGCAGATCGCCGTGATCGACCACTCGTTGGTGGTGAAGACCTCCGGCGCGCGCTCGAAGGCGGGGCCGAAGTCGAAGGTGCCGAGTTCGCGGAAGATCAGGAAGGCGGCGAGGGTGAGGCCGATGTCGCCGACGACGTTGATCACGAACGCCTTCATCCCCGCCCGGGTCGCCGACTTGCGCCGGTACCAGAAGCTGACCAGCGCGTAGGAGGCGAAGCCGACGAAGGCCCAGCCGACGATCAGCAGCACGAAGTTGCCGGCGAGGACGAGGAGCAGCATCGAGAAGACGAAGA
Organism: Solirubrobacterales bacterium; assembly: GCA_036265715.1. Classification (GTDB taxonomy): domain Bacteria; phylum Actinomycetota; class Thermoleophilia; order Solirubrobacterales; family 70-9; genus VAYN01. Next base: position 2,529 of record DATAON010000083.1, on the reverse strand, counting down.
AGTTGAGGTAGCTGAAGAAGCGGTGGTAGCCCTTGTCGGACTGCATGTAGCCGTAGGAGTAGAGGTGGATCAGGGTCGAGACGCCGGTCACGACCAGGACCATGAAGACCGACAGCGGGTCCACGTATATGCCGAGCTTGATGTCGAGCCCGGCGACGCTGGCGTAGTCCCAGAGCGAGGAGGCGTGGTGGCGCGCCTCGGGGTCTTCGCCGAGCAGGCAGAGCAGGGCGCCGATCCCGCAGGCGAAGGCGAGCGCGATCGAGAGCGTGCCGATGACGCCGGCCACCTTGGCCGGGATCACCTTGAAGCTGAGCCCGATCACCAGCGAGCCGAGCAGCGGGAAGAGCAGGACCAGCCAGGCCCAACTGGTCGCGGTCATCCGCGCAGCTCCCTCAGGTCATCGACGTTGAGCGGCAGCTTGCGGCGGAAGATCGCGACGATCAGGCCGAGGCCGATCACTACCTCGCAGGCGGCGACCACCATGACCACGATCGCGAACACCTGGCCCTCCTGGTTGCCGACCATTCGGCTGAAGGCGACCAGCGCCAGGTTGCCGGCGTTCAGCATCAGCTCCAGGCAGAGCAGGATCACCATCGGGCTGCGGCGGACGAGGATGCCGACCGCGCCGGTCGCGAACAGCAGCGCCGAGAGGACGATGAACCACTCGATGTTCACGCGGTCTCCTCGCGCTTACGGCCGGCGAGGACGATCGCCCCGATCGCCGCCAGCAGCAGCAGGATCGAGGAGGCCTCGAAGGGGACGAGGAACTTTTCCAGCAGCAGCTTGCCGATCGCTTCCGGGTTGCCGAAGCCGGGCCCGACCTCCGGCCCGCCGCTCCCCAGCGCCAGCAGCGAGGAGGCGAGGACGGCGATCGAGAGCTCGACGAAGAGCGCGATCGCCAGCAGCGGCGCGAGGAAGCGCTGGCCCGGGATCGGCTCCCAGGCCGACTCTCCCCCGCCGCCGACGTAGGCGACGACGAAGATGTAGAGGACCATCACCGCGCCGGCGTAGACGACCACCTGGGCGGCGGCGACGAAGGCCGAAGTCAGCAGCAGGAACAGCGCCGCCAGCGAGAACAGGTGGACGATCAGCGCCAGCACGCTGTAGAACGGGTTGCGCATCGCGACCACGCCGATCGCGCCACCGAGCGCTCCGATCGCGGAGAAGAAGAACAGGACCTCTTCCATCAGGAACCCGCCACCTCTTCGCCCTCGCTTTTGAGGGGCGTGCGCTCGATCGGCTCGGCGAGCAGCATCTCCTTGGTGAAGATCAGGTCGCTGCGGTCGTAGTCGGCCATCTCGTAGTCGTGGCCCATCGTGATCGCGTCGAAGGGGCAGGCGATCTCGCAGTAGCCGCAGAAGATGCAGCGGCTGAGGTTGATCTCGTAGACCGCGGCGTAGCGCTCGCCGGAGGAGACGCGGTCGCCGGGGATGTTCTCCGCCGCGACGACGCGGATGCAGTCGGCCGGGCAGGCGGCGGCGCAGAGCGAGCAGCCGACGCATTTCTCCAGCCCGGTGTCCTCGAACTTGTGCAGTTTGTGGCGGCCGCGGAAGCGCGGGTAGACGGGGGTCTTCTCCTCCGGGTACTCGATCGTCAGCGGACCCTCGATCAGCCGCGCCATCGTCGTCTTCAGACCGCGCAGGGTCTCGCCGAAGGAGCGGTAGGCGCCGCCGAGCCCGCCCGGTTCGGGGCCGCGCTGGACCTCGATCACCTCGATCGAGTCGAGGTAGGAGACCGACTTCGGGTCGAAGCCGTTGCCCTCGCTCACCAGACCACCACCAGGATCGCGGTGACGAGGACGTTGAGGGTCGCCAGCGGCAAGAGGACTTTCCAGCCCAGGCTCATCAGCTGGTCGTAGCGCAGCCGCGGCAGCGTCGCCCGCACCCAGATGAAGACGAAGACGAGCGCCAGCATCTTCACCAGCATCCAGATCGGGTCGAGAAAGCTCGGGCCGGGGCCCATCCAGCCGCCGAGGAACATCGCCGCGGCGATCCCGGAGACGACCAGGATCTCCATGTATTCGACCAGCAGGAAGGAGCCGAAGCGCATGCCGCCGTACTCGGTCATGAAGCCCTGGACCAGCTCGGCGTCGGCCTCGGGCATGTCGAACGGGGTGCGGTTGGTCTCGGCGAAGCCGGCCAGCATGAAGATCAGGAAGCCGACGAACTGGGGGACGATGAACCACATCTCCCCCTGCGAGTGGACGATCGAGACCAGCGAGAGGGAGCCGCTCATCATCACCACGCCGAGCAGCGCCAGCCCCATGCTGACCTCGTAGGAGATCAGCTGCGCGGCCGAGCGCATCGCTCCCAGGAGGCTGTATTTGGAGCCCGAGGACCAGCCGCCGAGGAGGAGGCCGTAGAAGGCGATCGAGCCGACGGCGAAGAAGTAGAGGATCCCGATCGGGACGTCGATTCCGTAGAAGCCGACCCCGTCCTGGACGTCGCCCCAGGGGATGATCGCCAGCGAGAGGACGCCGGCGAGGACCGGCAGCAGCGGCCCGAGGATGAACAGGGTCGAGACCGCGTT
>DATAON010000082.1:0-8100 GCA_036265715.1 Solirubrobacterales bacterium | reverse complement strand
GGAGGGGTTGGGGTGCCCCTGAAGCGTCTTGCACTTTTTTGCTTCAGCCCCCCAAGGCGTTTAGCCGCATCCGGCTCCACAAAAAAGTTAAGCGAAAGGGGCACCCCAACCCCTCCCGCCACCCCCTCGAAGTACGGCCGTCCCCCTAAGGCGCCAAAGCAGCGATCGTCTCGCCCAACCGATCCGGCGTCACGATCATGGTCAGGATCGGCAGGGTGACGCCGCCCTCGACGAAGGCGCCCAGGCGCTCCTTCATCTGCTCCGGGGTGCCGAAGACGAACATGTCCTCGATCAGCTCCCAGGGTGCCGCCGCTGCGGCCGCCTGGCGGTCGCCGGCCTCCCAGGCCGCGACCATCGGGTCGATCTGCTCGCCGAACCCGAGCCAGCGGTAGAACTCGGTGTAGACGGGGACGGTGATGTAGGAGGAGAACATGAAGCGGGCCAGCGGCTCCGCCTGCTCGCGCTCGCCGGGGATGCAGAAGAAGCGGCAGAGCAGCTCGAAGTCCGCGGGCGCGCCATCGAGCTGCGCGACCACTTTGGGCAGGCCGGAGAGGGGGAGGAAGTTGGTGAAGGCGCCGGCGGCACGGTCGACCGCGAGCTGAAGCATCTTGCCGCGCAGCGCCGCCAGCATCACCGGGACCCGGTGCGCCGGGGCAGCTTCGAGCTTGAAGCCGGTGGCGGTGCGCTCGCCGGCCAGCGCCGCGTCGAGGAAGTCGAGCGTCTCGCGGACCCGGCTCAGCGGCTTCTCGAACGGGATCCCGTTCCAGCCTTCGACGATCCGGTCCGAGGAGGAGCCGATCCCCAGCACGAAGCGCCCGCCGGAGGCGTCGGCGAGCGCCGCCGCCTCTTGCGCCAGCAGCGCTGGGCCGCGCTGGAAGACGCCGACGATGCCGGTGCCGAGCCGCATCCGCTCCGTGTAGGCGGCGCTCAGGGTCAGCGGCGTGAAGCCGTCGGGGCCGGCCGTCTCACCGCTCCAGAGGTCGGTGTAGCCGGCCGCCTCGACCTGTTCGACGAACCGTCGCTGGTCGGCCAGCGAGACGCCCGGCAGCGGCAAGGTCAGGCCCCAGCGACTCTCCATCCGCCAACCGTATAGCCTGCGGCGCCGATGGCCGAGGGTTCGCAAGCCAAGCCCGACCGCAATCTCGCACTGGAGCTGGTGCGGGTTACCGAGGCGGCTGCGCTCGCCTCCGCCCGCTGGGTCGGCCGCGGCGACAAGATCGCCGCCGACGGCGCCGCCGTCGACGCGATGCGCTTCGTGCTCGACTCGGTCTCGATGGACGGCACCGTCGTCATCGGCGAGGGCGAGAAGGACGAAGCGCCGATGCTCTACAACGGCGAGCGGATCGGCGACGGATCGCCGCCGGTCGTCGACATCGCCGTCGACCCGCTCGAGGGCACCCGCCTCTGCGCGCTCGGGATGCCCAGCGCGATCGCCGTGATCGCGCTCGCCGAGCGCGGCTCGATGTTCGACCCCGGCCCCTGCGTCTACATGGAAAAGATGGCTGGCGGGGAAGAGATCGCCGACCTGCTCGACCTCGACCGGCCGCTGCCGGAGACCTTGAAGCTGATCGCCGAGCGCAAGGGCGGCAGCGTCGGCGACGTGATCGTCGTCATGCTCGACCGCCCCCGCCACGAGGACGCGATCCGCGAAGTGCGCGAGGCCGGTGCCCGCATCCGCCTGATCACGGACGGTGACGTCTCCGCCGCCCTGCTCGCGGTCTCCGAACGCTCGCCGGTCGACCTGCTCTGGGGAATCGGCGGCACGCCCGAGGGCGTGATCTCGGCTGCCGCGCTGAAGTCGATGGGCGGTGAGCTGCTCGGCCGCCTCTGGCCCCGCAACGACGAGGAGCGCACGGCCGCGCTCAACGCCGGCTACGACCTCACTCGGGTGCTCACAGCCAACGACCTCTGTGGTGGCGAGGACGTCTTCTTCTCCGCCACCGGCGTCACCGACGGCGACGTCCTGCAAGGCGTCCGCTACCGCGGCGCCGCCGTGACCACCGAATCGCTGGTGATGCGCTCGCGCTCAGGCACGGTCCGCCGTGTCCACGCCCGCCACGATCGCGAGAAGCTCCGTGCGATCGCCGGCGTCGACGCCGAGCGCTACGGCTGATTTCAGCCTGAATCTCACCCCTCCGGTTACGGTGGAGGTGTGATCGCGGTCGCCGGGGCAACCGGCTACATCGGTGGGCTGCTCTGCAAAGCGCTGCGCGAGCAGGGGCAGGAGGTCCGCGCGCTCGCCCGCAGTCCCGAGCGCGCTGGCGACCTGGCGCAGGCCGGCTGCGAGGTAGTGCAGGCCGATGTGCTCGACAAGGCCAGCCTGCGTCCTGCCCTGGAGGGAGCCGAGGTCGCCTACTACCTGGTCCACTCGATGGGCAGGGGCTCCGACGGCGACTTTGCCCGCCGCGACCACCAGGGGGCGGAGAACTTCGCCGCCGCCGCCGAGGCGGCCGGTGTGCGGCGGATCGTCTACCTCGGAGGGCTGGGGGAGGGATCCGAGCACCTGGCCAGCCGTCACGAGACCGCCGAGGCGCTGCGTGCAGGCCCGGTCCCCGTCGCCTACTTCCGCGCCGCCGCCGTGATCGGCGCCGGCAGCGAGTCCTTCCGCACCGTCTTCTATCTGGTCAAACGGCTGCCGGTGATGGTGACGCCGCGCTGGGTCACGACCCGCACCCAGCCGATAGCCGTGGTCGACGCGGTGGCCTACCTGGCCAGTGCCAGCGACCTCGACCTGCCGCTCGACCGTGAGCTGCAGATCGGCGGTCCCGACATCACCACCTACGGCGGCATGATCGACGAACTTGCCCGTGCCCTCGGCAACCGCCCGCCGATCCGCATCACCGTCCCGGTGCTCAGTCCGGCTCTTTCGTCGCTCTGGATCGGCCTGGTCACCCCGGTCGACGTCGGGGTGGCGCGGCCGCTGATCGAGGGCCTCGCCACCGAGACCGTGGTCACCGACCCCAGCGGAATGGAGCTGCTGCCCCGTCGCGATCGGGTCCCGCTCGGGCTGGCCCTGCGCGAGGCCGCCCAGAACCTTACTGTTCGTTAATAAAACGTTCCTGTTCCAATAAAGAACTCCTGATAATCTGTGTTTCTAGAGGGAGAGAGTGTCGAGCGCAGACGATGCAGTGCAGACTCGCAATGGCGCCGCCGGGAGCGAGGCGGTCTCGGATGAGCACGCTCGCTCGCGCGCCGGCGAGCAGGTTCTGACGCTACTCGCAACGCCCCTCAACTACATGATCCTGCGCGCCCTCGCGAAGCGGCCGATGCGGCTGACGGAGCTGCGTCAGGCGACCGGTCTGCCGGCACAGACGACGCTGCGTGGACACCTCGCCAGTCTTGGCGCGATCGGCCTGGTCAGCAAAAACCCCACCAGTCAGATGCCGTACGCGGTGGAGAACGAGCTGACCCAGATGGGTGGTGAACTGCTTGAGGTTGCCGATCTGCTCCAGGACTGGCTGGCGCGCGCGCCCGACGGGCCGATCTCACTCGAGGGAGGAGGCGCACGCGGAGTCATCAAGGCTTTCGTCGATGGCTGGGGGTCGACGATGATGCGCGGCCTGGCGGCGCGGCCAATGTCGCTGACCGAGCTCGATCGCCACATTGCCGACTTCAGCTACCCGGCGCTGGAGCGGCGTCTCTCGAGCATGCGCATGGCCAGCTTGGTCGAGGCTCGACCGGGCGCCGGCGGGGGGACCCCCTATGGCCTCACCGACTGGGCCCGCCGCGGAGTTCTGCCGCTCGCATCAGCGGTCAACTGCGAACGCCGGCACATGCGCGGGCGAGCAGCGCCAGTCACCCAGATCGACATCGAGGCGGCCTTCATGCTCGCCACGCCGCTGGTTGGCCTGTCGCGAGACGCCAGCGGGTCTTGCCGGCTCGAGGTCGACGCCGAGCCCGACAACTCGCGCGAGCGCGTCGCGGTCGCGGTCGCGGTCGAGTCGGGCCGCGTGGTCGCCTGCGACGACCGCTTCGAGCCGCTGCCCAGCGCGATCGCCAGCGGCTCCGCCGGCCGCTGGTTCAGCGCGATCAAGGAAGGGACAGCGAGTCGGCTCAACTTCGACGGCGCCCGTCAGCTCAGCGAAGGCCTGGTCATCGGCTTGCATTCGGCCCTGCTGGACCCCTAGCGATGACACGACTGCGCTCGGCCCAGGCCGGTGCTTCGCCGAGAAACGGCACCAGCATCTCGTAGGTCAGATCGGGGAGCAGGCTGGGAAGCTCGGCAGCGCGCCCACGCGCGATCTCCTCGTGCAGGCGGGCGAAGAGGGCGGTGACAGCGAGGCTGGCGGCCTGGTTGACCTCGGGGCTCCAGCCCTCGAGCCCATCCTCGATCAGGCTCACGAAGCGGCTGAATTCAGCCTGGAAGCGCTCCCGGTAATCGGTTCCCATCGCCCCCACCTCGACCATCATGAACCGCGCCGCGGCTGGGTCGGCCGCGAACCACGCGAGCGTCTCGGCAACCGCCTGGCATGCCCGTTCAGGCCACCTTCCAGGCTCCATGTAGGCGTCCCGGACCGTCCCTTCGAGGTCGGCGCTGAGGGCCCTGTGAGCGGCCAGGGCGCAGGCCCGCTTGTCGTCGAAGAGTTCGTAGAAGGTCTCGCGACCGACCCCGGCCTCTTCGAGCACATCGGCGACCGTCGTCGCTCCGTAGCCCTTGGCGGCGGTGGCTCGCACCACCGCCGCCAGCAGCCGTTCGCGTTGGGAGCGGGTGACGAGCTCCCGCGGGAGGCCGTGGCGGCCGCGCGGCAGTCGCCATTTGCGCAGGTCTTCGGGCTCCGGGGTCACTGGCCGGGAGCAGGTCGGGATCGCACCCTGCGCTCGGCGAGGCTGACCTGCTCGAGCGCCTTCTCATGGCCTGCGAAGGGCGCGACCGCCAGGTAGACGATCTCCGGCAGCAGCTCCGGAAGCTGCGCCGAGTTGCCGGCGGCAATCTGGTTGAAGATCAACAGCTGCGCGCGGCTGAAGGCGAGGCCGGCGTCCATGTGCGGTGTCCGCGGCTCCCCGGCCGCGTCCCAGAGGGCTTCGACGGCGGGGATCAGGAGGCGCCGGTAGCGGTCGACTATCGACGAATCCACCGCCAGCGCATCGCCGGTCAACATCTGCGCCAGGTCCGGCTTTGCCGCCATCCGATCGAGGATCGCCGCCGTGGCCTTCGGCACTGCCTCGACCGGTGGGTCGGCGGGCGTGTGGGCCTCGCGCGCGACCGCGCGAATCTCCTCGATGCAGGTGTCGACCGCGGCGTCGAAGCAGGCTCGCTTGCCTTCGAAATGCTTGTAGAACGTGGTCCGTGAAATCGAAGCGCGGGAGACGATGTCGCTGATCGTGGTGCCCGAGTAGGTCTTCTCGGCGCAGCTGGCGACCATCGCGTCGACGATCCGCTTTCGCTGTGTCTGGGCACCGAGATCTGCCGGTGTCTTTGGGTCTAGAACGCCGAACACCGTTCCAAATATATGACAGTTTTTATTGACTACCGTGCCACGCCCCGGCTCAGGCGGGGCCTGTCGCCCTGAACATTGGTCCGGCAAGCCTGGGTGACGCCCGTCGGCCCCTTGGCTTTTTGGCGATCGCTGCCGATACGCAGTGTGTGGAACGAGTCAGCGACCCCATGAGCGACGCCTGGTACGCCCTGGTCGGCCCCGAGGGCTGGCGCACGGTTGCCTGGCCGGCCACGTTCGCCGCTGCCGCCCTCGGCCTGCTCGTCTTCGACCATCTTCAGGACCGCATCCCGCAGCTTGTCTTCTGGCTCTGCGTGGCGCTGATCGCCTGCGTCTTCGTCTGGCTGGTGGAGACCGCCAGGCGCAAGGACCGCGATCTCTCGGTCGAGCAACAGCTGGCGAGCGTGGACCAGGTGACCGGGCTCGCGAACCGCGCCGCTCTGCTGCGCGACCTCGGCTGGGCGCTCGGCTCCGGGGAGCGCTGGGCCCTGATCGTGGTCGAGCTGGACGGGCTGCAGTCCTTCTACGACGGCGAAGGCGCCGCCGCCGGCGACGCTCTGCTGTGCGACGTCGCGCGTCCGCTTGCCGCCGCAGTCGAGCGCAACGGCGGCTGGGCCTACCGGATCGACGCGGCTCGCTTCGGGATCCTCGCCTCCGGCGACAGCCGCACGTTGGGCGAGATCATGTCGGTGGCCCTCAGCCCTCCCAGTGACGAGGACCACGTCCCCCAGGTCGGGCGCTCGCACGGAGAGGTGACGCTTCCCGACGAGACCTCCGACCCTGAAGTGGCGCTGCAGCTGGCGGGGCAGCGGGTGACCGCCTACAAGCAGCGCCAGCAGCGCTCGGCCCGCCGCCAGGCCCACGCGGTGCTGATGGCCGCGCTCGGCGCCCGCCGACCCGACCTGCGCCAGCACGTCCGTGATGTCGCCTTCCGCTCGATCGCGATCTCGCGCCGGATGGGCCTCGACGGCGACGCTATCGATGACGTCTTCCTCGCCGCCGAGCTTCAGGACATCGGCCTATTGACCGTGCCGGAGGCGGTGCTGGAGAAACCGACCTCGCTCGACGACGCCGAGTCGCGGCTGATTCGCCGCCACCCGATCGAGGGCGAGCGGATCGTCTCCGCCGCTCCCGGCCTGGCCCCGGTGGCGAGGATCATCCGCTCGATCTCCGAGCGCTATGACGGCAGCGGCTTCCCCGACGGACTGAGTGGCGAGGCGATCCCGGTCGGCGCCAGGATCATCGCCGCCGTCGTCGCCTACGCGGCGATGACCTCGCCGCGTCCCTACCGGGCCGCGCGCAGCGACGACGACGCGATCGAGGAGCTGCGCCTCTGCGCGGGCTCGCAGTTCGACCCGACGGTGGTCGAGGCGCTCGCCGCTGATCTCGTGTCGATGCCCGCTGTAGCCGCCCCTGTCGCCCCCACCGATCCCGCCCTGCTGAGCTGAGAGCGACTCAGTCGCAGCCCTGGCAGGGCTTCTTCGGCTCCCCGTACGGGAGTTCGCCGGTCGCGTGGACCTCGTGGCGCAGCGAGTTGATCACGGCGCCGGCCATCAGCGCCAGGCTGAGCACGTAGAACCAGAGCAGGGCGATGAGGATGAAGCCGACCGTGGAGCCGAAGTGGGAGAGGCTGGAGATGTTGGAGAGGTAGATCGGGAACAGCCAGTTGGCGAGGCCGACGGCGAGGGTGACAAAGAGCGCCCCCGGCCAGACCGCGCGCCAGGGCATGTGCCCCTTCGGCACCGCCCAGAAGATCACCGCGCAGATCAGGAAGGTGACCAGGAGGGCGGCGGCGAGCAGCAGCACGGTGTCGATCGCCTTGATGTCCGAGAGGCCGAAGGGGAGCCGGTCGGTGCTGTCGATCAGGCCGCTCTCGATCGCCGGGATGAAAACGCTGGCGGCGATGAAGAGGAGGACGACGCCGAGCATCGCGAAGGAGAAGCGCTTCTGCTCGACCCAGCCGCGGCACTCGACGTGGTAGATGCGGCAGAAGGCGGTGTCCATCGCCCCCCAGAAGGAGGCGCCGATCCAGAGCGAGCCGAAGAAGGCGGCGATCCCGATCGTGGTCGAGTTGTCCTCGATCCGGTTGAGGATGTCGGTCAGCTGGGTCTGCTCGGAGTTGGGGAAGAGCCGCTGCAGGTCGTCCAGCACGCTCGCCTCGACCCCCTTGATCTTGAGCACCTGGCCGAAGATGAAGAGGATGATCAGCGCGAACGGGAAAACCGCAAGCATTAGGTTGTAGGCGACCATCGCCGAGAGGCCGGTGACGTTCTCCTGGTAGGCGCGGTTCCAGAAGGCGCGCAGCCATGGGCGGGTATGTCGCACGGAATTTGCCATTGACTTCAGAAAGTGAAGCGCTAAAATGCGAACAGGCGTTTGAGCGGCCTGGAAAGGCCCCAAAGGACCTCGCTGCGCAGACTATGTTCATTCGCGGACCCTTCGCCGGTCCGCTTTTTTCGAGACTTGTGGCCCGTAGAGGCCTTTTATTGCAGGAACAAACTTCCAAACGCGAGGGAAACGAGTAGATCAGGATGCTAGTCGCAGAGCTTCAGGAGCTTGAGGAGGTCAAAGGACTGATCACCCGCGGGCAGCAGCTCGGGGTGCTGACCTTTGGCGACATCGCCTCGGCCGTTTCCGAGGTCGATTTGGACGAGTCCGACGTCGA
>DATAON010000081.1:0-1929 GCA_036265715.1 Solirubrobacterales bacterium | reverse complement strand
CCTGCGTCCTTGAGCTGCTTGGCCGGGCGCATCCCCGGTCGCACGCTGACCGGAAGGAGATCATCTGATGGCCGGGATCCTGGTCTACGCCCTCCACGACGACGAGGGCAACTTCAACAAGAACTCCCTCGGCGCCGTCTCAGAGGCCGCGAAGCTGGCCGGCGAGCTTCGCCGCCTCGGAGAGGGCGCCCAGGGAGTTCTTGTTGAAGTTGCCCTCGTCGTCGTGGAGGGCGTAGACCAGGATCCCCGCCATCAGATGATCTCCTTCCGGTCAGCGTGCGACCGGGGATTCGCCCGGCCAAGCCGCTCAAGGACGCAGGGCGAAGCCTTTGGTGGTGCCAAAGGCGAGCCCGAGGACGCAGAGATGCGCAGCGCCGGGCGGGTCAGCCGGGCGTGCGTTGATCGGGAGGAGGTCATCTAGATCAGCTTCCTTTCCTCGAGCCAGGCGATGATCTTCTCGACCGTCTCGTTCGTGTCTTCGTCCTCGATGATCTCGCCGGCCTCCTTCTCGGGCGGCGGCTTCAGCTCGAGGACGGCGGTGCGCGAGCCGGTCCCCCCGACGCGGTCGGACTCGATGCCTACGTCGCCGATCGCCTTGGTGTCGAGCGGCTTCTTCTTCGCGCCCATGATCGCCTTGAGGCTCGGGTAGCGCGGCTCGTTGATCGCGTCACCGACGCTGATCACCGCCGGCAACTCGACCTCGACGGTGTCGTAGCCGTACTCCGCCTGGCGTTCGCAGGTGAGCTTGCCGTCGGCGACGTCCATCTTGATCACCTGCGTCAGTGAGGGCATCTGCAGGTGGTCGGCCACCACGGCGCCGATCGTGTAGCACTCGCCGTCATCGGACTGCTGGCCGAGCAGCACGAGGTCGGGGCTCTCGGCCTCCAGCACCTTGGCGAGTGCGTACCCGGTCGCATTGACGTCGGAGCCCTCCAGGGCGCCGTCGGTGAGGTGCACCGAGCGGTCGGCGCCGAGGGCGACGGCCTTGTGGAGGGCGCGGACGGCGCTCTCCGGGCCCATGGTCACCGCGACGATCTCCTCGACGTCGGCGCCGCCCTCCTTGACCTGCATGGCGGCCTCGAGGGCGTGGGTGTCGAAGGGGTTGAGGTTCTTCTCGCCGGAGCGGTCCAGGCGCTTGGTCTCCGGATCGATCCGCTTGGTGACGGCGGCGTCCGGGACCTCTTTGACGAGCACTGCGATCTTCAAGACAGGTCCTCCACGGTGACGGGGACGGTGGCGGCGCGGGATGATACCGATTTCAACTGGCTGACTGACCAGTCAATCAGCCGGTCACCTACCCGCCTCAGGCGGTTTCGAACCCAGCCTCGCCGTGATGACGCGGCCGGCCTGGCGGCGGCTAGCTCGTGAAGTGGGCGACGAGCGGCTGGCCGCCCGCACCCGGCAGCAGTCGCAGCACCGAGACGTCGTGGGGATCCACCGGGATCCCGCCGCCGGAGCTTCCGGAGGAATCGAGGTGGAACCAGCTGAGCTCGCGCTGGCTGCCGTCGTCCATGACCAGGTGGGCGCTGCTCAGGTCGGCGCGATGGGCGGGATCAACCGTGATCACCAACCAGTTCGGGCGTCCCTGGTAGCTGAAGACTGTGCCGGCGAAGCGGCCGTCGCCGCCGTAGAGGGAGTACGCCTCGAACTCCTTGCCGTTGGCCTGCTGGAGCGTCTGGCGATAGTGGGAGGCAGTCTGGATGTCGCCCGAGACGACCGCGAGCGTGATCGCGGCCGCGGCGGCTGCGCTGGCAACCGGTGCGAAGACCAGCGCGAACCGCCGGCGGCGGCGCTTGGGGGGCGTGGAAAGCACCTCGCCCAGAACCTTCGACTCGAAGCCGGGCGGGGGCTCGCGGTACGGGGCGACCAGGAGCAGCTCGTCCGCCACCTCGGAGAGCTCCTCGACTCGGCGCCGGCAGTCCGGGCAGT
>DATAON010000080.1:0-4059 GCA_036265715.1 Solirubrobacterales bacterium | reverse complement strand
GACGGCGATCGGCAGCAGGGCGAAGAACCCGACCGCGGCGGCGCGGCTGGCCGGCGGTCGCTTCGGCGGCCCGACCAGCGGGCGCCGCGCCCGTTTGCTCATCGTCGCGAAGTAGCGGGAGGAGGGGTTGGCGCCGTTGCCGCGCCGCGCGGCGCAGTTGACGCAGTAGCGCTGCTGGGGATCCATCGGCGCCCCGCACTCCTCGCACGGCTCGAAGGCCTGCGGCCGGCGCACCGTCTCCAATTGGCTCATCCCTTCTCCTTTCCGTGCTTGCGCTGCTGCTTCTTCTTTGCCTGGCGCTTCTCGCGCGCTTCGAGGATCCGTTCGGATTCGGCCCGGTGGGCGGCGGCCTTTTCCTGGGTCGTCTCGCAGCCGGTCAGGCCGGTGACGGCGAGGGCGGCGCCGAGGCCAAGGGCGGCGAGCTGGCTGCGCTTAACCGAAGGCACCGCTCACGTACTCCTGGGTCCGTTGCTTGCGGGGCGAGCCGAAGAGGGCGGTGGCGCTGTTGTACTCGACCAGGTCGCCGAGGTACATGAAGGCGACGTGGTCGGCGATCCGGTAGGCCTGCTGCAGGTTGTGGGTGACGATGACGACGGCGACGTCGTCGCGCAGCTTCACGATCAGGTCCTCGATCACCTGGGTCGATTTCGGGTCCAGCGCCGAGCAGGGCTCGTCGAGCAGCAGCACCTCGGGCTCGGCGGCGAGCGCGCGGGCGATGCAGAGGCGTTGCTGCTGGCCGCCGGAGAGCTTCAGCGCCGGGTGGTCGAGGTTGTCCTTGACCTCCTCGAAGAGGCCGGCGCGGTCGAGGGCGCTGTGGACCGCCGGTTCCAGCGCCTTTTTGCGCATCCGCCGCGAGCCCTGCTCGCGGATCACGTAGGCGATGTTGTCGAAGACGCTCATCGGGAACGGGTTCGGCTGCTGGAAGACCATCGTCACCCGGCGGCGCAGCAGAGTCGGCTCGATCACCTTGATGTCGACGTCGTCGAGCAGGATGCGGCCGCGCAGGGTGGCGCTGGAGGTCAGCTCGGTGAGCCGGTTGAGCGAGCGCAGCAGCGTCGTCTTGCCGCAGCCCGAGGGCCCGATCAGCGACAGCACCTCGCCCTGGCGGACCGGGAGAGAGACCGATTTGACCGCCTCCTTGTCGCCGTAGAAGACCGAGACCTTGTCGATCTCCATGCGTCGGATCGAGAACTGGGGGGCGCTGATCGAGCGCTTGGCGGCGGTGAAGCCACCGCTCGCCGGGGCGCCCCCGTTGCCATTCGTTGCGGGGAGCGGCGGCGCGACCTGGGTCGCCGCCTCCGGGTCCTCGATGGGCAGCCGCCGGATCGGCGGCGGGGGAGAGTTCAGGAACTCCACGTTCCAACCTTTCGTGCGCGGCGATGGACGACGTCGACGGCCCCGTTCAGGGCCAGGACCATCAGCAGCAGGACGAAAGCCGCCGCGTAGGCTTTCTCGGGCTGATTGAGGTTCCCGGTCGGGGAGGCCTCGTAGACGAAGTTGGTCAGGGTGGTGCCGGCCCCGCGCAGGAAGTTGAGCGGGAAGGGGGCGCCTTCGACCGGGGAGAAGTTCTGGGTCGCGCCGAGCAGCACGAGGATGATCGCGGTGTCGCCGATGATGCGGCCGAGGCCGAGCATCGCGCCGGTGGCGATCTGGGGCTTCGCGGTCGGCAGCAGGATCCGCCGCGTCGTCGCCGCCTTCGTCTTGCCGACCGCGTAGGAGGCCTCGCGCACGTGGCGCGGGATCGCGTTCAACCCCTCGCGGGTGCTGGCGACGATCAGCGGCAGCGCCACCAGCGAGAGCATCGCCGAGGCGGCGAAGAAGGAGCGGCCGAAGACGACCCCTTCGGTGCTGCGGCTGAGGAAGGCGAGCGCGGTGCTGGAGAAGATCACGGTGCCGAACAGCGCCAGCACGATCGAGGGGATGCCGGCGATCGCCTCGATCGTCGACTCGGTGACCCGCGCCAGCCCCGCCGGGCGGCCGTACTCGACCAGCCAGACCGCGGTGGCGACGCCGACCGGGAGCGCGATCGAGATCCCCATCACGGCGACGATCAGGGTGCCGATGAAGGCGTCGGAGAAGCCGCCGGTTTCGGTCTGCTCGAAGCCGGCGGCGGCCGGCGTCCAGATCATCTCCGGGCGCAGGAACTTGACGCCCTGGATGAACAGGTAGACGACGATCGCCACCGCCAGGGCGCAGAAGAGCAGCCCCAGGCCCCAGCAGATCGCCAGCCCGATGCGGTCGCTGAGCGCCCAGGTGCCGCTGCCCTCGACCGCGCCCTTGCCGTTGCCGTTGGCGCCGGGAAGTGGCTGCTGGTTGGCCGGCGGGACCGACGGGACCGTTACCGATCGCTCCATCAGGCGCTCCCGTATTTCTGCATCGAGCGGCGGGCGATGTAGCCGGCGAAGGAGAAGAAGGCGGCCGAGAAGAGCAGCACGGTGGCGATCGAGAAGAGGGTCGCGCCGCCGGCGGGGGAGCTGAGCTGGTCGATGTTCTTGACGATCGTCGGCGCCAGCGGCCGCGAGGGCTCGTAGATGAAGATCAGCCCGTCGGCCGGGTTGGGGGCGAAGCCGACCGAGCCGGAGAGCATCGCCAGCATCACCGCCTCGCCGATCGCCCGCGCGGTCGCCAGCACGGTGCCGGCGACGATCGCCGGGCGGGCGCTGCGGACGCCGATCTTCCAGGTCGTGCGCCAGCGGTTGACGCCGAGCGCCAGCGAGCCCTCGAGCCAGCCCGGTTTGACCGAGCGCAGGCCGTCGCTGAAGATCGAGACCATCAGCGGCGCGATCATCATCGTCAGCACGATCACCGCCGCCAGCAGGCTGTAGCCGGTTAGCGAGATGACCCCCGCCACGGAGGCCTTCTGCTCCTCGCTGACGAGGTTGTTGCCGATGAAGGGGACGAGGATGACGACGCCGAGCAGGCCGTAGATGACCGAGGGCACGCTGGCCAGGAAGCGGACCACCGGCTGCAGGATGTTGCTCATCCACTCCGGCGCGAACTCGACGATGAAGACGGCGACGAAGAGCGCCGAGAAGAGCGAGACGAGGACGGCGCCGCCGGTGATCAGGATCGTGCTCCAGATCAGCGGCCAGGCGTGGAAGGTGTAGATGTAGTCGGCGCCGGCCTGGCCGGAGAGGAAGATTTCGTTGAGCTGATCGTCGACGTTGCCGCCGGGGCCGAACCAGGCGAGGCCGTTGTGGGCGAACGACGGCCAGCCTTTGATGAAGACCGTGACGATCATCGCCAGCAGCAGCCCGACGAGGCCGCAGACAAGCGCGCCGAGCATCCGCTCGACGCGCTTGTCCGACCACTTCGGGCCGTACTCGGGAGTGAGCTCTTCGTCCACGGACCCGTTTACTTCTTGTTGAACGCGGGCACGCCGCCGGCCTTGGTGATGGTTTCACCGGCGAGCTTGCTGCGGCGCATCCAGTCGACGAACTTCAGCAGGCCTTTCGGGCTGGTGCTGCCGTCGCCGGGGAGGACCAGGAACAGGTAGCGCGAGAGCGGGTACTTGAGCGGCTCGACGCTGATCTTGTTGGCCTGGCACGGGATGCCGTTCACCTTCAGGGGCTTCAGCTTTTTGCTGCCCTGCCAGGCGAGACCGGCGTAACCGATCGCGTTGTCGTCCTGCTTGACCGCGTTGACGACGAGGCCGTCGGCGGTCAGCGCGTTGACGTTGGATGCCGGCGGTTCGTTGTTCAACACCGCCTGGAGGAAGAAGTTGTAGGTCCCTCCGTTGGTGTCGCGGCCGACCGGGTCGATCGTCGTCGTCAGGTTGCCGCCGACCTGGCTCCAGTTGGTGAGCAGGCCGCGGTAGATGTCGTGGGTCTGCTGGATCGTGATGTTGCTGAGGTTGTTCTTCGGGTTGACGTCGAGGCAGAGCCCGTCGAGGAACATCTTGATGTAGGTGGTGCCGGCGTCGCTGGGGAGCGGCGTGCGGCCCTGGCCGGCGAACATGCTGGTGCCGTTCTGGACGTCTTTGACCCCGGCGTTGCCGCCGTCGGCCGCGTAGACGAAATGCACGCTGTGGTTGATCTGCTTCGTGTAGGTGGCGAAGAG
>DATAON010000079.1:0-2023 GCA_036265715.1 Solirubrobacterales bacterium | reverse complement strand
CGAAGGCGCGGACCGTGTCGCGGATGTCGCGCTCCTCCTCGGAGAGGAGATGGTCGATCGCGAGGAAGTCGGTGGGACGGATTGGTGGGGCAGCGGCGGTCATCGGACTCCTTGATGCTAGATTTTCGAAGATCGAGGATTCAGCAGATTACAGAAGCTCGGCCCTCGGCCCCCTGCGGGTCCTCGACTTCTCGCGCGTCCTCGCGGGACCGTTCGCGACGATGCTGCTCGGAGACCTCGGCGCCGAGGTAACGAAGGTTGAGCGCCCGGGTGTCGGCGATGACACCCGGGCCTGGGGGCCGCCCTACGACGATCGCGGCGAGGCGACCTACTTCCAGGCCGTCAATCGCAACAAGTCGAGCCTGGCGCTCGACTTCGGCGACCCCACAGACCTCGCGGAGCTGCGGCGCCTGGCTCTCGAGGCCGACGTCCTCGTCGAGAACTTCCGCCCGGGCCTGATGGCTCGCCACGGCCTCGACTACGAGTCCCTGGCGGCGGACAACGGTGGCCTCGTCTACTGCTCGGTGACCGGCTTCGGCAGGGGCGGCGGCGCCGCGCTCCCCGGCTACGACCTGCTGATCCAAGCGCTGGGCGGGCTGATGAGCATCACCGGCCAGCCCGATGGGGAGCCGACCAAGGTCGGCGTCGCCCTGGTCGACGTCCTCGCAGGGCTCTTCGCTGCGGTTGGGATTCTCGCCGCGCTGCGCCATCGGGAGGCGACCGGAGAGGGCCAGCTGGTCGAGGTCGATCTCTTCTCGGCGCTGCTCGCGTCCCTGGTGAACCAAGGCTCCGCTTTCACGATTGCCGGAGTCGTGCCGACCCGGATGGGCAACCGTCATCCGAGCATCGCCCCTTACGAGCTGTTCCCGACGGCCGACGGCGATTTGGTCCTTGCGGTCGGCGGTGACCGCCAGTTCGAGCAGCTCTGCGAGGCGATCGGCGCCCCCGAGCTCGCCGCTGACCCCTGCTTCGCCACCAACCCGGCGCGGGTCGAGAACCGCGAAAAGCTGACCACGCGGCTACGGGCGGGACTGGCCACGAAGTCGGCCGGCGAGTGGGCGGCGGAGCTGACCGAGCGCCGGGTTCCGGCTGGTGTCGTCAACGACATCGGTGGCGCGTTCGCATTGGCAGAGCGAATTGGGCTCGAGCCAACGGTGAGGATTCCCCGGGGGGACGGGGGTGGCGTCGAGCTGACTCGAAATCCGATCAAGCTCTCGGCGACGCCCGTGAACTACGCGGCCCCACCCCCCGCGCTCCCCGAGCTGGCCGATCGCAACTCGAGCGGAGGGGCGGGACGTGGTGAATAGCGAGCGCGTCCACGTGACCCGCTCGCGGGCGAAGCCCGGCGGGACCGCGGCCGCGGCCGACGGCACCGTCCCCTTCAAGCGCGCCCGCAAGCCGCCGTGGCTGAAAGTGCCGGCGCCGGGCGGGCCCAACTACCGGCGCCTGAAGGCGACGATCGGCTCCGACAACCTGCACACCGTCTGCGAGGAGGCCAACTGCCCCAACGTCGGCGAGTGCTGGGAGCGCGGCACCGCGACCTTCATGATCCTCGGCGACGTCTGCACCCGCCGCTGCGGCTTTTGCAACGTGAAGACAGGGGTCCCGACCTGGAACGACCCGCTGGAGCCGCTGCGGGTCGCCAACCAGGTCAAGCAGATGGGCCTGCGCCACGCGGTCGTCACCTCAGTCGACCGCGACGACCTTCCCGACTATGGGGCGAGCGCCTTCGTCGGCGTGATCCGCTCCATCCGCATGCAGGCGCCGGACTGCAAGGTGGAGATCCTCACCCCTGACTTCCGCGGCCAGGAAATGCCGCTCGCCAAGGTGATCCACGAGCGACCCGACGTCTTCAACCACAACGTCGAGACGGTGCCGCGGCTCTACCCGAAGGCGCGCCGCGGCTCGCGGTTCACGCGCTCGGCTCGGGTCCTGCGGATGGCGAAGGAGATGGGCGGCGGCGGGGTGGTCACCAAGTCGGGGCTGATGGTCGGCCTGGGTGAGTCGTTCGAGGAGATGATCG
>DATAON010000078.1:0-11248 GCA_036265715.1 Solirubrobacterales bacterium | reverse complement strand
GGCTCGCCTGCGGCACCCGCGGCATCCGCTTAAGGCTGCTTCCTTCCGGACCTGACCTGATTCGCGTGCCCACGTCGCGCAGGACCCGGCCGTCAACGCCGCCGCGACGCACTGACCCCGACGGCCAGTCCCTCGGAACGGGAATTCGGCCCCGCTAGAGCGGATTGCGGGTTACAAGGCACCGCTGATTCCCCGCCTAGCACGGTCCGTTGTCGATCCTAGCGGCCCGGACGTAGGATGCGCACTTGCCCGTCCTGCCGCTCCCGCTCGCCCACATCGAAGTCGACGCCCAGTCGTTCTTCGCGATCGTCGTCGTCGCCGCCATCGCGGCGATCACCGTCGCCATCGTTCCCAAGCGCTTCGCGCCGCCGGTGGTGGTGCTGGAGCTGATGCTGGGGATCCTGATCGGGCCCGAAGTCCTCGACATCGCGAAGACCGACGACTTCGTCCAGTTCTTCTCCAACCTCGGGCTCGGCATGCTCTTCTTCTTCGCCGGCTACGAGATCGACTTCGACCGCATCAAGGGCGCACCGATGAAACTGGGCGCGCTCGGCTGGGTGCTCTCGGTCGCGCTCGCCTACGGGATCGGCGGCGCCCTCGCGGCGGCCGGGATCATCGTCTCCTTCCTCTACACCGGCTCGGCGATGGCGACGACCGCGATCGGGACCCTGATCCCGATCCTGCGCGACAACGGCGAGCTGAAGACCCGCTTCGGCACCTACCTGCTGGCGGCCGGCGGCGCCGGAGAGTTCGGCCCGATCCTGCTCGTCACCCTGGTCCTCTCGACCACCAACCCGATCCACGAGGCGGCGATCCTGCTCGCCTTCGTCGCCCTCGCCCTGGTCCTCGCGATCGGCTCGATCCGCTACGCCTGGCGCGGCTGGCCGGCGCTGGAACGGACCTTCGAGTCGAGCAGCCAGCTGGCCGTGCGGCTGACCGTGGTGCTTGTCTTCGGGCTGGTCGCGCTGGCCGGTGAGCTCGGCCTCGACATCCTGCTCGGCGGCTTCGTCGCGGGGATGATCGTGCGCCTGGCCTTAAAGGGGCAGGAGGTGAAAATCTTCGAGTCGAAGCTGACCGCGGTCGGGTTCGGCTTCTTCGTGCCGTTCTTCTTCGTCACCAGCGGCATCGCCTTCGACCTGGCGGCACTCGGCTCGGCCGAAGCGATCGCGAAGCTGTTCATGTTCTTCGGTCTCTTCCTGGTCGTGCGCGGGGCGCCGGCGCTGCTGCTCTACCGCGGTGTGCTCAGCGCCCGCGACCGCGCCGCCCTCGCCTTCTACTCGGCGACCGAGTTGCCGCTGGTCGTCGCGATCACGACGATCGCGACCGAAACTGGCAACATGAAAACGTCGACCGCGGCCGGGCTGGTCGGCGCCGCGATGCTCTCGACCCTGGTCTTCCCGTTCGTCGGCCTCGCCTTGCGCAAGAAGGCCGAGGCCGAGGGGGAAGGGGACGAACCCCTCCCCCCTGGCCAGGTCGCGCCGGCTAGCGCTTGATCAGCTTCAGCCGTTTGTAGACGGTGGCCTTGGCCTTGCCGGCCTTGACCGTCTGTTTGAACAACAGCTTCTTCTTCGCCGCCACCTGCGGTCGCAGCTTCGGCTTCACCCGCAGGACCAGCTGCTTGGTCTTGCCCTTGGCGATTTTCGCCGTGCGCTTGGTGGTCGCCGGCTTGCCTTTCTTCAATAGGCCCTGAACCGTGACCTTGCAGGCGCGGCCGACCTTGGCCGGGCACTTCGCCCTGACGAAGAGCCGCTTGCCTTTGAGGACCGCTGGGCCGATCAGGCTGTTCTGCATCAGCGTCGTCAGGCTGGCGTTGGAGAGGCCGTTGCCGCCGCCCGCACCACCACCGTTGCCGCCACCGCCGCCGGAGCTGCCGACCGTGACCGAGACGTTGTCGAAGCGTGCCGACGCCGAGCCGAGCAGGCCGACATTCGCCACCGACGAGCTCGTTTCCGAGTCGATCAGAATCGCGTAGGTGTGTCCCGCGACCAGTTTGGTCGCGGACTCTTTGCCCGCGAACGTTTCCGCCGCGCCGGTCACGGTTTCGGTCAGGACGTCGGTGCTGTCGCCACCGGTGCGATCGACCAGCGTCACGGTGTATTTGAGCTGCGGGGTGAGGTCGAGCAGGCTGCCCGAGGCCAGCTGGCGATCGAGCGAGAGCGTCGCCGGCCCGCCTTCGGTCGCCACGAAGTTCGGCGATTCGAACGCGGCTGTCGATTTGAACAGCCCACCGGCGTTGACGACGACGGTGGTGGTTGCGGCCAGCGAGCCGGACGGGTTCCCGTTCGCCCCGTCGTATCCGGCCGTCGCCGTGCAGAGCCCGCCCAGGCCGATGTTGCAGGCTGGGGGCTGGGCCGGTTTCCAACCTTCGGCGCCGCCGGAGAAAGTGCTGCCTCCGCTGGGGAAGCTTGCCGCCTGTGCCTGTCCGGCAACCAGCAGGACGGTGCACATGGCCAGGAGCCCAGCCAAGCAGACCCCCCGCCTTGATCTGTCTATCGCTCCACTCACGTCAGTCCTTCCGTAGCTCTTTCGATTGCAACGAACTTCCAGACCGACGATCTGCCCTTTACTTAATTTTCTCAACCTCCCTACCAACTTTTCTGGACTAACGTTCTAGGGACGTCCCGCACTTCAGGCACGAACCCGATGCCCGTAGAATCGCCCGACCAGGGCGCGTAGCTCAGTGGGAGAGCGCTCGCTTCACACGCGAGAGGTCGCTGGTTCGAAACCAGCCGTGCCCATAATCCGGGAGACCTATTCCTCGTTCACCAGACCGCCGCCGGTCGAGTCTTCGAAGCCTTCCTCGGTGCGGTAAATGACGACGATGCCCAGTTCACCGAGCAGTTCACACAGGTCTGCTCGAGGCTCCGTCGGAAAAAGCGCGGCGAGGAACTTCACCTCGCCATCCGCGAAAAGGCGCCGATAGTCGCATAACTGCCCGATCGCCATCCGAACCGAATTGCGCTCGACGCTGCCCTTTGCCTCGACCAGAGCGCCAGTCGTGACATCAAAGAGGTCGGTGATAATCGGCCTGGCCTCTCCGGAAGGCAGGAGACGCTGCCGGGTCACCGTGTGTCCAAGCGCAACCAGGTGCGCCTCCAAGGCAAGGACGAGCTTCTGCTCCCGACGCTCAGCCTCATAGGGCTCGCGACTCGGATTGACGTATGCCTTCTCCGTCTCCTGCTGCTCAATCCGAACATCAACCCGGGTTGGGCCCACCAGGACTTCACTCAATTTCGAGCTCGATTCAGGCGCCTCAATGTCCTTTGGGCGGAGGCGAAAGACAAAGACCTCTCGCAGGGGTCCGTCCCCCGTCTCGGGCGCATCAGCCCGCTGAAATGGTTCGGCGTCGTCGAGTTCAAACTCCCCCTCGTAAATCACCGTGCCGCGTGCGCCCCGGAAGACGCGTAGTGCCCTTCCATCAACCTTGTGCTTGAAGATCGCGGCGTTTCCCGCCTTCATGACCTGGTCGCCACGTTGCCCTTCACCCGTGTAGTGAAGGCAACCGTCTGCCTGCCAGTTGTCGTAATAGCCGTGCTGCTCGCCCGTCTCAGGGTCATAAAAAATGAAAATGTTGGCCGTTTGGGCCGAGGGACTAATTCCGCCCTGCCATTGTCCTCCAAAGCGCTGGTGGAGAGTCTTCCGGAGGATGCTCTGCTCGGGCTCCAAATCCCACATGGCTGCGCGATTCTATGGTGAAGCGTGCCTGACCGCTCAAGGGAGAGTAGTCGTGAACAGCGCTCACGGATTCGGCCCGCCCGGCGTCACCGTCGGCGGCGGCCCAGGGGGAGGTGGAGCCGGGGCGGGCGGTTCTTCGGCCGGGGGCGGCGGGACCGGGGCCGGTGGCTCGGGGACCGGGTCGGTCGGCTCAGAGACCGCCTTGGGAGCGTCGATCGAGCCGCCGCGGGTCTGGGGCGCGGGGTCCGCCTTGGGCTCGGGGGCCTGCTTGGCCTTGGTCGGGGTGGATTCGGGCGCGACTGACTCAGTGACCGGTTCGGGCTCTGGAGTAATAGGCGTGGTGACCTCGGACTCGCGCGCGGCCTTCGGCTTGGGCTCTGGCTTCAGCGCCTCGGCCGCTCCCGGGTCGGGCGCCACGTTCTCGAACTCGTCGGCCACCTCTTCCTGGGACGCCGGGGGCGGTGGCTTTTCCCCGCCTCCGGCCGAGAGCGCAACGGCGCCGCCGCCCAAAAGCAGCAGCGCCGCCAAGGCCGCGAGCACCGTGGCGCGGCGCCGACGCGCGCCCTTCGCCTCGGCCGCCTCGCGGTACGGGGTCGGCAGGCCGGGGATCGAGCCGGGCTCGGCCGGGCTCTGGAGCCGCTGCTCCACCACCCCGCTCCAATTGCTCCCGCTCAGCTCGGCCGCCTTCGCCATCGTCGCCTTGAACAGCCAGGGCGCGATCGCGACCGGGATCCAGGCGCGGTAGGAGACGCCGGCCTCCTGCATCGCCTCGCGGGCGACGGCGCAGGTGTCGCAGCTCGAGAGGTGGGAGACGAGCCAGTCGGCCTCGGCCGAGGCCTCGTCGAGCTGGCCGTCGTCGCGGCTGGCGATCAGCGGCAGTGCGCGCTCGCAATCGGGAGAGGACAGCGCAACCGAAGCGAGCGCGCTGCCGCGAAGCTCGTCGCGGAGGTTGATCCGGGCGCGGGAGATCAGCTGGGCGACCGAGTTGCGGTTCATCCCCATCACCGCCGCGATCTCGTCGTAGGACATCTCCTCCAGCTCGCGCAGGGCGAGGGCCTCGCGCTGGCGCTCGGGCAGGCGGGCGTTGGCCGCGCGCACCTCCTCCCGCTGGGCGCCGAGCAGAACCTTGCGGTCGGGGTCTTCGTCGGGGTCGCCGGGGTCGAGGCCGAGCCCGCCGGCGCCCGCGCCCAGCGGCACGGCCGACTCGGGAATCGAGTCGCTGGCGCCGGTCCGCTGCTGGCGGCGCAGGAGATCGTAGGTGGCGTTGCGGGTGGCGGTGAAGAGGTAGGAGCCGAAGCTGAGCCGGCGGTCGCTCTCCATCTCCGGCAGCCGCCGCATCACGCTGAGGAAGGCCTCCTGGACTGCGTCGGCCGCATCCTCGTCGGCGCCGCTGAGGCGCAGCGCCAGGTTGTAGGCGCGGCGTGCGTAGCGCTCGTAGAGCGTCGCGAAGGCCTCGCCGTCGCCCGCTGCCGCCGCCCGCGCCAGTCGTTCCTCTTCGCGCTCGAGCCCGGCGTCGCCGCTGACCGTCTCCTCCACCATCGCCTCCAAGGTACTGCGTCGGGGCACGCCTGAGAGCGTCCGCGGCCACAGCCGCGGACGGGTATCGGGGCGGGCCGGAAGTCGGATTGCGAGCTCCATATACACCCGTACAACCGCCTGGGAAGCGAAAACTTACGGCGCCGGAAAGAAATTTCGGCGGCCGCGTAATTCGGCCGCGACTGGCCCGTTGGAGGGGCACAAGGCAGCACCAACCAACGGACCCAGGAGGTCACCAATGCTCCGCAAGCTCACCACCCGCATCAGCCCCGCCTCGTGCTTGGCGATGGTCGCTCTCTTCGTCGCCCTCGGCGGTGGTGCCTACGCCGCAGCCGGCAAGATCGGCACGCCCGACATCAAGAACGGCGCCGTGACCAAGGTGAAAATCAAGAAGGAAGCGGTCACCAACGCGAAGATCAAGAACGACGCCGTCACCGGCGCCAAGGTCAACGAGGCGACCCTGGGGATCGTCCCCGACGCCGCGAAGCTGGCCGGCAAGGCTCCGAGCGGCTTCGAATCGAAGGGCTTCGGCGGCACCGGCGACACCGTGCTCGTCAACGTGCCGAAAGACTCGGTGAAAACGGTCGCGACCCAGTCCCTGTCGGCCGGCACCTACCTGGTGCTCGCCCGCGGCGGCGTCAACAACAACAGCGGCAGCGAGATCCCGGCCTCCGGAATCCACTGTGAGCTGACGGCCGGTGCCATCACCCAGCGGATCGACTTCGGCGCCCTCGCGAAAAACGGCGAACCGGGCGACCGCGAGGAGTTCGACGTGTTCGTCGTCGCCACCCTGCCCGGCGACGGAGCGGCGACGCTGAGCTGCGACGCCAACTCCAGCTGGAGCGGCAACGTCACCGACCCGACGATCGCAGCGGTCTCGCTGCAGCCGTAGCGCTTGCCAGGAGGGACGCGGCACGAGGGGCCGGGCAGATGCCCGGCCCCGTCGCCGTTGCGGCGCCGACAGCTACTCGCAGACTCGAATCGAGAAGCGCGCGGCGAAAGTCTCCCGCGGCTCGACGACCGGAAGATCGACCCCCGTGACCAGCGCGTTGGTCGGCGCCGTCATCGGCTCGATCGCGACCGCGTCGGTGTCGTCGGGTGCGTAGATCTGGGTGAATGGATAGCCCTCGCCAAGCCGCAGCTCGAGCCGCCTGCCGCCGCCTTCCAGCGTCAAGGGCCGGCCGCCCTCGGGGGCGGTGAAGGCATCGTCGTAGGTGCGCGCCCCAAGCGCGCCGGTCGCGATCTCGACCGCTTCCCGCTCCCCCGTCGGCAGCCCGCGCTCGTCGAGCAGCAGGCGCTCGCGCAGCGGCGCCGCCAGCACCCAGTCGGCCCGTGGCACGCCCGGCAGGCGGAGGTAGGGGTGAAAGCCGAAGGAGATCGGAACCGCGACCTCGCCAGTAGCCTCGACCGTGGTCGCGATCGTCAGCGTCGCCGCGTCCAGGGTCGCCTCGATCCGCACCCGGTGCGGGAACGGGAACGCGTCGAGCAGGTGCGGGTAGGCGCCGAAGTCGAAACTGGCGGTGAGCATGCCGCCGTCGCGCCGCTCGACGTGGCGCTCCACCCTCCAGCCCGGCGCCGCCGAGAGCAGGCCGTGCATCGCCAGCCCGTTGCCGTCGCGCTTCAGCGGCAGGTCTTCCAGGGTCAGGTCGACCTCCTGCCCGGCGACCTCGAAGCGATCGGCGCCGAGCCGGTTCGCCCACGGGTGCAGGAACGGGATGCCCATCGTCGAGCGTGACTCGACGTACTTGCGCAGACCAGCGCGCTGGCCAAGCAGCTCCTCGCCGCGGTGGCGCAGCGAGCAGCAGATCATTCCCGCCTCCGGCACGAAAGTGGCGACGACGCCCCCGTGGGCCTCGCTTTCCAGCGACAGCCCGGCCATCCCGTCCTCGGTTCGTTCGCCGGCCAAGCCGGCATCTTCCCTTACCTAAGATCTCCCGACCATCGAACTCGGCGTCTACACCTTCGCGGAGCTGACCCCGGACGCCTCCGGCGGGCCGACCGTCACCCCGCAGCAGCGGCTGCGCGACCTGATCGAGGAGGTCGAGCTGGCCGATCAGGTCGGGCTCGACGTCTTCGGCGTCGGCGAGCATCACCGGCCCGACTTCGCCGTCTCGACGCCGGCGGTGGCGCTCGCCGCGGCGGCCGAGCGCACGCAGCGGATCCGCCTCACCAGCGCCGTCTCGGTGATCAGCTCCGACGACCCCGTCCGCGTCTTCCAGGACTTCGCCACGCTCGACCTGCTCTCCGGTGGCCGCGCCGAGATCATGGCCGGCCGCGGCTCCTTCATCGAGTCGTTCCCGCTCTTCGGCTACGACCTCGAGGACTACGACGAGATCTTCGCCGAGAAGCTGGAGCTGCTGCTGGCGCTGCGCGAGTCGACCGAGGTCAGCTGGCAGGGCCGCCACCGGGCGGCGATCGACGGGCGCGGCGTCTACCCGCGGCCGCTGCAGGAGCCGCTGCCTGTCTGGGTGGCGGTGGGCGGCTCGCCGCAGTCGGCGGTCCGCACCGGCCGGCTCGGGCTGCCGATGGCGCTGGCGATCATCGGCGGCGAACCGGCCCGCTTCGCGCCCTTCGCCGAGCTCCACAGGCGCGCCGCCGAGGAGGCGGGCCACCCTGCCCCGGCGCTCAGCATCAACTCGCACGGCTTCGTCGCCGCGACCTCGGAGGCCGCCGCCGACACCGCCTACCCGCCGTTCGCGACGATGATGGACCGGATCGGGCGCGAACGCGGCTGGCCGCCGCTGACCCGGGCGGCCTTCGAAGCCAGCCGCGAGCGCAACGGCGCCAGCTTCGTCGGCAGCCCCGAGCAGGTCGCCGAGAAGATCGTCCTCCAGCACGGGATCTTCGCTCACCAGCGCTTCCTGATCCAGTTCAGCGTCGGCACCCTCCCCCATGCAGAGGTGATGCGCTCGATCGAGCTGTTCGGGACCGAGGTCGCGCCGCTGGTCCGGCGCGCGCTCGCCCCCGTGCGCGAGAATGCGCCGGCACCGTGACCGAGCCCGCCGTCACCCTCGCCGCGATCGACCCCAACGGGGACACCTTCCAGACCCTGCGCCGCGAGCTCGGCGTCACCAGCTTCGGGATCAACCAGCTGACCCTGCGCCCGCGCCAGCGCCTGCGCGTGCACCGGCACGAGCGCCAGGAGGAGGTCTATCTGGTGCTCGAGGGAACCCTGACGCTGATCGTCGAGGGCACCGAGCACACGCTCGGCAGCGGCCAACTCGCCCGGGTCGGGCCCGAGTCCAAACGCCAGCTCACCAACCCGAGCAGCGAGAAGGTGGTCGTCCTCGCCCTCGGCGCCGACGGCGAGCACCAGAGCCGCGACGGCATCGCCTGGGCCAGCTGGGACGACGAGGGCGAAGGCCGCCCGCCCCAGGAAGTGCCGCTGCCCGACGACCTGCCTCAGTAGTTCGGCCACCGCGAGGCGTCGGGATCGCGCCGATGGCGACTGGCGCGCCGCGCCGTAGCTTCACGGTGGGATGGACGACCGGGGAAAGCTTCGCGACGCCTACGTGCCGAACGCGCGCGTCCGCCTCGCCAGCGACGTGGCGGCGCTCTGCGCTGCGGCGCTCCTGGTCGGGCTGCTGGGCACGGCCCTGACCTGGTGGGAGACCTCGGCCCTGTTCGACCTCGCCGGCAACTCCCAGCAGGTGGTGAAGATGGGGACCGGTTACCTGGCCGGGCCAGTCCTGATCCTGCTCGCGCTCCCCCTCACCTTCGGGCTGCCGGGCCAGGTGGCGCGCAAGCGCTGGTTCACGGAGAGGATCCTCCTCGCCGCCGCCCTCTGGCTGCTCGGGCTCGTGATCCTGATTGCCCGCATCGCCGGTCTCGACGGCTACGACCTCAAGGCCGGCACCTACGTCACTGCCGCGCTCATCCTCGTCGGCCTGCTCGCCACCCTGGCGATGTGGCCGAGCGGCCTGCGCCTGGTCAAGGTCAACGCTCTCGGCAAGGTCCGCGAGCCCGCCGGGTCGAGCTGAAGAGGAATGCCTCGCTGTAGGTGGTCACTAATCGTCGTACCCGGGTCGGCGCCGTCCACGCTTGCGCTCACCCGCCTGGCGCTTCTGGTCGAGGCGGCGCTGGCGCGAGGAGCGAGTCGGGCGGGTGGCGCGGCGTCGGCGCGGCACCCGCAGGCCGGCGGCGATCTTCTGCGCCAGCCGTTCCAAAGCCAGCTCGCGGTTGCGCGCCTGGCCGCGGGCGTCCTGGGCGACCGCGGTGATCGTGGCACCGGCCTGCTCGCGCAGTCGCGCTCGCTGCCGCTCGTCCAGCGTCGCCGAGGCCTCAACCTCGAAAACCGCTTCGACCCGCGAGGCAGTGACGTTGGCGTGCTGGCCCCCCGGCCCCGAGGAGCGGCTGGTCCGCAGCTCGATCTCGGCCAGCGGAATCGCCAGGCGCTCGTTGATGCGCAGCTCGTCGGCCATCGGCGCACGCTACCCCGGCCCGCCGTCGCCCGACCTACCCGGCCAGCTCCGGGATGTGGGCCTCGAGGTGGGCGGCGATCGTCTGCCGAACCCAACGCTGGGTCTCGGCATCGGCCATCCGGTAGCGGCCGAGCAGCATCTTCTGGTCGTCGAGCGGCAGCCCGGCGATCTCCCAGCTAACCGCCAGACGCTCGAACAGCACCTCCGAGCGCCGCTGCCAGGCATCCTCGAGCGAGGCCGCCGCGCTGGTCGGGGGCTCGCCGATCTTCGCGATCGTGCCGGCGCTGAGCGACTGACGCAAGGCGAGGACGTTGCCCTCGGGGTCGGTGTAGTCGACGACGACGACCTTCTCGCGCGGCCGTCGCTTGTTCTTGTTCTTGCGCTTCGCCATCGCCGCCGAGTTTGACACCAGCGGCCCCTGGTTAGAGTCGAAGAAGTGGAGCCGTTCACCTTCATCGGCGTTCCGATCGACTCGGTGGGTCGGGACGGCGGCGCCGAGCTGGGGCCGCTGGCCCTGCGCGAACTCGGCCTGCCGCTCGCGCTCGGTGGCGGTGACGGCGGCGACCTCGACCTGAAGATCCGCGGCGAGTTGCGCGACCCGCAGACCGGGATCCTCGCCAGCGACGACGTCCTCGCCGCGACGACGGCGATCCGCGCCGCGGTCACCGAGCAGGTGGGGGGCGGTGCCCGGCCGTTCCTCGCTGGCGGCTGCTGCGCCGAGCTGCCCGGCGCCCTGGCCGGCGCCCGCGACGCGCTCGGGCCGATCGGCCTCGTCCACCTCGACGGCCACGCCGACCTCTACGACGGCGAGACCTCGACCACGGGCGAGGCCGCCGACATGCCTGCCGCGGTAGCGCTCGGCCTCGGGCCGGAGGCCTGGGTGCAGGCCGCGGGCGGCGCCTCGGTCGGGCCCCAGCACCTGGCGCTGATCGGCTACCGCGACCGCGAGGAGTCGATCGAGGACGGGATGCGCCAGCCGGAGACCCTCTCCCCGGCCCCGATCCTGCGCCCGCTCGAGGTCCTCCGCGAGGCCGGCCCCAGCGCCGCCGCCGTCGAGCTCGGCGCCCGCCTCGGCAGCGCCGTCCCCATCTGGCTGCACTTCGACGTCGACGTCCTCGACCCCGAGGCCTTCCCCGCCACCGACTACCTGATGCCCGACGGAGCCAGCTGGGAGGAGATCGCCGAAGTGCTGGCGCCGCTGCTCGGCTCACCCGCCCTGATCGGTGCCTCGATCGGTTGCTACAACCCGGAGAAGGACCCGGGCGGCGCCTGCGGCAAGAAGCTGGTCGAGGTCCTGGGCGCGGCGGCGGGGGGGCAAGATTTTTAGCGCTTCGAGGGGGTTGGTGGCGGGAGGGGTTGGGGTGCCCCTTTCGCTTAACTTTTTTGTGGAGCCGGATGCGGCTAAACGCCTTGGGGGGCTGAAGCAAAAAAGTGCAAGACGCTTCAGGGGCACCCCAACCCCTCCCGGCGAGCCTCTCGAATGATTCCTTGGCTGCTCGGGCCGCTCCGTCTCGCAGAGATCCCGTTCCTCGAACGCTTCGCGGAGAGCGCGGATTGGAGCCTCGATTCGTGAGGTCGCAATAAGCCGCGCATACCGCGGTTAGCTGCGACCTCAC